>CAMSZT010000016.1 GCA_947066815.1 uncultured Lachnotalea sp.
GATTATATCTCAAATCCTTGAGAATGGGCTGTCAACTTTTTTTATACCACATCAATTGCGGGAGATATCATCAAGGCGGCCCCGTCTGGGAAGAAACAAATTTGGCTGACACAGACCGTGAGGACAGTTACAGTGATTCTGTGAATTACTCCGCCCGCCCGGGCGCACAGCGTGGACATCACGGGCAGGGCCACGGACACGGCTTCCGGGGCCGGTGCGGCAGATAAAAAGGGAACCATAATGCGGAGCGAAGAAGAGGTAGAAAGGGCCGTCGAACGGCATTCCGACACGGTTCGGCGGCTCTGCATGATCCATCTGAAAAATTATGCAGATACCGAGGACATATTTCAGACCGTGTTCCTGAAATATGCCCTTAGTTCCGTGTTGTTTGAAAGCAAAGAATACGAGCGGGCCTGGTTCATCCGGGTTACCATCAACGCCTGCAAAGACTTGCTCAAAAGCTTTTTCCACAGCCGCACCGTCTCCCTGGACGAACTGACGGAACAGCCCATGGAACTGCCTCCCGATCACAGAGAAGTGATAGAAGCCGTGCTTTCCCTGCCTCAAAAATACAGAGACGTCGTCTATCTTCATTATTTCGAAGACTATACGGCCCCTCAAATCAGCCACATATTAGGCAAAAACGTAAACACCATCTACACGCTCCTGACACGTTCCAAGAGAATGCTGCGGGAAAAGCTGGGAGGTGACGACTATGAATGACAAGATCAAAGAGGCTTTCCGGCGGGTGCAGGCAGAAGAGCCATTAAAAGACAAGACCAAGGCGTTTCTCACACAAAAAACCAAAAACTACACCAGACCGGCAAAACGCCGGTTCCACATGTACGCCGCCGCCTGCGCATGCCTTCTGTTCCTGCTGGTCATGGGCCACCGGCTTTACTTTACCCAGACCTCGATCATCAGCATTGACATCAACCCGTCCCTGGAACTGGGCATCAACCGGTTTGACAGGGTCATTTCCGTGAACAGCCTGAATGACGACGCCAGAGAGCTGACGGCCGCCATGGATATCAAATTCAGACATTACGAGGAAGCCGTCCGCCAGATCTTAGAAAACAAAAAGATAGCCGCCATGCTGTCCGACGACGAAGAGATGGTCATCACCGTCGCAGGCTCCGACGAAACCCAATCCGCCCAAATTCTTTCCAAACTGGAAGGGTGCACGGCAGGCCATAAAAATACCCACTGCTACCATTCCTCTTCGGCAGAAGTCACATCCGCCCATGAGGCGGGCCTTTCCTGTGGAAAATACAGGGCCTTTTTGGAATTACAGCTCCTGGACCCGGAAATCACTCCGGAAACTGTACAAGGGATGACCATGAGCGGGATCCGGGATCTCATCGACCGCCTGTCAGACGGCGATACAGGCGATACCAAGGAACCATCTCCAACCGGTGAGACGTCACCTGCCTGTGAGATGCCGCAGGGTCAGGACAGCGGGTGCGGCCGTCACGAATCCCACGGCAGCCACGGAGGCGGGCACAGATAGATCAGACGGCATCCGTCAGTGACCGGCCTCCAGCCGCCCCATAAGCTTCTGAATCCGCTTTTTCAAAAGCTTCTTTTTCTTCCCCTTCACCACCACCGTCAGATTTTCCGGCCGGAAGATCTCTCTCGCCATCCGTGCCATGTCTGACTCCCGCACCACCCCGTAGGCCCGCTTTTTGGCCTCGATGTCCGGATAATCCTCCCCCATGATGTGGCAGTCATAAGCCCGGTTCCAGTTGAAATCCCCCACGTCGTCCAGGGCCATGTCGCCGTTGTCCAGATAAATGGCCCGCACATACTCCAGGTTCCCGCCGTCCCTTTTCAGGCGGCAGAAAATGTCCATGGTCCCGGCAAAAGCCTTGTAAAATTTGTCCGCAGCCACCTCATAACTTAACTGCAGGCTCCCGATATTCCGATACCGTTCAAACTGATCGTCATAGCTGTAAATATAACCGGTCTTTTCCGAGAGCTCCTGGTAGACCGGACAGTAATCCCCCGTGAACAGCATATTATAAAAAAGATTCAACATGGCGCCGCTGTAGCGGGTCACGTCCACGTCGAAAGAAAAGGAGACCTCCGTGCCCCTTCCCTTTACGATCACCGGCTCTCCCGTCCGCTTAAAAAAACAGTCCGGGACAGGGGCCAGATTCCGCCGTTCCTTCGCCCCCTCAAAAAATTTCTGCTTTTCCAGCTCCTCCAGAAAATAAGAGACATCCTCCTGCGAACAATTCCCCGTCAGATAGAAAAACAGATTCCTCCCGTCAAAAAAAGTCCGGCGAAACCTGGATAACTCCTTTTTCCCCATCTTCTTCAACCGCTTCTTCTTTCCGGCAATGGTCCTCGTCAGAGAGGTTCCCTCCCAGACCGCCCGTTCCGTCCTGGCCTCCAGGGACTTCCCCCTGTCATACTCCCGAATCTCTGCCAGGATCCGCTTCCGCTCCGTGTCGATCTCCTCCTCCGAGAGTGCCAAAGGCTCCAGGAGTTTCAGGAAAATCCGGGCCGCCTCCCGAAAATGGACCGACGCCCCGCTGACGGAAAAATGGACGAACTCCTTGTAGGTGGCCCCGTTCAGAGAAAGCCCCAGCTGATCCAGAGTCTGATACAGCCTTCCGTCCATGATTCGGTTCACGTTCCGGATCACCACATGCTCAAAAAAATGGGTGATTCCGTTCTCCTCCTTCCCCTCATACATGGGGCCCGCCTTCACATACAGACAGAGGCAGAAACTGTGTAGATGGGGATTTGGATAAGAATAAACCGGGATCCCCGCCGTCGTCACAAATACTTGTTCCATACATACTCCATAAAAATTCGCCGTTATTCGCTGCCCCGATGATCCGCAGAACCCCTTGAGGCATAAAGAGGATTCGCCTCCCGGACATGGTTTCCATATCGCTTCTTCAATTCCTCAAAGGCATGCCTCACCTCCTCCGGAATCTCCACATGGGCGATAAAATCCCGCCCCGACGGGCCGTACCCGTTCTCGTCGTCCCTAAGCCTGGGGATTTCACCCATGAGCAGACTGACATACCGCTCCATCTCCCACATCCCATGGCTCTCAGAGGAATACGCCAGCGCCCCCTCCTTCACCGCCACCTCCGCCTCATAAGCGGCATAGTTGATGATCCGAACCTCGTCAGACACGTACTTGCGCAGACCGGCTTCCATCCTGCGCTGCATGGAAGCGTCCTGGCAGAGGATGATGCTCCGGAAAGGAATGCCCTTCTCCTCCAAAAGCGCAAGGAGATTGGTAATGTTGTTGCCGCAGTTGGTGGATTCCGTCTCAAGGTAATCCGCCTGCAAGCCGTAAACCGCAGACAGGTATCCCTGAAAGATTTCCGCCTCCGACAGTCCCTCCGTCCTCAGGGTGGGATATTCCTGCCGCACCCTCTGCCTGAGGGTTTCCGTCGTATGGCCCTCCCCGCCGACGACCACGTACTTTTTTGCGATCTGCTCCTTTATTCCACAGGCGAGAACGTCTCCCCCCTGCAGAATGCTTCCTCCAAACAACACCATGACATCCGCCTGACAGATTCCAAAACGCCTCTGCAAGCAATCTCCTGTGAGAACCTCCAGATCCCGTTTCCCACAAAATTTCCCCAGCACGTTGATGTAATGGGCAATCTGCTCTTTCATTCTGCGTACTCCTCCCCAACTGGACTGCACTACAGTCCACTGTCAATCTATTACGACGACAATTATCGCTTCCGATTCGGTTTTCGCTTAACGGCCAGCAATCTCATATAGTCATCTAATTCCGCCGTATTCGTCGGTTCAAACATGACCCATTTTCCATCATGATAGGTTTGCGCTTCATCATATTGCCTGCAAACAGCATTAGAAAAAGTATCCCTTACAGCCTCAAATTTTGCTCGTTCCTCTTTCCCAAAAATAATCATGAAACCAACACAATTACGTTTTGCGTATAAGCTGCAAAGGGTTTTTCCTCCCCTGCGATACTTATACTCGTAAGACCATTTCTTACCACCGGTGTTCCATAACCGTTCCATATCGTATTTTTCATCAATGACCGAACATAACGCCTGCCAAACCTCATACAGGGATTGTCCCAGCAATTCCGTCATAATTGATTGAGATGGTATATTCTCAAGCATACTATCACCTCCGCAAATTCAATTCACTTCTGTGGCAAATCCATATCCCCGATGTTCCGGCAGCAGATGATAGAATAGCTCCGGTTCGTGCAGGTCGTGGTAATCCCCTACGCCTATCGTTCCGATAAACTTTCCGGTCTGTCTTTCAAAAATGCCGGAGGAAAGCAATCCAAAAATCCCATTCCAAGTCGTTCAGTTACTATTTTCATATCGATAATCCGCCTTTCTGCAAAAGACACCGATGGGACAATGATATTATATCCATAACCGTTGTAAGATTCAACTTCAAACAGCAATAAAGAAAGAAGATATTTTACAAGCCGGCAGGAATCCTCCCTGATACAATGGACATACAATCTTCTTGAGAAAGGAACCAAGACAAACATGGACTGGCAAAACGAAAAGTGCGTTATGATCATTGATGAGAAACTGCCGGCCGGCATGATCGCCAACACGGCGGCAATCCTGGGCATTACCCTGGGAAAGGAACTGCCAGGAATGGTGGGTGCCGACGTAACTGACCAAAGCGGCAGCAGGCATCTCGGAATCATCGAGTTTCCCGTGCCCATCTTAAAAGGATCGCCGGAAATCATCCGACAGATCAAAAGACAGCTTGACCAACCTGATTTTGAAGAACTGACCGGCGTGGATTTCTCTGATCTGGCTCAGGGCTGTAAAACCTACGGGGAGTTCGTGGAGGAGATGGGCCGGGTTCCGGAAAGTGATCTCCGGTATCTGGGGATTGCGATCTGCGGTGCGAAAAAGAAGGTCAACAGGCTCACGGGCAGTATGCCGCTTTTACGGTGAATGCCCGTGACCTCGCCATGGGCATTCGCCTTCCCGCCCCCGCCGTGCACAGCTCGCAAAGCCTTACGGCTTTCCTCGCTGTGGGCATTCGCCCTATGGAGCCAGAAAAAAGGCGGATAAGGCTGCGAGCAGCCTTATCCGCCTTTTTTCCGTCTCCGCACGGCTCATCGCTTAAACAGGGTAACTCCCATCCTTGGCAAGGGTGGGATCCACCTTGGTTTTCTGGGCCTCTCTGTATTTGAAGAAGTCCACGGCCACCTGGGGGAAGAGAGCGTAGGAAAGGACGTCCTCGTCCTGCTCTTTCCACTGGGCCATCTCCTTCTCATACTGGACAAGCTTGGGCTCCAGCTTGTCGGCGGGACGGCAGGTGATCCGCTCCGCATCGCCGATGCACTTCTTGATCACTTCCGGATTCATGGGCTTTACGGTCTGGCCGAACTCGCCCCGGAGTAACTTCTTGGATTCGTTGGTCACCATCTTGTAGCGCTCGCCCATCAGCACGTTGAACACGGCCTGGGTTCCCACGATCTGGCTGGAGGGCGTAACCAAGGGCGGCTCACCGAAGTCTTTTCTCACCCTCGGAACCTCTTCCAGCACGGCCTGGAACTTATCCTCTGCGCCCTGCTCCTTCAGCTGGGACAGCAGGTTGGAGAGCATACCGCCGGGCACCTGGTACATCAGGGTCTTGATGTTGACACCCAGAACCTTGGGATTTAAGAGACCGCTCTTAAGGGCTTCCTCACGGATGGGCGTAAAGTGCTCCGCAATCTCGGAGAGCGCCGTGATGTCAAGGCCCGTGTCATAGGGCGTGCCCTTGAAGGCTTCCACCATGACCTCGGTGGCCGGCTGGCTGGTGCCCAGGGCCAGAGGCGACATGGCCGTGTCGATGATATCACAGCCCGCCTCCACCGCTTTCATATAAGTCATGGAAGCGACACCGGAGGTATAATGAGTATGCAGGTCAATAGGCAGCGTCGTGGCGGATTTAAGCGCCTGAACCAGCTCCGTGGCCTTGGCGGGAACTAAAAGGCCCGCCATATCCTTGATACAAATGGAATGGGCGCCCATGTCCTCGATCTTCTTGGCGATATCCATCCAGTAGTCCAGCGTGTAGGCGTCACCCAGCGTATAGGAAAGGGCAACCTGCGCATGGCCCTTCTCCTTGATAGCCGCCTTGACTGCGCACTCCAGATTGCGGATATCGTTCAGGCAGTCAAAAATACGGATGATGTCAATGCCGTTGGCGATGGATTTCTGCACGAAATACTCCACCACGTCGTCGGGATAATGATTGTAACCCAAAATATTCTGGCCGCGGAAGAGCATCTGCAGCTTCGTGTTCTTGAAGCCGTCCTTTAACTTTCTCAGTCTCTCCCAGGGATCTTCCTTCAGGAAGCGGAGGCAGGAATCGAAGGTGGCTCCGCCCCAGCACTCCACGGCATGGTAGCCGATCTTATCCATCTTGTCCACAATGGGCAGCATCTGCTCCGTGGTCATTCTTGTTGCGATCAGACTCTGGTGAGCGTCACGCAGTATGGTCTCGGTAATTTTTACCGGTCTTTTTTCAACCTGTGACATGTTAATTCCTCCTGTCTTCTATATCATAGGCGACGGCAACAGCCTTTGCCGCCACGTCATTATTTCACGCCGAACACAGCCATAAACGTACCGGCAGCCACAGCCGTACCGATCACGCCTGCCACGTTGGGACCCATAGCATGCATCAGCAGGAAATTGGTCGGATCTGCCTCCGCACCCACCTTCTGGGACACGCGGGCCGCCATGGGAACGGCCGACACGCCGGCCGAGCCGATCAGAGGATTGATCTTGCCGCCGGAGAGCTTGCTCATCAGCTTTCCGAAGAGAACGCCGACTGCGGTGCCGAAGGCAAAAGCCACAAGGCCCAGAACCACGATCTTGATGGTGGCAAAATTCAAAAACGCCTCTGCGCTGGTGGTGGCTCCCACGGAAGTGCCGAGGAGGATAACCACGATATACATCATCGCATTGGAAGCCGTCTCCGTGAGCTGTCTCACCACGCCGGACTCCTTAAACAGGTTGCCGAGCATCAGCATACCGACCAAGGGCGCCGTGGAGGGCAGGATCATACAGACAACGATAGTGACGATCACCGGGAAGAGGATCCTCTCCAGCTTGGAAACCGGGCGGAGCTGTTCCATCTTGATCTTCCGCTCCTTCTCCGTGGTCAGTGCCTTCATAATAGGCGGCTGGATGATCGGAACCAGGGACATATAGGAATAAGCCGCCACGGCGATGGGTCCTAAAATCTGCTGCTGTCCCAGCTTGTTGGCCAAGAAGATGGACGTGGGGCCGTCTGCACCGCCGATGATGGCGATGGCCGCTGATTCCATCCCGTTGAAGCCCATCAGCATAGCGCCGATATAGGCCGCATAAATACCGAACTGAGCCGCCGCTCCGAGGAGGAAGCTCTTCGGATTGGCGATCAGCGGGCCGAAGTCCGTCTGGGCGCCCACGCCCATGAAGATCAGGCAGGGCAGGATGGCCCACTCGTCCAGCTGGAAGAAATACCAGAGCACGCCGCCGGCCTGCTCCACGCCGTCCACCACCGTCGGCTCCGCCATGATCTGAGGGTAAATATTTACAAGTAACATGCCGAAGGCGATGGGCGTCAAGAGAAGCGGCTCAAAGCCCTTGGCGATTGCCAGGTAAAGGAACACGCAGGCGACCACGATCATCAGATAGTTTCCCCAGGTGAGGCTGAAAAATGCGGTCTGCTCCAGCAGGTTCCCCAACGTATCTAATATATTCATTGCGCTACCTCCCATTTCGCATTGTAAATAAGTTTCGATTTCCTTATGCACCCGTGTGCAATTGCAGGGAAAACTTTCCCTGCCCGCTGCGCCGGGTGCATGTTGCAATAGCAACTAATCTCCTTATGCACCCGTGTGCATAATACAATGGAAATGAGTGTTAGTTCAGGGTTGCGAGCACAGCGCCTGCCGCGATCTCCTGGCCTACAGTCACATCGATGCTGGCTACGGTGCCGTCCTCAGGAGCGACCACCGGGATCTCCATCTTCATGGCCTCAATGATGACCACCGGATCGCCGGCCTTCATCGCCTGGCCCACGGAAGCCTCGATCTTGAAGACCTTGCCTGCCGCACCGGCCTTCACCTGGATGCTGCCGGCTCCTGCCGCGGGAGCTGCTGCCTTGGGAGCTGCTTTGGGAGCCGCCTTCGGTGCCGCCTTGGGAGCTGCTGCGGGTGCGCTTCCTGCGCCTGCCTCTTCTACGGTTACGTCATAAGCCACGCCATTTACTGTGATCGTATAATTTTTCATTCTAGTTTTCCTCCTTATCAGCCCGTGTTCTCAGGGCATCTGGGTACACCCTTGGGTGTTTCCTCCTGAAAGATATCTGTTTACCAATTTCTGCTTTTTGCTCTCTTGATGGAGCGGACGACAAAACCGTCCGTGGACGTACTTCCCATGGAAGCCGCCACCGCCGCGGTGATCACCGCGACCAGCTCCAGATCGTCCGTCTCCTCTTCCTCTATCACAGGCGCTGCCGGTGCGGGAGCCGGAGCCTTCACCGCAGGCGCCGCTGCTTCCTTTCCTTTTCCCTCGATGGAACGGACCGCCTTGCTCATCAGGATGATCACGACAATAATGATGATCAGCACCACGAACACGGTCCCCATACCCAGGATCGTATTGGAAAGGGCGTCTAAGAAAATATTGCTCAAACTCATATGGTCACCTCATTTTTTCCTCTATTTGGCAGGTCTTGCACCTGCCATAAAGGTAGATATGAAAGCTTGCTTTCATACTTATACCGTACCGTGCTTCTTCGCAGGACGCTCGTCTCTCTTGGTGAAGAGCATCTCGAAGGCCCCGATCACGTATTTTCTGGTATCCTGGGCGTCGATGATATTGTCCACGTAGCCTCTCTTCGCCGCAGACAGGGCGCTCCCCTGAAGCTCGGCATAGGCTTTCGTCTTCTCCGAGAGAAGAGCCGCTCCGTCCTCCGCCTTCTCGATCTCGTCGGCGTAAATGATCCGGGCCGCACTCTTGGCGTCCATCATGCCGATGGAGGCGGAGGGCCATGCGAATACCATGTCGGCGCCGATGGACTTGCTGTTCATGGCCACGTAAGCGCTGCCGTAAGCCGTCCCTACGATCACGTTGACCTTGGGCACCGTCGCGTCGGCAAAAGCATAGGTCATCTTGGCCACGGCTCTTGCGATCTTTCTCTCCTGGTGCTTGTCGGCCTTATAGCCCTTCACGTTGGTGAGGGTCAGAACGGGGATCCCGAACGCGTCACAGAACTCCACGAACTCGGCGGCCTTCTCACAGCCCGCGCTGGTCAGGGTGCCGTCAAAGGTCTCCGCCACGTTTCCGTCCTCGTCACAGATCTCAGCTCGGTTTGCCACTGCGCCCACGGTGCTCCCGTTCAGGCGGATAAAGCCTGTGACCATCTCCCTCGCATATGCTCTCTTCGTCTCAAAGAAGAAGTTGTCGTCTGAAATCATGGACAGGGCAATGGAGGTATCTCCTGTGCAGTTTTCCAGTCCTTCACATACACGGTTCAGATCGTCTGTGCATTCCCCGTAAGACAGATCGTCCTCATTGTTGGCCGGCAGCACGGAAACCAGAGCCTTGATCTCTTCAAAGATCTCCGCCTCGGACGCGGCCACATCCACGGAACCGATCTTCTCGCTCTGATAGGCCGCAGAAGCCGTATCACACTTGGCGGTGGTATTTCCGTCCAGGGCATTGGGAGCGTTCACGAACAGCTTCGCCTGCTCCTTTTCCATAAACGTAAAATCCGTCAGCGCGGGAACCACGCCCATGCCGCCGCCGCAGGTGCCGAACACGGCTGTGATCTGAGGGATCACACCGGAAGCGTCCACCTGATTCTTATACAGTTCACCGAAGGCCTGAAGGGCATCCGTCCCCTCCTGAAGCCGTAAGCCCGCGCAGTCGACCAGGCCGATCACGGGCGCTCCCATCTTCATGGCCAGCGCGTAAAGGGCGGAGATTTTCTTCGCATGCATCTCACCCATGGAGCCTCCCAGCACGGAAGCGTCCTGGCTGTACACGTACACCAGTTTTTCGTCGATGGTGCCGTAGCCGGTGATCACGCCGTCTGCAGGGGTTTCCTTGTCCGCCAGATTGAAATCGGTGCTCCTAGCAGTCACGTAGCTTCCGATTTCCACAAAACTCTGAGCGTCCAGTAAGCCGGCGATCCTCTCGCTTGCTTTTCCTGTGGATAAATTACTCATTTTGCAGTCCTCCATTTTCATTACGTAGTATCCAGGAAAACACGCCAGTACGTAAAGTATGCTTCACAGAGACGCGTTTTATCGGATTTATAAAAAGTAAAACCATTTTCTGCCGATTATAATTATAGCTCAAAGACAATTTTTTATCAAGGATATTTTAAGGAATCCGACGGGATTTTCACCGATTTTTTCGGTCTCGACCAGAGCCGTTCCCCGAAGCGCGCCATTTTCCGCACCGCATGTCATTTTATCACTCCGCCGGGGATCTGTAAAGGAGCGGGGCTCCCGTTTTCCGGAAACCCCGCTCCTCAAAAGACGCATCTCTATGTTTTTATGCCGGGAAAGACGGCGCCGGTCTCTCAGACAAGCAGATTTCTCTCCGTCGCCGGATCGAACAGGTGGGCCAGGCGCGCCTCGAACCGGAGCTTCACCTCGGTCCCCCGTCCGTGAGGGCCGTCTGATGCCCCAGCACCTCCATGCTGTATTTCCCGTCCTTCAAGATCAGCCTGGAATCCGGGAACAGATTCATCTGCGGCGTTCCGCACAGCAGGCCATACCGTCTTCGGCACATCTGCCATACCGGAAAACGCGCGGGGCTTCCTCCACAGACAGCTCCTCAGAGCCGGATCCGGAAGGTACACAGGATATCCTCCTTAGCGCCGATCCGGTAAGCGGGCTCCACGTCGGAGCCCCAGCTGTCAATGCCCCCCACTCCCCGCATGGCCCCGCAGACGGTCACCACGGTGCGCACAGGCACGGGAAGCTCCTCCCGGTGCATCGCCTGCTCCAGCTGCCAGGGTGTGTAGGGAAGGACAGAAAAGGCGAAAGGCTCCTCCGCCATCTCAAGTTCCAGCATCCCGCCGGCCGGAGACTGCAGGGATACGGCCCGCGTATCCACATGGCAGCCGCACTCCTGGGGGACCAGATATCCGGGGATCCCCGGACTCTCCTGGTGCCAGCCGAAGATGCCGCCCTTTTTCCGGTCCGGATAAGTCTCCCCGGAGAGTCCCAGCCAGCGCACCGTCTCCACCGGCGCCGGCGTGGCGAAGCGGAGGCCGAAGAGCGGAAGCCCCGGGCGGCCTGCCTGACCGTGATAGCGGGCGCTCACCTCCATGCTGCCGGAGGCCTTCACCGTGTAGACGACCTCGGTGCAGAGTCCGGGAAGGGCCGGGGCCCGGTAGCTGTAGCAGATGCTGACCTCTTCCCCGCTCTCCTCCAGAACCCGGATATCCGCACAGGTCTGCCAGAGCTCCGCCGCCGACCAGACGGAGGAAGCCGCCGCAAAGCCGTTCCCCAGATCATTCTCCGTCGGCGCGCGCCAGTACGCCGGCCTGGGGGCGCGCCACAGCCATTCCCGGCCGCGCAGGTTCAGGGAGACCGGGCCTCCCTCCGGGTAGGAAAACAGGATCTCGAAGCCGTCCCCCCGCACGCCCAGGGCACCGTCGCCGTGGGCCGTCAGAAGAGAGGAGGGCTTTCTCACGGCGTCCCAGCACCGAAGGGCCGCCAGGCGGGCGCCCTCCTCGCGGGCCGCCCTGCAGTTCGCCTCATCATGAAGACGCCTTTCCTCCGGGGCAGCGTACCAGTACCGCACCTCCTGCATGGCCGGTTTCTCCGTCCCGTCCGCAAAGACGATGCCGTTCCCGCTGAACGCATAGTCGCTCGGCCGCTCGCCGAAATCCCCGCCGTAGCCCAGCACGCGCCGGCCGCAGGCATCGGTGTGCCACAGGGCCTGATCCATGTAGTCCCAGATAAATCCGCCCTGATACCGGGGAAATTCTTCTCCCAGACGGATGTAGCTCTCCATACCGCCCAGGGAATTCCCCATGTCATGCATGTATTCACAGAGGAGAAACGGCTTTCCGGAGCCGCTCTCCAGATATTCCCGGACCTCCCCCGGCGGCGCGTACATCCGGCTCTCCACGTCGGAGATCCGGTCGAACTTCCGGTTGTGGAACACCCCCTCGTAGTGGACCAGGCGGCTTTTGTCCGCGGCCCGGAAAAATTCAGCCATCGCCAGGATATCCTCGCCGGCGTAGGACTCGTTCCCGCAGGACCAGAAGAGGATGGACACGTGGTTCTTATCCCGCTCAAACATACTTCCGGCACGGTCCTTCACACATTCCCTCCATTCCGGCAGATCCCCCGGCACATTCCAGGAGGGCTCCACCTTCCCCAGCTTCTGCCAGGAGCCGTGGCTTTCCAGGTTGGCCTCGTCCATCATATAGATCCCGTTCCGGTCGCACAGGTGGTACCAGGGCGTCTGGTTGGGATAATGGCAGGTCCTGACCGCATTGATGTTGTTCCTGTGAAAGACCGCTAACGCCTCCTCCATGTCCGAAAGGGTCACCGCGCGCCCTCTCTCCGGATTCCACTCGTGGCGGTTCACACCGTTTAGGACGAGCCGCCGTCCGTTTAACAGGATCACGCCGTCCTTTAATTCCAGCCGCCGAAAGCCGGTCTCGTAGGGAACGACCTCCGCCACCGTCCCGTCGGCCCTGCGGAGGGTGAGGGTCACCCTATAGAGGGCCGGCGCCTCGTGGCTCCAGGGGCAGATGTCTTCAAAACGGAGTGTCCCGCTTCTCAGATACCGTCCCTCCGGACTTAGAGAGAGCGGCCCGGAGAAAAGCGTCCCGCCCTCCGGATCCCGGATCAGGCAGTCTACTGCCACCCCTTCCTTCTCCCCTGTGAGAAGGAGCCTGGCGGAAAGGGTTCCGGCCCCGTCCTCCTCAAGTCCCGCCATGAGCCACAGATCCTCCAGGTGCAGGTCCGGCTTCGCGTAGAGAAAGACAGAGCGGAAGATCCCGCCGAAGCGGAAGAAATCCTGATCCTCGATCCAGGCCGCGCTGCTGCGCTTATACACTTCCACGCAGAGCCGGTTTCCCCTTTCCCGGATCCAGGGGGTGAGGTCAAAGTCCGAGGGCGTAAAACTGTCCTCGCCATAGCCCGCGAACTGTCCGTTGATCCATACGTAAAATGCCTGCTCCACCCCCTGGAAGCTGATACAGACCTCCCTGCCGAGAAGACCGGGCGCAAGGTCGAACTCAAGGACGTAGCTTCCGACCGGATCGTCCTCCCAGTCGATCTGCGGGGGGCGCAGCTCCCGGTGCCCGTCCCAGGGGTACAGCGTGTTGATATACTGGATCTGCCCGTACCCCTGCAGCTCCATATGGCCGGGAACCAGGATCGTATCAAAGTGGGAATCGTCATACCCTTCCCGCCAGAAGTCCGCCGGGCGCTTTGCGGGAGATGCACTCCAGCAAAAGCGCCACTGCCCGTCCAGGGACTGGCGCAGGGACGTCTTTCCCTGCAAAGCCTCCTCCCAGGAGGCATAGCATACGTGATCGGAATGGGCGTCCAGTCGGTTCACCCGGAACACCGCAGGGTCCTCCAGCCATTTTAGTTCTGCCTGCATACTTCCTTCTCCTTATCGTTTACAAAAAACCCAACTGCCAATTACACAAAATTGAGATCATCCCTTTACTGCACCGCCGCCGTCGTACATGATCCCCCGTCCGGCTGCGCGGCGTCCGCCTGCGCCAGGATCGGATGGATACTGACCGCCATCTGGTTAAAGGAACCCATGAGCTCCCGGAGCTCCCGCTGGCCGGTGGGCTCGGTCCGGACCTCCAGGCCGTTGTCATCCAGCCTGGCCATCCCCTGGCAGACCGTATGGACCGGCGCGACGATGGCGTTCAGGAAGTACCTGGAATACAGATTGATCCCGTTTCACCGCCTCGATCTTTCCGCTCTTGTCCGTCACCCGGTTGGGGGCCATGGCCGTGACCAGGACCATCTGCTTTTCTCTGTACGACGTGCCGGTCAGCCTGGTGCGGGTGGTGTCATAACAAACCGTAATGTCCTGGGAGGGAATCTCTTGTGTCTGTGTGACATATTTTTCACCCATATATGATATTGAGAAAATGAACGACATGCAGCACTGCGAGCAGCAGGAAGAGGGCCTTGAGCGGGGCGCCTTTGATCCGTTTCCCTCCCTCCCCCGGATCCTCCGCCAGGACCAGCGCAAAAGATGTGATGCCGATGTAAAAGAAACTGGTGTCCATCAGGTTGTGGACACAGTATGCGGTGAAGCCCGCTTTTGTATGAGCACCCGCCCTTTTCCGGTAAAAGCGGACCACGATCCACAAAAGTAACACTGCCGCGGCCCAGCCAAACTCCACGGCCGCATGGAGCAGCACATTGTGGATATGCCACGTAGCGAAATAGGTCCCGCCGTCCTGCATATCCAGAAGCCTCCACACAAAAGGCCCTACACCGAGAATGGGATCCACTGTCAGATAAGAGAAGCCGGAGCGCATCATCTCCAGACGCTCGGCAAAGGTCGAGAAGGCGGCCGGCCTCACCCCGACTGCCAATCCCGCCACCAGGATCCCCGCGGCCGCAAGACACGTCGCAGTCCGGCTGTGTATCTGCAGGAAGCACACCAGATCCTTCCAGAAAAACGCCTGCGCCAGCACATACAGGAGAAGCGGGATGCAGACCCATCCGGCGCCGGTCCGGGACGCTCCGAGATAGATGAGGAGTCCGGTGCCGATCCCGAGGGACTCCCTCGCCAGGACCCGGCAGGCGTACCGGAGCAGTTCTCTCATCCCCTTTTTCCGTTCCGACACGAACAGCATGAGGATCCCCGCCGCCATGGCGGCAAAGCTCCCCATCGACAGCGTGAGCGCCAGCGCGGCGAGCAGCACCGGCTCCAGGCCGGCAGCGATCCCTTCCCACAGATCCGACCCTTGACTGGCCCGGGATCCCTCCGGCCTTTCCTTCTGGACCGCGAACCAGCCCATCACCAGAAAGATCCCCATCGCGTTGGGATTTCCCAGGGCGCCGCCCATCCGGCCTCCCCCCTCCCCAAGCAACGCGGCCCAGACATATCCGGCCAGCCCTGCCGCAGCCAGGATGCCTGCCCAGCCCGCGCACATACGCTTCAGCCAGAGAAGCCCGGGACCGTCCATGCAGGCCGTCAGGAGATAGATCGTCGGCAGGATCATCTGGATCCCCCCGTATCCCTCAGCGATGTTTCCGTGGGCGGCATAGGCGGAAGCCATATTGAGGACATTATAGAGGAGGAGCGGGACAAAGACCCAGAGATCGACGGCCGCAGAAGGCTGCATCAAACCCGCCGCACACAAAAGAAGCCCTGCCATGCTGACCGTGCGCACATCTCCCACACCGGTCAGGGTCAGCATGAGCAGGGCAAAAAATACACAAAATACAATGTAATGGTCAAGCAAGATATCCAATAACCCCGGCTTCTCTCTGCGCTGAAGCATCTCCCGTCTTCCCCGCCTTCTCTGTAAGATCAAGATCACCTAAAATCATTAAATATTTTACACTGACGCTCCGCAGATTGTCAACTTAAATCCTACATATTGCGCCCCTGCACGATCGAGTAGGAAAGATTTATCTTCCCCTGCTCGCCGCGCCGCCGATGCGCCACTTCGGTGGCACATTTCCTCTGCATTGGCGTGCGCATAAAAAATCCCGGAAGGCCCTGAGTGATTTCCTCAGGATCTTCCGGGACTGTCTCTTCTGTCTGCCCTGTTACAGGGTATTTCCTGCCTTTGCTTTTCTGCGTTTTTTGCGGCCCGCAAGCGGCACGGCGAGGCCGCAAAGCGAGGCGGCCGCCAGGGCCGTCCAAAGGCCGGCGCTGCCCGTGTCCCCGGTCTGGGGAGACCTGAGCGGCGGAACCTTTGTGGGAGGCGTCGGAGTTTTGGGCGGATCCTCCCCGGGTTTCTCCGGGGAAGCCTTCCGGACATAGCGCAGGATGATGATCTGGTCGCCGTTTTCGGTGGCGGTGACGGAAGTCTTTCCGGCCTCGGGCGCATACTCCTGCCCTCCGGACCAGATACCGTAGGCGTCCTCGGTATAGGTGTACGTCCTTCCGCCGTACTCGGGCCTTTTGGCCACGTCGCCCTGGTCATAGCTGCGGCCCTCGGCCCCGGCCTCCTGGCCGACCTCGGTCCTGCCCTCCAGGCTCCAGCCCCCGCCGGCATCCTCCAGGTAGTACTCGTGGACCACTCTGTAGGAAAGGTCGCTTCCGGGAGCGGCCGGAGTATCCCCGTCCCGGTAATAGCGCAGGATGATGATCTGATCGCCCTCCTGGGTGGAGGCGGCCCATTCCATGTTGGATATATGGCTGTAGCGGTTCTCCTCACCGGTGTTTCCATAGACCGCGTCCAGATACTGATAGCCGTATGCGGTCTCAGTCCCCTCCGGCGTCCACGAGTACCGTCTGGCCACCTCGTCGTCCTTGTGGGAGGAGCCCAGCGGGGCCGTAATGGTCTCAATGGCACGTGCACCCTCAAATTTGTAGGAATACCCTCCGCCGCTACCCAGCGTACCGGCAAAGGAAGAGTCCCATCCGCTCTCCCCAGGGAGCTCCTCACTGTCCCCGGGATCATCCTCTGCAGGCGCGGTATCGGTCAGCATACTGTCGTTCTCCTCCTCGGAAGGAAGGACATCGGACAGGACATCGACGCTCTCCTCCACCGACATGGGATCCTGGATTCCGGCGCTCTCCTCTGCAGGCTGGGTACCGGCCGGAGCACTTCCGCTCTCCTCCTCTGCGTTCTGCGTATCGGACGGCACACTGCCGCTCTCCTCCTCTGTCGGCTGCGTATCGGACGGGGCGCTGACACTCTCCCCCTCCGCGGGCTGCGTATCGGACGGCACACTGCCGCTCTCTTCCTCCGTCGGCTGCCTATCGGACAGCAAGCCGACGCGCTCCTCCTCGGAAAGCAGTGTTTCCAACGGTGCGCCGATGCTTTCCGTCTCTGAAGGCTGCGTTTCCGGCGGGACGCTGCCGCTCTCCTCCTCGGAAGGCTGTGTTTCCGGCGGCGCGCTGCCGCTTTCCTCCCCGGAAAGCTGTGTTTCCGGCGGCGCACCGGCGCTCTCCTCTGCTGTGGCCGCAGGATCTGTCTCTGGCTGACCGACACCCGGGAGACCGCCGCCGGCCGGCTTTGCAGAAGAAGCCGCTGTCCGGGCTTCACCGGCGCCGGACTCCGTCTCCTCGGACGAAGCGTCGTCCACAGGTCCGCCGTCCCCGGCTTCAGAATCTTCCTCCGTATCCATCTGATCCTCCAGATCTTCCCGGAGGTAATACTCATGGACGACCTTGTAGGTACCGTTAGTTACCACCGGATCTTCCTCGCGGTAATAGCGCAGGATGATGATCTGTCTGCCGTCCTCGGTAGCAACGACACTGTCGCCATTGCTGTTGGGGTAGTAGCGCTTCTGGGCCCCGGGATCGTTTGTGGCCATCCCTTCGATCAGTGCGGCGTTCGTATCCGTGTGATCATCCACCAGGACACCGCAGGTGGGGCGGTTGTTGTGAACGTAGTGGTACGTCTGGTCTTTGCCTGCCGGTCTGTAATCCGGCATCAGCGGAATGTTTTTGGCCGGGTAGGAGATCCCAAGCTGGCCGGCTGCCTCCTGAATGTCGCTGGTGCCCTCCCACGTGACGGTGCCGTCCTTGTTCCGGAGGTAGTACACATGGACGTACTTGTAGCTGCCCTTCTGATCCTCCGGCAGCACCCGGAAATAGCGCAGGATGATGATCTGGGACTTGTTCTCATCGACCCCGATCACTTTTTGGCTGGTCAGATTTTCGTCCACCCTGTAAGAGATCGGCATTTCGGTCCCCTTTTCGGTGCTCTGGTTCGCCGGGCGGAGACCGTCCCCTCCGCTTTTCCCGACCGCCGACTTCCCACTGTTCGCATAACCGTAGCCGTTGTTGTCGGGCATGTAGGCATAGGTGTAGGTCTGTTTCTCCCCGTCCGTGTCGGTGAAGGTGAAGCCCGGCTCCTTGGTGACATCGAACGAGCCGTAGGTCTCCGCGTTATTGTCCCGGCCGCCCACCGTCGTCACCGGGCTGCAGCCCTCATAGCTGTATCTGTCACTCTCCCCGTCCTTCAGGTAATACTCGTGGACGTAGCGGTAGCCCAGTTTTCCCTTGGTGAACACATTGGTAAATGTCACGGTGGCGGAATGGGAGGAGGGAACTTCCGCATGGACCTGGGTGCTGTCGCTGCAGTTCAGACGGAAGACCTCGGTCATATCGTCCGTGGGAGTGACCTTATACTCGCCCTCCGGGAGGGTGATGCTGCTGTCGCTTTCTCCCGCTCTGAGAGTCACGGTCTTTGGCGTAAAAGGGGTTCCCAGTTCTTTTCCGCCGGTCCGCTCCACCGTGAAGGTGTAAGTCCGGCCGCCGTCATTGGCCGTCGGCTTTGTGATGGTCAGCGTACGGTCCCCCATTGTGACGAGGTCAAAGGGCGTCCCCGCCTCCGTGGAGCCGAAGGGATCGCCGGAAATCTCCATCTTGAAGCCGTCCGGCTGATCCAGGTTCACCGTCTCTCTGACGAAATAGGTTCCCGCCTCCAGCCCCTCAAGCTTCCCCGTCTCTCCCGGCTCCAGCTCCAGGGTCCGGACCGGCGCCCCGTTCCTGCTCTTTTTGAGCGTGTAAGTGTAGGTGACTTCGTCCGCGCCGATATCGGCGGAGGTCACCGTCGGCGCAGTGATCTCCATCCAGCCGCGTTCGTCCAGCGTGACTGTGTGATCGATGTTGTCGTAGTCTTTATAGTAAGTGTTGATCTTCCTCGTATTCTCGGTCCAGCGCACATCCACATGGTCCCCGGTTTTGGCCGTCACGTTCCAGACCGCAAAGGCAAGGGTGCCGTCGGCTCTGGGATAGATCGGGCTGGTAAAGGCGTATTCCAGGTTCGCTTTCCTTGGTGTCTTCCAGGTGGAAGTCGTATAGCCATCCTGGTCAGCGGCCTTTCGATATCTGATTCCAAAATCATAGCTGTAATTCGAATTTATCTTATTACCGCTCGAATTGCGCAGGGGGCCGAATGTCAGATCCGTGATGTAATCTCCGCCCACATTGAATTTTGTATACTGTTTCTTTTCTGGTGTAGTAAAATATTTCTTCGGGAATCCTCCATTTAAAGTTACCGTTTTGGAATCCGTCTCCGGCACCCTCACCTTGAATCTGGCAGGCGCGCTGGAAAAGGTGTACTCCGTCACCTCATATTTGCCCCGGGGCAGGTTCGTGACCTCATAGCGCCCCCCGGAGGAGACGGCCTGGGTGGTCCGGTCCTCGAAAGGCTCCGCGCCGTACGGGGCGCTGACCCGCTTGATCGTATAATAATGCCGACCGCCGTCGTTCTCCGTGCCGCCGGCGGTGATGACCAGCCTGCCGGGCTTGCTGTTTATGTAGAACTCTCCGGTCTTCCCCGCCGAGACATCCTTCGTCCGGGACCCGAGCTGGATCTTGTAGCCGGACACGGAAAGGTCCTCAATGGTATAACGGCCGGCCTGAAGTCCGGTGTAGACGAGTTCACTGCCGGGCGCCAGCGTCACGATCTCGTCCGGCATCTGCGTCCAGTTTCCGGGCTGCGCCTTGTCGCCGCTCCAGGGCCACTCGTGCCTTATGCGGAAGACGGAGGTGGTGGTGACCGCCTGCTCTACCGGCTGCCCGTTCACGTAGACCGTCTTTTTATCCGGCCGTGAGAGAATGATCTTACCGTTGCTGTTCAGATCCCGCACCTGGGGAGCTTCCGTATACAGGTTGGCGACCTCGGCGCGGGAGTCTCCCATGTTGTACTCCTGAAGATCCACCTTCAGAGTCACATCGTTGGTGATCTCGGTCACCGAGACGTAGATGGGCCCCTCGGAGCTGAGCGTCTCCGACTTCTTCCAGGACTTGCCGGTGGCCGAACTCTCTGTCCAGTCTTCTGAGCCTGGGCCGATCTCCACGATGTCGTCGACCGGGATCTTATTTTTGTCCTTGTCCAGGCGGTAGCCCTCGACGCGGAAGCGGTAGGTCTGCTTTTTGGCTTCCTCCAGAAGCTCCGGCGAGGTCGTGCTGTCAAACTGCTTCTGGATGACCAGGCTGTAAGAGCCGTCCGCGTCCCACTGGCCCGAGGCCGCCATGGCTGCCGTGACAAACGCCAGAACAGACATAAAAAAGAGGACACAGCCGCCGAATATCCGCATACACTTTTGGGAAAACTTCATGGTTCTAACTCCTCTCCAATTTTTTTATCCCTGATATGACCATTCTGCATCCGCATATGCAGGGCAAAAATATACAGAATACACAAAATCAAAACCACTAAATATTCTACACCGGTATCCTGCAGGTTGTCAACCGGAATTCTTCCCGGACAATCTCCGATACGGGAACCCGGCGCCGGGACAAAGAGCAGGCGCCGGATCTGCCGGGATCTGCACAGGGCCGTCAGAAGGGCCGGCAGCAGCAGAGATTTAAGATCGCGTTGAGGGCAAGGATCTGGCAGCACCAGCTGTTCATGCTGCCCATCCCCCGGCCGTACCCCTCTCCCATGGAGCGGTACCAGCTCCCGCCGGATTCCAGCTGGTCGAGGAGCATGCGGAAGCGGGCGTTGTCCGGCTCCATCTCTGCGGCTTTCCTCGCGGACTCCAGAGCCTGGATGTTGTTCCCCATCCCGGAATTTGCCGCGGCATGGTAATAATACCAGGTACCGCCCCGCTCCTTGATCCCGTCCAGCACGTTCAGCGCTTCCCGGTAATGGCCGGAGTTGATATAATTTGCCGCCGCCCGCAGATGGCTGTCCGTCTCATTCTGGTACGTACTCCCCCGGCTCTGACCATAGGCGCCGCCGAAGCCGCCGAAACCACGGAAAGGATCAAATCCTCCGAAGCCGCCAAAGGGATCGCCGTAGCCGTCCTGCCGGTCCCCGTCATAGCTCCCGCCCCCATAGCCGGAACCGCCCTGCCGTTTCTTCATGATGATATCATAAGCCTGCTGGACCTCCTTGAACCTGGCCTCCGCGATCTCCGGGTGGGCGCTGTTCACATTGGAATCCGGGTGATACTTCCTGCTCAGATTCCGGTATGCCTTTTTTACTTCTTCGTCGGAGGCCGAAGGGTCCACCCCCAGCACTTTATAAGGATCCATTCTTATTCTCCCGTTCTCTTTTCCCGTTTTTTCTTCATGCCGTCGTATCTGACCCAGACTCCAGCATACAATATATTCCTCAAAATGGCAACATCCTTTAAGATCGGAAGCCGTTCAAACTCCCCCGCGCAGCCGGCCATCATCATGGTCAGTACCTGAGCGAACCATTCCTCAAAATCCGGCCGGCCCTTTTCCGAAAGCAGCGGGTTGTACCTGCCCCGCCTCTCGTCCTGGGGGAGGTCCTCGTAGGCGTCCATCAGATAGACGAACTTCCCGAGATAAAATCCCATGGCGCGCAGGGGCCTCTCCCACTGATCCTCTCTCCAGACCAGGATCTCCCCGAGGAGCGCCCCCATGCAGCCGGCCGCCCCGTCCAGGCCGGCGCTCTCCGCCTGCTCATACCCGTGGAGCCTCCGGATCTCCCTCTGCGCGGCCTTCCACTGCCTGGGATATTTTGTTTCCAGAGCCGTGCATTTTCTTTTTAAAAGCCCTGCCGCCGCCAGGCTGAACGTATTTCTGTCGTCCCGCCAGTCGTCCATCAGGTTGTGATAAGCGAGGAGCACCGTCATGTCCGCCGCATAATCGATATACGGATTCTGGACGGACAGGTGCCGTCCCGCCGGGTGAAGGACGCACCGGCGCAGGGCCAGGTACTCTTTCCCCTCGTAAAGCCCTGTGAGGAGAGCCGCCAGGAACACCATATCGTAATTGAGGGCCATCTGCCCGGAAAATCCATACCGGAGCCTTAAGCTCCGGCAGATCCCGCAGTAGTATCCCTGATACCGCTGGAACTCCCGAATCTTGAGCTCCGGCTTGTTGATCGTCACATAACCAAACATAGAACGTTCCTTCCCCTAATATGGAAAAATCCTGCCAGCACACCATTCTGACAGGATTTTGATCGATCACACTCACGAGTATATTTATGCAACGCCGTTTACGGCTTTGGTCAAACGGGCAACCTTCCTGGAAGCGGTGTTCTTGTGATAGACACCCTTGGAAGCAGCCTTGTCGATCTCGCTGATGGCTACTAATAAGCTGGCCTGTGCAGCAGCCTTGTCACCGGCAGCAATAGCAGTCTCGACCTTCTTGATCATGGTCTTCACCCTGGAACGGATCGCCTTGTTCCTGGCGGTCTTGGTCTGGGTCACTAATACCCTCTTCTTTGCGGATTTGATATTTGCCAATTGATACACCTCCAAATCAAATAAAATAGTTGGTTTTTATCTGGTTTGCATTAAAGCCGGACACGGACAGTCTAATGTAAACATACCGCTTCAGTCTAACCCAAAAACGGCCGGCTGTCAATAGATAAATCTCTGTTTTTTTTAAAACAGAGGCAGAGTTTATTTTTCAAAGATGATCCTTACGCCGCTTTCTTCTATGATAAGCCTGCCGTCCTCATGATCTGCCTTCGCATCCTCCCCGTCCACGGTCAAAGTGAGGGTTGAGCCGCTGTACTTCCAGGTGCCCTCGGCCAGCTGTCCCATCAGGTCCATGCTGAACCTGCCGTCCTCCGCGATCACCATCTCCATCTTCATGTCACTCAGGCCCATCTGCTCCAGATACTCAGACACCTTTACGTTGACGCCCATGGCCTCGACTTCTGTCGCGTTCCAGGTTCCAACCACGGCATTCTGCCCTTCCGCGCTTCGGATCTCGTCTGCCGCCATCTGGACATAAGAGTCATCCCAAAACTCTCCGATCGCCTCCAGATGCTCCATCACCGCAGAGTACTCCATGGAATCAGAATCATAGCCTTCCTTTAACGCATCCACCGCCTCCCGCAGGATCCCGCCTGCTTTTTCTTCCCTCTTGTCGTTTCCGCTGACCTTCTCTTCATACAGGGCCCCGGCCTCCGCCCAGTCCCTCTCCTTCACATGCTCCTCAAGCTTCCTCTCCCAGTTAAAGACAAAGAGGATGAGGACTGCGGCGGCGACAACCGCAGCGGCAGCCAGGCTGACCAGCGCGATCACCAGCCCCTTCTTCCCTTTTTTCTTCGGAGGCTCCTCCTTCGTATACGGCATGTACGGGATATCCGCCGAAGGCTGCCGGTCCGGATAAGGCCGATCCGGACGGGACGGAACCGGATACGACCGGTCCGAAGCTCCATCCGGGCTCTGGCCGTAAAGCGGCGCGGCCTGTCCGGTCCCCTGCCAAGACTGCCCCGGATTCCCCGCCTCCTGCCCCACGGGCTTTCCGCAGGCCGGGCAGAAATTTTCATTGTTTTTCAGTTCATTTCCGCAATTTGGACAATACATCATCGATCCCCCTGTTTTCTTCTGTTCCATGCGATCCTGCATGCATCTACCTTCCCATTATAAACGCCCTGCCTGTTCAAAGTCAATGCCGTTTCCCGCGGTGCCGATATGAAAAAACACCCCGCAGGATCTTTTATCGATCCTGCAGGATGCCTTCTCTGTCTTATTCTGTTCCGGTCTTATTTCTCAAAGATGATCTTCACGCCGCTCTCTTCCATCGTGATCTTGCCATCTTTGTACTCGGCCTTCGCATCCTCTCCGTCTACGGTCAGGGTAAGGGTAGAACCGCTGTATTTCCAGGTTCCCTCGGCCTGCTGTCCCATCAGGTCCATGCTTAACTTGCCGTCGCTCTTAATGTCCATGTCCATCTTCATGTCGTCCATGCCCATCTGCTTCAGGTATTCGTCTACCTTTACATTGACACCCATGGCCTCGACTTCCGTGGCCTTCCAGGCGCCGACTACGGGAGAATCCTTCCCTCCGCCGCCGCATCCGGCCAGGGCCAGAACGGTCATGACCACCGCAAGCATAAGTACCGCTACACGCTTCTTCATTTCACGTCCTCCATTGACTAAAATATTTGGGAATGAAACCCACAAAGAATAATGTATCATTTTTGCACCCAAAATGCAAGCGGAATCTTGAAAATATCCCTATAATATTCCCGGTTTTATCGTTTTTTATCCTTTTCCGCCCTTTTTTCTCCCGGGACGAGCTCATGAAGGGGCTTTCTCACCTTCTTCCTGGTGAGCTCCACCAGGTTTAACCTGGTAAATCCCAAAAGATCCACCTTCACCGGGTCATTCCGGAGAGCAGCGGCAAAGGCCCTCAGAAGCTGTTCCCTGTGGGCTTCTTCCTCCATGTCGATGAAATCCACGATGACGATCCCCGACAGGTTCCGGAGCTTGAGCTGGACGGCAATCTCCTCCGCCGCCTCCAGATTAATCTTAAGGAAGGTCTCCTCCAGCTTTTTCCTCCCGTCAAACTTGCCGGTGTTGACGTCGATGGCCACCAGGGCCTCCGTGGGCTGGATGATGAGCGAGCCTCCGGATTTTAACCAGACTTTTTCCGAGAGAGCCCTGGAGACGGCCGTCTCCAGGCTGTAGAGTTTGGACAGCGGGTAGGGATCCTCATAAAACCGGAAAGCAGGGAGCGGGCAGGACTCATCTTTCCTCCGCAGGGCTTCCCCCTTTTCCGTCATCAGGTCATACAGGGCCCGGTCGTCGGTGACCGCCTCCGCAAGGCTCTCGGTCCGATTGTTGAAGATCTCCGCGAGAAAGGCGGGCTCCGGCTCATAGAGAAGGCTTCCCACCGTCCGTTTCTCCCAGAGAGAAAGGATCCGGGCCGCTTTTCCGAGAAGCTCTTTAAGCTCCGAGTGGAGCGCTTCCTCCGGCGCCGCCCTCCCGTTGGTCCGCACGATGAGCCCGAAAGAAAAGGGAGCCGCCTCCGACTCCGCCGCTTCTGTGAGGAGCTCTTTTAACGCCTGCTTTCTCGCCCCGTCCCGGATCTTGGAAGAAAAACAGATCCCCCTTTTCCCGGCCATGAGCACCAGGTACTGCCCCGTGAAGGTGAGGCAGGTGGTCGCCGTGGGAGCCTTCGTCTTGACTGCGTCCTTTCCGATCTGGACGAGCAGGCTGTCCCCCTCCCTCAGGGCCTTCCCCTCCATTCCCGGGAGGGGATGCTTCTCCCAGTCCTCCAGAGGATAAAAACACATCCTTCCCGGCCCGAACTCCAAAAAAGCGGCCTGAATATTCTTCACGATGCTCTTTACCTGCCCCACATAGATCCGCCCCACCAGGGACTCCGTCCCCTCGGGCTCCAGAAAAAGCCCCGTGATCCTCCCATCCTCCTCCTCGGCCGCAAGCAGGGAGCCGGAAAGCCTCGTGACGACCGTCCTCCTCATAAGATCTCCTCCCCGAAATCAGAGAGGGGGACCAGGCGGCCCTCCGCTTCCCCGCCCTCTCTGGCGTAAAGTTCCAGGCGGCAGATCGAAAAACCGCAGGGGTCGTATTCCTGCCCCGCATACCTGCAAAAGGCCTCCAGAAGGAGCTCCGGCTTTAAATTGTCGGCACTTCCCGACGCCAGCTTGACGAAAATCCCCCCGTCCAAAAGTCTCCAGTCATAAATGAGCGGGCGGATGTCCACTTCCTTCTCGCTCTTCTTCGTCTTCTTCCGGACGGAAATGGCTTCCTGAGCGAAAAACGCTTCTGCCTTCTCCTTGATATCCTCCCAGAGCTCCGGCTCCGGCGTGAGGACATAGTCGGCGGCAGCCACCACGGCCATGGCCGGCTTTGCGCCCTCAAAAAGCCGCCAGACGCCGACGATCTCCATCCCCTCCGCCATGACCGCGTTCATCCGCTTTACTATAGCCGCCGAGGACCCGCAGGTGTTCACCTCCATGTCCAAGTACTCCCCCTCGCCGGTGAGCCCCAGACCCAGAGGCGACGCGAAGGACATGAGCTGGTGGGGGCTGAAGCCCGCGGAGTAGGCGATGTCCACCCCCGCCCGCCGGTTGACCTTCTGGAAATACCGCATCACGTCCAGATGCCCGATGTACCTCATGAGCCCTGTCTTTCTGAATTTAATCCTGACCTTCAAAGCACACACCCCCTCCGAATTTTTTCACGCCGCAGCCCTGGCACTGTGCGCGGCAGTTGGGCGTCACGGTTCCCTCCATGGCCCGTTTCCACTCCCGCTTTAAGAACTCCTTCGTGACTCCCGCGTCGATAAAGTCCCAGGGCAGGATCTCGTCCAGGGACCGCTCCCTGAGATTGTAAAAGGCGATGTCCAAACCGGCCGCCTCGAAGGCCGCCATCCATTTCTCATTGTCAAAGCATTCCGACCAGGAATCGAACAGGCACCCTCTCCGGTAGGCCTCCAGGATCGCCCGGCCCACCCGCCGGTCCCCCCTGGCAAGCACCCCCTCCAGCACGGAGACATCCGCCTCGTGCCAATTGTAGCGAAGGCTCTTGTGGTTCAGTTGCCGCTTCATGGCCTCGTTCACGGTTCGTGCCTTGTCCAGATACTCTTCCTTCGTGAACATGGCGGCCCACTGGAGGGGGGTGAAGGGCTTGGGGATAAAAAAGGATGTGCTGGAATTCACCTGCACCCGGCCCTGCCTGTTCTCCTTGGGCACCGTCTCATAGTAGACCCTGGCCACCTCGTTTGCCAGAGCGGCGATCCCCTCGATGTCCTCTTTCGTCTCTGTGGGGAGCCCCAGCATGAAATAGAGCTTCACCTTGTTCCAGCCGCCCCGGAACGCCTCCGCCGCCCCGGATAGGATCACCTCCTCGGTGAGCCCCTTGTTGATCACGTCCCGCATCCGCTGGCTTCCCGCCTCCGGCGCAAAGGTCAGGCTGCTCTTCTTCACGTCCTGCACCCGGCTCATCACGTCCAGGGAGAAGGCGTCGATCCGGAGGGAGGGCAGGGAAATGTTCACGTCCCGCTCCCCGAACCGCTCGATCAGGAAATACACCAGCTCCTTCAAACGGGTGTAATCACTGGAGCTTAGGGAACTCAGGGAGATCTCGTCGTGGCCGGTGTTCTCCAGAAGCTTCACGGCGTACTCCTTCAGATCCTCCACGTCCCGCTCTCTCACCGGCCGGTACACCATCCCCGCCTGGCAGAACCGGCAGCCCCGGATGCATCCCCGCTGGATCTCCAGCACCACCCGGTCCTGGGTGGCCTTTAAATAGGGCACCAGCGGCTTTTCCGGATAGGGGACCTTCGTCATATCCACCACCAGCTGTTTGACCACCCGCTCCGGCGCATGGGGATGGTTGGGGACCATGGCCCTTATGGTCCCGTCCTCATGATATTCCACGTCGTAAAGGGCCGGCACGTAGATCCCGGGGATCCCTGCCGCCTGCTCCAGGAAAGCCCTCCTCCCCGTCCCCCGGGCCCGCATCCGCTTATACAGGTCGAGCAGGTCGTCGTAGACGGTCTCCCCCTCGCCGATGTAGAACAGGTCGAAAAACTCCGCGATGGGCTCCGGATTGTAGGCGCAGGGGCCTCCGCCAATGACGATGGGATCTTCCTCCCCCCGCTCCCCGGCAAAAAGCGGGATCCCGGACAGATCCAGGATCTGCAGGATGTTGGTATAGCACATCTCATACTGAAGTGTGATACCGAGAAAATCCATCTCCCTCACCGGGGTCTGGCCCTCCAGGGTAAAAAGGGGGATCTTCTCCTCTCTGAGGACCTTGTCCATGTCGGGCCAGGGAGAATAGACCCGCTCGCACCAGACGTCCTCCCTCCGGTTGAACATGTCATAGAGGATCTGGATCCCCAGGTGGGACATCCCGATCTCGTACACGTCGGGAAAGCACATGGTAAAGCGGACTTCCACTTCATCCGGGTCCTTCATGACCGCGTTCACCTCGCCGCCGATGTACCGGGCAGGCTTCTCCACGCTCATCAAAATCTTGTGACTCAAAGCCAATTTTCTTTTTTGTGATCTCACTGCGTTCTCCTCTTGGGCATTTGATTTATAAACAGGAAAAGCTCTGTTTTTTCTCTTTCCAATGATCGTTTCCATGTTTTTTTACAGCTTCCCCAGTTATCTGCATATAAATAAGTTGATTATACCATATAAATACTTTTTTGGATATACAGCATTTATCCATCTTACTTATCATCGTACAGGTGAACGCCCTCCGGATTCTTAAGCCCCTCCCGGGAGATCGCATACTGCACCTCGTCAATAAAGATGTAGAACATCCCCTCCTGATCCGTGACCTTGGAACGGATATACTTATAGCAGACGACATAAATTTTTTCTTTATGGCGTCTGCTGCGCCGATTTTTGCTGCGCATAAGCGCAGGAATCTACCTTACAAAAATCGTGCGCTTCCCCGGAGGTTCGATAGTAAACGGCAAACTTTTTTGTCGTTTACTATCGATAACTCCGCCGGATTCCTCCAACATTTCTCCCGCTTTTCTGATTGCCTGCAAAAGCCTCATTGTGGTATGATGGAAAAAAAGGGGGGACACGCCATGTTTTTCACGGGTTTAACAGAATGGACACCGGGAAACCTGATCCTCCGGATCGTGGTTTCCCTCATACTGGGATCGCTCATCGGAATCGACCGGGGCGCCAAAAAGCGGGGCGGCGGGGCCCGGACGGACGCCGCCGTCTGCCTGGGGGCGACCCTGGTGATGATGACCGCCCAGTACATCGAGCTGGTCTTTCCGGGAAAGGCGGACATGGCCAGGCTGGCGGCCCAGGTGATCAGCGGCGTCGGTTTCCTGGGCGCCGGCTCCATCATCATCTCCGGCCATCAGATCAAGGGCCTGACCTCCGCCGCCAGCATCTGGATCTGCGCCTGCATCGGGCTGGCCGTGGGCATCGGCTTCGTGGACGGCGCCGTGGTCCTGACCCTGATCCTCCTGGCCGGGCTCCACGTGCTGCCCCACATCGAGCGCTCCGTCTACCGGCACTCCCGCTACATCCGCCTCTATACAGAGGTCCGGGAGAGCGGGACCGTCGCCGTGCTGCTCCACAAGTTAAAGGTGGACGGCTGCGAGATCGACATGTACGACATCACCAGGCCCGGGACCAGCGGCCAGTCCTTCACCGTCCGCATCACCGCCCATCTCCCGAAGCACCTGTCCAAGGAGAGCTATCTGGAAACCCTGGCCGGACTCGACGGGATCTTGTTTGTGGACACCATGTGACAGCGGCACATTTCCTCTGCATCGGCGCATGCCGCATATAAATAAAAGAATCCTGCCGCGCAGGATTCTTTTATGTGCGGCGGCTTGCGTCAGCAAGATCATTCCGTTCCGCCGCAGTACCCTCGCTTCGCCGGGGCAGACCCTGCGATCCACCGGAGGGCTTTTTGTCGTATGGGGAACGAAGTTTCCTATACGATCAAAAAGGCTGCCCTTCCGGTATACGCCGGAACAGGCAGCCCTTCTTCCGGATACAGCCGGAACCATTCAGTCTCAGATTTTCAGTTTGCCTTCTTCTTCGCCGCCTGGGCCCGGAAGGTCTGGATGCCCTCCACCACCAGGACGATGGCCAGGATCGCCATGGCCGCCGCAAAGAGAAGCTGGAACCAGTCGCCCCAGGCCGCGGTGCCGCCGCCGATCATACCGATCTTGGTCTTCACGGTGAGGACCAGGCTGGTCAGTGTAGCCGCCAGCATGAACACCATGGGAATGTAGAACATCTTGTTATTCTTGCCCACGTTGCCCAGCCATGCCGCCACCGCCATCAGGGCGATACCTGCAAGGAGCTGGTTGGCCGCACCGAAGAGTCCCCAGATCTGGCTGAGGCTTAAGCCCCCCAGGACACAGCCGATGATGACCATCATAGCCGTGCCCACAAGGGGATGGGCCAGCACTTTGCGGATACCGGCCGCATCCTTGTATGTACTCTCCCCGTCCTTAAGGAACAGCTCCGAGAACATGAACCGGGAGAGACGGGTGCCGGTATCTAAGGAGGTCAGCGCAAACACGGAGACCGCCAGCGTCAGCAGGGCGTAGATGGTGCCGTACACGTGGGTGGTCTCCCCGCTGAACATAAGGGCGATGCCGCCCGCAAACGCCGCGGAGGGAGAGCCGAAGCCGCCTTCCAGGTACTTGTCAAACACCATACCCACGGCGATCAGGGCCACGATGCCCAGCGCAGACTCGATCAGCATGGAACCATAGCCGATGGCCTTGGCATTCTTCTCGTTGTCAAGCTGCTTGGAAGAAGTGCCGGTGGAGATCAGGCTGTGGAAACCGGAACAGGCGCCGCAGGCCACAGTGATGAACAGGGCCGGGAACAAAGTTCCGATCTTGGTACTCCAGCCAGTAAATGCCGGGATGGTAAAGGTGGTGCTTCCCGTGAAGGCGGAAATCAGGATCCCGACCACGGCAAGGGCCATCATGGCGTACAGTAAGAAGCTGGAGAGATAGTCACGGGGCTGCAGCATGATCCACACAGGGATCAGGGAAGCGACCGTGATATAAACGCCGATGAACACGATCCAGCCGATGCGGCTCATGGCAAGGCCCACGTTCAGGCCCAGGGCCACGATGGCCACGATGCCAATGAGGCCGATGATGGTCGCCGGAACCGTCTTCACGCCAAAACGGTTGGTCAGGATGCCGTAAACAATCGCCAGCAGGATAAACAGCACGGAGATCATGGCCGTGGTCTGATTACCGGTGGGATTGGTGGTAAAGCCAAGGGTCACGTCCGCATCTGCCGCCGTAAAGAACGTGCCCGCCACAACATTTACAAAAGATGCGATGACCAGGATCAGAACCAGCAACGCAAAGATGATGAACAACTTCTGCGCCCTCTTGCCCATGGAATCCTTGATGATCTCGCCCACGGATTTACCCTCGTGGCGAATGGAGGCAAACAGGGAACCGAAGTCCTGCAGGCCGCCGAAAAAGATACCGCCGATGATACACCAGAGGAATACGGGAACCCAGCCGAACACAGATGCCTGGATCGGGCCGTTGATGGGGCCTGCTCCGGCGATGGAGGAAAAATGGTGTCCCATCAAAACTGCCGGGGGTGCCGCCACATAGTCCACGCCGTCTTCCATTTCCAGTGCGGGCGTCTTTCTCTTCGGGTCAATGCCCCACTGCTTCGCCAGCCAGGAGCCATAGAAAACATAGCCGATGACCAGCAGAACAATTGCAACTACGATGATAAGTAATGCTGTCATGTTTCATTCTCCTTCTTTTTTAGAATATATTGCTAACAAGCTTTCTAAGGCTTTGGCCCTGGCGGTTTGCGGCCACTCGCCCGCTGGAAAGCTCGACGGCAATCAGACGGTAATGGCTCCATCCCTGAAATCCGAGACGGTAGCTTTTATAATGCTTGGTTTTCGGAATCACGGAGAATACGGCTTCCTCTATGTGATCCGCCAGGATCACCAGGACGATGTCCGTGTTCCGATGGTTGGCGTGGGGCTTTACCCGGGCAAGGCCCTTCTCCCAAGCCGCCGTATCATAAACGGAAAACCCGGCCGCATCCAGCCGGTCCGCCGTGGCAAAATAAACATACTCTTTGGAATCGGCCTCCGCAAGCCTGGCACTCTTCACCAGAAAATACTGCTCGTCGTGGAGGGAAAACTCCGCCTCCGCCGCAAAGGGCTCCGTCACCTGCTCCCGGCGGACATCATAATACCGCTCAAAGGAGCGGAGCAGCTTCTCAAGCTTCCCAGTCCTTTCTTGTTCCGTCATGTCCGTGGATCACTCCCTCTCCTTCGCAGGCTTCGCCGTGAAATCCGCATCCGGGATCCGCTTTTTCAGCTCCTCCATCAGCCCCTTGGCGGCTCTGGTCCCCGGAAGCCCGATCTGGGCCAGCTCCTCCGTCTCCGAGCAGATCACGAGGTGCTCCACCTGGAGATCCCCCTTCCCGCAGCAGAGCTTTGCAGGGACCAGCATCACCCGGCGGAACGCCCTGCGGATGCTGGAATAGGAAATATAATAAACCTTCCGGCCCTTCTTGAAATACAGGTGCGCCTCACCCAGCCGCACCACGCCGATCTCCCTGGCCTCTCCGTATTCCGCCGCCAGGCTCTCCTGACTCTCCTGATTTTCCTCTGATTCTTTCAACGGATAAAACTTCAACGCTTTACACTCCTAAATTTTTCCGATTTGACTTTATTATAATATCAAACCATTTATACTTTTTCAATAATTTTTTTATATATTTTTTAGATTTTCCCCCGCACGGTCCCTCCACAGGGCCCGATTTCCCATTTTTCCCGTCGGCCTTGCGGCTCAGTCCAGCAAACGCCCCTCCCGGTAAGACCATTCCAGGTAGCTCGGGTTCTCATAATAGACTCCGGTCCTGAAATCCGAAATCTCATCGCTGATAAAAGAAGAAAATATACGGATCAGTTCCTCCGTCTCCTCTCAAATACAAGCAAAAAACACTTGCGAAGAGCGAGAACTATGTGTAAAATCAGAGAAAAAGAGTTTGTGATCCATAGTTATCGATACAAGAAAGGACAATCATCATGGAAAAAATCGCCAGCTTCACCGTCAACCACTTAACCCTGCTTCCCGGCCTCTACGTCTCCCGCAAAGACCACGTGGGGGACAACGTCATCACCACCTTCGACATCCGCATGACCCGCCCCAACTACGAGCCGGTCATGAACACGGCGGAACTCCACACCATCGAGCACCTGGGGGCCACCTTCCTCCGTAACCACCCCGTTTACGGGGCCAAGACCATCTACTTCGGCCCCATGGGCTGTCGGACCGGCTGCTACCTTCTTCTGGCCGGGGACTACGAGTCCAGGGACATCGTGCCCCTCATAAGGGAAATGTTCACCTTCATCCGGGATTTCAGTGAGGAGGTGCCCGGCGCCAGGGCCAGGGACTGCGGCAACTACATGGACATGAACCTGCCCATGGCCAATTACCTGGCAGACCGTTATCTGAGAGAGGTGCTGGATGGGATCGGGGAGGACCGGCTGATTTATCCGGAATAATTCAAATATCCTACCCACCAGATCAGCTTTTGCAGCGAGAAAGCCCTGCGCTGCCTGGAATTCGTATCCTGGGAGGAGGTGAAACCGTGATCGGAAGGGAAAGTAAAAAAGACAATGACCTTTTCTTTACCTGCAGTCTGATCGAGTATATCTCCAGAAAGACCAGAAACCGGCGGGCCGACGTGGTCGACGCACTGGGCAGGGCCTCCATCGAAAAAATATACGATCTGGCCGACGTATATCACAGCGACAACCTGGATACGGTCTGTGAAAACTTCATCGAGAAGGCAGGAATCCGGGAAGGAACCTTTGACAACGTGTCCGCCGCCCGCTACGCCGTTCCCAGCCATTGGGACATTGGAAAAGTTTACAAACGCCTGATCCTGGGAATCGCCAAGACAAAGGAGATCCCCGTGGTCGACGCCCTGTTCGAAGCCTACCACTCCTTCATCAGCGACAAGATCGACGACTACAACAGCAGCGTATTTTACGACGCACCGCAAAATATCCTGAATGCGTTTCTGGACGGGAAATTCGAGCAAAATGTATAGTGTAGACGGAGGAAGCCTGATCTTTTTCCTTCCGGGGACCGCTCCCAATTAGGGAAACGCTGATCAAAGCGTTTCCCGCGCCGGATTTGCGCTGCGAAGCAGCATATTCCTTTGCAAATCCGTGTGCCTCTGCCAGAGGCGCTAAGGAAACGGTGATTTAATCAACGTTTCCTTAGAAAACGACGCAGCGGTACTAAGGAACTTCCGGCGCTCACGCTTGGAACTTCCTAAGGACCGGCGTCGTTTTATGTCCCCTACAGGAAAAAATCAGGCTTCCTCCTGGTCTTCCGGGGCAAAGCGGGGCAGGGGCTCGCCAGCGGCTTCGCCGCCTCGGCCCGCCCGTTACAGGAACGGGATACTACAGGAACAGGATGCGGTCCAGGAGGGCCAAAAGGGTCAGGTGGACCGGGTAAAAGAAATAGAAGAAATATTTCCGCACCAGGGCACCGGCCGCCGTCTTCGGTTCCCTGCCGCCCTTCTCCCCGTTATAGAGAAGGAGAAAGGGCAGGGCGGCCAGGGCGTAAACCTCCAGTCCTCCCATGAAGACCATGACCAGGCCCACGCTGACGCACATGGCCAGGGGGCGGAACCGGAAATAATAGAACAGAAAAATCATCAGCACGCCCTCCGCCCCGTAGTCACAGTGGATGAGATAGGCCAGGCACAGCGCAGAGACCACGGTCATGATGGCATAGACGGGCTGGGTATTTGCCAGGAAGCGGTTGTACAGGTACAGGAGCAAAAGGCCGATGAACAGGGTAAAAAACACGTTCTGATAATCCGGGTGCCAGAGACGCCGGAACACCACCAGGTCAAAGGGAAGCTCGGAGACCAGGGCGAAGACTCCCAGCCGGAGCAGGTATTTCTTTACGTCCCTCGTGTGATAAAAGCCCTCCACCAGAAGGAAACAGAAGATGGGGAAGGCAATCCGCCCGACGATGCGCATGGTCCGCCAGACCTCCGTGGAAACTCCGGGAGAGAGCACGATCCCCAGATGGTCGATGAACATGGTGACGACGGCGATCCATTTCAGAGTCCTGCCGTTCAAAATCTTTTTCCCTTCCATACCGACTGTTTCCTCTTTTCCCAACACTTCTCCGCCTTCCCTATTTCCGCTTCTTTTCCTGCGCTCATTTTGGAGCTTTCTGCCTGTTCTGGCCCGCCTTCCCGCAGACGCTTTCCGCCCGGGCGGCTTCTGTCCTCCCGCAGGCACCCTCCTTTGGCACGGTCTCTTCCTTTTTCACCCCGTCGGAGACCAGCACCACGACGCTCCTGGCGTTCAGCTCGAAGGTGTCCTGATCCTCCAGGGCTTCCGGCCCCTCAAAGATCCCGTTCTGCTCCTCCGCCGAAGTGTCCACCGCCAGCCGCCAGAGGCCGTCCGTGTGGGGAAGGGAGAACACATGGGGCTCCCAGTGCATGTTGAACATCAGGTAAATGTCCGCATCCTCCGCAAACTTCCCGCTGTAATAGAACCCAAGCTGCCTCCGGTAGGCCTCGTACTGAGGATACCAGGGGGACTCACCGTGGACGGAAAAGTCCGGACAGCCCACCCCCAGATAATCCATTCCCATAAGTCCGCCTTCTTTGTGGAGCATGGGATGGGCTTTCCGGAACCGGAGCATATAGCCGGCGAACCGGAAAATATCCTCCCCGAATTTCCCGCCCCTCCAGTTCACCCAGCCGGTGGGATTGTCCTGGCAGTAGGCATTGTTGTTCCCGTCCTGGGAATTGCCCCGCTCGTCCCCGGCCAGGATGAGGGGCATCCCCTGGGCCATGGCGAGGAACACCCAGGCGTTGCGGAGCTGTTTTTTGCGGAGCTCCAAAATCCGCTTCTTCCGCACGGGACCCTCCACGCCGCAGTTCCAGCTATGGTTGTAATCGGAACCGTCCCGCCCGTTCTCCCCGTTGGCCTCGTTGTGCTTCCGGTCATAGGAGACCATGTCGGCCATGGTGAACCCGTTGGTGTTCGCCATGAAATTGACCTTGCCGACGGCCCCGCCGTTCTCCCGCATCTGGTATGCGGCCGACTGGAGCATGTCCTCGTCCCCCTTTAACAGCCGGCGCATGTCCGTCTGAAAATCCTCCTGGTAACAGGCCAGATGGCGGTTTTTCCCCGCCGCTTCCCCACAAAAAGCCCCGGAAAAAAGCTTCACCCCCGCAAGGGCCGGATCAGCCGCCGCAGCCCGGCTGTCAAAATTTCCGGAAACGTGGATCCCGTCCACCCGGTACTCCCCCGCCCAGTGGCGCAGACAGGCAAGCTGGAGGGCCGTTCCCATCTCCGGCCCAAAATGAAGCTCCACGGCAAGCTCCAGGCCATTTTCATGGAAAATCTTCACAAGCTCCTTGAACTGGACGTCCGGCGGCGTCTCCCGCCCTCCCTTCACGCAGTAGGACGCCTTCGGGGCGAAGCAGTAAGCCGGGCCGTACCCCCAGAAATTGAGCTTCCCGCCGCCAATCACCTCCGAAAACTCGTCCGGCAGCACAAGCTCCGCCATGGTGATCCCAAGGCCCTTCAGATAAGGAATCTTTTCCACGATTCCGGCAAAGGTTCCCTTGTTCTTCACGCCGGAAGAGACATGCCTGGTAAAGCCCCGCACATGGAGCCGGTAAATCACCGTATCCTCAAAGGAATGGCCGGGCGCCCGGTCCCCTCCCCAGTCGAATCCGTCCTTCAGAAACCCATAACGGACCCGTCCCTCCGCCTCTCCCCATTTTTCCCGTCCCGTCACCACCGCCGCACACACGTCCGGGACAGGGCTGCCCTCCACGGAAAGGCTGTACTCAAAGGCCGACGGATCAAAGCCGGAAAGCGCCATGTAGCGGATGTTCCCCAGCCTGCATTCCTCCGGGAACACAAAGACCCCCGTCTCCCGCTCCCTGCCCTTCCGGTACAGATGAAGTCTGGCCGTCCCCTCAAGCTCTGATACGAACGACACGTATACACGTCCCTTTTCCACCCTTGTGCCCAGCGGAAACGGTCCCGCCCCCGAGGCCTCTGCTTTTATCTTCCCCACATTTTCCTCCTTGTCGTCACGCCGAAGCGTTCATCCTGCTGTCTCTCCTGCTGCAATTCACTCATATGTCGATCAAAAGCTCCACGGGGCAATGGTCGGAGCCGGTAACTTCCGTGTGGATGGCCGCACCTAAAAGCCTGTCCTTAAGCGCTTCCGACACGCAGAAGTAATCGATCCGCCACCCGGCGTTTTTCTCCCTGGCCCGAAACCGGTAGGACCACCAGGAATAGATCCCCTCCTGATCCGGATAAAAATAGCGGAAAGTGTCGATAAAGCCCGCCGCAAGGAGCGCCGTGAACTTCCCCCGCTCCTCGTCGGTAAAACCGGCGTTCTTCCGGTTGGTCTTGGGATTCTTTAAGTCGATCTCCTTATGGGCCACGTTTAAGTCCCCGCAGAAGATCACCGGTTTTTTCCCCTCCAGCCCTTTTAAATAGCCCAGGAAGGCGTCCTCCCACTCCATCCGGTAGGGAAGCCTCGCCAGCTCATTCTGGGAATTGGGCGTGTAGCAGGTCACCAGGTAATGACCCGGATATTCCAGGGTGATGACCCGCCCCTCCCGGTCGTGCTCTTCCTTTCCGATCCCATAAAAAACGCTGAGCGGCTCTTCCTTTGTAAAAACCGCCGTCCCCGAATACCCCTTCTTCTGCGCATAATTCCAGTACTGATGATACCCCTCCGGAGAAAGGTCGATCTGCCCCTCCTGGAGCTTCGTCTCCTGCAGGCAGAACACGTCTGCGTCCGCCTCCACAAAATACGTCTCAAATCCCTTGGTCACACAGGCCCTGAGGCCGTTGACATTCCAGGAAATTAATTTTTTTACCATATTTTTTCCTCCAGACTTTATTATAAACGATACCGGGAATGCGTTCAAGAAAAAACGCAAATTAACCGGAAATCCGCCATTCCTCGATCAGACAGGAATGGTTCAGGTAATGTCCCATAAACTTCCCGCCTCCATCCTGCAAAAATGTTCCATTCTTCCGTTTATCATACCACAGCAAAACCGCCCCAGGCAATGCCAAAATCGTCCCCTCCGCGAAAACCTTTGAAATTCCGCTTGCAAAATCCTCATTTTCCTGTAAAATAAGACTAGTTGCGAGATACGGTCAGCGGACCATATAATACTTGAGTTTCCGTATTTTGCATTTTGCTTGGAAAGTCAGGAAGAAAATCGGTTTTTTCTAAGCCAGAACCGTATGAAAGCCGTCGGTACTTAGTGTTTTCCAAGTGATAGCGCAGGAAAACACTTAGTATCCGCTACGAGCTTTCATGAGCGGAAGCGTGTTCTGGCGTGAAAAGAACCGCTTTTCTTCCGTATTGCCCACGTTAATACAAAATACGGAAACTCAAGCATATAAAAGAAAGGATTTTTTTATGATCAGTGCAAACAACGTCACACTCCGCATAGGAAAAAAGGCGCTTTTCGAGGATGTGAATATCAAATTTACAGAAGGGAACTGCTATGGCTTAATCGGGGCCAACGGCGCAGGAAAATCTACGTTTCTCAAGATCCTCTCGGGCCAGTTGGAATCCACCAAGGGGGACATTGCCATTACCCCCGGACAGAGGCTTTCCTTTTTGCAGCAGGATCACTTTAAGTACGACGACTGCGTGGTCCTCGACACGGTCATGATGGGGAATCCCCGCCTGGTGGAGATCATGAAGGAGAAGGACGCCATCTACGCCAAGCCGGATTTCTCCGACGAGGATGGCATCCGGGCGGCAGACCTGGAGGCGGAGTTTGCGAATATGAACGGCTGGGAGGCGGAGTCCGACGCCGCCACCCTCCTAAACGGCCTGGGGATCGACCCGTCGCTCCACTACTCCCTCATGAAGGACCTGGTGGGCAATGACAAGGTGAAGGTACTCTTAGCACAGGCCCTCTTCGGAAACCCCGACATCCTGCTCCTCGACGAGCCCACCAACCATCTGGACCTGGATGCCATTGCCTGGCTGGAAGAATTTTTGATCAACTTCGACAACACGGTGATCGTGGTCTCCCACGACCGGTACTTCCTCAACAAAGTCTGCACCCACATTGCGGACATCGACTATGCGAAGATCCAACTGTACGCCGGAAACTACGATTTCTGGTACGAATCCAGCCAATTGATGATCAAGCAGATGAAGGAGGCCAACAAGAAAAAAGAGGAGAAGATCAAGGAGCTGCAGGAATTCATCCAGCGGTTCTCCGCCAACGCCTCCAAGTCCAAGCAGGCCACCTCCAGGAAGCGTGCCCTGGAAAAGATCCAGTTGGACGAGATCAAGCCCTCCAGCCGCAAATACCCCTACATTGATTTCCGTCCCGAGCGGGAGATCGGAAACGAAGTCCTGGTGGTGGAGAACCTGTCCAAGACCGTGGACGGCGTAAAGGTACTGGACAATCTCTCCTTCATCCTGGGCAGAAGCGACAAGGTGGCCTTCGTGGGCTCCGACGAGCTCGCCAAGACCACCCTCTTCCAGATTTTAGCCGGAGAGATGGAGCCCGATGAGGGCACCTACAAGTGGGGCGTCACCACCTCCCAGGCCTACTTTGCCAAGGACAACACCCATGAATTTGACAACGACCTGACCATCGTGGACTGGCTGACCCAGTTCTCCCCGGTGAAGGACGTGACCTACGTCCGGGGCTTCCTGGGGCGGATGCTCTTCGCCGGCGACGACGGCGTAAAGAAAGTGAAAGTCCTCTCCGGAGGCGAGAAGGTCCGCTGCCAGCTCTCCAAGATGATGATCCAGGCCACCAACACCCTGATCTTAGACGAACCCACCAACCACCTGGACATGGAGTCCATCACCGCCCTCAACAACGCCCTGATCAAGTATCCCGGCGTGGTGCTCTTCTCCTGCCATGACCACCAGTTCGTCCAGACCACGGCCAACCGGATCATGGAGCTGACCCCCGGCGGCCTGATCGACAAGATCACCACCTACGACGAGTACCTGGAGAGCGACGAGATGGCCAGGAAGCGCCAGAAGAGCTACAGCCTCTCCGCCTCCGACGCCGAGGACAATTGAGGTTCTATCCGTCTCCATTCATTCTGTCTGCACGGCTGCAGGTCGGCCGTGCAGACAGAATTTTTTAACGCAGTTCAAATTCATTTCCACATTAGGGAAACGATGATTTAATCAGCGTTTCCTTAGATTCCTAATCATCTCCGTAATCTTCCCTGTCCTTACATTTTCGACTCAAATTAATGAAAAATCTTTTATCTTCCCATAAGTTTTTGTTTACTTTACGTAATTTACGTAATATAATAAAGGAGAAACTAAATGAAACAGCGAGACTTAATAAAAAAACTAAAAGTCGCCGGATACAAAGTCAAGCGAAATGACGGCGGACACACCATCTATGAAAAAGAAGGCGGACGTCCGGTGCAAGTTCCAAGACACCGGGAAATCAATGAAAACACTGCCAAAGCAATTCTCAAGGCGGCAGGCTTGAGCGAAACATTTGCTCCAAACCACAAAAAAGGAGGTTCCGATTTATGACAGAATTTGTATATCCGGCCGTTTTTCACACAAACGAAGACGGTTCTTTTACAATCACCTATCCCGATCTGCCCGGTTGCATCAGCGAGGGAAACTCATTGGGAAATGCCATGTACATGGCACAGGCGGCCCTGACACAATGGATCGAATATCTTATGGACAAAAAAGAACCCATACCAACAGCAAGTGACCTGAAAAGTATCAAAACCATGCCGGACGAATTCGTCACTCTGATCCGTGCGGACATCCGGGACAAACGTGCCGTAAAACGCACTGTCAGCATTCCCAAGTGGATGGACGACCAAGTAACCGAATCCGGCTTAAGCCTGTCCCGAGTCCTGCAGGACGCCTTAAAAAAACGCCTGAATCTCGGATAAATCCGAGATTCAGGCGTCACAAAAATCATTTCATTTTCATTCTCCAATCCAGATAACCTCAGCCGGCCCTCTTCGCTTCCTTCTTTTCCTCCAGCTTCGTCACGATGATCGCACAGGCGGCGTCGCCGGTGATGTTGACGGTGGTGCGGCCCATGTCGAAGATCCGGTCCACACCGGCCACCAGGGCAATTCCTTCCACCGGCAGTCCCACGCTCTGAAGCACCATGGCCAGCATGATCATGCCCGCCCCGGGCACGCCCGCCGTTCCGATGGAGGCCAGGGTCGCCGTGAGAATGATCGTGAGCTGCTGGGGCAGCGTCAGGGAAATACCGAAGCAGGAGGCGATGAAGATCGCACACACACCCTGGTAGATGGCGGTGCCGTCCATGTTGATGGTTGCGCCGAGGGGCAGGGTGAAGGAGGCGATGTCCCTCCTTGCGCCAAGCTTCTCCGAGCACTCGATATTCAGGGGCAGCGCTCCCACGGAGGAGGAGCTGGAGAAGGCCATCATCATGGCCGGGAACATCCCCTTGAAGAATTTGAGGGGGCTTAAGCCGCCCATCAGCTTCACCGTGGAGGAGTAAACCAGCACCGCATGGAGAATGTAACCGATGTAAGCCACCAAAAGAACCATGGCCAGGCTCCCCAGGATCTTGGGGCCGTTCTCCGCAACCACGGGCGTGATCAGGGCGAACACGCCGATGGGGCTTAAGGCGATGATAAAGGACATGATCTTCATGGAAACCTCGTTGGCGCTCTCCATGAACTTGCCGAAGGCCTCCCCCTTCTCTCCCGCCAGAATGATGCCGAAGCCAAAGAACAGGGAAGCCACGATCACCTGCAACATGGTGGCGCTGGCAAAAGGCTCAATGATGTTGCTGGGGAAGATCGCAACGATGGTGTCCATGAGGCTGGGCGCTTCCTTGGCCTCGTATTCCAGGTTGGAGACCTCCAGCACCGGGAACCCTCCCTTGAAAAGATTGGCCAGGACCAGGCCGATCACGATGGCGAAAGCCGTCGTACACAGGTAGTATACGACCGTCTTCACGCCGATGCTCCCCACCTTGCGGATATCCTTCATGGAGATCACTCCGCTGATGATGGAGAAAAACACGATCGGCACGACGATAAACTTGATCAGGTTCAGGAAGATCGTTCCGAAGGGCTTTATGTAGTCGACGGCGATCTCAGGCGCCCCCATAAAGCACAGGCCTGCGATGATACCCAGTGCCAGACCGATGAAGATTTGAAGCGGCAGTGCAATTCGTTTCTTCTTTTCCATACTCGTTACTCCTTTTCCACCGTTTCACGGTTCACATGATATGATTCCAGTTTACTAAATTTTCTGTATTTTTGCAAGCCGTTTTTCTGTTTTTTCGAAAAAAATACAAAAATTCTGAATTTCAAACTGTTGATCCGATCTGTCAGGCCCTTGTCCAGAAAACAAATTGTCGACAATATATTTTTTCAAAAAAAATTTTCCCATCCCAACTTGTTTCAAAATTTTCAAAAAAACAGGAAGGCCACGACGGCCTTCCCGCTCTCTATACGTCCTCCGGCCTCTCCCTGGGAATGAAAGTCCGACCGGATGTAAGCTGCTCTTTCTTCTTCTTTAATTCCTCCGCCGCCCGAATGGCTTCCTCCGAAAAGACCGCCTGGGAATCCACCAGGGCCTTGCCCCGCTTATCCGGCTTCTCGTAGGTGCCGTCCGGCATAAGGATGTGGGAGCGGACGTTGTCGGCAAGCTCCGTCTCCAGAATGTGGAGGGCCTGCTCCTTGTTCTCCTCCACCTCCACCGGGAAGAGAAGCTCCACCCGCCGGTCCAGGTTCCTGGGCATCCAGTCGGCGCTCCCCATGTAGATCTCATAGCTTCCGCCGTTCCCGAAATAGAAGATCCGGCTGTGCTCCAGGAAGGTTCCCACGATGGAACGAACCGTGATATTGTCGCTGACCCCGGGGATTTTGGTCTTTAAGCTGCAGATTCCCCGGACGATCAGGTCGATCTTCACCCCTGCCGCCGAGGCTTTGTAAAGCTCCTCAATGATCACCGGGTCACAGAGGGAATTCATCTTCGCAATGATCCTGCCCTCATAGCCCTGGGACACGCACTTGACCTCCCGGCGGATCAGCGCCACGAACCGGTTCTTGAGCCACAGAGGCGCCATGGAAAGCTTGTTCCAGGAAAGAGGCTCCGAATAGCCGGAAAGCATGTTGAAGACGGCGCTGGCGTCCTCCCCCACCGCCCGGTCGCAGGTCATGATTCCCGTGTCCGTGTAGAGCTTCGCCGTGGAATCGTTGTAATTGCCCGTGGCCATGTGAACATAGCGGCGGATGCCGTCCTCCTCCCTGCGGACCACCAGACAGATCTTGCAGTGGGTCTTAAGGCCCAGGAGGCCGTAGATCACATGGCAGCCCGCCTGCTCCAGCCTCTTGGCCCAGATGATGTTGTTCTCCTCGTCAAACCGGGCCTTGAGCTCCACCAGGACCGTCACCTGCTTGCCGTTCTCCGCCGCCCTCGCTAACGCCGCCACGATGGGCGAATGGCCGCTCACCCGGTACAACGTCTGCTTGATGGCCAGGACCTGCGGGTCCGCCGCCGCCTGCTTCACAAAATCCACCACCGGGTCAAAGGACTCATACGGGTGGTGGAGGAAAATATTCCCCCTGCGGATGTTGGCAAAAATATCGTCCTCGCCTGCAAACTCCGGGACGATCTGAGGCTTCCAGGGCTTCTGCTTCAGATGGTCGAAGCCCTCCTCCCCGTAGAGCTTCATGAGAAACGTCAGGTCCAGGGGGCCGTTTATAAAGAAGATCACGTCGTCCTTGATGGCAAACTCCTTTTTGAGGATCTTTAAGAGCCGCTTGTCGATCCCCTCCTCCACCTCCAGACGAATCACCTCGCCCCACTGCCTCCGCTTCAACTGCCGCTCGATCTCCTTTAAGAGGTCCTCCGCCTCCTCCTCGTCGATGGGCAGGTCGGCGTTTCGCATGATCCGGTAGGGATGGGCGCAGACGATCTCATAATTGAGGAACAGCCGGTCCATGTTCCGCTCAATGATCTCCTCCAGCAGGATGACGGAGCGAGTCCCGTCCTTTCCCCCCGGAAGCTCCACGATGCGGGGGAGCACCGCCGGCACCTGCACCGTGGCAAACTCCAGCGCTCCCTTTTTCTCGCCGTCCTTTTTTTCGCCCTCCTTCTTGTCCCCGTCCTTCTTATCCCCGCCCTTCTTTTTTTTGAGCAGGGCCGCAATGTTCAGGCTCTTGTTGCGGACCAGGGGAAAGGGCCTGGAGGAATCCACGGCCATGGGCGTCACCACCGGGTAGACATTCGTCTCAAAGTAGTCGTCCACGAAGGCCGCCTGCTTTTCGTCAAGCTGCTCATGATGGGAAATGACCTCGATCCCCTCTTTCTTGAGGAGCGGCAAAAGCGACCGGTTCCAGGTGGAATACTGGACGTCCACCAGCTCGTGCATGCCCCGGCCGATGGCCTCAAGCTGCTCCCCGGCCGTCATCCCGGCGATGTCCCGCCCCTTGTAATCCGCATGGACCATGTCCTTTAAGGAAGCCACCCGCACCATGACAAATTCATCCAGGTTGGAGGCGGTGATGGATAAGAATTTTAACCGCTCAAACAGCAGGTTGTTCTTGTCCCTGGCCTCGCTCAAGACCCGGTGGTTAAACTGGAGCCAGGAAAGCTCCCGGTTTTCAAAATATTCGACCTTCCGAAAATCCCTCTCTTCTCCCATGGTCACGCCCCCTTCTTTTTCTTGAGCACCGGCCGGATGCCGTAGACCTCTTCAAAGAAATCCGCCCGGTGACTGAACATCGCCTCCTCCAGCAGGATACTCTCCGGCGAGGATGTGGTGATAAACATCTGCTGGTCTTTGACGGAAATGCGCACGTCCTTGAACTTCTGCTTCTGGCTCCGGTCCATGGCGTTGCCGATCTTTAAGATCGCCGTCAGCTTGGCGATGGTGATCCGCATGGACTTGTTTAAGCTCACGTCCCCGGTGGTGTAGTCAAACTCCATGGTGTTGTACTTCACCACGTTGGCGATAATCACCCGCTCCTTGTGGGACATGCCGATGATCTCCGTGGAGAGAATGATGTTGTAGGCGCACTCCCCCGGCGTCTTCATGCTGATGTAATTGCCGCAGTCGTGGAGAATGGCGCTGATCTGCAGAAGGAGCCGCTCCCGCTTCCCCAGGCCATGATATTTCTTCATGCCGTCAAAAATGTTTAACACGTTCTTCTCCAGAACGGCCGAATGATCCCGGTCGCTCATGTAGCGCTTGGCGATGTTCCGGGCCGCCACCAGGATGTCCTTGGAAAAATCATGGGCAAAGTGGATGAGCTTTTTCTGCTCCGCAAATTCCGCCACGATGCCGTCGCCTAAGCGTACCCCCGGAAGCCAGACCATCTCCGCCTCCGTGGCATCGATGAGCCTCTTATAGACCATGGCCCCCGGCACCACCAGGGAGACAAACTCCGAGGGGATGTCGTACTTCTCGGCGATCTGGTCCTCGCCCATGTTCCGCAGATCCTCGTAAAACTCCATGAACTCCTCGGCACTGATCCTCTGCTTGTCCGCATGGGCACCCCTCCCCAGGTACATGGCACAGACGCCGGTGGCAATGATGTTCTTCACGTTCCGTTCCTTCAAAAACAGCTTCTTAAAGGCGGTGATCTCATTGTCAATGAGCTCCTGGGCCAGCCTTTTCCGGTCCTCGGCCATCCCCCCGATCCGGGCCAGGATCTGGTGGATCCTGAGGGCCCCCAGCTTCAGGTTCTGGGTCGTCACCAGGGCGTCCTTGTCAAAGAGGGAGATCTGGGTGCTGCCGGAGCCCACCTCCACGATGGCCGTCCCCTTCTGGATGATGTTGTTGAATTCATTCTCCTTGGCCGCAATGGCCTTGTAGCAGAGGAACCGCTGCTCCGAATTGCTGAGGACGTCGATCTCGATGCCGGTGCGCACCCGGATCTGGTCCAGGACCACCTCCCGGTTCTCCGCCTCCCGGATGGCGCTGGTCCCGTAGGCCCGGTAATTCTCCACCTGATACTCTGCCATGACCAGCTGGAACCGGTGCAGGAGCCTGCACATCTCGTCCACCCGCTCATAGCTGATGATGCCCCTCTCGTAGGTATCCCTCCCCAGCCCGATGACCTTTCTCAGCCGCTCCAACTGGACGATCCCCCTCTTGGGCGAGATCTCGTAAATGGTGAGCTCCAGCTCGTAGGAGCCCACGTCGATCGCCGCAAACGCCGTAACAGACGCCATGGATACACCCCCTTGTTTTTACCTTCTCGTTCCCTTAAGATACGTAATAAATTGCACGGCCGTGCGGCCGGAGATGCCGCCGTGGGAAAGTTCCCACTTGTTGGCCAAAAGGAGAAGCTCCTCCTCCGGCATATCGATCCCGGCCCGCTTCGCAAGGGTCGTAACGATGGCCCTAAACTCCTTCGGCTCCGGCCTTCCGAAATAGATGGTGACGCCGAAGCGGGAGGAGAGGGACAGCTTTTCCTGGACCGTGTCGGAGCGGTGCATGTCCTCCCGGACCTCCTCCTTGTCGCTGAAATTCTCCCGGATCAGGTGCCTCCTGTTGGATGTGGCGTAGATCAGCACGTTCCCCGGCTTCACCTCCAGGCCCCCCTCGATGATGGCCTTTAAATATTTGTAATCCACCTCAAATTCTTCAAAGGACAGATCGTCCATGTAGATGATAAATTTATAATTCCGGTTCTTGACCTGGGCGATCACGTCGGAGAGGTCCTTGAACTGATGCTTGTAGATCTCGATCATCCGCAGGCCCTTATCATAATATTTGTGGAGAATGGCTTTTATGCTGGAGGATTTCCCCGTGCCGCTGTCCCCAAAGAGCAGGCAGTTGTTGGCCTCCCGCCCTTCCACGAAAGCCTCCGTGTTCTCGATGAGCTTTCTCTTCTGGCTCTCATATCCCACCAGGTCGTCCAGATAGACGTGCTCAATATTTTTGATGGGAACGATTTCGGCCCGTCCCTTCCTGTGCTCCACCCGGAAGGCTTTATGAAGGCCGAACTTCCCCACGCCGAACCGGCGGTAAAATTCTGTGAGGATGGAATGCCATTGTCCGTCGGTATCCGCCGCAGAAAGGGACTCCGAGAGGGCCTGGATGTCGTCCCGGATCCGGCGGTTGAAAACCTGGCTGTGGGTTCCGGTGCTCTCATAAGCCTTTAAAAAGCCAAACACCCGGACGTCAAGACATTCGTCCAAATCCTCCAGATCATATTCAAACCATTCCCGGAAGATGGAAAAATCATGGAGAGCCAGGGCATTGACCGTCCCCTCCACCGCCCCCCGGATCTCGCAGGCCGTGCTGAAAGCGTTCTCATTTGTAGCTAGAACATACGCCAGAAAGTCATGCCACAGATTCCCCTTAAAACCGTGGGCCGCCGAAAACTCCACCAGTTTCCCGGCCGTCTCGTAAGGGTCAAAGGGAGCCTCCGCCCCCTGCTCCATAAACGCCGCCATGGCCTCCAAAATATCCGGGTGCCCGGGCTCCCGGTACAGGATCAGTTCTTTTATCTTCATCAGCCTTCATTCCTTTGTCTGTTATTTCATTCCGGACACGTAATTCCCCAGAATCCGGAAATAATTGGCTTCCTCCAAAATCCCCCGGAGCGCATTCTTTACCCCCGCATCCCCCAGGTTGCCCTCGAAGTCCACGAAGAAGCGAAACTCCCAGGGCCGCCCCAGAATGGGCCTGGACTCCAGCTTTAACATATTCAACCCGTTGTAGGTCAGATGGGACAGCATGTTGTAGAGGGCCGCATTCTCATGCTTCGTCTCAAAGCAGACGCTCAGCTTGTTGGCCGAAGCCTCATAGAGCTTCCTGCTGGCCACCACGATGAACCGGGTGGTATTCCCCCTGTGGTTCATAACATTCTCATCCAGAACCTTTAAGCCGTAAAGCCTGCCCGCCATCTCACTGGCAATGGCCGCCCGGGCTTTGTCCCCGGTCTCCTTCACCTCCTTGGCAGAGAGGGCCGTGTTCCCCGTGCTGTGCCTGGTCCACTCCTTATGCTCGTCCAGATAGGTGCTGCACTGCATAAGGCCCTGGGGATGGGAGTATACCAGTTTAATATCAGAAAGCTCTGCCCCTGGAAGCCCCAAAAGCACATGGTCCACCTTCACGCAGGTCTCTCCCACAATATAATTGTCAAATTTCACCAGCAGGTCATAGATGTCCGCCACACTTCCCGCCGAAGAATTCTCAATGGGAAGCACCGCAAAGTCCGCCGTCCCTGCGCAGAGTGCCTTCATGGCGTCGTCCCAGGTCTTCACGTTGAAAAGCTTTGCCCGCTCCCCGAAAAACTGCAGGGCCGCCGCATGGCTGTAGGCTCCCTCCACGCCCTGGTACACCACCTTCGCCCTGGATTTGGGAAGATTCGGCACCATCTCAAAGGGAAGCCCGGTGACCACGCCGTGGTCGGCCAAAAGTTCATACTGGAGCTTGCGGCTCATGGACATGATCTGGGTAAAAAGCTCATGGACCCCGTAGCGGGTAAAATCCGACCCGGCCAGCTCCGAGAGGGCCGCCAGCTTTTCCGTCTCCCGCTTCCGGTCAAGGACCTGCATCCCCGTCTTAATCTTATACTCCGCCACCGCCCTGCAAAGCTCCATCCGCTTCTCAAAAAGCTCCACCAGATTTTTGTCAATCTCGTCAATCTCGTTCCTGATCTCCTTTAAATCCATCACTTTCCTCCACACGCCGCCGTCTTTTCCAAAAGCTCTTCCAGGAGCGTTTTGACCCGCTTATTTAAAACCGGATGAACCTTGTAGGGTGCGATCTGCGCCAAAGGCTCCAGCACGAAGAGACGCTTCTCAATCTCCGGGTGGGGCACTGCAAGCTCCTCCGTCTCCAAAATTTCATTCCCATAAAAAAGCAGATCCAGATCCAGGGTCCTTGGCCCCCAGTGGATCAGCCGCTCCCGTTTTTCCCTTCGTTCCGCCTCGTGAAGCACCTCCAAAAGCTCATGGGGAGTGAGGAGGGTATCAAGCTCCAGACAGCCGTTTAAGAACTCCTCCTGCTCCACGCCGCCGTAAGGCTCCGTGACAATCATGTCCGAGATCCGGCCCAGACGGATCCGCTTTTCCTCTTTAAGCACCTGGATCCCCGCCTCAATGTGGGCCCTCCGATCCCCCATGTTGGACCCGAAAGCCACGTAAGCCTTGTGCCAGCTCCGCTCAATCTTCACCGAAACCGTCTCCAGGGGCAGGCCCACCGGCGCCCAGGGCTTCTTGATCTCCAAAACAATGCCCTTCATGAGCGGAAAGGTAAACAGCAGGTGCTCCGTCAGTTCCTCCGCCGCCGCCTCAATGAGTTTTTTCGTGTGGGCTTTCATGTAAGAGGTGATCTCCCCCGCCACCAGTCCGTAATGGATGGAATGCTTAAGCTCGTCGCTCACTCCCGCCTTTCTCGTGTCGCCAAGAAGCTCTGCGCTCACCAGAAACTTCTGTCCCAGCTTGTTTTCCTCCGGAAATACGCCGTGGTTGGCGAATACCTCCAGGTTCTGTATGGTAATCCTGTCCATCGTTTCCTCCATGCCGTGTACGATTTATGGCATTGCATGCCCCACCTGATCGGGTACAAACAGGTATGGGTGAACCGCCTTTTGTTCACTCCCTATGCCCGCAGAATGGCCTCCGTCATCTTGATGGCCCTGGCGTTTTCCTTCACGTCATGAACCCGCACAAAGGCGCAGCCCTTCATCACGCCCATAACCGTGGTCACCAGCGTCCCCTCCACCCGGTCCGTGGCGGGAAGATCCAGGGTCAGACCAATCATGGACTTTCTGGAAGTGCCAAGCAGCACCGGGTAGCCAAGTTCGTCCAAAATCTCCAGGCGGTTCATCAGGATCAGGTTGTGCTCGTAGGTCTTTCCGAAACCCATACCCGGATCCAGAATGATCTTGTCCTCCGCCACCCCCGCCGCTCTCGCAAGCTCCGCCGACCGGAGAAGGTCCGTCTTCACCTCCTCCAGGTAATTTTCATACACAGGCTCCTTCCGGTTGTGCATGAGACAGCAGGCCGCCCCGGTTTCAGCAATCACCCGGGCCATGTTCTCGTCATATTTACAGCCCCAGATATCATTGACCAGGACCGCCCCGGCCCGAAGGGCCGCCTCCGCCACGCCGCTCTTATACGTGTCCACAGAAATGGGAACGTCAAACCGCTCCCCCACTGCCTCAATGACCGGCGCCACTCTGGCGATCTCCTCCTCGTCCGGAAGAATGGTCCCGTAGCCGGGCCTGGTGGACTCCCCGCCGACATCAATGATATCCGCACCGTCCTTAATCATTTCCTCCACATGGGAAAGGGCCGCATCCAGCCGGTTCCATTTCCCTCCGTCTGAAAAAGAATCCGGCGTCACATTGAGGATCCCCATAAGGTATGTGTGCCTTCCGATCTCAAAATCCCGATTTCCGATCTTCACCTTCTGCCTCCATCCCGTCACCGCTTCACACTATAGTTCTTCCGCTCCATGGGCCAATTGCAGGACTCCTGGGCCCTGCAGGCAAAACAGGCTCTGGAGCCCTTGTCCGCCTCATAGAGAACCTTCGCCAGCGGCTTGTCTCCAGCCGCCTCCTTGGAACGGTGGCCGCCTATGGCTTCCAGGATCTGGGTACATTCTTCTCCATCAAATCCGCAGTCCGTGAGGACCGTCTCCGCAATCAAAACCCCCGCCTTGTCATGGGGCATCCCCGTCTCATACTGGCTGGCCCTGCCAATGTCATGGAGCAGAGCTGCCCCGTAGACCACGTCCTTCCGAATGGGAAGCCCCTCCTCCAACACGGCAATATAAGCCAGCCTCGCCACATTCAAAAGGTGGTCAATGTCGTGGCGGCAATACATCCGGTCCCGTTCCAGACGGCTTAACTTTTTCATCTCCCTGATAAATACTTCGTGCTGAATGATTCGGTTTACCCGTTCCATAAATTCCTCCTGCCCTTTCCCTTATCCCTGACGCAGCATGGCGAACACCCTTTCACAGAGCGCCGCATCTTCCTTAAAAACACCCCGGCAGGCATAAGTCATGGTCTTTGCCCCCGGCTTTTTGATCCCCCGCATGGTCATGCACATATGCTCCGCCTCGATGACCACCATGGACCCCTTCGGATTCAAATGCTCCATCAACGCATCGGCAATCTGAGCCGTGAGCTGCTCCTGGATCTGGGGGCGTCTGGCATAAGCCTCCACCGTGCGGGCCAGCTTGCTGAGGCCCACCACCCGGCCGTCCGGCACATAGGCCACGTGGGCCTTTCCATAAAAAGGAAGCAGGTGATGTTCGCACATGGAATAAAGGGCAATGTCCTTCTCCACCACGATCTCGTTCCCCACTGCCGAAAAAGTCTTGGAAAGATGCACGGCCACTTCCTCGTCCGTACCGCCGTAAATCTCCTCGCACATCCTGGCGATCCGGTCCGGCGTTCCCAAAAGCCCCTCCCTGTTCACATCCTCGCCAATGCCCTCCAGCAAAAGGCGTACCGCCGCTTCCACTTTCTCTCTGTCAATCATGGATACTCTCCTTTAAGGCTTTTGACAGCTCCCCCAGATAAGAAAGCGAGCCGAAGGCCACGATCACGCCGTCCTCCCCCGCCTGGGAAAGGGCGTCACGTACCGCCTCTCTTATGCTGCTTTCCGCCTGCACCCTCCCGCAAAATCCAATCGCTTCCGCCCGTTCCTCGATCCAGGACGAAAGCGCCTCCCCGGAGAGCGCCCTGGGACTTTCCGGCGTCACCGTATAGATCCGTTCCGCCAAAGGCGCCGTGATCTCTACGATCTTTCGGTAATCCTTATCTGCCAATATCCCCATTATATATATCATTCTTTTGTTTGGGAAATACAGGTTCAGAGAATCCTTAAGCCGCCAGGCCGCCTCCGGATTGTGGGCTCCGTCGATGAGAAACACCGGCCTGTCCGAAAGCTTTTCAAACCGCCCCGGCCATCTCACAGATGCCATCCCCTCATAAACTGCATTCTCTTCCATATCATAGCCCAAATTCCGGAGAATTTCAACCACTTCAAGAGCCGTACAGGCGTTTATTATCTGATATTTTCCGGCCAGCGGTATTTTTACATTCCGAAACCCTTGATAGTGGAAACGGCTCCCGCAAAGTCCCGTCTCCACAATCTCCGCCTCCTCCGGGACAGACACCGTAAGGGGCGAGTGCTTCTTTACGCAGAGCTCCCGGATGACCTTCGTCACGGTCTCCCCCTGGCCGCATAGAACCGTGGGCCGTCCTTCCTTGATGATGCCGCCCTTGACCCTGGCAATCTCCTCCAGCGTATCCCCAAGAAACTGCATGTGATCCATGCTGACAGAAGCAATCACGCTGCAGACCGTGGTCTTCACCACATTGGTGGCGTCCCCCTCTCCGCCCATCCCGGTCTCCAGGGCCACCAGGTCACAGCCCTGTTCCATAAAATACAAAAAGGAAACCGCCGTCTCCGTCTCAAAGGCCGTCGGGTGGGAAAGCCCCTCCGCTTCCATCTCTTCGCTTACCCGCCGCACCCGGCTTATGAGCCTGGCCGCATCCTCCTCCGAAATGCTCTCGCCGTTCACCTGAATCTTTTCACAATAAGAAAACACCGACGGGGAATTGTAGCGTCCCACCCGGTATCCCGCCGCCTGGCACACCGAAGCGATAAGTGCCAGGGTAGAGCCCTTCCCGTTGGTCCCCGCAATGTGGATAAAGGAAAGCCCGTCCTGGGGGTTCCCAAGCCTCTTTAAAAGCTCTTCCATGACAGAAAGGCCCAGGGATATTTTCTTCGTCCGTGTAATCTCTTCGATATATGATTCTGCTTCCATAAAATTCATGATCCTCCTCCGCCCAAATCACCACTTCATTCCTGCGCCCCTGATCTCCCACAGCCTGGCGCCACATCCTACTTATCTTATCACATCTTATCACAGGAATCCGGCGAGGACAATCCGAAATATTTCCACAAAACCTGGCATAAATTCCCTCGTCCCCACCCATACTGATACCATGGAAAATAATTTTATCAAATGCGGGCTTGCAGGCTGGTCCGCCGAACTGTGTTACAGCAGCCTGATCGCTAGAACCAGGGACCATGACAAACGGCTCATGGGACAGACCTCCCTTTACATGTTCCCCATTTACGGCATGGCGGCCGCCATCGGCCCCATCCGGCAGAAGCTCTGTGCCCACAGCGAGCTTTTAAAGAAAAGCACGATCTGCCGCGGCGGCATCTACACGGGGCTGATTTTTTTAACAGAATACTGCACCGGCTGGCTTCTCCGGAAAGCCGGACGCTGCCCCTGGGATTACAGCCAGGCAAAGCTCAACGTGGACGGCCTCATCCGCCTGGACTTTGCCCCCTTCTGGTTCGCACTGGGGCTCTTCTTCGAGCGCTGCACCGCCGCATCCTAATTTCCTCTGCATGGCAAGGTCCTGCACCTGCCATAAAGGTAGATATGAAAGCTTGCTTTCATACTTCTCTTGACTTCTTCCTTCATCTCCGTTATAATTAAATCGTTTGATTTAAAACAGTTGATTTAGTTTGAGAATGGAGGAGATTGCATGCCGCCAAAGGCAAAGTTTTCAAGGGACGAAATCATAGAGGCCGCATTTGGACTTGTCCGGGCAGAAGGCCCCACCGCCTTGACCTCAAGGGCGCTGGGCCAAGCCCTCGGCAGTTCGGCAAGACCGATCTTTACCGTATTTCGGAATATGGAAGAAGTGGCACAGGCCGTGACAGATGCCGCCAAGTCCCTTTATCGGAAGTACATAAAGAAAGGATTGTCCACAAGTCCCGCCTTCAAGGGGGCAGGCACCCAGTACATCCTTTTCGCCGTCAGCGAACCAAAGCTGTTCCAGCTTCTTTTTATGACAGAGCACAGGCAGATTCCCAACCTGGCAGGGGTGCTGCCCCTCATCGACGACAGTTACGAACAGATCCTTTCCTCCATTCAAACAGATTACCACCTGGAGGAAGGGCCTGCCAGGCGGCTGTACCAGCATCTGTGGATCTACACACACGGCATCGCAGCCCTCTGTGCCACCAATATGTGCCGTTTCACGGAGGAAGAAATCAGCGGAATGATGACAGAGGTATGCAGGAGTCTTCTAACAACAATGAAAGCGGGAAACGATCATGATTAAGGTGACAGATATTACAAAATCTTACGGGAGCAGGGAAAACCGGTTTCCGGTGTTAAAGGGCATCAGCCTTGAGATCAAGGACGGTTCTTTTGCCGTCATTTTAGGAGCCTCCGGTTCCGGAAAGTCCACACTTCTCCATGTGATTTCCGGCCTGGAGCCTCCGGATGGTGGAAGGATTCTGTACGATGACACGGACATTACCCTCCTCTCCGACCAGGCACTCACAAAATTCCGCAAGGAAACCGTTGGCTTTATCTTCCAGCAGTACTTTCTGCTGCCCAATATGAATGTGGAACAAAACGTGAAAATGGGGGCTGACCTGGCGGGGAATCACCAATACAAAGCCGTGATTCAGGCGGTCGGACTTGGGGAAAAGCTACATAAATATCCCGCTGAAATTTCCGGCGGCGAGCAGCAGAGGGTTTCCATCGCAAGGGCCCTGGCAAAGAATCCAAAGGTTCTCTTTCTTGACGAACCCACGGGCGCTCTGGACGAGCGTACAGGCAGACAGGTCCTTAACTATCTCTCCGGGCTCCAAAAAGAATACGGTTTTACAATGGTCATGGTGACCCATAACCGGAACATCGCCGAAATGGCAGACACGGTAATCCACATGAACAGTGGAAAAATTTCTGAAATTGATACAAGAGAAACTCAGAAGACTGCTTACGAGATTGGTTGGTGATTATTATGGTAGTAGGAATCAAAGATACGTCAAAGCTCCTTGGAATTTTGGTGATCGTTTTTTGCGCCGTGCTGGTATGCACGATGTTTCTGAATTATCGAATGGATCTTTCCGCCATGGAACAGGAAATCACGTCCAGACAGATGCGGATTTTCTATGAAGCCCAGTTATCCACGGCAACCGTCGTCTGCGCCGTCAGCGGAGGCTGTCTGCTCCTTACCTCCGGTGTTATGCTTCTGTTTTATATCCGGCATTATATTGACACCCACAAAAAAGAACTTGGCATCTTAAAAGCTCTGGGTTACTCCGACTTAAAGATCGCCAAACATTTCTGGGTCTTTGGCAGCAGCGTCTTTTTGGGCGCAGCCCTCGGCTTTCTGGGAGCTTTCGGGCTGATTCCGTCCTTTTATCAGGTGCAGAATGCAGATCAATTCCTGCCCGAAATTCCGATACACCTGCATCCCTCGCTCTTTGCCTTTCTGGTACTTCTGCCGACGGCCGCCTTCGCCGCTCTCGCCGTCGGTTTTGCCTGGCAGAAGTTAAACATGCCGGTGATCCGCCTCTTAAAAGACCATGTGTACCACTCTGCCAAATGCAAAAAACGAAAGACTGCCCCTGTGAGCAGCCGCCCTTTTTTGGAGGACCTGAAAACAAATACCAGAAAGGACAAAAAGATCCTGGTGTTTTTCATTTTGTTTGCTTCCTTCTGCTTCTCCTCCATGACGCAGATGTCCGCCGGCATGAAGGATTTAGGAAGCGTCATGATGGGCGCCATGATGCTTTTAATCGGGCTCGTACTGGCCTGCACCACCCTGTTCCTCGCCATCACGACTGTCATTAACGGCAATAAAAAGACCATCGCCATGATGCGGGTGTTCGGTTATTCCCAGAGAGAATGCTGTCAGGCGATCCTGGGCGGATACCGGCCTGTGTCCTATGTGGGCTTTGCCCTGGGGACCGTCTATCAGTATGCGCTGCTCCGGATTATGGTGGACCTTGTCTTCCGGGATGTTGAACAGATTCCGGTTTACCGATTTGACGTTCCTGCCATGCTCCTCTCCCTGGCCGCCTTTATCGTGACCTATGAGCTTGTAATGCTTCTCTATTCCAGACGGATCGGCAGAATTTCCGTAAAAGAGATTATGCTGGAATGAAAAATTCCGGGAGACCCCAAAGTCCCCCGGAACTCCTGCAGCCAGGCCGCTTCCGTCACCCATTTCCGTAGATGGCGGCCTCTTAATAATTCTCTGCGTGAACCTCAAAATACGCCTGCGGATGGGCGCAGACAGGGCAGACCTCCGGTGCGTTCGTGCCGACCACAATGTGTCCGCAGTTGCGGCACTCCCATACCTTGACCTCGCTCTTCTTAAACACCTCCGCCGTCTCCACATTCTTTAAGAGGGCACGATAACGCTCCTCGTGATGCTTCTCAATGGCGCCCACCATGCGGAACTTGGCCGCCAACTCCGGAAAGCCTTCTTCCTCCGCCGTCTTGGCAAAGCCCTCATACATATCTGTCCACTCGTAATTCTCCCCGTCTGCGGCGGCACCCAGGTTCTCGGCCGTGGAGCCAATCCCCTGAAGCTCCTTGAACCACATCTTGGCATGCTCCTTCTCATTGTCCGCCGTCTTTAAAAACAGGGCCGAAATCTGCTCAAAACCTTCCTTCTTCGCCTTGGAAGCAAAGTAAGTATACTTGTTCCTCGCCTGGGATTCCCCGGCAAAAGCCGCTTCCAAGTTCTTCTCGGTCTGCGTTCCCGCATACTTGTTCCCCAAATTTTTATCCTCCGTTTCCTCAAAATGGTCAAGCAGTTCCTTTCATCGCAAAACACGCTTCCGCTCATGAAAGCACTGCTTTTCTTCCTGGTAATCGCAAAATGCAAAACCTCAACGCGACTTAGAAACAGGTATAGGCGCCGTCCACGATGATATCGCTCCCGGTGGTATAACCGGAGGCATCGCTGGCCAGGTACAAGATGGCCGGGATCAGCTCTTCCGGCTTGCCCATCCGGTGCATGGGCATCAGCGGCATCCAGGCGTCCTTAAGCTCCTGGGGCGTGTCCACGGACATGGGAGTCGCAATATATCCGGGGCTCAAACTGTTGACCCGGATCCCGTACTCCGCCCACTCCAGAGCCAGAGAGCGGGTCATATGCATCACGCCGGCCTTGGAGGCATTGTAAGAGCACTGCCACTGAGGGATGTTGGCGATGGTGCCGGACATGGAAGCCATGTTGATGATGCTCCCGTGAATCTTGTTGTCCACCATGATCTTCGCCACGGCACGGGCCATAATGTACTCGCCGGTCAGGTTCACGTCGATGACCTCTCTCCAGTCCTCGATGGAAGCCTCAAAGGTTCCCTGATGCTTGCAGATGCCCGCATTGTTGAACACCACGTCGATGTGTCCGGATTTCTTCATGATCTCGGCCAGGGCAGCGTCCACGTCCGCCTCCTTCGTCACGTCCGCGCGCACGAAATAGCACTTGCCGCCCTCGGCCTTGATCTTCTCGATGGTCTCATCCGCATTGCTCCTGGCAATGATGACCACCTCTGCGCCCGCCTTGGCAAGCCCGATGGCCACCACCTGCCCGATGCCGCGGCCTCCGCCCGTCACGATCGCAACCTTCCCGGATAACCCAAACACTTCATCCAAATAGCTCATAATCATTCTCCTTTTCTATTTTCTATATAATCTTGTGATGATGTTGTTCTCTGAAACAATCCCGCTTTCCTGACCCGATTCTGTAAAAAACGCTTACAGATCTTTGTTGATCTTAATCACGCCCTTGACGATCTCCGCCTTCTTGTTGATGCTGTCGTCCATGGCCCTCTGGGCGTCGTCCAGATCAAAGATATCCGTGACGATCCCTTTCAGATTGACCTTGCCCGCCGCCACGGCCTCGATGGCCATGGGATAAATATGGCGATAACGGAACACGGTCTTGAAGGTCAGCTCCTTGTCCAATGCCAGGCTGATGGGAAGAGTCAGCTCGCCGCTCTTGGAATAGCCCACCAGCACGATGGTGGCTCCCTTCCTGGTACAATGGATGGCCTGCCTGGTGGTGATCTCCGTACCGGCCGTCTCGATGACCAGATCCGCACCCTTTCCGCCGGTGAGCCGCATCACTTCCTCCACCATGTCCACGTTTTTGCTGTTGATGACCCCGGTGGCTCCCAGCTCCATGGCCTTCTCCAGACGCTTCTCCATGATATCGACCACGTAGACCTTGGACACGCCCATGGCCTTGCAGGCCATCATGGACACCAGGCCGATGCAGCCGGAACCGGTGACGACAGCCGTCATGCCCGCCTGGGCTCCCCCCTGCCTTGCCGCATGGAAGCCGACCGCCAGGGGCTCAATCAGCGCCCCCTCCAGGGTGCTCACATTCTCCGGAAGCTTGAAGCAGAGCGCCGCTTCATGGGCCACATACTCCTGGAACACGCCGTCTACGGGAGGCGTCGCAAAAAATACCACGTCCGGGCAGAGATTGTATTTCCCCTCCCGGCAGAACTCACAATGGCCGCAGGTCTTCCCGGGCTCCAGGGCCACCCTGTCCCCCACTGCAAGATGCGTGACGTCCTCGCCCACCTCGACCACCACGCCGCCGGGCTCATGCCCCAGCACGAAGGGCGGTTCCACCACATAGTCTCCAATGCGTCCCGTCTCATAATAATGAATGTCGGAACCGCAGATGCCCACGTAGTCCAGCTTCACCAGCACCTCGTTCGCCTTCGGCTTCGGAATCTCCCTCTCTGTAAACCCCATCTTGCCGATGCCTTCCATCACTGCAACTTTCATTTTGCCTTCCATGATCTTACCCTCCTTGTGATCTTTGGCAGCCCCTCAGGCACACTTTTATAAAAAGCTTTATTGAAGTGGCTTTATTATCCCACCAAACCACCCTCATGTCAAGTCCCCGTGGGCAAATTTCATAAAATTTTTCCGCCCGTGCGGCCGAAGTATTCCGACCCTTACAAAATCCCGTCAAAATATTCCTCGATAAAGCGGATTCCCGCCCCGATGGCCGCCGCCTCGTGCTTATACCGCCCCGTCCGCACGTAATTCTCATTGGAATCAAAAATCCGGTACTCGGAAAGCTTGTCCTCCAGCGCCCCCAGATGGCGGTCCATGTACCCGCCCACGTAGCCGCCCAGGACCACGTCGCAGTCAAAAGCCATCCGAAGATTGGTGATGGCGATGGCGAGAAAATTCAGATACTCCCGCCACACCGTCTGATAGACCGGATTTTCCTCCAAAAGCCCCTTGAAAAACGCATCCAGGTCATCCCCGGCCCAACGGGCCAGTACGCCGGCCGCACAGTAGGTGTCCATGCAGCCCTCTCTTCCGCAGTAGCAGCGTTTCCCCCCCGGCACCAGGATCATATGTCCAAACTCCGCCCCCCGGAAATGGGTCCCCTTGTAAATTCTCCCGTTCATATAAATGGCGCCGCCCACGGTATTGCTCAGAGAGAGATAGACCGTGTCCCGGCTGCTGCCCCGAAGCTCCGCATAGGCGGCGCTGTTGGCGTCGTTCCGAAACCAGGTCCGCCAGGGAATGTGGCGGGATATTTTGTCCAGCCCGTAATTTTCCACTTTCAGCACGTGGGACTGGGGCATTCGTCTCTGCTCTTCGTCCACAATGCCGGGAATGGAGATTCCCACGCCCAAAAGCCGCCCCCTGTCCACCTGGCATTTCTCCAAAAACAAATCCAGCATCTCCCCCAGGTTCTGATAATACCTCTCATTATCCTCAAATGCGCAGCGCACCCTCTTTTTCCCGCAGACCTTCCCGCCTGCGTCAAGAAGCACAAAACTGACATGGTTTCCCGTAATATCCAACCCCGCCGCATACCGGACTTCGGCCACGATGGACAAGGCCTTCGCCTTCCTGCCTCCGGTGGATTCGTATTCCCCGGCCTCCCGGATGACCCCCTCCTGCAAAAGCTCCTTCACCCGCTGCAAAACCGTGGGCATGGACAGATTTAACTCCGATGCGATCTCCTGCTTGGAGGCCTCCCCGTGTTGATAAATATATTTTGCAATCTTTATCTTATTCAGCCGTTTTGTCTCCGCATTGCTCCCCTTCTGTTCCATTCATGACTCCTCTTTCATCCACGCAAGAACCTTCTCATACTCCAGGCTTCCGCCGAACAAATCCAGCGCACTCCCCACCGTCACGTCCACCCGGCCTCTTCCCAGGCGCTTCACCGCCTCAAGATCCGAAAAACTTCCCACCCCTCCGGCATAGGTCACGGGAATTTCCACATAATCTCCCAAAAACGCAACCAGTTCTTCCTCCACGCCGGAGGCCTTCCCCTCCACGTCCACCCCGTGGACCAAGAACTCGCTGCAAGAGTCCGATAAACGGGACAGGGTTTCCCGGTTTACCGGAACCTCCGTAAACCTCTGCCAGCGGTCGGTGACGATGTAATAAACTCCTTCCCGCTTCCGGCAGCTGAGATCCAAAACCAGACGGTCCCGTCCCACGGCCCCCACGAGCCGTCTCAGGTTTTCCTCCTGAAACCGCCCGTCCCGGAACACGCAGGAGGTCACAATCACATGGGAGGCCCCCATGTCGAGGAACTCCCCCGCATTCCCCTCATGGATCCCGCCGCCGGCCTGGAATCCGCCCGGCCAGGCCGCCAGCGCCCGCCTTGCCTGCTCCCTCGTGGCCTGGTAATGTTCAGAGCCCTCCAGGTTCAGCAGAATCACGTGGCCCCCAGAAAGCCCGTCCCTCTTATAAAATTTTGCATAAAAGGCGGCGTCCCTTTCCGACACAAAATTTTCCTCCGCCAGGGCGCCCTCGTCCCTTAAGCTTCCGCCCACGATCTGCTTCACCTTTCCGTTGTGAATGTCAATACAAGGCCTGAATCTCATGGCTTCTTCCTCCACACAATCAATCTTTCTCTCTCCATGGCCGGGGAAAAGCAGCAAATTTTCCTGCCGTCCCTCTGCATATATAAAATAGAATCCTGCCGCGCAGGATTCTCCGCCTACGGCGGGTCGCTCTGGCGACATGATCCCGTTCCGCCGCAGGGCGATCCCCCGGAGGGCTTTCCACCGTATAGGGAACGAAGTTTCCTATACGGTGGAAAAACCGGAGATGCAAAAAGCGCATCTCCGGCTGATTCTCACGGTAAAAATCCCATCCCAGGCTCTTTTCCCCTCCAAAACCAACATGAAAACAGAGCCTCATAGCTGCGGTGAGCTCTTTCCGGACACTTTTCCGGAATCGCCGGCCTGTTTTATTATAACACGGATCCGTTTATAAATCAAAACCGTAATAAGAGAAACTATAATTCCTTTTAACAGATTGAAGGGCAGCACAGCAAAGAGCACAAAGCTCCAGATGCCCGTGATGGCCGGGTTGACCGCCGTCCCCATGCCGACAAGCCCCGCCAGGCTGTCCCCGGAAAAAAGCTGTAGTACGTTCATCAGGGCCACGCCCGCCGCCAGGATCACGATCTCCACCGCCATGCCCACCAGGATGGGATGGCTCCCTTTCTCCCAGCCATAAAAGAAGAACACCGGGAAAGCGATGGCCGCCGTAAAGACCCCCATGACCAGGAATCCCTGCCAGGCTCCCTCGAATGCCTGGGCATAGGTGGGCAGGAGCACGTAAGCATTCAGGAAACAGCCCACGAAAGCCATGGTGAGCGTCCCCACCACCAGGCCGAGGATCGCTCCCTTCCTGGTCCGGTTCTTCGCATAGATCATGGCCGCCGGAATCACCAGGGCGCAGCCGATCAGCAGGTTGGCCCAGTCGCCCACCCCCATGGTGGTGGAACCCTTCAGCAAAAGCTTCAGGACAATCTTCAAAGCCTCGATCACGAATCCGGCCGCAGGTCCCATGGAAAACGCCCCCACAAGCACCGGGATCTCACTGAAATCCAGCTCGTAAAAAGGCGGTGCGAACCAGAGCGGGAACTCCAGATACATCAGTACTGCGGCCACCGCCGACAGCACCGCAATGGTGACCAGGTTTTTCACAGTGAGAAGTTTTTCTCGTTTCATGAATTCCTCCTTGCCGTTCTTCCAAAGCAAAAACCCCGCATACCGTGTCGATATCCGGGGCAGAGTCCTCTCTCCGTTTTCCAGCCTCCCGCATAAGACCCACGCCATGAGCCTGTGCAGCCGCTGCAAACCGTCTTCTCTCATCCAGACTATACTGTCGGTCCCGGAATCCAACCGGGTCAGCCGCCAAAGGCAGCTCGCGGACTATACCGCCGGTGGGGACTTTCACCCCGCCCCGAAGAACTTTTTTAATTTTTACGTTTTCCATTATAAAACCAATAATCAAAGAAATCAAGGTTTTTTTGAGGTTTTCCGTTCAAACTCCGCCCTGGCAATCCCATAGACTTTGCGCCTGGATTGTGGTATACTGTCGGCATCCTGCCCGGGAAGCAGGAAAGGACAGACAGCATGCCAAAGAAAAGGGAACCGCCATGAAAAACCATCGGAAACCAGAAGAGCTCTGGCTCCTTGCGGACTGCAAAATTGAGACAAAACAGCATTTTCTGGAAGAGGGAACACTCGTCTCCTTCCACAAGGATCGTTTATGTCTAAGCGCCGGCGACAACAACCACAGCCTGTACTTTATTTTGGACGGCAAGGCCAGCATTTACAACCTGACCAAGACCGGCGGAAGGAAGATTCTCTTTGTGCTGGGTCCTGGCAACCTGGCCAATGAGAGCGTCACGCAGGATTACAACAGCATCTTCTGCGAAACCCTGGAGCCCTGCCAGTTCTTCAAAATTTCCAGAAAGCTCTTTCTCTCCCTCATGGAGCATGATTTTGCCTTGGCCCGTGCCCTGCTCGGTTATCAGGAGCAGAAGATCCGGCGGCTGGAATACCAGTTAAAAAATACCGTGGGGAACTTCTACCTGGAACGGAAAATGGCCTCAAAGCTCTGGAAGCTGGCCAGGGATTTCGGTATCCCCACGGATCAAGGCATCCTCATCGACATGGAGCTTCCGGTCACCTTCTTAGCCGACCTTCTCGGCTCCCCGAGGGAGAACACCTCCAGAGCCTGCAGGAAATTCTGCAGCCTCGGGCTGATTCTCATGGACAAAAAGAAGATCGTCATTCCGAACATGGAAAGCTTGAAGCTCTGGAAAAACTAAAATCCAAAAAACCGGAATTCCGTGACATTTATCACGGAATCTTTTTTTATGATGCGCTAAACTATAAAAAGACAATATACCAGGCGATTGCGAAATTCCAAATGATAAAACAAATTTTGTGTTTTCGTAATCATTTGAGAATACGTACTGCGGAAAGGAGAATGCCAATGGGATACCAGATTCCAAGGGAGGCTGCCGACCAGTTGTTTGGGTGGCTTGCAGAACACTATGAAATCCTTGCTCCGAAGGTTTTTGCCGGGGAAGGATGTTTTTCCGACACGGATGTCACCCGCTACGGAACCGTCCGCTCCCTCTCGGAAATCGAATTTGACAAAAAATCCGACTACTCATTTAAGGAAGCCCTGCTCCCCGTCAACGAGACGTTGTTTTACTTTACGGAGGACCAGGAGACCGTGCCCGCCGCCCCAGGAAAAAAGCGGCTGGTCTTCCTCAGGAGCTGCGACCTCCACGCCCTTAAGCGGCTGGATGCCATTTACCTGGAAAACGGCAGGGAGGATTTTTACTACAAACGGCTGAGGGAACATGTGCTCTTTGTGCTGATTGGCTGCCCCGAAAGCTGCGATACCGGCTTCTGCGTTTCCATGGGAACCAGTCAGACCGGGGACTACGACCTCTATCTGAAGATTTCCGAAGAGACCGTATGGGCGGACTGCAAATCAGAAGAGCTAAAGGCTTTCTTTGGACGGCTGCCGGACGGGACATGCGCCGAAACGGCCGTTTCCCCGGAGGCTCCGTCGGAAAACAAGGAGACCGTCACGCTGCCCCCTTCCTTCTCCGAGGATATTTTATCCAACCCCGTCTGGGAGAGCTACGGAAGCCGCTGCATTGGCTGCGGGCGCTGCAATTTCGTCTGCCCCACCTGCACCTGCTTCACCATGCAGGACATCCATTACCGGGACAATGCAAAAGCCGGGGAGCGCAGACGGGTCTGGGCCTCCTGCCAGGTGGACGGATACACGGATGTCGCCGGAGGCGGAAGCTTCCGCAAAACCCAGTCAGACCGGCTCCGCTTCAAGGTACTCCACAAGATCTGCGACTTTGAAAAACGGTTCGGCTTCCAGATGTGCGTGGGCTGCGGACGCTGCGAGGCAGTCTGTCCCGAATACATTTCCTACATCAGCCTTATCAATACGCTTGTAAAGGAGGACGCCTGAATGAACAACGAATATCTCCCGTTTCCCTCCCAGGTAAAAGAGGTCATCCGCCATACGGACATTGAGTACACCTTCCGCATGGGCTTTTCCGGCGACGTGCGGCCGGGACAGTTTTTCGAGGTTTCCATCCCGAAATTCGGCGAAGCCCCCATCTCCGTCAGCGGCATCGGGGCGGATACCGTGGACCTCACCATCCGCCGGGTCGGCACGGTCACAAACCAGATCTTCGAGCATTATAAAGGAAGTACCCTCTTCATGCGGGGGCCTTACGGCAACGGCTTCTATCTGGAAAATTATCTGAACAGAGAGCTTTTCGTAATCGCCGGGGGCACCGGCCTTTCTCCGGTAAAAGGGATTGTCGACTATTTTTCTGACCACCCCCAAAAGGTACGAAGCATGACCCTCATTGCCGGCTTCAAATCCCCGTCGGACATTCTCTTCAGGGAAGATTTTGAGCACTGGGAAAAGACCATGAAGGTGATCCGCACCGTGGACACCGCCCCGGAAGGCTATGAGGGAGCCGTGGGCCTGGTGACAAAATACATCCCGGAACTGTCCGTCACCGATCCCGCCCGGTCGGCCTTTGTCATCGTCGGGCCGCCCGCCATGATGAAATTTGCGGCGGCGGAGGTGCTGAAACTTCCGATTCCGGAAGAGAATATCTGGATTTCCCAGGAGAGGAAAATGTGCTGCGGCCTGGGGAAATGCGGCCATTGTCGGATCGGTTCCACCTACGTCTGTCTGAACGGCCCCGTGTTCAACTATGCCAAAGGCAAATATCTGGTCGATTAGGAGGTGTATCTGTGAGTTTAGATATCAATACAAAGAAAGCCAAGAAAAACGCATACCGGATCAGTAAAGTCCGGGGAGTCGGCGCCTCCCGCATCCGGGTTCCCGGCGGCTACCTGAAAGCGGAAATCCTCGGCATGGTGCAGAAAATCGCCGAGACCTACGGAAACGGCATCGTCCATCTGACCACCAGGCAGGGCTTCGAGATCGAAGGCATCCGCCTGGAGGACATGGATGCCATCAACCAGATGCTCCAGCCCATCATCGAGCTTCTGGACATCAACCAGACGGATAAAAACGGCGGCTACCCCGCTTCCGGCACCAGGAATGTGAGCGCCTGCATCGGGAACAACGTCTGTCCCTTTGCCAATTACAATACGGCAGAATTTGCCAAACGGCTCGAGAAGGCCATCTTCCCCAACGACCTGCACTTCAAGGTCGCACTGACGGGATGCCCCAATGACTGCGCCAAAGTCCGACTTCACGATTTCGGCATCATCGGGATGACCATGCCCCAGTATGACCCCGCCCGCTGCGTAGCCTGCAAGGCCTGCATCAAGGGCTGCAAAAGCCTCTCCGTGGACGCCCTGCGCATGGAGAACCACAAAATCGTCCGGGACGAGGAAAAATGTATCGGCTGCGGCGTCTGCGTCACCAAATGCCCCACCAGGGCCTTCACCAGGAGCAAAAAGAAATATTACCGCCTGTCCATCATGGGGCGAACCGGGAAGCGCAACCCCCGCCTGGGAAAGGACTTCCTCGTCTGGGCCGACGAGGACAGCGTCGTGAAGATCATCCTCAATACCTACCGTTTCGTAAAGGAATACATTGACCCCAATGCCCCAGGCGGCAAAGAGCACATCGGCTACATCATCGACCGAGTCGGGTTCGAGGAGTATAAAAAATGGGCTCTGGACGGCGTGGAGCTTTTGCCGGAGACCATCGTGAACCAGTGCGTCTACTGGGACGGCATCCACTACGATTGACGGGACATATGATGATATACCCTCCTTGTGAAGAATGCCACCAGGAAGGTGGCCGTCCCGGAGAACAAAATCACGACAAATTCAAGCCCGTAAAAGGCTTCAAACAAAAACCCGTAAAACCCGTCTCCCAAAGGATGGGCGCACATGTTGACGGCCATGACCAGGGAGATCACCTTCCCCACCAGGGCGGGCGGCGTCTCCGCCTGGACAAAGGCCATGACCTGCACCGAGAACACGGTGGCAAGGAGCATGATTGCAAAGCTGCAGACAGAAAGCACCAGGAAATTCCCCATCCCCGAGGGAATGAAGAGCAATGCCCCCGCAATGGGGAAAACGCAGGCCGCACAGGCCATCAGGAGGTTTCCCGCCTTCTGGATCTTTAAGCGCTTCCCGAAGATTCCCGCCAGAATCCCTCCGGCCAGCCCCCCGGCCGCCAGGCTCCCCTGGGCAAACCCACAGAGCCGGTTGGCCAGGGAGGCCTCCAGGGGAAACACCTCCGTCACCAGATAGGGAATCCCCACCGTGATCATGGCCGACAAAAACAGGTTGATCCCAAAGGTTACCAGAACCCCCTTCCCCACCACGGGCTTTTCCTTCCGGATGAAGCGGAAGCTCTCCGAAAAATCCTGCCGGATCATCTCCCCCACACTGCCGCCTCTCTCCCGCTTCCTATGGGGAATGCGGATAAAGCATTCCATGACGGCCGAGAGAAAGAAACAGACCGCACAGAGAACCAGCACCGGCAAAAGGCCGTAGGCGCTGTACAGAAGGCCGCCGAGCACCGGCCCCAGAAGGGACGCCAGGGAACTCACCACGTTGATGACCGAGTTGGCCGCCATCAAGTTTTCCTTCTCCACAAGAGCCGGCATGCTGGCCTGCACCGCCGGCTGATAAGCCCCGGCAATACCATACAAAATCATTAATGTCACCGCCAGGAGCACCGTCAAGCCCTTCCCCGACGAAATGCCTCCCTCTGTGAAAAGCAGAAAAAAGCCAAACAGCACCGCCGCCGTGAAAAAGTCCAGAACCACCATGATGTTCCGCTTGTTGACCCGGTCTGCGATCATCCCGCCCAGGGGCGAAAGAATCATGGACGGCAGGAAGGCGCAGGCCGTCACCATTCCGTAAAGAGCCGCAGAACCGGTCTGGTTGAGCAGATAGAGCGGCAGGGCAAACCGTATGGCCGCATTGCCGAAAAGGGAGACGATCTGCCCGGCCACCACCAGGGTAAAGTCCCTGGAAAACAATTTTTTCTTCATATAGAAACCTCCGTTTTTATAATACCAACCGTTGGTATGTATTTCTTTAAAAAAACTTGTTCTCTCCCGAAACCTACTTGTTCCTCTGATAGATCTTTGTCAGCTCCTCCAGTCTCGCCAGCATCTCCCCGTCGACCACGTCCAGTCCGAAGCCCTTCATCATCTGGGCGAACAAAAGGAATTTCCTCCCAGATGCCTCCGGCGTGTCCTCAAAGACCATGGGATTCATCCATACGTTGGCCACCAGGATCACCAGCTCGGCCAGCTCCGCCGGGCAATCCGTCTCGATGGAACCGTCCCGGATCCCCTCTTCAATGATCGGAAGAATGTACTGGGGAGCCACCACGTCCGCCGTATCCCGCAGGATGCTGAACAGAAGCTTCGGGTTCTTTCCAATCCCCGGAGCCACCGCAAACAGTTCCTCCTGGCCGGGCCGCATCAGGGATTCCCGGAAAATGGTCTTTAGCTTCTCCCGGCCGTTCAGATCCTTCCGGTCCCGGATCTTCGCCAGCATCCGGTTGGATCCCCCCATCAGCTTATCCGTCACCGCCTCCAGGATGTCCTCCTTGGATCTGAAATGGTGATAGATGGCTCCCTTGCTCAGATTCCCCAGCCCGTCAATGATATCCTGGATGGAAGTGTATTCATAGCCCTTCTCCAGAAACAGACGCAGAGAAACATCCAAAATCCGCTCCACCGTCTCCTCCGGGTGTTTATTTCTAGTAGAAAGTAAATTAATTAACTAGACTAATATGTCCCTTGCCAAAGTCATCCATCTTGTATTTCCAGTGATAAACAACCGGAACTTCATTTACTTCGTCAAAGTACTTGTAGATCCGATCAATGAGTTCCTGCTTCGTTGATACCCTGATGCCCCTGAGCATTTGTCGTGTCATTTTGCCGAAGAAACCTTCAATCATGTTTAACCATGAACCATGTTTTGGTGTGAATACAAAGTCAAATCTCCCCGGCATGGCAGCAAGAAATGCTTTCACTTTTTTACAGGTATGTACGGTATGATTATCAAGTATTATTCTTATGACATCGCCTTCAGGATATTTTCCATGAAGTATTTTCAGAAAATCAATAAAGTCATCTGCTGTATGTTTATCGCGTACAAGCGGAATAGCCTCCCCTGTAAGAAGATCAATTGCCGC
>CAMSZT010000017.1 GCA_947066815.1 uncultured Lachnotalea sp.
GGAGAGTTATCGAAGTGGTCATAACGAGCCGCACTCGAAATGCGGTTGTCCTTTACTGGGCACGTGGGTTCGAATCCCACACTCTCCGTATAAACAATAATCCCGGAAGCACTGGAATGTCAGGAAAATCCTCGTGTTTCCGGGATTTTTATGTATGGATGCATATGCATGTAATATAAGTGTCTGTACATGAAAGCTGAAAAAGTATCACACGATATTTTGGAAGTGTTTATTGTTTTTTGGTCTGTCGGGCCGATTCGATATCAATGATATTCCGGTAAACGGTCTTCATGCGGAAATGAGGGAGACCGGCCTTTTTGATCGCGGATCTGGACTGGTTACTGATCGTTTATCTGCGGCAGAAGAAAGAGGGGAGGAGGGGCGTTGTAAGGAAGGAAAAAATGTGGTACAATCGTTACTGCTTCTTTCCGTGGAGATTTAGGGGCAGAGGGAGGATCTGTTATGCTGGTGCCGGTATTGTTGTTTATTGTCGGGTTGTTTTTATTGATCAGGGGCGGCGGCTGGTTTGTGGACGGGGCCGTCGGGATTGCCCGCCGGTTCCGGCTGCCGGAGCTTTTGATCGGTGCGACGGTGGTGTCCGTCGGGACGACGCTGCCGGAGGTGATGGTGTCTGCCGCTTCGGCGGTGGGCGGCCACGGGGAGATCGCTTATGGCAACGCCGTCGGCTCCATCATCTGCAATACGGCTCTGATCGCGGCTCTGACCATTGCCATACGACCGTCAAGGGTGGAGCGGAAAACGCTTCGCACACCGGTTGTCTTTTTCTTTGCCGCGGCTGCCTTTTATGCGCTGACGGCTTATATTTCCGGGCATTTCAGCCGTCTGGACGGCGTGCTGCTGCTGTTGATCTTCTCAGCTTATATGGGGGTCACGTTCATGCAGGTCTGGAAGGAAAGCAGGCAGGAGCGGAGAGACGGACCGCCTGCGCAGGAGGCCGTCCGTCCCGGACCGGGGGCAGTTCCGGTCGAAGCTGCCGGCCGGGGGGCGAATCCGGGCGAAGCGGAAAAGGCAGGAGAGGGTTCTATAAGAAAGGATATCCTGCGCTTGGCGGCGGGAGCTGTCCTTGTCGCGGCAGGGGCGAAGCTTCTGGTGGACAACGGGACTTTGATCGCCCAGGCCCTCGGCGTGCCGGAATCGGTGATCGCCCTGACCTTTGTGGCGCTCGGGACTTCGCTTCCGGAGCTTACGACGGCCGTCACTTCCCTGGTCAAGGGCCATGGAGCCCTGTCCCTTGGGAACGTCATCGGAGCCAATCTGTTTAATCTGGTGCTGGTAAGCGGCCTTTCCGTCACACTGGCGCCCTTTGATATCCCGCAAAATGCCGTGATTGCCGGACACAATGCCTCTCTGGTGCTGGACATTCCGGTCATGCTGTTTGCCATGCTGTTTCTGACGGTGCCGGCGCTTATGAAGGAGCGGCTGACCAGGCTGCAGGGGATCTTGCTCCTTCTGGTATACGGGGTCTTCTGCGGGATCCAGTTTATGCTTTGAAATTTTATTATCTGAAAATTTATAACACGAAAAAAGAAAATCCTCCCTGCGGACAACGGAGGATTTTCTTTTTTCGGACGTACCCCGTGTGGTGCGGGATCATCGGAAGCTCCCGAGATTATTTGGAAGCTTTTGCTTTTTCGGCGTATTCCGTGTTGACCAGGTCGGCATAGGGGACTTTTTCGGAGAGCTCTCCCGCTTCCGTCAGGATATCCTGCAAAAGGTCGAAGCTTTCTTCGGAGAAGACCAGGTCCTCCTTCCAGGTGTCCTGGGAGAGGTAGCGCTCCACGATGGCGGCGATGGTGCTCTCCTCCGTCTCCTCGAACTGGGGTTTTATGACGGCGGCGATCTCCTCGGCGGTGTGGCTGTTCACATAATCCAGCCCTTTCTGGATGGCGTTGGTGAAGCCCTGGATCACGTCGGCGTGCTCTTCGTAATAGCTTTTCTTTGCGCAGTAGGCCGTGTAGGGCACGTAGCCGGAGTCCACGCCCAGGGAGGCCACCACGGTCCCGGAGCCTTCCAGCTCGATCTTGGTGGCAAAAGGCTCAAACTCCACCGTGTAGTCGGCGTCCCCCTCCATGAAGGCGGCGGCCGTCAGGCCGAAATCGATGCTCTGGTCGATGGAGAGGTCCGTCTTCGGGTCGATGCCGTTCTGCTTTAAAATGTACTCGAATACCATTTCCGGCATACCGCCGGCCCGGCCGCCCAGGACGTTCTTCCCTTTTAGATCTTCCCATTTAAAATCCTCATCCGCTTCCCTTCCGACTAAAAAGTTTCCGGCCCGCTGGGTGAGCTGGGCGAAGTTGACGGCGTGATCGGAATTCCCCTCGGCGTAGACGTAGATGCTGGCCTCGGAGCCCATGAAGCCGATATCGGCTCCGTCTGAGATTAGGGCGGTCATGACCTTGTCGGCGCCGGCGCTGTTGACCAGGGTCAGGTCGATGCCCTCCTCCTCAAAGTATCCCAGCTCGATGGCTGCGTACTGGGGGGCGTAGAAGATGGAATGGGCCACCTCACTGAGGGTGACCGGGGTCAGGGTCCGGCCTTCGGCCGTCTCGGGAGTTTCCGCGCCGCCTGCCGTCTCGGCCGGTTTTTCTCCTTCGGGTGTCTTTTTGTCTGAAGATTTTTCCCCGCATCCTGCGAGAGCCCCGAGAAGCAGAAGGGCGGACAGGGCGAGACAGAGAAGCCGTTTCATATAGGTTTTCGTGTTCAAGGGATGAGTGCTCCTTTTGATCTGTTTACTGGTATAGTATGGGGGATGGGATGGGAGTGTGAGTTTTCGGGGCAGGCAAAAATTTCGTCACTATATTAAAAATTTTATGGGCTGACGGCCGGGAAATCGGAGAAATTGTTCTTGTTTTTTTGCTAAAATAGGGTTATACTCTATGGCGGGTGCGGGGAAAGGCGCACCAAAGCACGGGATCGTGCCGCTTGTCTGTTGCTGGCAGGAGTTGGTCCCGGCATTATGACAGGGGGATTGAGGAAGATGTTTCTGCTGTTTTTGGGATTCTGGATTTTATTAAACGGAAGGTTCACATGGGAGATCTTTTTGTTCGGGCTGGGTGTTTCGGCGGCGGTGTACTGGTTTATCTGCCGTTTCATGGACTACAGCCTGCGGAAGGATCTTTTGTTGTTTAAAAATGCGGGGCTGTTTCTCTGGTTTTTGGGGGTCCTGCTCCGGGAGATCGCCAGGGCGAACCTGGGGGTGCTTAAGCTGATCCTGTCGCCAAAGTATGAGCCGGAGCCGGCCCTGGTCTATTTTAGATCGGATCTGAGGACGGGGATCGGAAAGGTGCTCCTTGCCAATTCCATCACCCTGACGCCGGGGACCATCACGGTGTCTGTGGAGGGAAATGAGTTCTGTGTCCACTGTCTGGACAAGGAGATGGCCGAGGGCATTGAGGATTCGGTATTTGTTCATATTATAAGGAGAATGGAGGCGGGGAGGAAATGAGCGCGGAGATTGTCTATCAGGGAATCTTGATGGGATGCATGGTGGTCCTGGCCGTCCTGATCCTTGCCGCCATCATCCGTTCCGTGCGGGGGCCGAAGACGGCGGACCGGATCATTGCGGTCAACATGATCGGCACCATGACCATCGTCATCATCGCCATTTTGTCGGTATACCGGAAGGAGGATTATCTGGCGGACGTGTGTCTGATCTATGCCATGGTAAGCTTCCTGGCGGTGGTGGTGCTGACCAAGGTCTATACGGGCGTCTACCGGGAGCGGAAGGAACGGGAGAAGAGGGAGGAAAAGGAATGATGGAATGGGTGAGGCTTTCGGTATCGGCGGTCCTTCTTTTTTCGGGACTTCTCATCTTTGTGGCTGCGGCCGTGGGCGTCAATAAGTTCAAGCGGGCTTTGAACCGGATGCATGCGGCGGCCCTGGGGGACACGCTCGGCATCCTGTTCATGACGCTGGGGCTGGTGGTGTGGAAGGGGATCAGTTTTGCTTCTCTGAAATTGCTGCTGGTGGTGCTTTTTTTCTGGCTGGCGAGCCCGGTGGCAGGACATATGATCAGCCGTCTGGAAGTCATGACGGATGAAGATCTTGGGGAAATCGAGGTGGAACACCGTGAGGATATTTGAACTGTTTCTTTTGATCGGGCTGATCGTCTGCGCGCTGTCCGTCAGCTTTACGAAGAGGCTTTTGACGTCGATCATCATCTATATGTCTTACAGCTCCATCATGGCCATTATCTGGGTCATCCTGCAGTCGCCTGACCTGGCCGTGACGGAGGCGGCCGTGGGGGCCGGTGTGACCAGCATCCTGTTTTTCGTGACATTAAAAAAGATCCGGGCCATCCAGGAGGAGCGGCAGGAGACGGAGGCGGCTGCGCCGGAGCCGGGAGCGAGCGGCAGGCCGGAGGGGATGCCGGAGCCGGGAGCGGCCGGCGTTTTGAAGGCGGACCGAAAGGAAGGCCCAGAGACTGAGAAGGAGGGCGGGATATGAGCAGGCTGAAAAAGGATTATGAGTCCAGCCGGTTTCGCCGGTTTGAAAAGTGGGTGGACGGGGAGGTTTCGCCTCCGGAGTTTTGCATGGAGACGAGGGCGCCCTTAAAGCGGATCCCGCCGGAGGAGCTTTCCGGTCCCAGGCTCAATGAGGAGAAGATCAACGCGCAGGTCTATGACGAGCGGCACAATAAGGAGTTAAAGATCTTTCGGGTGGTGAACAAGTTTGCGTCGGTGGCCCTGTGTGTGACGCTGATCGGCGTGCTTCTCTGGACGGTGGTCTATCTGCCGGAATTTGGCAACCCGGATAATCCCACCAACAACGAGGTGGCGGCCCGGTATATCGAGAAGGGCGTGGAGGAGACGGGCGCCACCAATTTTGTCACCGGCATGATCCTGGATTACCGGGCCTTTGACACCTTCGGGGAGTCCTGCGTCCTGTTCATCGCGGCCACCTGCGTGCAGGTGCTGATGCGGCTGGATGATTCCGACGACAAGGAGAAGATGAAGAAGAAGCAGGCGGAGGAGAATGACCGGATCTATGAGCCGAAGAACGACCTGATCCTGCAAAAGGTCTCCTGTGTCCTGGTGCCGCTGCTGTTTATTTTCGGGATCTACATCATTCTGAACGGTCATCTGTCGCCGGGGGGCGGATTTTCCGGGGGGGCCGTCATCGGCTCCGGTCTGATCCTGTATCTGAATGCTTTTGGCTTTAAAAAGACGGAGCGGTTTTTTACGGAGAAGACTTTTCGGCGGGTCTCGCTGGCAGCGCTCACCTTTTATTGCCTGGCGAAAAGCTATTCGTTTTTTACGGGGGCGAACCATCTGGAGAGCGGGATCCCTCTGGGCACGCCGGGAGCCATTCTCTCCAGCGGTCTGATCCTGCCCCTCAATATCTGCGTGGGACTGGTGGTGGCCTGCACCATGTACGCTTTTTATACGTTGTTCCGGAAGGGGGGCATGTGAGTATGCTTGCGCATCTGGCGGCTAATATGGAGGAAACGGTGTCGATGATCCTGTTCGGGATCGGTTTCACGACGCTCCTGCTCCACAAAAATCTGATCAAGAAGATCATCGGGCTCAATATCATGGACACGGCGGTGTATCTGTTCCTGGCGGCGAAGGGATATATTTTCGGGCGGCAGGTACCCATCCTTTCCGAGGGAGTCATGGATGCCTCCGCCTACACCAATCCCATTCCCGACGGGCTGGTGCTCACCGGGATCGTGGTGTCGGTCAGTGTGACGGCCCTCATGCTGTCCCTGACCATCCGGCTTTACCGCAGGTATGGCTCTCTGGATCTGGACGAGATCGTCTTCCAGTGGAGAAAGGAGGGGGAGTAATGGACTTTATCCGGAATTTCCCGTTTTTCTCGATCATCCTGGCCATGTTCTGCGGGATCGTCTCCTCGGTGTTGAAGGGGCACTGGGCGAAACGGCTCTGTCTTTTCATGGTGACGGCTCAGATCGTGCTGTCGGGCTCGGTGCTGTTCTATACGGTACAGACCGGGGAAAGCTTTATTTATATGATGGGGCATTTTCCGGCGCCCTGGGGCAATGAGATCCGGGCCGGGATCCTGGAGGCACTGATGGCGACCGGCTTTTCCGTCATCATGCTCCTCTCGCTCCTGGGCGGGATCAGCCATGTGTTCACGGACGTGGAGGGGACGAAGACCAATCTGTTTTTTATCCTGGTGGACCTCCTCATGAGCTCCCTGCTGGCGCTGATCTATACCAATGACCTTTTTACGGCCTATGTGTTCGTGGAGATCAATACCATCGCGGCCTGCGGCCTTATCATGATCCGGCAGAACGGCCACGGGATCGTGGCGGCCATCCGCTACATGGTCATGAGCCTTCTCGGATCCGGTATGTTCCTGATCAGCCTGACGCTCCTCTACGACATCACGGGGCATCTCCTGATGGAGCCGGCCAGGGACGCGGTGGAGAATATCGTGAGGACGGGAAGCTATGACGTACCGCTCCTGGTGGTTATCGGGCTCATGTCCGTGGGCCTTGCCGTCAAGAGCGGGCTGTATCCCTTCCATTCGTGGATCCCGGAGACCTATGGATATGCGACCCCGGCGGCCAGCGCGATCCTCTCCAGCCTGGTGTCCAAGGGGTATATTTTCCTGCTGATCAAGGTGTTTTACCGGGTGCTGGGCTTTGGCACGGTGGTCGGGAGCGGGGTCATGAACCTGCTGTTTGTGTTCGGCCTGTTCGGGATGCTGATCGGCTCCGTCCGGGCCATCCGGGAGACGGACACCAGACGGATGGTCGCCTATTCTTCGGTGGCCCAGATCGGTTACATTTACATGGGCATCGGCCTCGGGACCCAGGCGGGCATGGTGGCGGCGGTGTTCCACATCCTCACCCATGCGGCCACCAAATCCCTGCTCTTTATCAGTGCGGTGGGGCTTTACGAGGTCTCCGACGGCAGAACGGATTATGTGAGCCTCAGAGGATCCGGCTACCGGAACCGGACGGCGGGGCTGGCCTTTGCCGTGGGGGCCCTCTCCATGGTGGGCTTTCCCATGCTGTCGGGCTTTATCTCCAAGCTCCTCTTTGCCACGGCGGCGGTCCAGAGTCCCCACAAGATGGTCTTTACCATTTTGGGCCTGGCCGTCAGCACGATCCTGAACGCCATCTATTTCCTGCGGCTTGTCATCAGTATTTATTCTCCCCCGGAGCGTGAATACGGGCCGGACGAGTCCCATCAGGCGTCGAGGATGCTGAAGGTGGCGTCTTTCCTGTTCGTGGCGGTGAATCTGGTCCTGGGCCTCTTTTCCAAGCCCATCGTGGACGGGATCAATGCGGGACTGGGGATGTTCTTATAAGTACTGCCTGACGTGTTAAGGAGGATGATCATGGAACAGGATTTTCTTTTATTGTTTCCGGTATTTTTTCCCATGGCGGCCGGGCTTCTCCTGTTTGTGCTGCCGAAGGGGAAGAAGGGACGGCGGGGAAAGCGGTTTTTTGTGGCGGCGGCCCTTTTGCTGGAGCTTGCCCTCACGACCCTCTGCCTGACGGGCGGGGAGCGGACCCTTTTGCTGGGAGAGCTCGGAAGGTCGCTGCGGATCTGTTTCCGGGTGGATGCGCTTTCCCGGATCTTTGCCCTTTTGTCGGTGTCGCTGTGGCTTCTGGTGGGGATCTTTTCGTTCCGTTACATGGACCACGAGGAGCATGAGGAGCGGTTTTTCGGGTGTTTCCTGCTGGTGGAGGGGGCGCTGGCGGCGCTCTCCTTTGCGGGGAATCTGATCAGCTTTTATCTGTTTTTTGAGGTCATGACTTTTACGTCCCTGTTCCTGGTGTTCCACGAGGGGACCAGGCCGGCGATCCTGGCGGGCCTTAAGTATCTGTTTTATTCGGTGGCGGGTGCGTTCCTGGCCCTCTTTGGGATTCTGTTCCTGGCGGGCTTCGGCGGCCTCGGGGATTTTGCTCCCGGCGGGATCCTGGACGCAGGGATCTCGGGCCATCCGGGGATCCTCTTTGCCTCGGCGCTTTGTCTGATCGTCGGCTTCGGGGCCAAGGCGGGCATGTTCCCGATGCACGGCTGGCTTCCCACGGCCCACCCGGAGGCGCCTGCGCCGGCCAGCGCGGTGCTTTCCGGGGTGATCACGAAGATGGGGGTCCTGGGGATCGTCCGGGCGGTCTATTTTGTCATCGGGCCGGAGCTTCTGCGGGGGAGCTGGGTCCAGACGGTCTGGCTGATCCTCACTTTGGTCACGGTCTTCATGGGCTCGATGCTGGCGTTTCGGGAGAAGCTCCTCAAGAAGCGGCTGGCTTATTCTACGGTGAGCCAGGTTTCTTATATCTTGTTTGGCCTTGCCCTTCTGGAACGGACGGCTTTCGTGGGGGCTCTGCTCCATGTGGTCTTCCATTCTCTGGTGAAGAATGCGCTGTTTTTGGCAGCGGGGGCCATGATCTTCCAGACGGGGAAGACCAGGGTCTCGGAGTTTCGGGCTGTGGGAAAGGAGATGCCGGTGACTGTCTGGTGTTTTGCCTTTGCATCTCTGGCCCTGATCGGGATCCCGCCGGCCGGCGGGTTCGTGAGCAAGTGGTTTCTGGCCCAGGGAGCCCTGGCTTCCGGGACGGGCGTGTTCTCCTGGCTGGGGCCGGCGGTGCTCCTGGCGAGCGCCCTCCTCACGGCAGGGTATCTGCTTCCGGTGGTGATCCGCGGGTTTTTTCCGGGGGCGGATTTTGACTATGGCGGCCTCAAGAAGCGGGAGCCGTCTCCTCTCATGACAGTCCCCCTGGCGGTCCTGGCGGCCGGGGGACTGGTCTTTGGCATGTTTCCGGGTGTGATCTTTGATGCCGTGTCGGCGGTGGCAGGAGGGATTTTCTGATGTTGCGATTGTTGTGGATGACGGCTCCGGTGCTTCTCCCGCTGGCGGGCGGCCTGTTCCTGCTGGCTGCGGGAGAGGACGGGGACGGAAAAAAGCGGGAGAGGAACCGTTTGCTGTTTACGGAGGCGGTGGTCCTTTTATCCAGTGTCCTTGTATGGTCGCTGATCCTTTCCGGGAAGGGGAAGGACGACGCCGTGCTGTTTTATCTGGCGGGAAGGGACCTCAAGGTGTTCTTCCGGCTGGACGGGGCGGGATGTGTCTTTGCGGGGCTGGTGTCGTTTTTGTGGCCCCTCGCCACGCTCTATGCCTCGGAGTATATGGAGGGGGAAGAGCGGCAGAAGAGCTTCTTTGCCTTTTACACCATGGCTTACGGGGTGACGCTTGGGATCGCCTTTGCGGGGAATCTGGTGACGCTGTACCTGTTTTATGAGCTTCTGACCCTGGTGACCTTCCCGCTGGTGCTCCATTACCGGAACCGGGAATCCAGGGCGGCCAGCCGGAAGTATCTGTATTATTCCATCGGGGGCGCGGCCTTTGCCTTCATGGGGCTGGTGTTCATCCTGATCTACGGGAACACGGCGGATTTTATCCTCGGCGGCGTGCTCAACCAGGGAGTCCCGGGGTTCCGCACCAATACGATCCTGTTCATGTATGTGCTGGCGTTTTTTGGCTTCGGCGTGAAGGCAGCGCTGTTCCCGGTCCACGGCTGGCTTCCGAAGGCTTCTGTGGCGCCGACGCCGGTGACGGCCCTGCTCCATGCGGTGGCCGTGGTGAAGTCGGGGGCTTTTGCGATCCTCCGTCTGACTTATTACAGCTACGGCGCGGATTTTATCCGGGGGACCTGGGCCCATTACGTGGTCCTGGGGGCGGTGCTGGTGACGATCGTGTACGGGTCGACCATGGCCGTGCGGGAGGCCCATCTGAAACGGCGGCTGGCCTACTCGACCATCAGCAATCTTTCCTATGTGCTCTTCGGCGTGGTCATGATGAATCCTCTGGGGATGGCGGCGGCGCTGGTCCACATGGTGTTCCATGCCGTCATGAAGATCTGTGCGTTTTTCTGTGCCGGGGCCATTATGCACAAGACAGGAAAAAATTATGTCTATGAGCTCGGGGGCCTGGGGCGGCAGATGCCGGTGACCTTCGCCTGCTTTACGGCGGCGGGGCTTTCCCTCATGGGGATCCCTCTCTTTGCCGGGTTCATCAGCAAATGGAATCTGGCGGAGTCTGCTGCTGCGGCGGGCGGCGCGATGGGCGTGACGGCCGTCGGCGTGCTCCTCTATTCGGCGCTGATGACGGGGGTCTATATGATGACAGTGACGGTCCGGGCGCTGTTCCCCAGCGCGGGTGAGCGGGCGGCCTCGGCCGCCGCCCGGACGGAGCCCGGGTGGCGGATGCTGGCCCCCATGGTGTTTTTTGCCTGTCTGCTGGTGGTCTTTGGCTTATATTCCGAGCCTCTGGTCCGCTTTATGATGGACGTGGCGAAAGGAGTGGTGGTATGAGCGGGAATGGGTTCCTTTTGTTTCTGGCGGCCTGGCCCATGGCGGCGGCTCTTGTTTCTTATCTGATCGGGAGAGTCTCGAAAAAAGGCAGGGATCTTTTTGCCGACGGTGCCGTGGTCCTGGAGTTCGCGGCCGTTCTCTGGCTTTTGGCCTCGGGGCTTTCGGCTTCCGGGTTTTTGGCCTCGGAGTTTCGGTGGGAGGGCTTCTGCGGCCTGGGGCTTCACCTGGAGCTGGACGGGTTCCGGGTCCTGTACGGCCTGATCGCGGCCTTCATGTGGGTCATGACGACGGTTTTTTCCAGGGAGTATCTGGCCTCTTACCGGAACAGGAACCGGTATTATCTGTTTTTGCTCCTGACGCTCGGGGCGGTCATGGGCGTGTTCCTCTCGGCGGACTTTTTCACGGCCTTTCTCTTCTTTGAGATCATGTCGTTCACCTCTTTTGTGTGGGTGGCCCACGAGGAGAAGGAGGAGGCCATGGGAGCGGCGGTCACCTATCTCGGGGTGGCGGTGATCGGCGGCATGGTGACGCTCATGGGCCTGTTTTTGTTCTACCATGCGGCGGGGACCCTGGAGTTTTCGGAGCTCCTTCCCGCCTGCCGGGCGCTGTGGGAGGAGAAGCGGGGCACGTTTTACCTGGCGGGGGGCCTCACGGCCTTCGGTTTTGCGGCCAAGGCGGGGGTCTTTCCCCTCCACATCTGGCTTCCCAAGGCCCACCCGGTGGCCCCGGCCCCGGCCAGCGCTCTGCTCTCCGGCATTTTGACGAAGGCGGGGCTCTTCGGCCTGCTGATCCTCGGCTGCCAGGTGTTCCGCTGTGACCCCTACTGGGGGATGGCGGTATTTGTCTTTGGCCTGGTGACCATGTTCGGCGGGGCGCTTCTGGCGGTGTTTTCCGTGGATCTGAAGCGGACGCTGGCCTGCTCCTCCATGTCCCAGATCGGGTTCATCCTGGTGGGACTCGGCCTGCAGGGGCTCCTGGGGGAGGAGAACGGTCTGGCGGTGCGGGGGACCCTCCTCCACATGGTGAACCATTCGGCGATCAAGCTGGTGCTCTTCATGGCGGCGGGCGTGGTCTATATGAACCTGCACAAGTTGGATCTCAATGAGATCCGGGGCTTTGGGCGGAAGAAGCCGCTCCTCTTGTTCTGTTTCCTCATGGGGGCTCTTGGCATCGGCGGCGTTCCCCTGTGGAACGGCTATGTCAGCAAGACCCTGCTCCACGAGGCCATCGCAGAGTACGGCGCCCTGGCGGCCGAGGGCTTGTCCGTCTGCGGGACGGCGACCTTCTGGAAGGGCGCGGAATGGGTGTTCCTGATCTGTGGCGGCATGACGGCAGCCTATATGACGAAGCTTTTTGTGGCGCTTTTTGTGGAGCGGCATCCGAAGCGGCAGGAGGAGTTCGAGACGAAATACCGGGAATACTGGAACCTGGAGAGTAAGTTTGCGGTGGCGGTCCCGGCCCTGCTCCTTCCCGTCATGGGCATGTTTCCCGGCCTGGTCATGGACTCTGTGGCGGAGCTTGGGGAGGGATTTTTCGGCGGGGGCCCTCTGGCCGGTCCGGTCCGGTATTTTTCTCCGGAGAATCTCTCCGGCGGCCTGATCTCCCTCGGCATCGGCGCCGTGATCTATTTCGGCGCGGTCCGAACGGCCCTTATGAGGAAGGGGGAGGACGGCGTCCGGGTGTACGTGGACCGGTGGCCGGCCTGGCTTGACCTGGAGCGGATGATGCGGGCCGCGGGACGGGGAATACTCGCGGTGACGGCGGTCCTCTGCCGGGCCCTTGACCGCACGGTGGACGGGACGGTGGTTTTCGCCAGGAAGACCACCCACAGACAGATCAAGGAGGATAAGATCCAGGTGTCCAGGAACCGGCTGGCCTATTGGATCGGCTGCTTCCTGGAATGGGGCTCAGAAGTCTTAAATAAAACGGTTCGGAAAAAGCGGCCGGTGGAGCGGGATCATGTGCGGCGGCTCATGGAGTTTGAGGAGAAGACGGTGCGCACCAACCGGATCATCGACGAGAGCCTTTCCTTTGCCCTGCTTCTGGTCTGTATCGGCCTGATCGTGGTGCTCCTTTATCTTTTGTGGATCCGGTGAGAGGCCGGGCCATGCGGCAGTATAGAAATAGATATTGTGTAAAAAACGAGCAGGGGAAATTCCCCTGCCTGATCGGGATAGGTTTGTTTACTGTAAGTGGATCTGCCAGCTTCCGTACCGGTCCGTTTTTTGGCGGTTTTAGCGGTAGTTTTTTTGCTTGTTTTCCGGATGGCCGTGGTGGTATTTTTGCGGTTGGTATTCGAATCGGTTTTGATAGCCGATGACGTCTTTGTCTCCGCAGCGAGCTGATGATCAAAGGAATACTCTTCGTTTAAGGGCACAAGGATCCGGAAAATTTTGAGGAAGAGGCAGACCACGCGGTTCTGAGGAGCTCCGGCGTTTTCTTGACATTTAAGCGCTCAATGCCCGTAAAGAAGTCCTTTCTTGGCTCTGAAAACTCAGAAAAAGTCTGGGAGTTGATCCGGTAGAGGTATTCCCTGTGCAGGGCATCGTAGAGCTTGTCCAGTTCATCAAACGCGCACATGCAGCTGTGGAGGCGCCCGATATAAAGCTGGTGCCTTGGGTTTCCGGCCTCCATGTAAGAGATCGTCTCGTTGACGCCTGCCCTGTTCCAGCCTCTCGCGATCATCCATCGGACCCAGCGCGCATGCTCGTAAATGATCAGATTTTTTTCATTCTCTCCGGCATGGAAGTTCTTTTCAAAAGCCGCCGCCATGGCATGGACAGAGCCGGACTCGGAGCAGTCTGTGTAGGCGTTCTCGTCAGGGATGTTCCAGCCGTTTGGAATGATATGGTCGCTGTCATCCGTATAGGTCTGGAACAGCCGGTAAGGGAGGCTTAAGGCCGCCGCCATGGAGGAATCCCGGTTGTAGCATCTGGCATAATAGCTTCTCAACGCATCCTTCTTTTTCTCCGGAGGATCCGATTCGCTTATGCCGCAGTGCAGCAGATGGACCGATTGGGCAATCTTTTCATAATATCCGCCGTCCAGTTCCTCCCATGTGTAACGCTCGCGCAGCATGCCGAAGGGGATGAGGAAGTAATTGTTGTACCAGCTGTCGCCGAATTTTTCCATCTGTACCACCATACTTTCGGAGAGGCGGGCAATATCCGAGTCTTCACAATGGTATGCGATAAGCGGAAGCTCCGTTTTATTGATCCTGCTTCCGCTTCGGATCATCCTGCGGATGGTCCACTCGCGGACCCATATCCCAAGATCAAGGCCGGAGCTGTCATCTGCGGCGTTTATGACAAAATAAAACAGGGGACTGATCTCTCCCAGGCTGTCAAGCTCGTCCGTGAGTCTTGAGGAATATAAGGACCCGCTCCGGATATTTTTAAAGGATACGGTGACGTTTGAAGTTTGGCCCGTGTCCGGCAGCGGGGAGTCCGCGCCGGGCTGTATCCCGTCCAGGATATCCGACATGCCGGGGCAGTCAAATTTCAGCCGGTCTTTGATCTGGTCCGCGGCAGGCGACAGGACCGTTATGGAAAAGGTGACGCCGTGATACCAGAAGCATCCCAGCCAGAAGGCTTCCCGGATGAGCCATCTCGTCAGACTGTCATTATCCTGGGAAATGACCACATAATTCAAGATGAAACTCTTGTTCGTCAAGGCATATTTTGTATGGGAACGGATCGGATAAAAAACAGGATAGCGGCCGAGCAGCCGGTGGGCAGGCCATTTACCGTCGTCGATCACATGGACAGGGATCGTAAGAGGCTCCATGTGATGGAGTGCCGTATCCAGTAAAGCGGAATAAGCCTCCCCCTCCATCCGGATGTAGATGGCGACATCCCATCTGTCCGTGTCTTTTTTCTCCACATTGCCGCCCACCCATGACTTGATCTGATCCAGGATCGAAAGTATGTCCCGGAAATTCCGGTCAAAGTCGTCGTCCAGGAGCAGAAAACGGATCTTTTTGGAGGGAACGGCCTGGGCGGCCGCTTCTCTGGCGGAGGATGCGAAGATGATGCTGTCTTTTTCCATGCTTTCCGGAATTGTCCTTAAAAACAGATCCGTTCTCTTATTTTTGGAATTGAGCACGACCACAGCCGGGGCGCCGTCTGACCGGCGCGGCTGATACAGGAGCGTGTCTAAGCGGAACGTTTTCCATTCTTCCCTGGCTTCGGGACAGCCGTAGGAAATGGCTCTGCGGATAAATTTCTTCCTGTCATAGCCCATGAATTTCCGACCGAGATCCCCGCATTTGACAAGCAGATAGAAGGCCTTTCCAAGAACGGCGTCGTCGGCCAGCCTCTGATCGGTGATCTTGAGGCACAGATCCATGCAGCCGGCATATTCTCCGGAAGCATAGCGTTCTTCTGCCTCCGCAAGCTTCCTTTTGGCCGCTTCCTTATCCCGCTCCCTGCTCCTTCTGACGTCGTCGTTCCGGCCGGGAGCCGTCCCGCCCTTTTTTGGCCGGAAGGGAAAGACAATGCCGGGCAGGCCTTTTGTCATATTGCATGGTTTCTTGTCATTTTTCCTGTTTCTGCCATCCTTCTCAGAGGGGATCCCCGCGGCCTCCCTCCAGAAGTACCAGGTGGCGGCGATCATCGTGAGACAGGCGAGCTTGGAACAAAAGTCCGTCAGATCCTGTTCAAATATTTCTTTCATATCCCACGGGTGGAAGCATTTGTATAATGTGGTCTCTTTGGAAACGGCATCATCCGCCCCGCTCTCTTTTAAGAGGCCGACGACGGATGTGATCCGTTCCTCGTATGTTTCCCTGTCCTCCGGGGAAAGCTCCGATACCATGGCTCCCAGATTGCTCTCCAGCTCCTTTATGGGTCCGGCATCCTCAAAGGAACAGTCTTTACCGGAGGCGTAGCGGATGATGTTGGAGCGCACATCCTCGTACCGCATGCGGGAATGCTTATCGACATTCCAAAACCTGGAGAGGGCTGTTTTGTTGGCCTCTGCCAGATCCTCTCCTCCCTCCAGGATCCGGTATTCCGGCGGAAGCAGCCGGAGGATGTCCCGCTGTCCCTTTTTTAATATGCCGCGGGGGAATACCGTTTCCCATGTGATCTCATGATCTTTCCCGAAATCTGCGGCGGTCTCTTTCATCGCATCTGCCCCTCTCCCGTATTGCTGTTTCCCTGCAAAATAATCCCGCTATTTATTGTAACATGCAGAAAAAATGAACGCAATGAAAAAACACAGTGGAAAAGCCGCGACGGTTTCATAAAACAGGCCGATTTTCATAAAAAGGTTTCATCATCCTCCGGATCTTTTTCCGTTGATACCCGGCAGTTATCATATCATGGTATTACAGCAGCAAAATGACCAGGAGATGGAGGAAGAGTGAGAGGGAATAAAGAAGGAGGTGAATGATCACGGTTCCTCCCGGAGCCCGCGGACAGTCTGATGAAGTATCTGAGGCGGGAAGAACAGTTTTTATTATGATCAGGAAGGAGAAGAGTATGAAAAAAAGAAGATTTCTGGCATTGTTTCTTGCAGTTTTGACGGTCCTTGGCTGTGCCCTTAGCAGCCCCAATACGGCCCTGGCGGCCTCGATCAACACGAAGTATCCAAGGACAAAGATCACGGGATACATCCTGTCCACCTCAAATAAGTCGGCAGTTGCCTATTCGTATATTGGCGGCGGTTCTATTGGCTATATTTACGCCAGTGATGACTGCACCATCCAGGAGGTCTACACCAACGGATGGGTAAAGGTGACGGTACCCTGGAGCGGTTACACTTACGGCAGGGTCGTGTACACCCAGCTTTCCAATTTTCTGAACACGTCCTACACGCCCCAGATGCGAAAGGTCACGGTAAAGACGGTGGCTTACAACCGCTCCAACCTCAGCAAGAGCCTGGGACACGTCTATGTGGGCGACAACTGTTACGTGGTGGGTGAGTCCGGAAACTACTATCAGGTCCTCTGCCCCTGGTCGGGCGGCGGATACCGGATCTGCTGGGTCAACAAATCGGCCTTCGGGCACGTCCATTCCTACCGGACGGAATACGAGGCAGCCCATCCCCACAGGGTGTATAAGAAGTGTTCCTGCGGCGAATGGTATTACACCGGGGCCACCCAGAAGGTGTCGAGCTGCGGCCCCTGCAACCCGCACGTCCATTCCTACCGGACAGAATTTGAAGCGGCTCATCCCCACAGGGTATATAAGAAGTGTTCCTGCGGCGAATGGTATTATACAGGTGAAAACCAAACAGTGTCAACCTGTACCACCTGCAATCCGGCCGCGACATACACCGGATATGTGAACACCTCTTCCCAGCCGTTGATCTTAAGGCAGTCCGCCTCCACCAGTTCGGCATCCCTTGCGAGCATGCCGAGGGGCAGCGCCCTGACAGTCCTTGACGGTAAGGCAGTCACCAATGGCTTCTATCATGTGAGGTACGGATCGACCACGGGATATGCCAGCACCAGCTATATTTCCTTTACGAAGCCACAGTCGGTTGGCCTTGTGTGGCCGGCCTCCGCAAAATATGTCACCTGCATGTACTACTATAAGACCGGGGCGAAGCACAGTACCCGCTATGGATATCAGAATGCAATGGACATTGCCGGCGGCGGCGATATCTACGCGGCGGCTGCGGGGACTGTGGAGACGGCCACCTACCAGTCCGGAGGCTTTGGAAACTACATTGTGATCCGGCATGGGGACGGCACGAGGACCCTGTATGGGCACCTGAGCAGCCGTTCGGTCTCGGCAGGACAGTATGTGAGCCAGGGACAGAAGATCGGCGTGATGGGCTCGACCGGCAATTCCTCCGGGACACACCTTCATTTTGAATGGTCTGGCGGGGATCCCTGGAAGACCTATTTCAGATACGAAAGCGGCTTGGCCTATGAGGCAAATGTCCGGACCAACAACGCAAATTATAACTCCGACAAGCTGATCGTCAGGTTCCTCGACCGCAGCTGCAGCTATCGCGGCGGGTATTATTACAGCAAGTAAGGCGCGGCGGGAAAGATACAGATGGGGGAACGCCATAATGGCGTTCCCCTAAATTCATTCGGAACAGGAAAGAGGGGCTGTCAGGAGACCATCGGGAGGCCGGGGAGAGGCATTCTATTGATTTTTTGCAGAGGGGGGATTATAATGGATTATCATTTCACTTGTATTTTTAGAGAAAGGCCGATATCCATGAAGCGCATCCGGAAAAAAGAAGGAACGATCATTAAGGCTTACTGCCTGGGGAAAGAGAGCCCGGTGATCGACAGGCTTGCGGAGGAGGGGAAAATACATCGTCTCGACCAGGAACGCTGGAGGATTTTTTCCCGGGAATCAAAAGAAGGGGAGCTGGCCCTGTCCGGGGATTATGTAAAGCTGGACATGGAAGGAAATCCATATCCCAATACCAGACGATTTTTTCTGGACAATCACCGGCACCTGGGCGGGGACGCGTATGAACAGATCCCAAAGTCCTTGAGGGCCTGGTGCGCCGGGGACGATCTGTGTCCGGAAATCCGCTTTTTATTGGAACACAAGAATCTGAAGATCGACGCGGACGACGAAAAGGCTTATTTCAGCGCGCCTTTGTGGGGGGACACCCTGAGTGCGGCCGGGGATGCCGTCCTTGTCTTTTATGACATTGCGTACGGCGCCGGGGGGGAAGTGACCGATGCCGATTTTAACTTTGTGGCGCGTGACGAATTTGACCGGCTGTATGAGATCTTATGAGATCTGAGGAAAAAGCTATGTCCGAAAAGGTGATATTTATCAGTCATTCGAGCAGGGATTACGGGACGGCAAAGAGATTCTGTGATACCTTTGAGGCATGCGGCCTGGGATGCTGGATCGCGCCCAGGGATATTCCTTATGGCGCCGAGTGGGCGGAGGCGATCGTCAGAGGGATCCGTGCTTCAAGTATACTCCTGGTACTGATCACAAAACACTCTGTCGTTTCCAAGCATGTGATCAGGGAGATCAATGCCGCGGTCCAGAATGACATCCAGGTGTTATATGTGAAGCTGGATGCCGCCCCCTTAAGCGACGGGCTGGTCTATTATCTGGATGTCCTGCAGAAAATAGATCTGGATCTGTCTTCCAATCGGTGTGACGAAGCGCTTTTGCAGCTGGCCGGCCGCATAAAATCATACCTCTCCGCCCGCTCGGGGCAGAAGGGGGAGCGGATCCTCCGTGAGCCGGGAGGGGCCCGGAATCCCTTCACGATCGAGGAGGAATTATCGAAGCTCCACGAAGAGATATTTTCGGAAGAGAATCTGGCATACGGGAGGACTTATGTGAGAGAATGCTCTCCCTTCAGGAAAAAGCTCATGGAGCGCCTGTGCGGAAAGATCCTGGGGGAGATCACCGGCCTTTCCGACGGGGGCCGGACCGGCGCGGATAAAGAAGAGGCGGCCGGCGGGAAAGGGCCTGTCTCGGGGTTCCATTTCACGGTGGAGGAGAGCGAAGGCTTTATCATGGCGTTCGTCATAAAGCGGCGTATCTCTGCGAAAACGCACAGGTACGGCAGGTATCCGGAACGGATGAAATATTCGGTGGAGGATATGGGGGGGCGCCGAAAAAAGATCACGTTTTTTTTCTGCGACGAAGCATATCTCAGCGGAGAATATACCGGTATGGAGCTGGTGCTGATCAAGTTTTTGGAGGAGCGGGATACCATTTTACTCTTTGAGGGTTTCTGGCACCGCGGGGATATGACGGTCAAGATCAGTGATCGTCCCCATATCATGCCGTTTTATCCTCCGGCCGCGGAAACGGCCGAAAAACTTCTCCGGCCGATCGAGGATCTCGGTTCTCTGCGCATCCATCCGTTGACGGCCGCTCTGTACGGGCAGCCCTCCTGCGACGGAAAATTCCGGTGGCGCTCAGACGACCGGGAGGAAAGCTTCCTGATCGTTGATCTGACGGCGGAAGAAGTGGTGTACGCCGTGACGCATTATAACCCTCAGGACCGGCGGGAAGAGGAGATCCTGGAACTGGAGGGCGGTCATTACTATCTCACCATGAGATGCGGGGGGACGCGCGATGCCACAGATCATGAGATCGGCCGTGCCCTCTTTACCGGGGCGGAAGGGCTGGAACGGAACTGGCTGAAGGCGGCGGAATATTTCGACCGGGCGGGAAGCCCGGAGGCCGCCTTTTTTCTCGGAAGGATTTTTTCGGAAGATCCCCTTCTCGCCGATGCGGAGGATGCCGGATATTATTTTCAGAGGGCCTGCGCCGGAGGCGTCGGGGAGGCCTCCTATTACCTGCAAAAATCCCTATAGAGCTGTTGTCTTTTCAGGCGGGATATGCGGAATGGATGTCCGGAAAACCGAAAGTTCAAAAATTGAACCCCGAAAAGGGTTGAACTTTTCTCCTGCCCGTGTTATACTACTCGGGAAGTTGAACTTTAATGCTTTAAAATTGAACCAAAAACCAAAGCCTATGGTCAAAATTGAACCGACAGGAGAATGATATGCCGAAGGAAACCTTTGCGGACAGACTGAGACAGGAAATGGAGAGACAGGGCGCAAAGCAGGTGGACCTGATCCGCATGGCGGCGGAGCGGGGGATCAAGCTGGGAAAAAGCCATGTGAGCCAGTATGTGAGCGGAAAGACCATTCCCCGGGAGGGGATCCTCCGTTTTCTGGCGGAAGCCCTCCAGGTGGAGGAGGACTGGCTGAGAGGAGAGGGCGCGGGGAGAGCGGCGGAGGAATCCGGCGGGAAGCCCTTCGCCGGAGCAAATGTGCGGGAGGAGGGCGGACCGGACGGCGAGGCGAATGTGCAGGCGGAGGACGGACCGGACGGCGATACGGAGTCCGGCGGGAAAAGCGGACGTGGCGATGCGGCCGGAAATGCGGATAAAGACAGTGAGACCGAAGGGGATCAGACAGAAAAAAATAAAACGGAAAGAAATGGAATCCTGGGAGGAAGGAACATGCGGGAGTTTAAGAAGTCGTCAAAGCTGGACAATGTGTTATATGACGTGAGAGGACCGGTGGTGGAGGAGGCCGCCAGGATGGAGGAGGCGGGGATGCAGATCCTGAAGCTGAACATCGGGAATCCGGCGCCTTTCGGATTCCGGACGCCGGACGAGGTGATCCAGGATATGCGCAGGCAGCTGGTGGACTGTGAGGGCTATTCCCAGGCCAACGGCCTGTTTTCCGCCAGGAAGGCGATCATGCAGTACGCCCAGATCAAAAAGATCCCCAACGTGTCCATGGATGACATTTATACGGGGAACGGGGTAAGCGAACTGATCAACCTGTGCATGTCGGCCCTCCTTGACGACGGGGACGAGATCTTGATCCCCTCGCCGGATTACCCTCTGTGGACCGCCAGCGCCACCCTGGCCGGGGGCACGCCGGTCCATTATATCTGCGACGAGCAGGCGGAGTGGTATCCGGACATGGAGGACATCAAAAAGAAGATCACGGACAGGACCAAGGCCATTGTGATCATCAACCCCAACAATCCCACCGGCGCGCTGTACCCGAGGGAGGTCTTACAGCAGATCGTCGACATCGCGAGGGAGCATCAGCTCATGATCTTCTCCGACGAGATCTACGACCGGCTGGTCATGGACGGGGAAACGCATGTATCCATCGCGTCCCTGGCGCCGGATCTGTTCTGCACCACCTTCAGCGGCCTCTCCAAATCCCATATGATCGCCGGCTTCCGGATCGGGTGGATGGTCTTAAGCGGCAACAAGGCCATTGCGAAGGACTATATGGAAGGGATCAAGATGCTCTCCAATATGCGCCTCTGCTCCAACGTGCCGGCACAGTCGGTGGTGCAGACGGCTCTCTGGGGCCATCAGAGCGTGGAGAGCTATGTGGTGCCGGGCGGCCGGATCTACGAACAGAGGGAGTGCGTATACAATGCCCTGACAGAGATCCCGGGGATCAGCGTCGTGAAGCCCAAGGGGGCCTTTTACATGTTCCCGAAGATCGATGTGAAAAAGTTCAATATCACCGATGACGAACGGTTTGTGCTGGATCTTCTGCGGGATAAGAGAGTCCTGCTGATCCACGGCGGCGGCTTCAACTGGAAGGAGCCGGACCATTTCCGGGTAGTGTACCTGCCCAGAGTAGGGGTGCTTAAAGAATTTACCGAAAAGCTTGCGGACTTCTTAAGCTATTATCATCAGTAAAAGGTCAGGTGAAAAGGATGATCGAAAAAGATATGCTGGTAAGTGAACTTTTAGAAACCTATGAGGCGGCGGGGCCGCTTCTTGCCCAGGCGGGAATGGCCTGTATCGGCTGTGCCTCCGCCTCCGGGGAGACCCTGGAGCAGGCGGCCAAAGAGCACGGGCTGGATCCCGTGCTCCTGGTGCGCAAGCTGAACCTGCATTTGTTCCATAGGGTCTGAGACATCCTACCGGGATACCTGGGGCCAGGCGTCGTCGTCCCGCACTCCGGGGTAAAGAGCGATGTCGTGGGTGGTGTGGGACGTGGTCGCGTAGTCCGAGGTGTGGCCGGCCTGGAAGGAGATCCAGAGAGAGTGGATGCCGTCCGCATGGCCGGGATCCAGGGAAGCTTTGGGGATCTCCATCCTTGCCGGGCGCAGGGGATCCGTGGCGATCACCACATTGTCCCCGTCATAGCCGTCGCCGGATTCATATTCATAGAAGCGGACATCGGAGCAGGGATACCCGTTTACGGTGATATTCCGCATCATGCAGAAGGACCGGTAGCCCTCGGGATCCACATCCAGAAGATAATGGAAGACATAGGCCTCGTCGGTCTCTTCTGCAGAGACGATCTCAAAACGGCATTTCTCCTCGTCTATGACGACGCCGCTCTCAAAATTTTCCAGGGCGATCAGATTTTCCTGCCCGTAGTGACGGGCGGCAGGATCCGGTTGTCCGTTCTTTATGGAAGCGTCGTTTCCTCCGGCGCTCTTTGTCTCATTCCCGGCGCCGTCCGCCTTCTGTCCGTCTCCTGCTGCCGGAGCTTCCTGTCCGCCGGATGTTCCTGTGGCCAGGCCGGTCCAGCCGGAGACATCATAGGCCGGATCTTCCGACGTTGTGACGGCCGTGCCGTCGGATCTTACGGCGAAGAGGCCGGCGTTGCATCTGGCGATGGCGACGATGTCCGTCCAGCCGGCAGTGGCCGCGGCGTCCGCCTCGTCGTTGCAGAGGAGCGTCCCGTCTGCCCTGAGCCCGATGACGCCGCTGTTCATCCCGGGAAACAGGGCGGTGATGCCGGTCCATCCAGAGACGGCCTCGGCATCCTCCTGTTTCATGGCGACGACCGTGCCGTCTGCTTTCAGCCCGTAGAGGAAATTCGGCAGACAGAGGGAGACGATGTCGGACCATCCCTCCACGTCCTCCTGTGAAAATTTACAGGAGGCCTGTTCCGGATTGACCACAACGACCGTGCCGTCGGTGCGCAGTCCGCATACGGTGTTGGCGCTGAAGACGACGGATATGACGTCTTTCCACTCGGATACGCCGGAAGTGCCCTCCATGGAGCCGTCCGCCCTCAGGCGGGCCAGCCGGTCCCCGGAGGCGAAAATGGCGATGGCATCGGAGTAGTCCTCGACTTCACAGACCTGGCCCTTGCCGTCCGCCACCAGGATGCCGGTCGACTTGAGGCCGATGGTATACTGGGGCCCTGCGGCGACGGAGACGATGTCGGTCCAGTTTTCCGTCTGGGTGCCGGCGCTCCCTGCGGGAAGGGAGAGCACCCTTCCGTCCTGGGTGACTGCCGCCACATGGTCGCCGTCTGCCGCAAGGAGCGTGGGCTTTACCATGGAGGCGACCGCCTCATTGACGGCGATGCCCTCTGTTTTTTCTGCTGTTTCTTCCGTTTCCGCTGTTTCTTTTGCTTCCGTATCTGCCTCCGGTCTTTTCTCCGGAACTTTTTCTTCGGCTTTTGTTTCTGTCCCGGCGGCACCGTCCGCAGGCTCCGTCTCGTTCTTACCGCCGCCGCAGCCTGCAAGCAGCACAGCCGCAAGCAGTCCCGCGGCCAGGAGCGGCCATATCCGTTTCCGTCTCATTTCATCCTCCCTCTTTGTCTTTCCATACGGTAAGACAAGGACCACATATCTGTGGATTTTTGATAAATTTGTAGTGACGGGGACATTATAGAGACTTTATCGGCTGTTGTCAATAAATTTGCTTCCCATTAATTATGGGATATGGTTACTCGCCGCACACCGTCTCTGCGAGATCCATCCTGGGGGCTTCCTGGACGGGGGAGACGACGATGGCCTTGAAGGTGCATCCTTCCGCCACGGCCACGAAATGGCCCTTGCCGGCGGCGATATCAAGCTGAGTACCCGCGGGAATGCGGACGATCTGGGCCGTGTCCATGGCGGGCTTTCCGTCCACGATGTCGATGAACAGCATCAGGGCGGTCCCCTCCGTGAAGAAGAACTGCTCGGCGTCCTCATGATATTCGATCACGCTGAAATTGGGGGTGTGGTGCCAGCCCTGCAGCACGCCGGACATGATCTTGTCCGTCTTAAACTGGGTGACGACGGGAAATGCGGTCCACTCGAAAAAATCCTCCTTGTAGGCCTCGCAGGTTTCGGTGAACGCCACGTTGACGCCTTTGATGGTCACATCCTTCAAATCCTGAATCTTTACTTTCATGATCACTATCCTCCATATATTTTGCGGCGGGCGCCGCGTATTTGTTCCAGTATACCACCGGAGGGACAGAAAAGGAAGCATAAAAAGTCTATGTACTTTCCGGAAAAAAAGGTATATAATAGGCGGATAGTGAAAGTGTAAAAATTTTTGACCGTACAGGTGCAAAGATATTCGACGGAGGAATTTATGAAAAAGCTGATCGACAGGATTACGGAGATTGTGGAGCAGGGATTTGCGGACTGCGGGTATGAGAGGAGTCTGGGGAAGGTGACGCTGTCTAACCGGCCGGATCTCTGTGAATACCAGTGCAACGGCGCCATGGCCGGGGCGAAGCTTTATAAGAAGGCGCCCATCGTGATCGCGAACGACGTGGTGGGGAAGCTTTCGGGGAATGAGGTGTTTGAGGAGGCGGGTGCGGTGAATCCCGGTTTTATCAATATGAAGCTTTCCGGGGCGTTCCTGGCGGAGTATCTGGAGCAGATGGACGGAGACGAAAGGCTCGGGATCTGCCCGGAGGGAAAACCGGAGACCATCGTCATCGATTACGGCGGCCCCAACGTGGCCAAGCCCCTCCACGTGGGGCATCTGCGCTCGGCCATCATCGGGGAGAGCATGAAGCGGCTGTCCCGGTTCCTGGGCCACAAGGTGATCGGGGACGTCCACCTGGGGGACTGGGGCCTGCAGATGGGGCTCATCATCGAGGAACTCAGGGAGCGGCAGCCGGAGCTTCCTTATTTTAAGGAGGACTACGAGGGAGGATACCCGGAGGAGGCGCCCTTCACCATCGGGGAGTTGGAGGAGATCTATCCCTCGGCCAGCGCGAGATCCAAGATGGACGAAGGTTTTGCCAAGAAGGCCCATGATGCCACTTTCAAGCTCCAGAACGGGAACCGGGGCTATCTGGCCCTGTGGAACCATATTTTAAATGTGTCTGTGTCCGACCTTAAGAAAAATTACGAAAACCTGGGCGTGACCTTCGACATCTGGAAGAAGGAGAGCGATGTCCAGGGGTATATTCCGGCCATGGTGGAGCGGATGAAGGAAGAGGGCTTCGCCCGTGAGAGCCAGGGAGCTCTGGTGGTGGATGTGTCGGAGGAGACAGATGCCAAGGAGGTGCCGCCCTGCATCCTGCTAAAATCCGACGGGGCGACCCTTTACTCCACCACGGACCTGGCAACTTTAGTGGAGCGGGAAAAACTCTTTGCCCCTGACCGGATCCTCTATGTGGTGGACAAACGGCAGTCCCTTCATTTTACCCAGGTGTTCCGCTGCGCCAAAAAGACCGGCATCGTACGGCCCCAGGTGAAACTGGACTTCCTGGGCTTCGGCACCATGAACGGCAGGGACGGAAAGCCCTTTAAGACCAGGGACGGCGGGATCATGCGGCTGGAGTATCTGATCCGGGAGATCGGGGACGCCGTTTATGAGAAGATCATGGAGAATAAGTCCATGGAGGAGGAAGATGCGAGGGAGACGGCGAAGATGATCGGGCTGGCTGCCTTAAAATACGGGGATCTCTCCAACCAGGCGGCCAAGGACTACGTTTTTGACGTGGATCGTTTTATTTCCTTTGAGGGGGACACCGGCCCTTACATTCTCTACACCATTGTGCGGATCAAGTCGATCCAGGCCAGATATGCGGCCCTTTCGGATCGGCGTGAGGGAGAAGGAAGGATCCTTCCCGCGGCCTCGGAGAGCGAGAAGGCGCTCCAGCTTATGGTGAGCCGCATGCAGGACGCCCTGCTCTCGGCTTTCTCCGAGCAGGCGCCCCACAAGCTGTGCCAGTATGTCTATGAGCTGTCCAACGCCTTCAATAAGTTTTATCATGAGACAAAGATCATGGCCGAGACGGATCAGGAACGGCAGGCGGCCTATATCCGTCTGCTGGGGCTGGTGCGGCGGGTCCTGGAAACCTGCATTGACATTCTGGGATTTGAGGCGCCGGACAGGATGTAGGAGAGATCCTTTGGGAGAACTTTTGAGGGCGCCCGAATGGCGTGAGGGATGCGCCGGAAAGAGGAGAAAATGGCAGGTTCGGATGAAGCCATAAGGAAAAAGTCGAGAAGCCAGGCGGAATATGAACGGGGAGAAGAGCTGTTCCTGCGCGGAAAAGCGAGGCTTCTCTCCAGCGAGAGCTTCTGGAAGGGAGAGGAAAAGGTCCGGGCGCTGGTGGAGGAGGGAGAGAAGAACTATCGGGTGTCGCTTCTGATCAAGGGCGGTTATCTGTATCAGGCCTCTTGCCAGTGCCCGGTCCACAGAGAATACAAGGGGCTGTGCCGCCATGAGATGGCGGCAGCCCTTTTGGCCATGGAGGCGGAGCGGGAGGAACACGCCCCCCGGGTATCCACACCCCTTAAGGTGCGCCGGATGCTCCAGAGCTATACGGGGCAGGATATGCGGGAGGCGGTGGTTGCCGGAATGGGCGAGAAAGTCCGTCTGGAACCTTCTTTAAAATTTTCCGAGGGAAAACTGTTCCTGTCCCTCAAGGTGGGGAACACGAGGATGTATCAGGTGAAGGACCTGACTTCCTTTGCCGCGGCGCTGGAGGATGAGGCATACGTGGAATATGGGAAGCAGCTTGCTTTCTACCACAGCATGGACGCTTTTGAACCGGCTTCGGCCAGGCTGGCGGAGGAGGTGGTCCGCCTGGTGGGGGATTATCTCTCCGTGTATCAAAAGTTTATGACCTACCGGAGTTCACCGAGGCCCACCCTGCGGGAATTTGAGCTGTCCCCCGGCGCCTGTGACAGCATCATGAAGGTTCTTGCCGGATGGACGGTGGATGTTTCCGGGGCGGCGTCCGGGGTGGAGCGGGTGCAGATCCGCAAAGAAAATCCTCACCTGATGGGAACGATACGGACACTGGGGCGGGACGGCTTCTGCCTTTCTCTGCTGGATCATGTGCAGGCATTTTACGGAAAGCGGAAGCTTTATCTGCTCCGGAAGGAGGTCCTCTATTGCTGCGACCGCACAGGCAGCAGGGTCCTCCGGGAATTTGTCCGCTCCATGGAGGCAGGGGAGAGAGGGCTCTTTGCAGAGATCGCCGGGAAGGATCTTCCGGCCTTCTGCGACCATGTGCTTCCGAAGATTTCCAGATATGTGACCATGGAGCCTCTGGGGGTCGATCTGGAGCAGTATCACGCCGACCCCCTGACGGTAAAATTTTATTTTGACAGCCCTGCCCCCTCGGAGGTGACCCTCAAGGCGGAATTTTGGTACGGGGAGAAAAAGTATACGCCTTTTTCGCCGGCCGTCCGGGCGGAGACCTTCCGGGATCAGGCCGGGGAACTGATGGCCGGGACTCTGATCCGGAAATATTTTACCGGCCGGTATGCGGGGGAGGACTGTTTTGCGATCCGGGACGACGAGGAGGCCCTGTTCCTTCTTCTGGACCGGGGACTTTCGGAGTTTGAGACCCGCGGACAGGTTTATCTGAGCCCGTCCATGAGGGAGAGAAAGATCCTGGCCGGAAGGAAGATCTCCTTCGGCGTCAGTCTGGAGAGCGGCTGGCTGGACCTTACGGTGGACGCGGGCGGCCTTCCCGCGGAGGAGATTGGCCGGATCCTCTCGGCCTATCAGACGAAGCGGCGGTTTTACCGGATGAAGTCGGGGGACTTTATCCGGCTGGAGGATTCCGGTTTTGGCGTGCTCTCGGAGCTTTCCAAAGGGCTGGCTTTGGAGGAACAGTCTTTTCAGGCGCCGGTCCGCCTCCCCGGCTACCGGAGTCTGTTTGTGGATAAGCTCCTGGGGGACGGAAGTCATATGGAGGTCCGGAGAGATCAGGCCTTCCAGTCGGTGGTCCGGGCCATGAGTTCCTGGGAGGAGGGGGCTTTCGACGTCCCGGAATCTCTGCTGGAGGTGCTCCGGGATTACCAGAAAAAAGGCTTTTTCTGGCTGAAGACCCTGGATTCTCTGAATTTCGGCGGGATCCTGGCCGATGACATGGGCCTTGGGAAGACCATTCAGGTCATCGCCCTTCTGCTGTCGGAGGCGGAGGAGCATTCGGACATGGAGGCGTTAATCGTCTGTCCGGCGTCCCTGATCTACAACTGGGAAAGCGAGATCCGGCGGTTTGGAAAAGGTCTTTCCGTCATGGTGGTGGCGGGAACCGTGCCGGACCGCAGGGAGATGCTTTGGGGACAGAAGGGGAAGGCCCAGGTCATGATCACCTCCTATGAGCTTTTGAGAAGGGATATTGAGCTCTATGGCAAGAAGGAGTTTCGGTTTCTGGTTCTGGATGAAGCCCAGTATATCAAAAATCACACCACGAAGAATGCGGAGGCCGTGAAACAGGTGCGGGCGGGAACCCGGTTTGCCCTGACGGGGACGCCCATCGAGAACCGGCTCAGCGATCTGTGGAGTATCTTTGATTTTCTGATGCCGGGCTTTCTCTATGGCTATGCCCGTTTTAAAAAGGAATTTGAGATCCCTATTGCGAAGGGGGAGGGGAAAAAGGAATTAAAACGGCTGAACCGGCTGATTGCGCCGTTCCTCCTGAGACGGTGTAAGAAGGACGTGCTCACGGAGCTGCCGGATAAACTGGAACATATTGTCTATTCCAAACTGGAGGGGGAGCAGCGGAAGCTTTACACCGCCCAGGCGTTCCTCTTAAAGCAGAGGCTGGAGGAGGCCGGGGAGGAGGAGTACCGGAGGGAGCAGATGCAGATCCTGGCGGAGCTTCTGCGGCTCAGGCAGCTCTGCTGCGATCCGTCCCTGTGTTATGAGGGCTACGAGGGCGGCTCGGCCAAGCTGGAGACCTGCATGGAGCTGGTGGCGGGGGCCGTGTCGGGCGGACACAAGGTCCTTTTGTTTTCCCAGTTTACCTCCATGTTGGAAATTTTAGAAAAACGGCTTCGGGACGAGGGGATCGCATATCATAAACTGACGGGACGCACGGGGAAGGAAGATCGTCTGACTCTGGTGAACGCCTTTAACCAGGACGAGGTTCCGGTATTTTTGATTTCTTTAAAGGCGGGCGGAACCGGGCTCAACCTGACGGCGGCCGACATGGTGATCCACTATGATCCCTGGTGGAATCTGGCGGCGGAGAACCAGGCCACGGACCGGGCCCACCGGATCGGGCAGAAGAAGGTGGTGTCGGTGTTCCGGCTGATTGCGAAGGATACCATCGAGGAGGGAGTGCTGAAGCTTCAGGACAGGAAGCGGGAGCTCTCGGAGCAGGTGACTTCCGGAGCGTCGTCCTTCGCTTCCATGGGGAGGACAGAACTGATCCGGCTTTTGGAGGAGGAGCATGAAGTATATTGATCTGCACTGTGACACATTGATGATGTTTGCGGGGGAGGGCGGGAACCTCTATGAAAACACCATGGCCGTCGACATCAAAAGGTTAGAGAAGGGGGACTGCCTGGCGCAGTTTTTTGCCGTCTGGATGCCGGACGCCCAGGGGCTCTCGGAGTTTCGGGAGACGGGACTGTGCGATGCCCTCTCGGGGGAGCTTTCTCCCGAGGAATGGGACGACGCCTATATCGGACGGCTGGCTTCCTGCCTGACGGCGGCCTGCAGAGAGCACGGCGATGAGATCTCCATGGCATTTTGCCGGGAGGATCTGGAAAAGAATGAGCGGGCCGGGAGGATGTCCGCTTTTCTGACTCTGGAGGACGGCCGGGCGGTCCGGGGGAGCCTTGAGCGGCTGAAAGGATTTTATGACTTGGGTGTCCGTCTCATCACCCTCACCTGGAACGGGGACAACTGCTTTGGCAGGGCCAATTACCAGGCGGCTTCCTTTGGGGGCAGGGGGAGCGGCCTTGCGGATTTTGGAAAAGAGGCGGTCCGTTACATGAACGAGCTGGGGATGATCGTGGACGTTTCCCACCTGTCCGACGAGGGTTTTTATGATGTGGCGGCCGTCTCGGAAAAGCCTTTTATCGCCTCCCACTCCAACGCCAGGGCGCTCACGTACTGCTCCAGAAATTTGAGCGACGACATGCTCCGGATCCTGGGGGAGAGGGGCGGAGTGACGGGCCTAAACTTTGCCTGCGAATTTCTGGAAGAGCATCCCGGCAGCAGGGAGAGCACCGTGAGCCGTATGGCGGCCCATGCCAGATACATCGTGAACTGCGGCGGCGAGGAGGTGCTGGCCCTGGGCTCCGACCTGGACGGTGTCGGCGGCAGGCTGGAGATCCCTTCGCCGGACCGGATGGGCCTTCTCTGGGAGGGACTGAAAAAGGCCGGCCTTACGGAGCGGCAGATCGAGCTGGCGGCCAGGAAAAATGCGGAGCGGGTGATCGGAGAGATCATGAGGTAAACAAGTTATAATGTAAAAAAAGACATTGTTTCGTTCGAAACAATGTCTTTTTTTACATTATATTTGACCAAACCTCCGATAAGGTAGCCAGAACAGTGTCAGGAGACGTCCCCGGCCTTCTCAAAGGCTTCTTCAATATGAAAGGCCTCGTCCATCCGGTCATAGATCAGAAGCTGGGACAGGAATACGATGTACCAGATGCCGAGGAGGGGCAGAAGGAGCGCCGTCCAGGGGGCGAAGAGCACGAAGACGGCCCAGTAGGCAAGCTGCAGGAGGGCGGATCCCATGACCTTCCAGAAGTATGTGATGCAAAACAACAGGCAGTTTTTCAGCCTTATCCACGGGGACTGGTCAAAGAGCACCAATTGGGGCCAATAGAGCATGCTGACCACCAGGAAAAGCAGGAAGGAAAAGAGGTATAACAGGATGGTCCCCGGGGTGGGCGATACCTCGGCCCACCAAAATAACAGCATGCCCATGAAGGCGAACAGCCCGATCATCAGCCCCGTGACTGCGCCGGGGATCAGGCTCCCCCTCCAGTTCTGTTTCCAGGAACGTCTGTAATTCTTCCAGATATTGTTCGGGTCATCCCTGAGTCCCCGGAGGATGGCGTCGTATAAGCCCGCCAGGAACGGGCCGGCGATCATCCCGCCGAGGATGGACGCGGGCAGCAGGATGAGGGTGCTGGAGGAGAGCAGGGCGTAGAGCACGCCGAAGGCCAGGGGCATGAAGCCGGCGACGGTGATCAGATGGATCTTCCACCAGCTTCCGAAGTGCAGGGACAGAAGCTGTTTGTAACGCCTGAAGCCCGTCTGGCGGACATTCATGTCATAACTGCGGTCTTCTGAAATAAAAAGTCCCATCGTATCTTACTCCCTTCTTATGCGCTGTAATGGCAGTGTTCGAGAAAATCCGACAGATAGTCGAGGGGTTCTCCCTCAAAACCGTCCTGACAGGAAAATTCTGCGCCGATGGCGTAATTGCCGTAGATGCCGAAGGCGGAGGCCCCACGGGCGTAGGGGCCGGAGGTGAGCCGGTAGGTGATCACCGTAAATTCCTGGCCGTTATAGGAGACGGTCTCTTCGGAGTCGATCTGGTACTGTTCGCCGGCCAGAGAGAGCCATTCCTCCCTGGCTTCCTCTGCCTTTTCCACGGAGGAGGAGCCGCCGAGCAGGAGGAAGAGCTGGGCATCGTAGACGGTGATCTCCTGTTCTTTGTCCTCCGTCTTATCTAGATAGGAAGCTTCTTCGCCGATGGACCAGGTGGCGTAATACATGCCGTTTCCGGACAGGGCGTCCTTCTTATCCCGGAAGGTCAGCTCTTTCGGTGTGTCGACGCCCAGAATGTCGCCGATGGTGATCCAGCCCTCGTCCCAGTCCTTTCCGTCCGCCGCCTTCTCCGGCAGGGGAGCTTCCCCGCAGGCGGCGAGAAGCAGGCAGGCCGCCAGCATAAAGAGAAAAATGATCCGTTTTTTCATGAAACCGCTCCTTCCGTCAATCGCTCCCACAAGGCTTCACAGCCTTCGGGATATTCTGTGGTCTTCTCTGTCCAAAATCCCCGTCTTCCCAAAAACAGCGGCTCCACCAGGGTTTTATTGTCGCCGCTCACGGTCTCGCCGAGCAGACTGTAAGAATAGGCACCCAGATCCTGGCCGGCCAGCGCCGGACACCGGCTCCAGGCGAGGCATATCCCGTCTGCAGAATTGTCATTTTCTGCGGGAAGGGAGCCATCCAGCCGACACAGGGAATGATATTCCGTCTGGAAACGCTCCGGGTCCTCCAACAGAAAGAAATAGCTCTCGCATTCCAGTAGATCGGCTGTCAGGGACACGCCGGCCGAGTAGGCGGCCTCGGCGTCTCCCCCGCCGGCATACTGGGTCAGATGTACCGAAACCTTCCCGTCGCCGTTTATGTCGTCGCCCAGAGAGGAGAAGGCCCGCTCAACGGCCAGGACCGTGTCCTCCGGGAGCGGGTCAGTCCCCACGTAGGCGATCTGATAGTCCGGCAATGTTTCGCCAAGGCCTGACGCGTGCCAGGCGATGTCTGCGAGGGCGGCCAGAAGGACGGCTCCCAGGAGAACCTGCCATCTGTGATAATGCCACCAGTTCTTTCGTTTTTCGGCGGGTGTCATGGTGACGGGCTTCTCCGGCTTTACGTCCCGGTATTTCCATTTTAAGTATTCGCTTGCCATTCAGAACTCCTCCTGTGTGGTGCCGCCGGGGGCGTAGCTACCGGGAAGGCAGACCAGGGAAGGGATGTTGGAACGGTCCGGAGCCAGCAAGAGATCCACGCAGGTTTCCGCCAGCTTTTCGACCGGCTGGATGATGGTGGAACAGTAGAGGCTGTTTGTGCCCAGCTGCCGGATCCCGTCAAAACCGATGATCTGCACGTCCTCCGGGATCCGGATCCCGGATTCCGCCAGGATTTTTCGAATCCGTTCGGCAAGCAGGTCGGTGGAGCAGAAGATGCCGTCGATCTCCAGCTTCCCGTTTTTCGTGTGGGGGCGGAAGAATGCCCGGAATGCATCCGCATCCCCGTCGCCGTTCTGCCGGAAGACTTCGCAGGGGATATTCCTGGTCCGGCAGACCATCTCAAAGCCGTCCCCCCGCTTGTCTGTCTCGCCGGGCTGCATGGATCCGGTCCTGAGGAAGGCCAGATGGCGGCAGCCGAGCTCCAGAAGCTTTTCCGCAGCGATGCGTCCGCCCCCGTAGTTGTCTGTGGCCACGCAGGGGATATCCGTCCCGAGGCTTCTGTCGATGCTGACAAAGGGAAGCTCTCTGTCAATGGACAGGGGATTGTAGGTCAGGGCAATGATGCCGTCCACCTTGTTCTGGCGCACCATGTTGATGCAATCCTGTTCCCGGTCGGGATTGCGGTCTGTCAGGTATAGGAGCATCCGGTAATCCCGCCTGGCCAGGGCGGTATAGATGTGTTGGGACAGGGCACCGAAATAGGGGTGGTCCACTGCCGGGAGGATCAGGGCGGCGGTGTAGGTCTTGCCGGCCCTGAGGCCCCTGGCGTACTGGTTGACCTGATAGCCCAGCTTTTTGGCGGCAGCCTCCACTTTGGCCTGGTAGCTGGCGCCCACCGGGAGCCCGTTGAACACTTTCGAGACGGTCCCCAGGGCGACTCCCGCTTCCCTGGCGACATCTTTCATGGTCGGTGTACTGCTTTTCATGAACGATTCTCCTGTATGCTGAATGATTTCTGTCCTTATCATAGCAGATAAATCCATGGTTGTAAAGTGTGATTTCACGATTTTCACGATAATTTCATGAAACGTTATACGCCGAGAAAAAGAAAATGAGATCAAAGGAAGAGAGGAAAAAATGCAATAATTAATCCAAATAAACATGAATAAAATAAAAGAATTAGTTAAAATTGACAAAAACTTCTTGACAATTATTACATGGTTATGTATGATTTCTATAGCATGCAGATTAATTATAAATAACGTTTCACAAATAACGTTTCGCGCAGGAGATCGAGGGCGCAGAGGGGAGAAGTATGCGGGAGGTGATCGGCAGGGAGAGGTTTTACACGGGCAAAAATGAAGTTTTGGAAATGAATATTTAAGGAAACGCTGATTAAAGCGTTTCCTTAGGAAAGTATTTATCAAAGGAGGAGTGAGTCGTATGAAAGCAAGTGAACAAGCAAAGAGCGGGAAGCCGGTTGTCCGGGGGAAGCCCCTGGGCAGAAGGCTCCGTGACAACTGGCAGCTTTACGCGCTGCTTTTGATCCCGGTGGTGTTGACCCTGGTTTATAAGTACATACCCATGTACGGCATTCAGATCGCCTTCCGTGATTTCAAGGCGAGCCGGGGCTATGCGGGCAGTGAATGGGTGGGCCTTTATTGGTTCAAGCGGTTCTTCAGCGCCCCCAACTGTCTGAGGATGATCAAGAACACGGTCCTTTTAAGCCTCTACACGCTGCTTTGGACCTTCCCGATCCCGATCATCCTGTCGCTGATCATCAATCAGCTTCGTTTCGGGAAGTTCAAGCGGGTGGTGCAGACCGTGTTATATGCGCCCCATTTTATTTCCATCATGGTCATCTGCGGTATGATCCGCATCTTCTTAAGCCCCTCGGGCGGCCTGATCAACCTGCTCATGGGGAGCAGCATTGATTTCCTGACGGAGGCTTCCGCCTTCCGTACCATTTACATTGCCTCCGCCGTCTGGCAGGATGCGGGCTGGGGCTGTATCATTTACCTGGCGACCCTGGCGAACGTGGATCCCGGCCTTTACGAGGCGGCCAAGGTGGACGGCGCTTCCATATTCCAGCGGATCCGCAACATCGACATCCCGGAGCTTCTGCCCATGGCCATCCTGAACCTGATCATGGCGGCCGGCGGCCTGATGAACGTGGGCTTCGAGAAGGTGTGGCTTCTGCAGACGGACCTCAACAAGGCGGCCAGCGACGTCATCGCCGTCTATGTGTACCAGCAGGGTATTGAGAGCGCCAAGTACAGTTATTCCACGGCGGTGGGGCTCTTTAACACGGTGGTCAACATTGTCCTGTTACTGATCGTCAATAAGATTGCGTCCAAGGCCTCGGACGTGGAATTTGTGTAAAGGAGGGGAGAAGAACATGGCAAGTACTGCAAAAAAGAAAGCTTCGGGTATGTCCGACAAGACCAGCGACATCATCCTGGTGGCCATCTGCGTGGTGGTCCTTCTGATCGTGGCTTACCCTCTGTATTATGTGTTGATCGCGTCTTTCTCCGACCCTTATCAGGTGTACGCCGGAAAGACCTTCCTTCTGCCAAGCGGGTTTACCCTGGACGGCTACAAGGCGGTGTTCGCTGAGAAATCCATTGTCTCCGCCTTTTTCAACTCGGTGAAGTACACGGTCATCGGGACGGTGTTCTCCGTGGTGATGCTCTACATCACCGCCTATCCCCTGGCACAGAAGGGGCTGCCGGGGCGGAAGTTCCTCAGCATTTTCTTCCTGTTCACCATGTATTTCGGCGGCGGCCTGGTCCCCACCTACCTGGTGGTGAAGCAGACCGGCCTTGTGGGAAGCATGTGGGCGCTGTTCCTTCCCGGCGGCGTGGGCGTGGGCAACATGATCATCGTCCGCAATTATTTCCAGAACAGCATTCCCAGGGATCTTCTGGAGGCATCCTCCATCGACGGGTGCTCCAAGCTGCGGACCTTCCTCAGCGTGGTCATCCCCCTCTCCATGCCGATCCTGGCCGTTATGGTGGTGTTTTCCATGGTGGCCTACTGGAACGACTGGTTTACGGCTCTGATCTACCTGGGCGGCAAAGGCTCTCCCCTGCCCCTGGTGATGAGGAATATCCTGATCAAGAGTTCGGCTTCCGCTTCCCAGGCGGCGACCATCTCCGGCGGCTACGCAGAGCTGAACAAATTGACGGAGCTTCTTAAATTCTGTTCCATGATCGTGGCGGCGCTCCCCATGCTGATCATCTATCCTTTCGTTCAGAAGCACTTTGAGAAGGGATTCATGGCCGGCGCCGTGAAGGGATAAAAAGGAGGAGTACGGGAATGAAAAAGAATTTGAAACGAGTATGTGCGGCGGCTTTGGCGGGCGCCATGGTCCTGCTCCTGCCCGGCTGCAGCGGGGGTCTGGCAAACGACGTCAATGACGGCACGGTAAATGAAAATACGGAACAGACCGATTTCTATATTATGGGCGGCCAGTCGGCCTTGTCGGCGGGCTATGATGAGATGGAGGTTCTAAATGCGCTGCAGGAGAATGTAGGGATCCATATCGACTGGGAGACCATGAGCGACTCCCTGGCGGAACAGGTGAACATCCGCATCACCGGCGGTCAGCTTCCCGACGCCTTCCAGGGCGTGGGCTTCTCCAACTATGACCTGGCCCGCTACGGCGACGACGGCACGTTCCTGGACCTGAGTCCTTACCTGACGCCGGACATCATGCCTAATCTGTGTGCGGTTCTGGAAGAGCATCCGGAAATCCGGGCGGCCGTCACCATGGAGGACGGCGGGATCTACGGTCTTCCCTCCGGGGAGCAGATGACCACGGCGGGAATCGGTGTGGATATGGAAGACGCTTTCTCCATCTACTCCGTGCCTCAGTACAGCATGATTAACAAGGCGTGGCTGGACGACCTGGGCCTTCCGGTCCCCACGTCCCTAGACGAGCTCCATGACGCCCTGAAGGCGTTTAAGGAAAACGACATGTCGTCGAAATATTATGGGAATGCGGCCGGCTCCACCATTCCCATGACCACCGGCTTTGACGAGTGGTGCTGGGGCCAGAACATTTTTTATTCCGGCTTCGGCTTCACCAACTGGCCCAACGATGTCTGCAACGACCTTCATCTGAAGGAGGACGGAACTGTGGAATTTGTCTGCGTCACCGACGCTTACCGGGACTGCCTGACCTATTTCCACGACTGGTATGCGGAAGGGCTCATGGACGTGGAGATGTTCAGCCAGAGCGACAGCCAGCTCATCGCCAAATGTCAGCAGGGCTATGTGGGCGTGTCCACCTGGTGGTACATTGAGGAACTGATGGGCGAGTATGCTAAGGATTATGTGTTCCTGCCGCCCCTCACGGGACCCAAGGGAACGGAGTATGAGGATGTCTGCAACGTGACCATCCGCCCCGGAAGCCCCATAAGCTCCGGCCAGCTCTGCATCACCAACAAGTGCAAGAGCCCCGTCAATCTGCTGAAATTTTACGATCAGTGGTATGACGGCGAGACGGTCATGCAGCTCCAGTACGGCCCCAAGGGCGTGTTCTTCACCGGACAGGAGGAGGGCACCGGCATGTGGCTCTCTATCACCGAGGAGGAATCCCAGGCCAAGTTCGGAAAAAGCAGCGGTGAGCTTAAGAATCTATATGAAGTTTGGGGGCCGAAACTGATCCTGGCCGAGTATTACAACAGCGTCTTCTACATGGAGGACCGGGCCATTGAGCGTCTGACGGATCTGGATACCTTCTGGATGCCCTATGTGAAGGACACCACCTTCTACCCGGTGGACTGCGTCTTCACGGGCATGGAGATGGAGACCATTGACTGGCACAAAACGGATTTTGAGACCACGGTCAAGGAGCAGGAGGGCCTCTGGATCAAGGAGGGCGGCCCCACCGACGAGGAGTGGGAGGCTTATAAGGAGCGCCTGTCTGAGAAGTGCGGCATGGACGACCTGCTTGAGGTCTACCAGGATGCCTATGAGAGGTATTCCGCTGCGGAATGAGTGAGGAGGATATTGATTTATGATCAGCGAAACCCTTCAAAAGGCCAGAGACTTTGAAGAGCAGTATGGCCCCCATATCCCGGCCGGGGAACGTCCGGCTTTCCACGTCACTCCCATTATCGGCTGGATGAACGATCCCAACGGCTTTTCCTTTTATAAAGGGGAGTATCATCTGTTCTACCAGTACCATCCTTATTCCAACGAGTGGGGGCCGATGCACTGGGGCCATGTGAAGACGAAGGACTTTATCCGCTGGGAACGGCTCCCGGCGGCTCTGGCCCCGGATACGGAATACGACAGCGCCGGCTGTTTTTCCGGCGGGGCCACGGAGCTTCCGGACGGACGGCAGCTTCTCATGTACACCGGCGTCCGCAGGGAGCATGACGAGGACGGGTATCTCCGGGATATCCAGACCCAGTGCGTGGCCATTGGGGATGGCGTGGATTATGAAAAATATGAGGCCAATCCGGTCCTGACGGGAAAAGACCTTCCGGAGGGCGGCAGTATCGTGGATTTCAGAGATCCGAAGGTCTGGCGGGGAGAGGACGGGGCGTATTATGCGGTCCTTGGGAACCGGGCGGCGGACAACAGCGGCATGATCCTGCTCTACCGGAGCGGGGACGCCCTTCACTGGGAGTTTGTCCGGATCCTGGATGCCAGCGGGAACCAGTACGGAAAGATGTGGGAATGCCCGGATTTCTTTGAGCTTTCCGGAGAACAGGTGCTGATCACCAGCCCTCAGGAGATGATTCCCGTGGGCCTGGAGTTCCACGCCGGGTATGGGGCGATCGCCCTGATCGGGGAGTACGATCCTGCCGGAGAAGGGTTTGTCCGAAAACGGGTGCAGTCCATTGACTACGGCTTGGATTTCTATGCGCCCCAGACCCTGCTTGCCCCCGACGGGAGGAGGATCATGATCGCCTGGATGCAGAACTGGAGCACGGCGGGCGCAAAGCCTGACCGCTGCCGCTGGTTTGGACAGACGATCGTTCCGAGGGAGCTTTCCGTCAAAAACGGGCGGCTGTATCAGGTGCCCGTGCGGGAACTGGAGCATTACAGGGGTCAGGCGGTGGTCCACCGGAATATTCCGGTCAGCGGGGAAGTCAACCTGCCGGGCGTGAACGGCCGACTGGTGGATATGACGGTCACAATCCGCCGGGCAGGCTATGATTCCTGCCGGTGGTTCCGCATTCATGTGGCCAAAGACGGGGAGCACGATACGGTGATCCGTTACCGGCCGGACCAGGGAACCTTGAAGATCGACCGCACCCGCAGCGGCCTGCCCTACGACGTCGTCCATACCAGAAGCTTCCTGGTGCGGCCTCTGGACAACGGGGAGTTAAAGCTTCGGATCCTTCTGGACCGGTTCAGCGTGGAGGTCTTCGTCAATGACGGCGAGCAGGCGGCCAGCACGGTGATCTACACCCGGAAAGAGGCCGACGCCATCAGCTTCGAGGCCGGTGGGGCCGCCCTGATGGATGTGGAAAAGTACGAGTTGGTTTTTGACCGGGATTAAAACGAAAAACAGACCGGTGGCCCGGAAAGATCGGGAAGCCGGTCTGTTTTGCTGCGGTGCGCCTCCGGGGGGTCGCACTGCGGCGGAATGGGATCGTGTCGCCAGAACGGTCTTCGCTTCGCTTCGGTCGGTGCTAAACGTGTGCCACTGGCACACAGCACCCGCCGCAGGCGGAGAATCCTGTGCGGCAGGATTCTTTTTTAAAGGGTAAAGTCCCACGGGTGTGGTTACAGGCTGCGTCCTAACTGACAGGCATCCTTTAGCTTTTCATTGCCCTCAATGTCTCCTGCATGAAATACGCCCCCGCATAAGACTTTTCCGCAGTCTTTCCAGCCCAGATGGTTCATAAGGCGTTCATACCAATAAATGGATTCCTCAAAGCCGTTGCCTTCTGCCGCCATGAGCAGAACGGCATTCTTAATCGGGTTGGCAAGGTCGGGGCTGCATTCCGCTACGGCGAAAAGACGGTCAAAGGCGCATTTTAGCTGGCTGCTGATTGTCCAGTAGTATAAGGGGGACGCAAGGACGACAATGTCCGCCTCTTTGTATGCCGGATAGATTTTGAGCATATCGTCTTTCTGGACACAGGGACTTTCCGGATTTTTGCCGCCGCCGCAGCAGCCGAGGCAGGGGCGGATATCCATTTTCTGCAGGTCAAATCGGGTGACGCTATGTCCGGCGGCCTCTGCGCCTTCTGTGAAGGAACGGATCAGTGCTGCCGTGTTGCCCTTTGGACGGGGGCTGCCGTTTAGGATTATGATCTTTTTGCCCATATGTTATAGATACCTCGCTTTTCTTTTGCCGGATTGACACCGGGATTGGTTTATACTAAAATTATAGGAAAACAGTATGGAAAAGACAAGTACTGTTATAAATGATAGGTACTATCTTATAGGAAAGCGAAAACTATGATTAAGAATTATATTGAGAATGCAAACTTTGAGGATACGGGGTTCAGTTATACCTTATCCTTGATCAATGGGAAGCACAAAATGGTGATATTGTATTGCCTGATGGAGTTTGAAACCGTGCGCTTTAATGAGATGAAACGCTATCTGAAACATGTGACAGACAGGACTTTGAGCACAAATTTGAAGGAACTGGAAGCGGATGCCTTGATCATCAGGAAAGAATATCCGCAGATACCGCCGAAGGTGGAATACTCTTTGTCAGAACGGGGGCGGTCTTTGATGGCGGTTTTGGACCGGCTGTGTGAATGGGGGGAAAAGAACAGGATATAGCGGTAAAAAAGACGGACAGACAGCGGCTTTTATGATTTAGCCGCTGTCTGTCTTTTAAAGTCAGAAAGGATACTCTTTGCACACGGGTGAGCAGGCGTCTGCAGATGTCTGGTCATACCAGATCAGGTTGTTGCCCGTCTCCTGGTCAAAGAGCTGGATCAGCTCCGGGTTTGCGGTGAAGGAAACGGTGTCTCCCATTTTGAGATCGTGCTTCAAGTCGGTCGTCGGTACGATCATGACCACCTCGTCGGTGCCGCTCACGGCGTGGATGTTGAGCTCCGTGCCGAGCATCTCGACCACATTGATTTTAGCGGAAAGATCTCCCTCGCCCACGGTCACGTGGCTGGGACGGATGCCGCAGGTGATCTCGCAGGGCTTCTGTCCGTTCTGCTTCAGGGCTTTCTGCTGGAAATCTCCCAGGCGGAAGCGGGCGCCGCGGATTTCGGCATAGTAGACGTCCTTTTCCAGAAGCAGTTTGCAGTTTCCGAAGAAGTTCATGACCGGCATGCCGATGAAGCCCGCCACAAAGAGGTTTACCGGTTTGTGGAATACCTCGTTTGGGGTGCCGATCTGGTTGACGAAGCCGTCCTTCATGATGACAATCCGGTCGCCCAGGGTCATGGCCTCCGTCTGGTCGTGGGTCACGTAGATGAAGGTGGTGTTGATCCGCTGACGGAGCTTGATGATCTCGGCCCGCATCTGGTTTCTGAGCTTGGCGTCCAGGTTGGAGAGAGGCTCATCCATCAGAAACACCTTGGGGTCACGGACCATGGCGCGGCCGATGGCCACACGCTGGCGCTGGCCGCCGGAGAGGGCCTTGGGCTTGCGCTCCAGATACTGGGTGATGTCCAGAATCTCCGCAACCTCCCGCACCTTGCGGTCGATCTCGTCCTTGGGCACCTTTCTCAGCTTCAGGGCAAAAGCCATATTCTGGTAAACCGTCATGTGGGGATAAAGGGCATAGCTCTGGAACACCATGGCGATGTCCCGGTCCTTGGGCTCCACGTCGTTGACCAGTTTGCCGTCGATGTAGAGCTCGCCGCCGGAGATGTCCTCCAGGCCGGCCACCATGCGGAGCGTGGTGGATTTTCCGCATCCGGACGGGCCGACCAGAACGATGAATTCTTTATCGTCGATGGCCAGGTTCACGTCGTGGACGGCAGTCACCTTGTTGTCGTAGACTTTCTTGATTCCCTTCAGTAAAACTTCGGACATAAATACATGGCTCTGATGATCCGGACTCCTCCAAAGACCACCTCCCGGCCGCAAAATGCGCACCAGATTACAGCAGGTCTCCACACTGCTGCACCGCAAGCCCGGCGGAATGTAATCCCTCCTTTTTTCTTGTACGGCAGTCATGGCGAGTGGAGTGAACTGCCGCCAGTGGTTTGTGTACGGACGGTGTAGGTCTCCCGTTGTACGTGAAACGTTATTTCATATAAATAGTAAAATAAAATAAATATATTGTCAATACTTTTTTGTGGAAATAACACAAATAATGTGAAACGTTTTTTACAGCGCTCACGCGGATGCGGAGGGGGGTGTCGGGAAAGAGAGATTTTCCGGTAGATGCCTTCCAAAAAGTGTGTTATACTGGAAAACAGAAAACCAAAAGGAGAACAGGTATTTATGGATAATTTTACTTTTTACAGCCCCACGTACTTTGCCTTTGGGAAGGGTACGGAAAACGAGGCGGGACATTATGTGAAGCGGTTTGGGGGAAGCCGGGTGCTCATCCACTACGGCGGCGGGAGTGTGGTCCGCTCCGGGCTTTTGGACCGGGTGAAAGCCTCCATCGAAAAAGAGGGCTTAAGTTATGTGGAGCTCGGCGGAGTGAAACCCAATCCCAGGAGCGGTCTGGTCTATGAGGGGATCGAGCTCTGCCGGAAGGAGAAGGTGGACTTCATCCTGGCGGTGGGAGGGGGAAGCACCATTGATTCCTCAAAAGCCATCGGCATAGGAACGGTTTATGAAGGAGATTTCTGGGATTTTTATCAGGGAAAGGCCGTGCCGGAGAGATCCCTGCCGGTGGGCTCTGTCCTGACCATTGCGGCAGCGGGCAGCGAAGGAAGCTGCGGTTCCGTCATTACCCAGGAGGACGGTATGTACAAGAGGCCCTGCGACTGCGAGATCATGCGGCCGGTTTTTGCCATTATGGATCCGGAGCTTACCATGACGCTTCCGCCTTATCAGACGGCCAGCGGCTGTACGGATATCATGGCCCATGTGTTTGAGCGGTATTTTACCAACACGAAGCATGTGGAGATCACGGACCGACTCTGCGAGGGGATCCTGAAGACCATCATTAAGGAGCTTCCGAAGGTTCTTGAAAATCCCAATGACTACGAGGCGAGAGCCAACATCATGTGGGCGGGCACCCTGGCCCATAACGACGTCTGCGGCGTAGGCAGGGAGCAGGACTGGGCCAGCCACAATCTGGAACATGAACTCTCCGCTTTCTACGACTGCGCCCACGGAGCCGGACTGGCGGTCATGTTCCCGGCCTGGATGACCTATGTGATGCATCACGATGTGGACCGGTTCGCACAGTTTGCGGTCCGGGTATGGGGCTGCGAGATGAATTTCGAGGATCCGGAGGAGACGGCGAAGGAGGGCATTGCCAGGACGAAGGCATTCTTCCGCTCTGCCGGCATGCCTACCTCTTTTGCGGAGCTGGGAGCGAAGGAGGAGGATATCCCGAAACTCCTTGAGACCCTGCAGATCGAGGGCCGCACCGAGGGCTTCTTTGTGAAGCTGGGGCCGAAGGAGTGCGAGGAGGTCTATCGGCTGGCCTGCCGTTAAGGCCTGTCCGGTAACGGCGCTTTGCGAAAGCGGCCTGCGAATGACGGGGCCTTTCAGACAGGTCCCCGTGCATGGGAGGTAAGGGATGAAGAAGCGATATTTGTGCCCGGTCTGTGACCAGGAGCTGACGGCAAAAAGCTATTGTCCCGAATGCCGCAGGATCCGGAGGGAGCCGGTCATTTACGAGGGCTGGCTCCTTCCCAATGAGAGCGGCAGTGAGGGGGCACTTCAGCAGGCGGCCGAGGAACGGGCCGGATCTTCGGTGAGGACAGGAAATGCTTCTGCTGCGGCCGGGAAGTCCTTTAAGGGTTTTAAGATCCTGGTCATCCTGACAGTCCTCTGCAGTGCGGCCGCCGCTCTGTGGGAGCCGCTCTGGGAAGTCGGAAAGGAGATCGTCACGGATATCCGGGAGGAATTCGGCGTCGGAGATTCCTGGGACAGCGCCGGGGAGGCGTTGGAGGCCCTGGAGACCGAGGAGGATGGAGCGGAAATCTCCGGGAATGGTCTTGAGGATAACTACACGGTCCTTTCGGAGGAAGAGGTCAGGGCGGCAGGCGAGCCCTGCAATGGCCATCCCCATTACGATGTGGACGGGGAGGAATACATAGCAAGGCTGTCCCGGTACATAGGCGATCTGTGGCCGGAGGAGACCGGCGGCTTTGAGTGGCAGGAAAGCTACAATCAGATCTATCAAAGAGGGCTTGAGCGCTACAGCTATTATGAGCGGAGGGCAGAATGCTTCCTGGGAAACGGCGTGTATTATGTGGCCGCCTGCGATACGGCGACCGGTGAGGTCATGGAGGTGGACATTGGGGCGGAGACGGAGGAGGAGTTTGCAAAAGCGTTTCTCCTGGCGGCTTGTGCCCTGGAGCCGGATCTGGACAGGAATGGAGTCTGGAGTGAGACCCAGTCGCTCCTTTCTGCCATGGAGGGGGAAGAGTATTATTTCGGAGATTGGGGGATTCATGAAATATACCTTACCGGAGGAACCTCTTACTATGGAAGTCTGAGCTGTCTGTCTCAGTATGACAAATATCAGTAGGACGAAAGGCGATCGTGAAACCTGAAACATGGCAAAGATCCTGACGCTCTCTTCCGGAAAAGGCCCTCTGCGCCATGGAGATGAGAATCTGGGCAGGATCATATTTTTGGGGGTAACAGAGCAAATGGAAAATTTTAATTTTTATGCGCCGACGAAGATGTTGTTCGGCAGGGGGAAGGTGACGGAGCTTCCGCAGGAGATGAAGCCCTTCGGAAGCCGGGTGCTCCTGGTGTACGGGGGCGGAAGCATTAAAAAGAATGGGATTTATGACACGGTCGCGGGCCTTCTCCGGAAGGAAGGGTTTGCACTTTTTGAGCTTGGCGGCGTGACGCCGAATCCCAGGATCGAGGCAGTGCGATGCGGAGTGTCCCTGGCCTGGGAAAACCATGTGGACATGGTCCTGGCCGTGGGCGGGGGGAGCGCGGTGGACTGTGCGAAGGCCATTGCGGCCGGAGCCTGCTACGAGGGGGATCCCTGGGAGCTTGTGAAGGACGCGGCAAAGATCCGGACGGCTCTTCCTGTTTTTACGGTCCTCACCATGTCGGCCACCGGGTCGGAGATGAATCCGACGGCGGTGATCAGCAACCCGGAGACGAAAGAGAAGCAGGGGGTTCACAGCGGTTTCCTGTATCCAAAGGCTTCCGTCCTTGATCCTACCTATCTATACACGCTGCCTGCGGGGCAGACGGCGGCCGGAGTGGCGGACATCATGTCCCATATTTTTGAGGGGTATTTTAAGCGGACCGAGGATGCCTACGTCCAGGACAAGTTTGCGGAAGGGATCCTGAAGGCCTGCATCAAGTGGGGGCCGGTGGCGCTCACGGAGCCGGAGGATTATTCGGCCAGGGCCAACATCATGTGGGCGGCCAGCATGGCCTTAAACGGTCTGTGCGGCTGCGGCAAGGCGGGAAAATGGTCCTGCCATGCCATGGGCCATCAGCTCGGGGCCTACTACGACATCACCCATGGGGTGGCCCTCGCCATTGTCACGCCGGCCTGGATGCGCTATATTTTGTCGGAGGACACCGTGGACAAATTCGTGGATTACGCCGTCAATGTCTGGGGCTTTCCCAGGGAGACGGACCGGTTTGCACTGGCCAATATGGGGATCGATGCCACGGAGCAGTTTTTCCTGGACTGCGGTCTTCCCTCAAGACTCTCAGAGCTGGGGATTGATGATTCGGATTTTGAAGCCATGGCGAAGGCGGCGGTGCCTTATGCCGACCTGGACACGCAGGCTTACGTGCCCCTCCATGAGGAGGACGTGGTGAACATTTACCGGGCCTGTCTGTGAGGGACCGCTATATGAACAGTGAAAGGAGAGAATGATATCATGGAACAGAAATACAGGCCGGAGACCATCTGCATTCAGGGCGGGTGGACGCCGGGGAAGGGGGAGCCCAGGGTGCTTCCCATTTATCAGAGCACAACGTTTAAATACGATACCAGCGAACAGATGGCGAGGCTTTTCGACCTGGAGGACGAGGGATATTTCTACACAAGGCTCCAGAATCCCACCAACGATGCTGTGGCACAGAAGATCTGTGAGCTGGAGGGCGGGGCGGCGGCCATGCTGACCTCTTCCGGCCAGGCGGCGACTTTTTATTCGATCTTCAACATCGCCTCTGCCGGGGACCACGTCATCAGCTCCGCCACCATTTACGGAGGGTCCTCCAACCTGTTTACGGTGACCCTGAAAAAGCTTGGCATTGATTTTACCCTGGTGGATCCGGAGATCTCCCCGGAGGATCTGGAGAAGGAATTTAAGCCCAACACGAAGGCCGTGTTCGGCGAGACCATCTCCAACCCCTCCCTGGTGGTCCTGGACATCGAGAAGTTTGCGAAGGCGGCCCATGATCACGGTGTGCCGCTGATCCTGGACAACACCTTTGCGACCCCCATCAACTGCCGGCCTTTCGAGTTCGGCGCGGACATCGTGACACATTCCACCACGAAATACATGGATGGTCATGCCATGAGCGTGGGCGGCTGCATCGTGGACAGCGGCAATTTTGACTGGATGGCCCACAAGGAGAAGTTTCCCGGCCTGACCACGCCGGACGAATCTTACCATGGTCTTGTCTATGCGGAAGCCTTTGGGAAAAAGGCCTATATCACCAAGGCCACGGCCCAGCTGATGAGGGATCTGGGAGCGATCCAGTCCCCTCAGAATGCATTCCTTTTGAACGTGGGCCTGGAGACGCTCCATCTGCGGGTGCCCCGCCACTGTGAGAACGCCCTCAGGGTGGCGGAATATCTGGAGGCCTGCGGGGACGTGGCCTGGGTCAACTATCCCGGCTTAAAGAGCAGCCCCTATTATGAGAGGGCGAAGAAATACATGCCGGACGGCACCTGCGGCGTCATCGCCTTCGGCTTAAAGGGAGGCAGGGAGCGCTCCATCAAATTCATGGACAGCTTAAAGCTGGCGGCCATCGTGACCCACGTGGCTGATGCCAGGACCTCGGTGCTCCACCCGGCCAGCCACACTCACCGCCAGCTCTCCGACGAGCAGCTCATTGAGGCGGGAGTGAAGCCGGATCTGATCCGCTTTTCCGTGGGGATCGAGAACGTGGAGGACATCATTGCGGACATCGAGCAGGCGCTTGATGCGGTGCGCTAGGCTGCGAGGAGGGCAGTCACCTAAGTTTCCATAGTTCGTCTTTTATCGAGGCATTCCGGAAGGAGATCGGTTTTTTGAGTCAGGACCGGTTTCCTTCCGTGCTTCTTACCGGGCGAAAGCAGCGAAAACTCAAACGAAAATATAGTTGTCTTTCTCGGAACTTTTGTGTGAATTTAGAGCATGACATTTTTGTTTTCTTAAAGCGGTTTTACCGCTTCTGGATATCATTTCTGCCTGGAGGGCATTTCGACTGTTAAGAATCTCCTTCTCTCCTCTGATTTTCAAATGATATACGCATTTATCCGTACAGCGGATGCAGGGAGTTTTAATAAGGCAGCGGCATTGTGCCGGACTTCCGTTATCCCGTGAACCATTCTGCTGTGCGGTTTCGGTCCATCACCGGCTTGCGGCAAAGGATAGGCTGAAAATAAAAGACCTTTACTGCAATCACGGCGCAGGGCCGGCGGTGTTCCACCCGGTTTATTACCGCCATATCTTTAGGGATGGGCTTAAAAAGTTTAAGAAATTTGCCGAAAATGTTTGGAGGATTTTTATGGAGGGAAAGACGGATGGGGAAATTGTGCAATGTTTTTCTGTACCAAGCGATGATTTATAAGAAACAACAAATGGATAACTTTAAATGAAAACAGAATACAACTATTTTTGAAAAATATGCTATATTTAACTCATAAAAGAACCGGTTCTTCAACGAAAACATCATTTTCTCTCGTTATGGCCAAAACGTGGGAAACACAAAATCAACTAACAGGAGGAAATATTCATGAATGAACCAAAAAGAGCTGCAAAAGAAAATGGTGTTTTGGCATTGGAGCCATAGGAAAGGATGCCATTGTGAACCTGGTGGGAGCGTTCCTGATGCTGTATTTCACCGACACTCTTGGCATAGCATCTACATTTGTTGGCGTGCTGTTCTTCGTGGCCCGGATGTGGGATGCCGCCTTTGCAAGCCTTGGCGGATATTTGGATTTACCATTCTGGCGGAGATGGCCGGACTGTTCCTTTTCCCTGCTATCGCTAAGCGTATCAGCCGGGAAAAGGTATATGCCCTGGCCGCTCTGTTTACCGGCGTAGGCCTTGACATCGTAGGCTATAAGCCCGAACTGGCCGGCCATCAGGAGGCAGGAACAATCCTCGGCATCCGGATATTGATGTTCGTGCTTCCCATTATCCTGGCCGTTGTAAGTTTTCTGATTTTCAAGTGTGTTTATAAGCTGAAGGGCCAGCGCCTGGAGCAGCTCACAGAGGAGATCAACCAGCTTCATGCCAATTGATTCACGTCAGCGGCGCAGTACAGGCTGCGCCGCCGACCGGTTCATATTTTGCAAGGAGGAATGTATGCATGATCACGGTAAACGAGAAAGAACATGTCTTCCATCTCAACAATGGGAGAATCAGCTATCTGCTCTATGTAATGGATAGCGGGCAGATGGGCCATCTGTACTTTGGAAAGGCGCTGCACACAGGCGGCAGCTATCTGCATATGGTGGAAAAAGCCCACAGGCCTATGACCACGTACATCACAGAGGGGGATTTGTATACCTCTTATGAACATTTGCGCCAGGAATACCCAGTCTATGGAACCTCGGACTATCGCTATCCGGCCCTGGAAGTTCAGGGGACAGACGGCAGCTCCATCTGCAAGCCTGAATACCATAGCTATGTAATCGTTTCGGGGAAAAAGCCCCTGGAGGGACTGCCCGCAACCTATGTGGAGGATGACGGCGAGGCTGAGACGCTGGAGATCCTTATGCGGGATGAATGGCTCGGGCTGGAGATCACTCTGTCCTATACCATTTTCAGGGATTGCGATGCCATAGCCCGCAGCGTGCGGTTTGTCAACCAGGGGAAGAATCCTCTGTTTTTAGACAGGGCCATGAGCCTGAGCCTGGATTACCCGGATGCGGATTGGGAAAGCGTCCAACTCTCCGGTTCCTGGGCCAGGGAAAGGTCTGTGGTCACAAAGAAGCTGGAACCGGGCGTCACTGCCGTGTCCAGCATGCGGGGAAACTCATCCCATCAGCACAATCCTTTCCTGGCTTTGAAGAGAAAAGATGCTACAGAGCATGCGGGAGAAGTCTGTGGATTCAGCCTGGTATACAGCGGCAATTTCCTGGCCCAGGCGGAAGTGGACAATTACAATGTCCTGCGGGTGATGCTGGGCATTAATCCTTTCGGATTCCGGTGGAAGCTGGAACCCGGAGAATCCTTTGTCACACCGGAAGCGGTCATGGTCTGGTCATGTGAAGGGATGAACGGCATGAGCAGACAGTTCCATACGCTTTACAGAGAACGGCTTGCCCGGGGATATTGGAGGGACAGGGAGCGTCCTGTACTCATCAATAACTGGGAGGCAACAGCCTTTGACTATGTGGAAGAGGATTTGATCCGCTTTGCCCTCAAAGCAAAAGAGTGCGGTATTGAACTCTTTGTCCTTGATGACGGCTGGTTCGGTGCAAGGAACAATGACCGGGCGGGACTGGGGGATTGGAGAGCCAATCCGGCTAAGCTCCCCAATGGCATAAAAGGCCTGGCAGATCAGATTGAAGCCCTTGGCATGAAATTCGGCCTGTGGTTCGAGCCGGAGATGGTCAACAGGGACAGCGACCTGTTCCGTGCCCATCCGGATTATATCATCCAGACGCCGGGACGCACCCCTTCTCACGGCCGCAACCAGTTCGTGCTGGACTTCTCCAGAAGAGAGGTAGTCGATGAGATTTACGGCCAGATGTATATCCTGTTGAGCCAGGCAAAAATCAGCTATATCAAATGGGATATGAATCGTTCCATCAGTGAATGCTACTCCTCAGCCTTTCCGGCGGACAGACAGGGAGAAATCTTCCACAGATACATTCTGGGGGTATACAGTCTCCACGAAAGGTTGATTCAGGCTTTCCCGAAGCTGCTCATCGAGTCCTGCTCCAGCGGCGGCGGACGTTTCGATGCCGGAATGCTCTATTATGCGCCGCAGGGATGGACATCCGATGACTCAGATGCCATTGAGCGGCTGAAGATTCAATATGGCACCAGCCTTGTATATCCCGTCAGCTGTATGGGAGCCCATGTCTCTGCCTGTCCCAACAGCCAGGTAGGACGCAGCACTCCGATAGAGACCCGGGGCAATGTGGCTATGACAGGGGCTTTTGGATATGAGCTGGATCTGAACAAACTAAGTGAAGAAGAGCTGAAGACAGTTAAACAACAGATAGCATTCTACAAACAGAACAGAGGCCTGTTTGCGCAAGGATCCTTCTACCGGTTGTTAAGTCCTTTTGAGGGGAATTTCGCTGCCTGGGAGATGGCGGAGCGTGACGGGAGCAGGGCTCTGGTAACGGTTACCCGCATTTTAAGTGAAATCAACGGCCCCTACCGCCGTATTCCGCTCCTGGGACTGAATCCTGATCGGAAGTATCGTATCTGTAGCAGATATCTCTCCTATGACGCTTACGGAGACGAGCTGATGCAGTTCGGCCTCATGCTGGAGGATCAGGCTTCCGGCCAGGTTATTGAGGGGAGCGGCGGAAGCGGAAGCTGCGAAGATTTTCGTTCCCTGGTCTATGAAATCATGGCAATATAAGAATTACTTACCGTGTATTTTTTCACGATTTTCAACCGTTTTATTCTGTTCCTGGATCCGATACTGCTTTGGAGACAGTCCGGTATGCTGCTTGAAGATTTTGTGGAAAGATTCTGTCTCCTGATAGCCACAGGAATGAGCGATAGCGGTTATGGGCAGTTTCGTCAGCGAGAGAAGGTGGGCAGCCCGGGTCATGCGGAAGGTCTGCAAATATTTAATGGGGGACAGCCCGGTGTATTTTTTGAACAGGGTACTGAGATAGCTTCGGTTCAGGCCCACATACCGGGCCATGTCCTCAACCCGCAGGGGTTCATGATAGTAGTCCTGTATATAGCGGATGACCTGGGCTACATAAGCATTTTCTGAGTGGTCGGCCATGGTGCTCCTCTTGCTTTGTGCCAGGGTAGAAAAGAACAGCATCAGCATGGCTTCCCGGCGGTAGAGATCGCTGGCGGTGCCATAGTTATGGTTCAACATATCCAGAACGAATTGTTCCAGGTGCTGTTCCGGTTCACAGGTAAAGACAGGGGAATCCTGGTTCAGCCCGATGGAATTTAGGATGCTCTTTGCGCGTCTTCCGGAAAATCCCAGCCAGACATAAGTCCACGGGCGCTCCTGGTCTGACGTATAGGTGGTCAGATAGTCCGGCTCAATGAGAAAGCCCTGTCCCTGTCTCAGACGGTAAGAAGCCCCATTGACGGAAAATTCGCCCTCACCGTCAAGGATATAATGGATGAGATAGAAGCTTCGGACTGCAGGCCCATACCTGTGCCCCGGCTTCGTGACAGAACGGCCGAAATTGTTGATATGCAGTTCCTCTTTCTCGGCTTCCGGAAACTCAATAAAAATCGCATTTTCCATAACTACCTCACAGAAAGGATGGATATATTAATGAAACGTTCAAAAAATCACATGGTTCGGGGCCTGGCGGTGGTCATCGGTATCCTGATGGTCGGCATCGCCGTAGGCCTGTTCAAGATGGCGGAGATGGGGGCGGATCCCTTTACCTCCATGAACACGGGAATCAGTTCTGTATTGCATATGCAGTTTGGCACTCTCCAACTCATTGTCAATGCTGGAATTCTATTGATGATTTTTCTGTTCAAAAGACAGTTTATCGGCTTTGGAACGATTTTCAACATGGTGTTCGTGGGCTACACGGCAGACTTTGTCATGTGGCTACTTGGCAGGCTGGACATCACATTTGATTCCATTCCTATCAGGATTGCCGTGCTGGCATTGGCCTCTCTCCTCATATGCGTTGGAGATGCCCTGTACATCTCCGCTGACATGGGGATGGCGCCATATGATGCCGCCGGATATGTAATGGAGACCCTGACAAGGAAAAAGATACAATTTCGATTTGCCAGAATCATTTTGGACGTACTGTGCGTGGCCATCGCTTTTTTTACAGGCAGTCAGGCAGACATTCAGTGGAAAATCATCGGAATAGGCACCATTCTCCTCACTTTCTGTACAGGGCCGCTGATTCAGTTCTTCCGCATTCATTGGAGTGACCCCATGTTGGCGAAAGCAACCGAACGGACAACAGAAAAAAGATAGTGTTTTGAAAACCGCCTCTTTTATCGCTTCCCTGTCAACAGTATAATCTTTCTATTTGATATGGGCAATGTATTTGCAAATTTATTCGTCACTTTTTTTCATAGTCACTTGATTTTGGGTTGCCCCGGATCATCTGGAGCCGTTTTTCTCTGTGCAGAGATGCGGAATGGAATTAAGCAGCATACGCTGCCCGCACCTTGCGCGGCGAGTAGGGAAAAGAGCTTCCCCCCGCTCGATTGTCCGGAATGCAGAAGGGCGCTGCAAAATACCGGGAGAACGGAAGGGGTGCAAGCTCAGAGGGGGTAAGGGCGGTGATCGGTAAAAAGGAGGATTGTTTTGTTAATAACGTAACATAAATTACTGAAAATAGAACAATTTGTTGTGCAATTTGTGTTGACAGGAGAGGGGAAAAAGGTTAGACTGACGATAGTGTCTATTTATTTTTTTATTATAGAAATGGGGGACTAGGAGTTTATGTTAAAATTTCTGAAACGCTCTGCAAAGGGCGTGAGCGCACCTCATGATAAGCCGACAGCGGTTTTGGACACGGTGAAGATGCCTGTACCGGAGCAGGTGGTCATTCCCATGTCCATGCATATCGGTGCGCCCGCAGAACCAGTAGTCCAGAAAGGGGACGCGGTCAAGGTGGGAACCCTGATCGGCAAAGCCGGCGGTTTTGTCAGTGCAAATATCTATTCAAGCGTATCCGGGACGGTGAAGGAGGTAAAACCGGCCTTCCACATGGTAAACGGAGCCGTCTGCAAGGCGGTCGTGATCGTCTCGGACGGAGAGCAGACGGTGGATCCGGACTGCGTGCCTCCGGAGGTGACCGACAAGAAGAGCCTTCTCGCGGCTATTCAGGCCTGCGGGCTGGTGGGGGTCGGCGGGGCCGGCTTCCCGACCCACGTGAAGCTGGCGGCGGATACCATCGATACACTGATCATCAACGGAGCCGAATGTGAGCCGTACCTTTCCACGGATACCCGCGAGATGCTGGAGTGCAGCGACACCATCATTTCCGGTATCAAGGCAGTGATGGAGCACTGTAAGATCGGCCACTGTATCATCGGCATTGAGGGGAACAAACCGGAGTGCATCAGGCTGTTAACCTCTTTGACGGAGAAGATGTCCGGCGTGGAGGTGAAAGAGCTTCCCATGCGGTACCCGCAGGGCGCTGAGAAGACGCTCATCGAGACCTGTACCGGCCGGGAGGTGCCGCAGCTTACGGAGGCCGGGAAACCGGGACTTCCCGCGGACTGCGGCTGTGTGATCATGAATGTGACCAGTGTCTCCACTTTGGGGAAATACATGAAGACGGGGATCCCCCTTGTCACCAAGCGGCTTACGGTGGAGGGCGATGCCATTGCGAAGCCTCAGAATATCGAGGTACCCATCGGCGCTCTTTACCGGGACGTGGTGGAGGCCTGCGGCGGCATCAAGGAGGGCGTGACCCTCGGCAAGGTGATCTTCGGCGGCCCTATGATGGGCGGTGCCTCACCGGGCATGGATTTCCCCGTGCTCAAGCAGAACAACGGCCTGATCCTGTTCTCCAAAGAGAAGGCTTCCATTCCGGAACCGGGGCCCTGCATCCGCTGCGGCCGCTGCATCACGGCATGTCCTATGGGACTGGAGCCGGTACATATTGCGGAGGCCTTTGAGCAGAAGGATTACGACAGGCTGGAGAAGTGCAATGTGGATCTGTGCGTGGCCTGCGGAAGCTGTACCTACGCGTGCCCGGCCAAGCGCCTGATCTCTCAGAACACGACGCTTGCCAAGGCCTGGTATCTGAAAACGAAACGAGAGAAGGGGGGAAAATAAATCATGGACGAGCGTTTAATCGTAACTGCTTCTCCCCATATACGGGACAAGGCAAGTACCCAGGGGCTGATGGGTGACGTGCTCATCTCTCTGGTTCCCTGTATCATTGCGGCGACGATAATTTTCGGCTTCCGGGCATTCATGGTGATCGCCGTGACCACGGCGGCCTGCGTGGCCTTTGAGTATCTGTACTGTAAGCTGTTACATAAAAAGATTCCTGTTTCCGACCTGTCCGCCTGCGTGACCGGCGTGATCCTGGGGATGAACATGCCTTCCAACATGCCGTTCTGGATCTGCATCGTGGGTGCTTTCGTGGCGATCGTCATCACCAAGCAGCTCTTCGGCGGCCTGGGCTTTAACTTTGCAAACCCTGCGCTGGTGGGGCGTATCGTTCTGTTTTTGGGCTTTACCGGCTCCATGACCAACTATGTCCATCCCAAGGGCGTGGCCGATGCGATCTCTTCCGCCACGGTTCTTGCGGCCACGGTGGATAAGAGCACGGTGAGCCTTGTCGACATGGTGATCGGTATCCGGGGCGGCGTTCTGGGCGAGACCTGCGCCATCGCCATCCTGCTGGGCCTTGCCTATCTGCTGATCCGGCGGGTCATCAATATCTCGATACCGGCCAGCATCATCCTGACGGTCTTCATCCTGGCGCTCATTGCGGACGGGAGCGTCCACAATGCCCTGGTGGAGGTCATGAGCGGCGGCCTGTTATTCGGTGCGGTCTTCATGGCGACAGACTATGTGACCAGCCCCTTCAACGCAAAAGGGCGTGTCATGTACGGGATCTTTATCGGTGTGATCGTCTTTGCGATCCGCCGCTTCGGCAGCATGAACGGCGGTGTGAGTTATGCGATCCTCCTGGGCAACCTGCTGACTCCCTGGTTTAACGAGTGGAGCCATCAGATCCCCCTTGGATTTGTGAAGAAGAAAAAAGAGAAAAAGGCTGCTCCCGCAGCAGAGGAGAAAGGGGGCAAGGCATGATGGCAAATGCGACGGAAAACGCAAAGGAGAGCGTTTATAAGAGCATCATTTCTCCCATCTTGGTGCTTTTGGTGATCTGCGTGGCCTGCGGCGCGCTGCTCGCATGGCTCAATGAACAGACGGCTCCCCTGATTAAGGAAAATGAACTTCTGGCGACCCAGCAGGCGTTTCTCGACGTGCTTCCCGAGGGTACGGACGCCAACGGCCTGAGCAATCTGGAGACCACCACCGAGGGCGTGGAGAGCGCCGTGCGGACGGCGGACGGGAAGGCGGCCGTGAAGGCGATTGCCTCCGGATATTCAGGCAAGGACGTTACCGTGTACGTGGCCTTTGACACAGACGGAATCATCACCGGCATCCAGGTGGATGCCTCCACCCAGACCGCCGGCATCGGCAGCAAGGTGGGAGCTACCGAGTTCTATGAAGGCTTCCTCGGCTGGGATGCCTCCGGCGAGGTGGCGGCGGGCTCGCCGGTAGATACCATCAGCGGCGCCAGCTACTCCAGCGGCGCGGTGTTTGATGCGGTGAACAGCGCCATGACCTGCTTCAATCAGGAAATAAAGGGGGTGGAGTGACATGAATGAAAAACAGAGCAAATGGAAGGTATTTACCAACGGGATCATCAAGGAGAACCCGGTACTCCGCCTGGTGTTAGGCTGCTGCTCCGCACTGGCCGTCACGACCACGGTGTCCGGCGCCCTGGGCATGGGCCTTTCCATGACCTTCGTGCTCCTCGGCTCCAACATCGTGATCTCCGCCCTGCGGAAGGTGATCCCGGGCAAAGTGCATCTCCCCTGCTATATCGTGATCATCGCCACCTTCGTGACGGTGGTGGAGATGGTGCTCCACGCTTACATGCCGGATCTTTTCAAGACCCTGGGCGTATTTTTAAGCCTGATCGTGGTAAACTGTATCATCCTCGGGCGGGCGGAGATGTTTGCCTGCAAGAACACGGTGATCGACTCGGCCCTTGACGGCCTTGGCATGGGCGTGGGCTATATCCTGGTCATGTTCCTCATGAGCAGCATCCGCGAGATCATCGCTTCCGGAACCTGGCTGGGCATCCAGCTGATCCCCGATTCCGTGGAGAAGATGACGGTGATGGGATCTGCCCCCGGCGGATTCTTCGTGTTTGGCTGCCTGATGGCTCTCTGTATCTGGATCGAAAATAAATTAAATAAGCCCATCGAAAGAAAAATGTGCGGCGACTGTCCCGGCTGCGGCCATGCGGATGCCGCCTGCAGCCAGGGAAAAGACGGGAAAGGAGGGACTGAGGCATGAGTTCAGGTGTGGCGACATTTGCAACGATCTTTTTCAGCATGATCCTGGTGAACAACTACGTGCTGGTGCAGTTCCTTGGGATCTGCCCTTTCCTGGGCGTTTCCAAAAAGCTGGATTCCAGCGTGGGCATGGGACTTGCGGTCATCGCGGTCATGTTCATCGCCACGGCGGTGACCTTCCCTCTGCAGATGTTCCTTTTGGACAAAGAGGGGCTGGCTTATATGCAGACCATTATCTTCATCCTTGTGATCGCGGTGCTGGTACAGCTCATTGAGATCACCTTGAAGCGCTACATTCCCGCTCTGTATAAGAGCCTGGGCGTTTACCTTCCCCTGATCACCACCAACTGCTGCGTGCTGGGCGTTACGATCCTGGCGGTCCAGAATTACTCTGCGGACATGGCGGCATACGGTTTCGGTTTTGCCTACGCGGAGGCGCTGATCTGTTCCGTGGGGGCGGGCGTCGGTTTCCTGGTGGCGATGCTCCTGTTCTGCGGCGTGCGCCAGCGGGTGGAGAATGCCGATCCGCCGGAATCCTTCAAGGGACTTCCGATCACGCTGGTCTCCGCTGCGATCACGAGCCTTAGCTTCATGGGCTTTGGCGGCCTGGTGGAAAATATCATCGGCGCACTTATGTAAGGGGGAGAGAGAATGAATCCGATTTTATTAGCGATAATCGTGCTTGGGATTTTGGGACTGGCCGGCGGCGCGATCCTGGTGCTGGCTTCCAAATTCATGGCTGTCTATGAAGACCCCCGGATCGCCGAGGTGGCGGAATGCCTGGCGGGAGCCAACTGCGGCGGCTGCGGTTATGCGGGCTGCTCCGACTATGCGGAGGCCATTGTAAAAAACGGCGCTCCCACATCAAAATGCGCGCCCGGCGGCAGCAAGGCGACGGAGGCCATCAATAAGATCATGGGCCAGTCAGGATCCGGCGGCCCTGAACTCAAGGCCTATGTGGCCTGCAACGGCAGTGACGAAAACTGCGGGAAACGGTTTGAATACCAGGGCCTTAAGACCTGTGCGGCAGCGGCGGGGATCGCCGGGGGTCCCAGTGCCTGCAGTTTTGGCTGCCTCGGCCTCGGGGACTGTACCCGTGCCTGCATGTTTGACGCCATTCACGTGGTAGACGGCGTGGCAAAAGTAGATCGGGAAAAATGTACCGGATGTACGGCCTGTACGGCGGTCTGTCCCCGCGGCGTGATCAAGATCAAGCCGGCAGCCAGTCAGCCGGCGGTGAAGTGCTCCAGCAGGGAGAAAGGCGCCGCCGTGAACAAGACCTGTAAAGTGGGGTGCATCGGCTGCGGTGTCTGTGCGAAAAATTGTCCCCAGGGTGCGATCACCGTGGAGAATAATATTGCCTCCATTGATTATGAGAAATGTAACGGATGCGGGACCTGCGCGGAGAAGTGTCCGAAGAAAGCAATCTTGTGGATCGAGGGAAAACCGCGGCTCGTGGATGGGCCCGGCGCCGGAGCGTAAGATATAAGAACGAATCAGACATATGGTAAATGACAGCTATTTGTCATTTTCTATAAGGATTTCAAGTGAAGATCCCGGAAAAAGCAAGAGACTTGCTTTTATCCGGGATCTTATACCTTATCGGACGAAGTCCGCCCGGCCCGAAGGGCTATGCATTTACGAGTGCCCTTTGGGTATACCTCTTGAGTTTCTGCATTTATTTCTGCTATACTATGTACAGGGGAATTCTATGGCTCGGAGACTGCAAACCGCTCCAAGAGCCCTTCCGAGTAATGGATTTCGTAGTCGTCTGTGACAAAGATGGCATAGGTCTCATCCAGGCTGTCGATGAGATCCATTCCTCTGTCAAGCCCCAGGGAAAAACAGGCGGTGGAGAGGGCGTCCCCGTCCAGGGAATGCTCGCTCAGGATGGTGACGGAGAGCAGATCGTTCTCACAGGGGTATCCGGTGGCCGGGTCCAAAATATGGTGGTAAAGCTTTCCGGCTTCCTCAAAGTACCGCTCGTAGATGCCGGAGGTGACGACGGACCGGCCGGAGACAGGGACCACCAGCATGGGCGTCCCCTGAGGGTCAAAGGGTTTTTGGATGCCGATGCGGAACGGGCCGCCATCCGGTTTGTTCCCAATGCACAGGACATTGCCTCCCAGATCGATGATGGCGGAGGCCGCCCCGTTTTCCGTGAGAAAATCCTTCAGGCGGTCGGCGATATAGCCCTTGGCGATGGCGCCCAGGTCGATCATGGTTTTGCCGTCGGAGAAAGAAATGGTGTTCCCATTCAGGGACAGCTTTTCATAGCCCACATGGGCGAGGGCTTCTGAGAGTGCCGCTCTGTCCGGGAGGGAAGGGGCTTTGGCGGTGAAATCCCAGAGGGAGGAGCAGGAGCCGATGGTGATGTCAAGAGCCCCGTCCGACAGGTCGCCGTATTTGAGGCCGGCCTCGATCAGAGCCAGTGTCTCGCCGGATACGGTGTCCGCTGTCCGGTGGTTCAGAGCGTAGACTTCGCTGTCCTCCAGGGTACGGCTGAAAAGTGTTTCATATTGTTCGCAGAGAGCAAAGCATTCCTCGATCAGGGAGCCGTCCTCCGTGCCGTAGAGGGTGATGGTTACGACAGTGTTTAAAAAGAATGAGGTTTTTGAGACCTGTTTTTCGGGATCCTGTCTTTCGGAGGCAGTGGTTTTCGGACTGCCGTTCCCGGGATCCTCATCTCCGGAGCTTCCCGGCGAAGCGTCCCCGCACCCGGAAAAGAGGGCGGAGACCAGAAAGAGAAATGTGAAGAAAAGCAGGGCGGGGCAAAAGCCTTTTTTATGGAAAAACCTGTTCATGGCAGAACCTCCAGTATGATGCAGAGTGAAAATAACGATTCCAGTATAGCATACCCAAAGGGCACTCGTAAATACATAGCCCTCCGGGCCGGGCGGACTTCGTCCGGTAAGGTATACCCAAAGGGCACTCGTAAATACATAGCCCTCCGGGCCGGGCGGAACGCATGCGCCTTGCGCTGTAACAATACGGTATGGTTTTCGGGACTGGGGAAATGTGACGGAGAGGAGATGGGTATGAAGAGACGTCTGGATATCTGGCTGATCGCAGGGGTGCTTATCCTCGCCCTGGGTGTGTGGGGATTTCTTCGGCTTACCAGGGCGGAAGGGGCATTTGTGGTGGTTGAGATCGATGGGAACGAGGTGGCAAAGTATTCCCTGGAAAAGCCTCTCACAGAAAAGATTTCCTCGCCCTGGGGAACGAACCTCCTGGTCATTGAAAACGGAACGGCAAGGATCGCGGAGGCAGACTGTCCGGACAAGCTCTGCGTAAACCAGAGAGCCGTTCAGTATCAGGGGGAAAGCATCATCTGCCTGCCCCATAAGATGACAGTCCGCATCGAGGGCGGGATGGAGAGCGGGATCGATGCCCTCGCTTTGTTGGGGCGGATCCCGCCTTCCGATAAAGTATAGACGTTTTTCAGCGCGATCGCCACAGAAACCTTGTGGATTTTTTGATTTTACCTTATACTGGGAGAGATTGGAGGGGTGACCATGGAGATTCGTCTGATTCCCGCTCATGCTTCCCCGAGGGAGATCGGGATTTTATTTTCGGAATATACGGACATGCTGATCGCCGGGGACAAGAGCTTTGAAAAGTATCTGCAGATCCAGCATTACGACGAGGAATTAAGGCATCTGGAGGCCAAGTACGGCCCTCCGGCCGGGAGGCTGTATCTGGCATACCTGGATACAGAGGGCAGGGCGGAGGAGAAAGAGAATGGCGGGCTGGCCGGCTGCATCGGACTCAGGAGGCTTGACGATGAGCGCTGCGAGATGAAGCGGCTTTATGTCCGTCCGGCTTTTCGGGGAAAGGGGATCGGCGGCAGGCTCATCCGGCAGGTCGTCGCGGATGCCCGGGAGATCGGCTATACCTATATGCTCCTCGACACGCTTCCTTTTCTGGAGAAGGCACTCGGTATGTACAGGCAGTTTGGATTTTACGAGATCCCCTGCTATAACGACAGCCCCATGGAGGCATCCATCTATATGAGGCTGGATCTCAGGGGGAAAACGACAGGGTAGATGCCGGCAGAGGGGACGGGGGCCTGACGGGAAAACGGGAATCGGCAGAGAGGCGGGATACGGATATATGGATACAAAGAAAACGGCCAGGTACGGCCTTCTGATCGCTCTGGCGTTTCTTTTCAGTTATATCGAGAGCGTGGTCATGGTGCCGCTCCCGGTGCCGGGGATCAAGCTGGGGCTGGCAAACCTGGTGGTGCTGGCGGCCCTTTACCGGATGGGGAACGGTCCCGCGGCTCTGGTTTCCGTGGTCCGGGTAGTGCTTGCCGGCCTTACCTTCAACAACGCGGTGATGATGCTCTACAGCCTGGCCGGCTGTACCTTAAGCCTGCTTGTCATGATCCTCCTGAAAAGGACGGACCGGTTCGGCATGGCAGGGGTCAGTGTGGCGGGAGGCGTCATGCACAATGTGGGACAGCTTCTGGTGGCGGCGGCCGTGGTGGAGACCTCGGCGCTCCTGTATTATCTTCCGGCGCTCCTGGTGTCCGGCTGCATCGCCGGGATCGTGATCGGCGCCGTGGGGGCCGAGGTGGTGAAGCGGCTTCCGATGTTGTAAAATTTTTATTTTTTGCGTTCCCTATATATGAAAAAGACTGAAGCCTAAGGCATCAGTCTTTTTTGAGCAGAACTGTAAGCCGGGTTCTGTCGTGAATGGCCATCTATCTAGGCCTGCCGTCGCCGGCAGGCTCAAGCGACCTACCCGAAAGCAGACGGGCCGCCTTATGCTTTCTGTTCGGTCTTGCTTCGGATGGGGTTTACATATGCCCCTCCTGTTACCAGGAGGGCGGTAGTCTCTTACACTGCCCTTCCAACCTTACCGGCCGGGGCCGGCGGTACATTTCTGTTGCACTGTCCTTGGAGTCGCCTCCACCGGATGTTATCCGGCATCCTGCCCTGTGAAGCCCGGACTTTCCTCGTCCGCTCTTCCCGCAAAGGGGCGCGGCCGCGGCCATCCATTCTGCTCAGGTGGTATCATAACATAAGCGGCGGCGGATTTCAAGGATTCTTTGTCCTGAAAGTCCGTATTGATTTTTCCGCATGAATCAAGTACAATGGAACTCTGTAAGAATGTAAACAAAGATTAAATGGAAGTTGACGGTGGACCATGGGCATCATTAAGGCGAAGAACCTGATCTACAATTATATCAAGCGGGACGAGGAAGAAAAAGTCGAAGAAGTGAACGAGGCGGTGAAGGACGTGAGCCTGGACATCGAGGCGGGGCAGTTCGTGGCGGTCCTCGGCCATAACGGTTCCGGCAAGTCCACCCTGGCGAAGCACATGAACGCCCTGCTCCTGCCCTCGGAGGGGACCGTCTGGATCGGCGGCATGGACACGAAGGACGACGATTCCCTTCTGGAGGTCCGGCGCACGGCCGGGATGGTGTTCCAGAACCCGGACAACCAGATCATTGCCAGCGTGGTGGAGGAGGACGTGGGCTTCGGCCCGGAAAACATGGGCGTGCCCACCGACGAGATCTGGAGGCGGGTGGACGAGTGTTTGAAGGCGGTGGGCATGACGGCCTACCGGCGAAGCTCCCCGGACCGGCTTTCCGGCGGGCAGAAGCAGAGGGTGGCCATTGCGGGCGTCATGGCCATGGAGCCCAAATGCATCGTGTTGGACGAGCCGACGGCCATGCTGGACCCAAACGGCCGCAGGGAGGTCATCCGGACCGTGCGGGAATTAAATAAGAAGAAAGGTATTACCGTCATCCTGATCACCCATTACATGGAAGAGGTGATTCATGCGGACCGGATCTATGTGATGGACGAGGGGGAGATCGCCATGGAGGGAACGCCGGAGGAGATCTTCGGCCGGGTGGACGAGCTGAAGGCCCTGCGGCTGGACGTGCCCCAGGTGACGGAGCTGGCCCACGGCCTCCGGAAAAAGGGCGTTCCCCTCTCTCCCTGCATCCTGGACGTGGAGGAGCTTGTAGGGGAACTGGTGGGGATAAGGAAGCAGAGGACGGCGCAATGATCACACTCAGGCAGGTAGAATACAAATATCAGGAAGGGACGCCCATGGAGACGGAGGCGCTCCATAAGGTAAGCCTGGAGATCCGGGACGGGGAGTTTATCGGATTGATCGGCCATACCGGCTCCGGCAAGTCCACGTTGATCCAGCATCTCAACGGGCTGGTGAGGGCCACCGGGGGCGACATCCTCTACAACGGGGAGAGCATTTACCGGGAGGGCTTTTCCATGAAGGAGCTCCGAAGCCGGGTGGGGCTGGTATTCCAGTACCCGGAGCACCAGCTTTTCGAGGTGGACGTGTTTACAGACGTCTGCTTCGGGCCGAAGAACCAGGGCCTTTCTAAAGAAGAAATCGAAAAACGGGCCAGGGAGGCCCTCTCCCTGGTGGGGATTGGGGAGAATTATTATAAAAAGTCTCCCTTCGAGCTCTCCGGAGGGGAGAAGCGGCGGGTGGCCATCGCGGGAGTGCTGGCCATGGAGCCGGAGGTGCTGATCCTGGACGAGCCCACGGCGGGCCTGGACCCGAGGGGACGGGACGAGATCCTGGGACAGCTCGCGAGGCTTCACAGGGAGCGGGGCATGACGGTGATCCTGGTGTCCCACAGCATGGAGGACGTGGCGAAATACGTGGACCGGATCATGGTCATGAACCACGGGTGCCTGGTCTTTGACGATACGCCCCGGGTGGTCTTCGGCCATTACAAAGAGCTGGAGGAGATGGGGCTTGCGGCCCCCCAGGTGACCTACATCGCCCACGCCCTTGCGGAGGCGGGCTTTCCCGTGAGGACGGACGTGATCACCGTGGAGGAGGCAGAAGAAGCGATTCTTTGCACTCTGAACATGGACGGCGTCGGGCGAATGGAGAAGGCTGACGGTGAGGGGCGGTAATAACAGGATAAAAAGGTGTACGGGAGAAACCCGATACCATGAAAGAAGAAAGGTGAGACGATCTCATGATGCGAGACATTACTCTGGGCCAGTATTATCCGGTGCAGTCGCCGGTGCATAAACTGGACCCTAGGACCAAGCTTTTCGGCACCCTGGTGCTGATCGTCGCCCTGTTTGTGGCGGACAACGTGTATTGCTACGGGGCGGCGGCCCTGTTCCTGTTCGGGATCATCGCGGCTTCGAAGGTCCCGGTGGGGCATATTGTGAAGGGATTGAAGCCGGTGCTCTTCCTGCTCGTGTTCAGCGCCGCCTTCAACCTGTTTCTGACGCCGGGGGAGGAGCTGGTCCATTTCTGGATCTTTACCATTACAAAGGAAGGGCTTGTCCGGGCGGGGATGATGGCGGTGCGGCTTACGTTTCTGGTCATGGGCACCTCCCTCCTGACCTTTACCACCACGCCCAACCAGCTGACGGACGGGCTGGAGAGGAGCCTTCGGTTTTTGAACGTGGTACACGTGCCGGTCCACGAGATCGCCATGATCATGTCCATCGCCCTGCGGTTCATCCCGATCCTGGTGGAGGAGACGGACAAGATCATGAAGGCGCAGATGGCGAGGGGGGCGGATTTTGAGACGGGCGGCCTGATCAAAAAGGCCAAAGCCATGATCCCCCTTCTGGTGCCCCTGTTCATCTCGGCCTTCCGGCGGGCCTCCGACCTGGCCCTGGCCATGGAGGCCAGATGCTACCACGGAGGAGAAGGGCGCACCAAGATGAAGCCTTTGAAATACAGGACGGCGGACCGGCTCGCCTACCTGATCCTTCTGGCGTTCCCGACGGGCGTGGTGCTCCTTCGGGTACTGTTGTGACGGAGGAATGATGAGACGGATCAAATTAGTGGTGGCCTATGACGGCACCGATTACTGCGGCTTCCAGTTTCAGAAGAACGGTCCCACCATCGAGGCGGAGTTAAACCGGGCCCTCTCGGAGCTCACCGGGGAGGATGTCCGTGTGACGGGGGCCAGCAGGACGGACGCCGGCGTCCACGCCCTGGGAAATATCGCCGTGTTCAATACGGAGAGCCGGATCCCTGCGGAAAAATTCAGCTATGCCTTGAACAGCCGCCTGCCGGAGGACATCGCCGTCCAGTCTTCGGAGGAGGTTGCGGTTTCCTACCATCCCCGGAAATGCAATTCCGTGAAAACATATGAGTACCGGATCCTGAATCGGCGGTTCCCCGATCCCACCAGACGGCGAAACGCTGCCTTCTGCCACTGGCCTCTGGATGCGGAGCACATGCGGGTGGCGGCGGCTTATCTCGTGGGGGAGCATGATTTTGCAAGCTTCTGCTCGGCGGGGAGTCAGGCAGAGGACACGGTGCGCAGGCTCTATGAGGCGTCCGTGACTAGGACGGGAGACCTCGTCACCGTCCGCCTCTCCGGAAACGGTTTCCTCTATAATATGGTGAGGATCATCGCGGGGACGCTGATGAGCGTCGGCCAGGGAACCTTTCCTCCAGAGCACGTGAGGGAGGTCTTAAACGCCAGGGACCGGCGCCGGGCGGGCGTGAAGGCGCCGGCCGAGGGACTGACCCTGATCTCCATCGTCCCGGCCGGAGAGCCGGAGCCTTATGAGCGGAACGCCAACGACTGGATCGACTATTCCCTGGACCGGACCGCTCTCCGCACGGAGGGGCGGATCACCATGACCATCCATCGATGTCTGGAGGGGGAGCGGGAGCGGATGATCGCCCATGCGAAAAAGCAGGCATTCTGGGACGGGGCGGAGGAATTTCTGGTACAAAATGGCTGAAGTGCGGAAACTCAGGAAAAACTGATTGACACGCCCCGGAGAGTGTACTATAATATAAAAGCTGCGGCGCTTTCTTTGCGTCCAAAAACAGGTCTATTGACTGGCTGGTCAGGGAAAACCAAAGCCCCGGAGTTCCGGATCCGCCGTACAAATAGAGACAAGAATCAGCATCGATATTAGAATCTTTGAAAGGTGAAATCCAAGGAGGTCAAACCAATGAAAACATTTATGGCTAGCCCGTCAACCATTGAGAGAAAATGGTATGTCGTTGACGCTTCCGCATATACATTAGGACGTCTGGCATCTGAAGTCGCGTCCGTCCTCAGAGGCAAGAACAAGCCCACGTTCACGCCCAACATGGATACCGGCGATTACGTGATCGTCGTGAACGCGGAGAAGGTCCAGGTCACCGGAAAGAAACTGGACCAGAAGATCTACTACAGACATTCCGAGTACGTCGGCGGCATGAAGGAGACGACGCTTCGGGAGATGATGGCGAAGAAGCCGGAGAGAGTCATCGAACTGGCTGTGAAGGGAATGCTTCCCAAGGGACCTTTAGGCAGAGCGATGTTCGGCAAGCTTCACGTGTACGCTGGCCCTGACCACAAGCAGCAGGCCCAGAAACCGGAAGTTCTGACATTTTAATCGAAAGGTACTGAAAGGAGGAAATTACAGTGGCTAATTCAAAATTCTACGGAACAGGCAGAAGGAAAAAATCGATCGCAAGAGTTTATCTGTCTGCCGGCACAGGAAAGATCACCATCAACAAGAGAGACATAGATGATTACTTTGGCCTTGAGACTCTGAAGGTCGTGGTCCGTCAGCCCTTCACCGCAACCGAGACCGAGGGCAAGTTCGATGTCATGGTAAACGTTCACGGCGGCGGCTTCACCGGCCAGGCCGGAGCCATCCGTCACGGCATCTCCAGAGCCCTCCTGCAGGCGGACGCGGAGTATCGTCCCGCCCTCAAGAAGGCAGGTTACCTGACCCGCGACCCTCGTATGAAGGAGAGAAAGAAATACGGCCTCAAAGCCGCTCGTCGCGCTCCGCAGTTCAGCAAGCGTTAAATTTTAT
>CAMSZT010000018.1 GCA_947066815.1 uncultured Lachnotalea sp.
GCGGATGATCAGAAAAGCCGTCAACACAAAACCATATCCAAAACACTCGATAAAAACCCACACCCTCTTGAGCACCACACAGATGACGCCGAGGATAACTCCCAAAAGCAAGGGGATCACGATGAGCATCCCCAGATCTTTGCCCCTCTCGGAAGAAAGGGCAAAAAAACCCGCCATTGCCCCCACTCCAAATCCTGCCAAAAACCGGAACAAGGCATGAAGCCGATAACCCCAGAACGCAGTCACAACACCAAAGATCAAAAGGACGATCCCGATCACCATAAATAAGTTCATTTTATTTTCTCTTTTCTCCTTCTGTATATAAATCACAGGCGATTGCGAAATGTAAAATTGCGAGAATATTCTGGCAATCTGTCCGATAGACGCCTGCAGTGCTAAGCATTTTTACGGGTCGTTCCTCATAAAGATATCCGCCATCGGCGAATCCTTGGGGAGGATCAGCGTATTCCCGCCGCCGGCCAGGGACGCCTTCGCCGCGTCCAGGGCTCTGGTAAAGGAATAAAACTCTGCCCTGCCCGCGTCGGAGTAGGCCTCTGCCAGGATCCTCATGTACTCTGTCTCTCCCTCGGCCAGGATCTTTGCCGCCTGGGCCTCCGCGTCGGAGAGCATGATCTCCACCTCCTTGTCAGTGGTGTTCCGGATCTTCTGGGCCTCCGAATCCCCCTCCGCCTGATAGGTGGCGGCGATCTTGCTCCGCTCGGAGATCATCCGCTCATAGACCGCCTCCTTGTTGTCCTCCGGCAGATCCAGCTGCTTGATCTCCACCGTCTTGAGCTCGATCCCGTAAGAATCCATGGCGGCGCCCACGCCCTCCATGACCGCCGCCTGGAGTTCCCCGTCCCTGGCCGCGATCACATCGCTCTGGGTCATGTTGCTGATGATATTTTTGGTGGAATTATAGACGGCCGCATCGATCCTCTGCTCGGCGCTCTCCTTGGAAGAATTTAAAGTCTGCGCGTACTTGAGCGGATCCGAGATCCTCCAGAGCACATAGCTGTCCGCGATCATGGTCTTCTTGTCCATGGTGATGACGTCCGACTCCGGCAGATCATACAGGAGAAGCTGTCCCGGCAGTTTGTCCGCCGTCTCCATGAAAGGGATCTTAAAGGTGATCCCCGCCTCCCCGATGATCCGGTCCACCTTGCCGAACCGGCGGATCAGGCTGTATTCATTCTCCCTGGTGATGACAATGGAGGAAAGAAACAGGAGCGCCGCCGCCACGACGGCCAAAATTCCGATCACTTTTTTCTTCATGGCCTTCTCCTCCCTCAGTTTTCTGCCGGCTCCGGCACCGCAGCGGCATTATCCGGCTGCCCGGCTTCCGCTCCTGTACTGCTTCCGCCCGTCCGGCTGCCTGTCCCCGCACTGCCTCCGCCTGTCTGCGCGTTCCCCGCCCCGCCGCTGTTCCCGGCACCTGCGCCGGCGCTGTTTTCTGCGGAAGAGCCGTTTCCGGCCTGCGTACTTCCTGCCGCCGCCTGGCTTCCTGTCCCGGCGGAACCGGAAAGCTGATCCATCAGCATGGTATTCACACTATCCGTCCCGTCGATGATGACCTTCAGGTTCGGGAGCACTTCCTCCATGGTCTCGTAGAACATCCGCTGCTTTGTCACCAGAGGGTTCTTCACATACTCCTCATACTGGGCATTGAAAATAGCTACCGCCCCGTAGGCCTCGTTGATCCTCCTGGTCTTTGCGGATTCCGCCTCCTGGAGGATCTGGTCCACGTCCGCCTCCGCCTTGGGAAGCTTCTCGTTGCGGTAACGGTTGGCATTGTTGATGGAAGTCTCCTTCCCCTGCTTCGCCGTCTCCACATCCTTGAAGGCCGCCATGACCTCCGCGGTGGGCGGCTCCGAATCCTGAATGGTGATATTGACAAGCTGAAGGCCGATATCCTGCTCCTCCATCTGCGCAAGCAGCATCTCCTTGATGTTGGACTGGATCTCATTCTTCCCGGTGGTGAGGACACTGTCCACATCGTAATTGCTCACCACGCTGCGGATACAGCTCTGGGCCAGGTTCCGGAGGATCATCTCCGGCTCCCTCGACGCAAACACGGCCTTCACCGGATCCGACACCCGGTATTCCACATAAAAATCGATGTCCACAAAATTGAAATCCGAGGTGATCATGATGGCCTCGTTGGCGACCGTCTGCTGCTCCGCGCTGTCAAAGCCCACGGAAAATCCCTGGATCGTCGTGTCCACCTTGGTCACCTGCTGGACAAAGGGGATCTTAAAATGCAGGCCCGACTCGGTGACCGCCCCCGGCACCCCGAAGGTAGTGACCACCGCCTGCTCCTGCTCGCCGATGGTATAGACTGAATTCAGGGCCAGCACCGCCGCGAGGAGCACCAGCACGAAGACTCCCACGGCCTTCCCGCCGGTCTTCATGGCCCGCTTTCCCCGTCCGGCCTTCTTCTCCTTCTTCGGCTTTTCCCCGTCGTCCTCCGGCTCCGGCTTCCGCCCGGAGCTTCCCCGGTTTCCTCCGCCGCCTGTCAGCACGTTCATGATATCGTCAAAAATATTTGCCATCCGTTTCCTCCTGCGCCTTTTCCGAAAAATTTTCCACCTGTGCGGGTGAAGATTTTCCATGTCTCCTTCAGGGAGCAGCCGGCTTCGCACAGGCGGCCCCTCATCTCTATTTTAGGACCCCTGATAGATCCCTTTCTGCTTCACGATCTTCGGCCGGTATCCGCCCTGCTTAAGCTCCGCCACGATCTGATCCCTGTGCTCGATGCCGAAGGCCTCCAGGGTGATCCGAAGCTCCACGGCGTCATTGCGGTTGATGCTGACAAACTGGTTATGCTCCAGCTTGATGACATTGCCCTGCATCCTGGCGATGACCGTCGCCACGTTGACCAGCTCGCCGGGCTTGTCCGGCAGAAGGACGGAGACCGTAAAGATCCGTCCCCTCTGGATCAGGCCGTGCTGGACGATGGAAGACATGGTGATCACGTCCATGTTCCCCCCGCTGATGATGGAGACCACCTTCTTATTCGCCGCGTCCAGGTGCTTTAAGGCCGCAACGGTCAGAAGACCGGAATTTTCCGCCACCATCTTGTGGTTCTCCACCATGTCTAAGAATGCCACGATCAGTTCCTCGTCCTCCACCGTGATGATGTCGTCCACGTTCTGCTCGATGTAAGGGAGCAGCAGATCCCCCGGCGTCTTCACCGCCGTGCCGTCGGCGATGGTATTGACCCTGGGGAGGGTCACCACCTGCCCCTGCCGGACGGACTCCTGCATGCAGTTGGCCCCGGCCGGCTCCACGCCGATCACCTTGATGTTGGGATTCAGGAGCTTCGCCAGGGTGGAGACGCCGGTACAGAGCCCGCCGCCGCCGATGGGACAGAGGATGTAATCCACTGTGGGGAGCTCCTTGACGATCTCCATGGCGATGGTTCCCTGCCCGGTGGCCACGGAAAGGTCGTTGAAGGGATGGATAAAGGTATATCCGTTCTCCTCGGCCAGCTTGTAGGCATGCTCGCAGGCCTCGTCGTAGACATCCCCGTGGAGGATGACCTCGGCCCCGTAGCTCTTCGTCCGGTTCACCTTCATGAGGGGCGTCGTCGTGGGCATGACCACCACCGCCTTCACCCCGAACTTTTTGGCCGCATAGGCGACCCCCTGGGCGTGATTCCCGGCGGAAGCCGTGATGAGCCCCTTGCTCCGCTCCTCCTCGCTCAGGGTGCTGATCTTGTAATAAGCGCCCCGGACCTTGTAGGCCCCCGTGTACTGCATGTTCTCCGGCTTTAAATACACCTTGTTCCCGGTGACCTCGCTGAAATACTCGCTGTAGACCAGCTTTGTCTCCAGGGTGACCCGGCCGACGATCTCGGCCGCCTCCTCAAATTTCTCCAGTGTCAGCATGTTTTCTTCCTCACTTTATTTATTCTTTCCCGGGCAGTTGCGAAACGTGGAATTGTCAGGATCCCTCCCATGTTTTGCAGTTTCGCAATCACCTATTTATTCTTTCCTACTCTCTCGTGAACAGGGCGTTCACGAACTCCTCCGGGTCAAACTTCTGCAGATCGTCCATCTGCTCCCCGATCCCGATATATTTCACCGGGATCCCCAACTCCGCCTGGATGGCCACCGCGATGCCGCCTTTTGCCGTGCCGTCAAGCTTCGTCAAAATGATGCCCGTGATGTCGGCCACCTCTCTGAACTGCCTGGCCTGCTCCAGGGCATTCTGCCCCGTGGTGCCGTCAAGTACGACCAGCGTTTCCCGGTAAGCATCCGGATATTCCTTATCGATGATCCGGTGGATCTTCCGAAGTTCTTCCATCAGGTTCTTTTTATTATGAAGCCTTCCTGCCGTATCACAGAGGAGCACATCCGCATTCCTCGCCTTCGCCGCGCAGACCGCGTCATAGACCACCGCCGCCGGATCCGAGCCCTCCTGCTGGGCGATGATGTCCACACCGGCCCGGTTCGCCCACTCCGTAAGCTGCTCGATGGCCGCGGCCCGGAAGGTATCGGCGGCCGCCAGGAGTACTTTCTTGCCCTGATCCCTGAGCTGTCCCGCCAGTTTTCCCACGGAAGTGGTCTTTCCCACCCCGTTGACGCCGATGACCAGCACCACCGACCGGCGTTTTTCAAACTCATAGGCATTCTCCCCCAGGTCCATCTGCCGTTTGATGGTATCAATAAGAAGGGCCTTGCACTCCGAAGGCTCCTTGATCTTCTGCTCCTTCACCTTCTCCTTAAGATCCTCGATGATGGCCTCCGTAGTGTGGATCCCGATGTCCCCCATGATCAGAGTCTCCTCGATCTCCTCGTAAAAGTCATCGTCAATGGCAGAAAACCCGTTAAAGATCGAGTCGATCCCGGCCACGATATTGTCTCTGGTCTTGCTGAGCCCCGCCACCAGCCGTCCGAAGATCCCTTTCTTTCCCTGGCTCATACACGCACCTCCTCTATTTTAATAATAGTACTCCTGCTTCCCGTGTTCTGTCAAATAACTAAAAACCGGCACTGCCATAACCTCGGCTCATGCATCCGGCTATGCGGTCTGCTCCGTCAGATCCACCGGCACCATGGTGGAGACTCCCTTCTCCTGCATGGTGATGCCGTAGAGCCGGTCCGCGACCAGCATGGTGCCCCTCCTGTGGGTGATGACGATGAACTGGGTATTCCTCTTGAGCTTTCCCAGATAGGCCGCATACCGCCCCACATTGCTGTCGTCCAGGGCCGCCTCGATCTCGTCCAGGAGGCAGAAAGGCGAGGGCTTTAAATTCTGGATGGCAAAGAGGACACTGATGGCCGTGAGCGCCTTCTCCCCGCCGGACAGCTGCATCATGTTCTGCAGCTTCTTTCCCGGCGGCTGGGCAATGATCTGGATCCCCGCCTCCAGGATATCCTCCCCCTCCACCAGCTCCAGGGTTCCCTTGCCGCCGCCGAAAAGCTCCCGGAACACCGTGTCAAACTCTTCCTTGATGTCCCGGAACTTCTCCTCAAACTGCCGGCGCATCCCCTGATCCAGCTCCTCAATGACCTGGACCAGGCTCTCCTCCGCCTCCTTCAGATCGTCGTGCTGGGCTTTCATAAAGAAAAACCGCTCCGAGATCTCCTTATAGTCCTCAATGGCATTCACATTGACCGGTCCCAGCTCCTTGACAGCCTGCTTTAAGGTACCGATCTGCCTGCGGATGGAAGCCGCCGTCGCCTCCTCCGGGATCTCTGTCCCGGCCGTGTCCGAGGGCGTCAGCTCGTATTCCTCCCACAGATACCGGATCTGCTGCTCCATGGCCTCCTCGCACTTTTCCTTCTGGCTTTCCAGACGATAAAGTTCTTTATCCAGCCTCGCGATGTCCCCGGACATGGATTCCTGTTTTTCAAAAAAGCCGCTCTGTTCCTTCTGGCACTCCTCCCGCTTTTTCGTAAATCCGGTGATCGCATCCGAAAGACGCCCCGCATCCGCCTGCTTCTCCCCGATCCGTTCCCGGATCCGGCCGATCTCCTCCGTTTTCTCCTTTGCCGAGCGGCCGCAGCCCTCAAGCTCCTCCTTCTGAGAAGCCTGTTCCTGCTGAAGCTCCCCGATCTCACCGGAGATCCGGAGGATATTTTCCAGGATGAAGCTGTCCTTCTGGGAAAGGGATGAAAAATCCAGCTCCGCCTGTCTGAGCTTCTCTCTCCGGTCTGCCCTGGCCTCCCTCGCCTTATGGGCCTCCTCCTCCAGCCCGGCGATCTCCTGCTCGTACTCTTTGTTTTTCGCCTCCAGGCTCTCCGACTCCGCCCTGAGCGCGGTCTTCCCGTCCTCGATCTTTTTAAGCTCCTCCGAGAGCTTCTGCCCCTCCAGGCGGATATCCGCATAGCCGGCGGCGGTCTCCTGTACTTTCTCTTTGGCAGCGGAAAGGCTGGCCGAGAGGGAGGAAAGCTTCACCCTGGCCGCCTGACCCAGCTCTCTGCTTTTTTCCATGGCTTCCCGAAATCCCTTGAGCCTCTCTCCCGCCGCCTCTGCCCGCTCCCTGATCTGGTCGCACTGGGCCAGGGCCTGGTTCATGGCCCGTTCCAATTCCTCTAACTCCCGCTTTCTTCCCAGCAGGTTGCTGCTGTTCTTAAAAGCGCCTCCGGTCATGGAGCCTCCGGCCGCCAGAAGCTCCCCCTCCAGTGTCACGATCCGCAGGGAATACTGGTACTTCCTGGAAATGGCGATCGCGTGATCGATGTTATCCACCACCAGGATCCGCCCCAGCAGATATTCCGCCAGCCGGTCATAGCCCCCCTTCACCTTCACCAGTGTATGGGCAAGCCCCACCACACCGGCCTCCGAGAGGGCCTCCCTTTTGGAAAACCCGCCTCTGGCGGTGATGCTGGAGAGGGGCAGGAAGGTCGCCCGGCCGAACTTATGCTTCTTCAGATATCCGATCAGATTTTTGGCCGTGGCCTCCGAATCGGTGACAATGTTCTGGATGGATCCTCCAAGGGCCGTCTCAATGGCTGTCTCATACTCCTTCGGTGTCTCCAGAAGATCCGCCACGACGCCGATGATCCCCGGCGTGGAACCCTTTACCTCCATGACCCGCCGGATGCTGTTCCCGTAGCCCTCGTACCGCTCCGACAGGTTCCGGAGGGATTCCAGCTTCGTCCGCAGCGTGTGATACTCCTGCTGTTTCTGGTTCAGATTCTTGTTTTCCCGGTAAGAGGCCTCTTCCGCCTCCTTGCCCGCCGCCTGGGCCTCCAAAAATTCCTGCTTCCGCCTGGAAAGCTCTGTCTCCAGTCCCCGGATCTCCCCTTCGATCTGGACTTCCTCCTGGCGTCTTGCCTCCTCCTCGCTCTTCACCTTGAGCAGACGGGCCTCCAATTCCTTTCTCTGTCTTCCGTTCTGCTCCTTTAAGGTCTCAAACCGCTCCTCCCTCGCACCGAGGGACGCCTTGTCACTCATGGCGTTCAGGATGCTGCCTCTCCGGCGCTCGATCTCTCCGTCCAGCTCCCGGATCCGCTCCTCGTCCCCTTCCAGTTCCTCCCTGAGCTTCCCCTGGACATCGTCCAGTTCATCCAGGCGCTCATTCAGGCTCCCCTTCTGGGCGACAAAGCCGTCCTTGTCCGCCCCTTTCTTTTCCAGCTCCCCGCAGATGGCGGCAAGCCTTGTCCGGATCCGTTCCTGATTCCCCGAATCCGTGCGGATCTGCTCCTCCAAAACCCGGATCCGTCCTTCCAGGGACTCCGTCTCCACCTTCCCGTCGTTGAGGGCGTCCCTGTGTTCCGCAAGCTTTTCGTCCAGCGCGGCGATCTCCTCCGCCAGCCGGTCATAATGGCCCTTGAGCTTTGCCGCCTCCTCCCGCTTGCCCGCAAGCTCCTCCGACACGGCGCCGATATGGGACGTAACCTCCGAGAGCCGCTCCTTCTGGGCCGAGTGCTCCAGCCGGAAGCTCTGCAGATCCAGGCTCTTGAGTTCTTCCCTGTACTTAAGATACTCCCTGGCTTTTCCCGCCTGCTCCTCCAAGGGCCCTACCTGCTTTTCCAGCTCCGTTAAGATATCCGTCACCCGGAGAAGGTTCTGCTGCTCGTTCTCCAGCTTTTTCTGGGCGATCGCCTTGCGCTTTTTAAATTTCACGATCCCGGCCGCCTCGTCAAAGAGCTCTCTCCGGTCCTCCGGTTTGCCGCTTAAGATCTTGTCGATCTGGCCCTGGCCGATGATGGAATAGCCCTCCTTCCCGATCCCCGTATCGTAAAACAACTCATTGATGTCCCGCAGCCGGCAGACACCTCCGTTCAGGAGATATTCACTCTCGCCGGAGCGGTAGACCCGCCTGGAGACCGTCACCTCGTCATAATCGATGGGCAGGGAATGGTCGGAATTGTCCAGTGTGATCGCCACATAGGCGTAACCCTGGGGCTTCCGGTTCTGGGTCCCCGAGAAGATCACATCCTGCATGTTGGCCCCGCGGAGCTGTTTGGCGCTCTGCTCCCCCAGCACCCAGCGGACCGCGTCGGCCACGTTGCTCTTCCCGCTGCCGTTGGGCCCCACGATCCCGGTGATCCCGTCGTTAAATTCAAAAAGTATTTTGTTTGCAAATGATTTAAAGCCCTGTACCTCGATACTTTTCAAAAACATCCGTTTTTTATTCCTTTTCCCGGAGCTTTAAGATGGCCCGGTAGGCCGCCGTCTGCTCCGCCGCTTTTTTCGTCCGTCCCTCGCCCGCGCTCACGGGCCTTCCGCCCACGAGGGCTTTCACGTGAAAGACCTTCGCATGGTCCGGGCCCTCCTCCCCGGTGAGTACGTAGGAAAGCTCCCCCTCCTGCCTGGCCTGTACCAATTCCTGCAAAATAGTCTTGCTATCATAAAAGAGTTTCTTATGCTCCAGGTCATTCATCACAAAACGGAATATGAACTCCTTTGCACTAGCAAAACCACCGTCCAGATAAATGGCTCCGATCAGAGCCTCCAGCGCGTCGGACAAGATGGAATCCCGCTCTCTGCCGCCCTCGGCGTCCTCCCCCTTTCCCAGAAAGATATACCGCCCCAGATCCAGATCCCTGGCACAGCGGGCCAGAGTCGGCTCACAGACGATGCTGGCCCGGAACCTGGTCAGCTCCCCCTCCGGCCTGTCCGGATACTCCCGGTAAAGAAAATCGCTGCTGCAAAGCTCCAGGACCGCATCCCCCAGAAACTCCAGCCGCTCGTTGTTGTCGCCGCGCTGCATATGGTGTTCATTGATATAGGAACTGTGGATCATGGCATGAAAAAGAAGGGACTTGTCCCTAAAGACATATCCTGCCTTCCTCTCCAGCCCCCTAAGCTTTTCCGTTTCCTGTCTCATACCGGTTTCCTTCCTGTATATGGTTTTTTCAAAATTACAAAACATGAAATTGCAGGAATATCCTGTCAATATGTCCGGCAGGAGCCTGGCAGCGCCAACCATTCCAATGAGCCCATAAGCGCAGAAAACACTCGGGTAGGGGCCCTCCTGTTTTCCATGGTCTCCTTTCCATGGCGCAGAGGGCTTTTCCCGGAAATATTGCCAGAATATTCCAAGATTTCGAGTTTCGCAATTGCCTGATATGGTTTTTTCGCGAAAACAGAAATAGAATCCCGCCCCGCAGGATCCTATTTCTGCGATCACATCTAAGGAAACGCTGATCAGATCAGCGCTTCCCTAAAAGCCGCCTGTCCCGTCAATTGCAGGCATTCCGGATCTGCTCCACGGCGTCGCCCACCGTGACGATCTTCTCCGCCGCCTCCGTGGGGATCTCGATGTCAAACTCCTCCTCGATCCCCATGATGATCTGGAACACGTCCAGAGAATCCGCACCGAGATCGTCCACAAAGGTGGTCTCCATGGTGATCTCTCCCTCATCCACATTCAGTACCTCTGCGATAATCCCCTGTAATTTCTCAAATTCCATAACTGTCACCCTTTCTGTTTATTTTTCCGGTCTCTTCGCATTCTCAGCAAAAAGCCTTTTGATCTTTTCATTGATCTTCTGCTCCTTGAATGTCACACACTGGAAGATGGTGTTTCGCACCTCCTTGGCCGTGGCATTCCCATGGGTCTTCACCACCAGGCCGTTCAGCCCCAGCATGGGGGCCCCGCCGTACTCCGTGGCGTCAAACTCCTTGAGCGTCTCCTTCAGGGCCGGCTTCACGAGAAGCGCCCCCATCTTCGAACGGAAGGAGGACATCATCCCGCCCTTGATCTTTCCGATCAGGGCTGAACCGAGGCCCTCGTAGAGCTTCAGGATCACATTCCCGGTGAAGCCCTCGGCCACGATCACGTCGGCCCCCCCGTGGGGGATCTCCCTGGCCTCGATGCTCCCGATAAAATTCAGATCCTCACATCCCTTAAGGAGCGGGAAGGTCTCTTTCACCAGGGCGTTGCCCTTCTCCTCCTCCACGCCCACATTGACGATGGCAACCCTGGGCCTGTTAATGCCTATGACATGTTCCATATAAATAGAACCCATTCTGGCAAACTGTACCAGATGGCTTGCCCGGGCGTCCACATTGGCCCCGCTGTCCACCAGGAGGCAGACCCCCCTCACCGTGGGAATGAGAGTCGCCAGGGGCGGCCGCTCCACACCCCGGATCCGGCCCACCACCAGCTGTCCGCCCACCAGGATCGCCCCGGTGCTCCCGGCGGAGATGAAGGCGTCCGCCTCCCCCCGCTTCACCAGGTTCTGGGCCACCACGATGGAGGAATCCTTCTTTTTCCGGATCGCCATGACCGGCGCCTCCTCCGTGGTGATCACCTCCGAGGCGGGAACCACCGCAAGCCTCTCCTCCGGGTACCTATGACCGGAAAGGCAGGCTCTCACTTCCTCTTCCTTCCCCACCAGGAATACCTTGATATTTTCCCTGGCGTTTACTGCTTCCACCGCCCCTTTTACCATCTCCGCCGGGGCGTTGTCGCCTCCCATGGCATCCAGGGCAATCCTCACCGTCTCCTGCATTCTGCTTCCTCCGTGCTAATCTACCAATTAATATACACAATATCCATCTATAAATCAATCATTTTTAAACTTTTTCACAGGAAAAGAAAACCGACGGCCCCCGCTTTTTCGAGTCCGTCGGTCTTCTAAAACGATTCAAAACAGTTCGATCCCAAAAAGGGACGGTATCGGCAAAAAGGAATACTCTTCCACTCCCGCCTCGCTGATGCCGAAAACCTCTCCCTCTTCCGTGAAAACGAAGTATCCCCAGGCCAGTTCCGGAAAAGGCCGGTCATGCGGCCCTTCCTCTCCCCGCTCCGCCGGCTCCATGACCAAAAGCCGTTCTCCAACATAGTCCGCACATCGGAAATCCAGGTCAAAATAATCCGGGTGTTCCAGGCTGACCGCCCCCTCCGAAAAACGATACCAGGTTTCGTCCATCTGCTCTGCCAGCTCCCTCTGCAGCAGTGTCCACCGGCAGGATACGGCAAACCTCTGGCAGGCCTCCCCCATTTCTTTCTGTTCCTCCGTGGGATCCGGACGGTATTTGATATAAACGTCATCCTTTATGATGATCAAACATTCCCTGGTCTCTTCCCACTGTGTTTCTGGAAACAGGGTGGAGAAATTCTTACTCCCGCATAAAATATATCTCTTCGGGATATAGATCCCCCGCCAACATCCCTGTTCTGCGGGAAGAGCGCTTTCTTCTCCTGCGGCCGCCGCAGTTTCCCTTTGGGTCCTTACCGCCTCGCCTCTTCCCCCAAAAATCCCTACCATTGCCAGGACAGACATGCCTAAGATCAGATCTTTCCTCATTTTTTATCCTCAAAACGGAAACCGTTTTTATCTGCGATCATTTTCGAAGTCACAAAAAGACCGCAGTCCCTCTCTTTCAAGAAAAACCGCGGTCTTACAGATCTTCTTAGTCAACGCTTACGATCTCTTTCTTATTGTAGCATCCACAGGCCTTGCATACCCGGTGGGGCATCGTGAGGGCGCCGCACTTGCTGCACTTCACTAAATTCACCGCGCCCATTTTCCAATTGGCTCTGCGGCTGTCCCGTCTGGCCTTGGAATGTTTATTTTTCGGACAGATCGACATGGCTTTACACACCTCCTTAATCCATATTTTCCTATACTACTGATTCGCGTCCCGGAAAATGTCCCGGATCTTCGCCATCCTGGGGTCAGGCTCCGTCCTGTCGCAGCCGCAATCCCCCTGGTTGAGGTTTGCTCCACATCGATTGCAGATCCCTCTGCAGTCCTCCCTGCACAGAACCTTCGCAGGCATGTGCACGAACAGCTCGTCGCGGACCAACGCATCCACATCCAGCGTATGCCCTTCCACGAGATACGCCTCCTCTTCCTCCGCCGCCCCCTCCTTAAAGTCCGCCTCGCGGCTTACCTCATAGGAAAACGGGACCGTCACGGGCTCTAAGCATCTGTCGCAGGGTATCGACAGGGAAAAGGAAACCTCCGCCTCGAAAAGCAGCCTCTTCTCTCCTGTCTTTGTGATCCGCAGCCGCACCGGCTCTTTTTTGACCACCGGATAACGGTTCACGCCGTCATCAAACAGGTCGAATCCCAAATCTGCCTCATAAACCCTGCTCTCCTGCCCGCCGGCCAGGGAGTCCGATAAATGAATGTGCATAGTATTCTCCTAACACACCTGTACCATTATACACAGGCGCTGTCAATTTGTCAACCACAATATTTTTTACTGGGCCTGGGCCTGTACGGCGGTGATGGCGACCACGCCCACGATATCGGAGGCGCTGCAGCCTCTGGACAGGTCATTGACCGGAGCGGCGATGCCCTGGGTCATGGGACCGTAAGCCTCCGCCTTGGCCAGCCTCTGCACCAGCTTGTAGCCGATGTTGCCCGCGTCCAGGTCGGGGAAGATCAGGACGTTGGCCTGTCCCGCCACATCACTGCCCGGAGCCTTGGAGGCGCCCACGCTGGGAACGATGGCCGCGTCAAGCTGCATCTCGCCGTCCAGCTTGAGATCCGGATAAGCTTCCTTCGCAAGCTTCGTGGCCTCGACCACCTTGTCCACGTCGGCATGCTTTGCGCTTCCCTTGGTGGAGTGGGACAGCATGGCAACTTTGGGCTCCTTGCCCACCAGCAGCCGGAAGGACTCCGCGGAGGAGCCTGCGATGGCAGCCAGCTCTTCCGACGTGGGATTCTGGTTCAGACCGCAGTCGGAAAATACGAAGGTTCCCTCCTCGCCCATCTCGCAGTCCGGGACCACCATCAGGAAGAAGGCGGACACCAGCTTGGTGCCGGGCTTGGTCTTTACGATCTGCAGACAGGGGCGCAGGGTGTTTGCCGTGGAATGGCAGGCGCCGGACACCAGGCCGTCCGCATGTCCCGCCTTGATCATCAGGCAGCCGTAGTAGCAGTAATCGTTGAAGATAGTCTCTCTGGCCTTCTCCGGCGTCATGCCCTTGGCCTTTCTGAGCTCTACAAACAGGTCGATGTACTCCTGGGTCTTCTCATAGGTATGGGGATCGATGATGGTCGCCCCCGAAATATCCAGGCCCTTGCTGTTCTCGGCGACCTCCTCCGGCGTTCCGATGATGATCAGGTTCGCAAAATCCTCCGCGAGGATCTGCGCCGCCGCTTCAAAAGTCCTCCTGTCCATGGACTCCGGCAGGATGATGGTCTTTTTGTCGCTCTTTGCTTTTGCTTTGATGGTGTCGATAAATGCCATGATCGTGGCTCCTTTCGTATCAGATATTCCTTACCGCCAAAAGGCGTTCCATAGGGTTTATTATAACGCATTCCCCTCCACTTCACAAGCCAAATTTTCCCGGAAAATGCTCTTGTCATTTCCTGTGTTTTATCATAAAATAAAGGAAAGAAAGGAGAACAGGGAGGTGCGGTTTTATGAGGGTCGTAGGCTTGATCACAGAGTACAATCCGTTCCACAGCGGACATTCCTACCATATCAGGAAGGCGAAGGAAGTCACCGGGGCCGACTACGGCATCGTCGTCATGACGGGCCACTATGTCCAGAGGGGGGAACCCGCCTGTATGGACAAATATCTGCGGACCGATATCGCCCTCCGCTCCGGCGCCGACCTGGTTTTGGAACTGCCGGTTCCCTTCGCCACCGGGAGCGCCGAATATTTCGCCACCGGAGCCGTCTCCATCCTGGACAATCTGGGCGTGGTGGACTTTCTGTGCTTCGGCAGCGAAAGCGGGGACCTCTCCCACCTCTCTGCCGTAGCCTCTGTTTTTGCGGACGAGCCGGAACCCTTTTCCCGCCTGGTCAGACAGTACCTGGCAGAAGGCTCCAGCTATCCGGCGGCCAGGGGACAGGCTCTCACCGCCTATCTGGCGGAATATGCCCCGGAGGATTTTCCTGCTCCCATGGAAAAGATCCTGCCTCTGATATCCGCCCCCAACAACATCCTGGGGATCGAATACATCAAGGCCCTGTCCAGGCGGGGTTCCGCGATCCGGCCGGTGACAGTCTCCCGGAGCAGCGACTATCTGTCCAAAACACTTTCGGCCCCTTTCTGCTCCTCCTCGGCCATCCGCCATGTCTTCCAGACAAGGAGCTCCGGCTCCCAGCCCATGACCCAGGCCATGAAAACCATCCGGTCCTGTGTTCCAAAAGAGGCCTACGCCGTGATGTCCGAGAACTTTGGCTCCCGTCTCCCCATCTTCGCCGACGATTTTTCTTCGATGCTGCTGTATAAGCTTTTGTCGGCGAGGAACAGCGATCTGACCGATTACCTGGACGTCTCGGCCGACCTGGAGAACCGGATCAAGAGACAGCTCACGGAAACCGCTTCCTTCTCCGGCTTTATCGACGCGATTAAATGCCGGCAGTACACCAGGACCCGGATCAGCCGCGCCCTGCTGCATATCCTTTTAGATATCAAGGTGGAAGATTTTGTCCGTTATAAAGAAAGCGGCTTTGTCCCCTATGCCAGGGTCCTCGGGTTCCGGAAATCCGCCGCCCCCCTTTTAAAGAGCATCAAGCACAACAGCAGCCTGCCTCTGCTCACAAAGCTGGCCGACGCGGAGCGAAAACTCACCCCCATGGGAGCCGATATGCTCAGCCAGGAGATCTTTGCCGCGGGCCTGTACCAGAGCGTGGTATTCCACAAATACGGCTGCCGGATGAAAAACGAATACACCCACGGAGTCATCACCCTGGATTAGTGCAGATATCCTCCTGCTCCTGCCGGTAGGTCTTCCGGTACTCCGTCGGCGATACCCCTGCGTTCTTTTTAAACAGTGCGCTGAAATACAGCGGGTTGTCGTACCCCACCTGCTTGGCCACCTCCGTCACCGTATAATCCGTGTTCAGCAGCAGGTAGCGGGCGATCTCGATCCGTTTTTTGATCAGATAGTCGATGGGCGACATCCCCATGTCCTTTTTAAACTGATGGCTGATATAGGATTTACTTATGTAAGAAGCCTCGGACAGCGTATCCAGATTGATGGCCTCACGGTAATTCTTATCAATATAGTCCTTGATAAAATGGCTGTGGCACCTGGCCTCGGCCCTGTTTTTTTCCATGAGGTTGTTGAACTGGTGGATCCTGAGGACCTGGACCGCGATCACATTGGCCAGGGCCGAGGCCGCCGGCATATAGAGGATCTCCGGGTTGGAGGTCTCCCTCAGAAGCTCCTGGAAATAAAATGCCAGCTGGTTTCTATAAGGCCCCGCGGAGAACACCGGCGTCTCCTCCGGCATCAGCATATTGTAGGCAAACGGCGGATAGCAGAAATCCGTAATGCCCATAAAAAAGAACTCAAATTCCTTACCCAAACGGCTTCCCGACGCATTGGATACATAGGGGTTGAAGATCGCGATATCCCCAGGGCCGATCGTATACTCTTTCCCCTCTACCCACACGGTTCCCGTGCCGTCGACACAAAAGAGGATCTCCGCACATTCATGAAAATGCGGCTGACATTCCCAGGTCTTTTCTCTTCTCATGCGTCCCGTATAGATCACCGCTGGCCCGACGTGAAAGGACGGAGCCTCCATCTCTTCAAAAATATTCTTTTCTAAGCCCATATAATCCCCCTGTCTTCCCATTTCCGCCCCACCTGCGGTCAAAAACGCTGCTCCTTCTTCTAATCATATCAGTAATGATTTTCTTTGTCAATTTCCCGGAGAAAAATTTCCGGGCATTTTTGTCATATAGGAGACCCGAAGGACTTTCTGATGTGACAGAAAAACCGGACGGCTGATATCGCCGCCCGGTCTGTTCCGTTCCTCTTTTATTTCTTTCTGGTAAAGCAGAGATCGCAGCAGTCGTCGCCGTCAGCGATCTTTTTGGGCAGGGAGAACTCACAGTTCATATCCTGCGCGAACTGCCTGTCGCCTTCCATGGCGATATCGCAGAAGAGAGCGCAGTCCTCGTCCGAGAAACCAAGCTTCCTCCAGGCATTTAACAGCGGACAGTAATGCATCTCCACATGCATCACATCCTCCGTCATCTCAACCGCTTTATTTTCGAAGCCGATCGGCTCTGCCATGAAGAGGTCGCCAAATTCCTTCAGGCTCGTCTTGTCGTTCATCTTATCCCTGAAATTCTCGTCGATCTGGAAGCAGCCGCAGCGTCTGATGGCGGCGCGGCCAACCTTCTCCATGTCGCCGCCTGCTTTTCTCACCTCATCCAGGAGCAGCGCCATCCAGTATGCGCGGTGCTCGATGCAGGTGCGCTTTGTCTCCACTACGGGATCCCCGGTATGTACCGGCTTATTTTCGTTGTACTTTGCCATGATCGTTTGTTCTCCTTCTTAATTATTTATTTGCGGGGGAGAAAACTCCCCCTCTGATCTGGATCTCGCGACCCGGATTCCCCTACTTGCTGCCGAGATAAGCCTTTCTCACCTCGTCATTGTTCTGCATCTCTTTCGCGTCGCCGCTGAACTTCACCGTCCCTACCTCCAGGACGTAACAGCGGTCCGCGATCTTGAGCGCCATATTGGCGTTCTGTTCCACCAGAAGAATGGTGGTCCCCTGTTTGTGGATCTCCTTGATCAGCCGGAAGATCTCCAGCACCAGGTTGGGTGCAAGGCCCATGGAGGGCTCATCTAACATCAGGAGCTTCGGCTTGTTCATAAGCGCCCGTCCGATGGCAAGCATCTGCTGCTCGCCGCCGGAGAGGGTCCCTGCCTGCTGTTTTTTTCTCTCCAGAAGCCTGGGGAACAGATCATACACATACTCGAAGGAATTCTGGATCTCTTTCGAATCCTTTCTGCAGTATGCGCCCAGCTTCAGGTTTTCCTCCACGGAAAGCTCCGGAAACACCTCACGGCCCTCCGGGCTCAAGGTCACGCCCAGCTTCACGATCTGGGGCGGGGACATACGGGTCAGATCCTGCCCGTCAAACTCTATCCTGCTCCCTGCGGCGGCCTTTAACACGCCTGCGATGGTGAGAAGAGTGGTCGACTTCCCGGCTCCGTTGCTTCCGATCAGCGTAACCAGCTCTCCATCATTGACCTCAAAGTCAATGCCCTTCAGAGCATGGATATTTCCGTAATATGTATTCATCGAATTAATCCGCAGCATCGTCTTCACTCTTTCCTAAATAAGCTTCCACTACCATCTGGTTATTGGCGATCTCCTCCGGAAGGCCGTCTGCGATCATCCTGCCATGGTCCAGCACATAGATCCGGTCGGAAATATTCATGACCACGCTCATATCGTGCTCGATCAGGATAATGGTAAAGCCTTTATCCTGAAGCTCCTTGATAAACTGCAGGAGCTCCTCGGATTCCTGAGGATTCATGCCGGCGGCGGGTTCGTCCAGAAGCAGAAGCTTCGCTCCGGTCGCCATGGCGCGGGCGATCTCCAGCTTTCTCTGCTCGCCGTAGGGAAGGTTTCCCGCATAACTGTGGATATATTTTCCAAACCCCAGCGAATTCAGGATCTCCACGGCCTTCTCATGGGCCTCCCTTTCATACTTCCGGAACCTGGGAGTGCGGAAGGTAGAATCAAAGGTATTGTACTTCGTATTCTGATGGAACCCGATCATGACATTCTCGATGGTCCGCATATTCTTAAAAAGGCGGATATTCTGGAATGTCCTGGCGATCCCCGCATTTACGATATACTGCACCTTCTTGTTCTGGATCTCCTCGCCGTTAAAGACGATCTTCCCCTCCGTAACGTCATAGACACCGGTCAGAAGATTGAAGATCGTCGTCTTCCCTGCACCGTTGGGTCCGATCACGCTGATGATCTCACCCTGATCCACATGAAAATTGACCTCGCTCACGGCCGCAAGGCCGCCGAACTGTTTTGATACGTTACTGACCTCCAGAAGCGCCATCTGACTTCACCTCCCCTTCCTTCACTTTGACAAACCTGGGGAACGTGTACGGCCGTTTGCTGTTGCCGCCCAGGAGACCATCGGTACGGAATACCATCATCAGGATCAGGATCAGGCCGTATACGACAAACCGGTACTCGGCCACAAAACGGAATACTTCCGGGAAGGATACCAGGATCGCAGCACCCAGGACCATACCCTTGATAGAACCCATACCGCCGAAAATGACGATACTGAGGATCATCATGGATACATCGGAATTGAACGAGTTCGCATCGATGTAGCCGGAAAGATGGGCATACAGCGCCCCCGCCGCCCCGGCAAGGGCCGTGGAGATGGTAAAGGCCAGCCTTTTATAATGGCTCAGCTCGATCCCCATCAGGGAAGCCGCCATCGGATCGTCCTTGATCGCCCGCAGCGTCCGTCCCAGCTTGGAGCGCTCGATCGCAATACAGAATAAAACTGTCAGGACTACGAACACCAGGCACAGATAATACATTCCGTTGTTGGTCGTCTTCATCTCGACGCCGAAAAATTCCGGCCTTGCGATCCGCTGGACACCGTAGGTGCCGTGGGTCAGAGACTCCCAGTTGATGATCAGCACCTTGACGATCTCTCCGAAACCCATGGTGATGATCGCCAGATACGTCCCGGAAAGCTTCATGGTCGGGATACTGAACAGCCAGCCGATGAACCCCGTCATGAGGACTGCGCAGAGACAGGTCAGCAGGAAATTCCAGCCGAAATGCTCGGAAAGCAGCGACGACGTGTAGGCCCCGATCGCGTAAAAGGCGGCATGGCCCAGGGAAACCTGTCCCATGTAGCCGGTAATGATGTTCAGGCTCAGGGCCAGGATCATATAAATAAAAATCAAGCTTGAAACTCTCTGCAGATACCTGCTCAGTCCTACTGCCGGAAAAGCAACGAGGAGCACAAGGACCACGAGCCAGACGATCTTATCTCTCTTATCCATGTTTTACCTCCGTTTATACTTTCGAGATCTTTGCTTTGCCGAACAGTCCGTTGGGCCTGATGATCAGGATCAGGAACAGCAGGATAAATGCAACCGCATCACGGTAGGCTCCCGACAGAAACTGTACCGTGAGACTCTCCGCAAGGCCGAGGATGATACCGCCGACCGCCGCCCCGTAAAGGGAACCGATGCCTCCGAGCACCGACGCGGAGAAACCCTTCAGGCCGATCATGGCTCCCATGGTGGGATAGACCGTCTGATAATAGCTTGCGAGCAGAAGGGCTGCGATCACGGCAGACATCCCGCTCAGGAAAAAGGTCACGCTGATGACCGCCTTCGCGTTGATCCCCATCAGATCCGCCGCCCTGGAGTTCTGCTCCACCGCCCGCATGGCAAGCCCGATCTTAGTCTTGTTGATCATCAGGGTCAGGCCCACCAAAAGCAGGATGGAGACCACCAGGATATAGACCTGGGAGAACGCAAATTTTACATTTCCGATCTGGATCATCTTGTCGCCGAGAAGCGCCGGAAAGGATTTGATCTCCGTGCCGAAGGCGATCTGCAGGCCGTTGGTCAGGATGTACGAAAAACCGATCGTAGTGATCAGGGCGGCAATGCCCGGCGCCTTCTTTTTACGAAGGATCGCCAGGATTGACCGATCATAAGCCACCAGCAGACCACCGGTAAGGATGATGCTCAAGATCACCGCAGGGATCGCTCCCAGATTCCACGTGACAAACATCAGGATCATATGGGCGCCAAAGGCGTAAACGGCGCCATGGGCCATATTGATCATTCTCAAAATGCCGAACACAAGGGAGTAACCGATCGCGATCAGCGCGTAGATCAGTCCCATGGTCAGGCCGTTGACTATGTATTGGGCAGTCATATTTTGCCTCCCATCTGCTGCTTACTGTAAGGATGCCTCAAAGTCGTCCCAAAGCTGAAGCTTCTTGTCGGACTCCACAAATTTGCCGTCCTTAACCACATACCAGACCTGCGTCTTTACGGCGTCGCCAATCTCATCATAAGAGAGCGTTCCGGTGATACCCTCAAAGGTCATGTTGTAAAGCTCGTCCTTGATAGCCTCTCTGTCGGCGCTTCCGGCATTCTCGATCGCCTGGATGACCATCTGAACATTCTCATAGGTCTGCGCGGACATGTTCTCGGGAACCTTGCCGTCTGCATACTCTTTGTAAGCATCTACATAAGCCTTGACCTTGGGGTCGGTGCTGTCCGCGTTCATGCCGCCGGGGAACTGGATCCCTTCCGCAGCCTCGCCGGCCAGGTTGATGAGCTCCGTCGTGTAAGAAGAACCTACGGAGATCAGCATGCCGTCCTTGTTGATCTGACGGTACTGTTTTGCGAAGGGCCCTAAGGAACCATACATGCCGAGGACTACGATGCAGTCACAGCCGGCCTCTTCAAACTTGGTGATGTTGGAGGAGTAGTCGGTGGTGCCGTCCACGAATTCTTCCTGGGCGACCAGCTCACAGTCAACCTTGTCTTTGATCTTCTCCCAGCCCTCCAGGAAGCAGGTGGAAGCGCTCTCGCCCCAGTCTGTCTTGAGCTTCAGGACGCCGATCTTCTTTGCGCCGCTGCCAATCGCGATCTGCAGGCAGTTGGTGGCTTCCATCTTCTGGGTAACGTTGTTTCTGAAAATGTAGTCACCGATCGAGGAATAATCCACGTGAGAAGCGGACGCGCTCATCAGCACGACCCCGGTCTCCTGATAGATCTGAGCTGCCGTCATGGCAACGCCGCTGGCGAAGTGTCCGAATACGGCTACTACGTCGTCGTTCCCTACGATCTGCTCGGCGATGGAGCCGGCTTCCTCGGCGGAATTCTTGTCGTCAAACTCGATGACCTCGATCTGACGTCCCAGTACGCCGCCCTTTTCATTCTGCTGCTTCACGGCGAGCTCTACGGCATTCTTGAACAGAAGTCCGTACTCTGCGTTGTCGCCGGTCAGAGGTCCGGAATACGCAAACACGATGGGGTCGTCGCTTCCCTCGGCAGGTTCGCCGCCGTCCTCTTTGGCCGCCGCCTGGGTCTCGGCCTTTCCGCCGTCGTCCTTCTTGTCGTCGCCGCCGCAGCCGGCCAGTGCCGACATGGTCAGTACGACCGCCAGTAACAGTGCAATCCATCTTTTCATTGTCTTGTTTCTCCTTTCCCTATATCCACGTGTTTATTTTTTGCTTTTTGTGATTTTACACACAAAACCGCAACACGTAGCTATCATTTTACAACATTTTAACAGGAAATTACATGTGATATCCTGCTGACTTTATGTAATATTTTCTTTTTCCGCATTTACTCCCCCCAGGGCTTCACCCAGGGAAGGTCCGAGTCCTCCACCGTATTCTTTCCGCCGTCCACGTTGACCACGGCCCCCGTCATATAGCCGAACCGGTCGCTGCACATGCAGACGATCACGTCCCCGATCTCCTCCGGTTTTCCGGCCCGGTGAAGAGGGATCATGGACATGGTATAGTCTGTCTGATCGTAAATGGCCTTTTTGGAAAGCACCGTATCGATGATCCCCGGCGCCACCGCGTTGACCCGGATCCCGTAAGGGGCCAGCTCGGAAGCCGCGCCGACGGTGAGGAGGTTGACTCCCGCCTTGGCCGCCCCGTAAGTCACCCGGTAATCCACGGGTATCTTCGAAGAGAGGGAGGAGATACTGGCGATCACCCCGCCCTTCTGAGGGATCATGTACTTCGCGGCCGCCTTGATGCCGAAAAAGACCGTCGTCAGGTTCTGGTCCATGATAAAGCGGAAGTTTTCCTCCGACAGGGTATGTAAGGGGCCGTGGCGGTTTCCTCCGGCACAGTTGACCCAGATGTCGATCCGGCCGAATTTCTTTACCACCCGATCCGCAAAGGCTTCCGTCTCCTCATAGCTCATGGCGTCCACGGATTCCGCCATGACCTCGGAGAGTCCCTCCGCTTTTGCCCTCTCAAGAAAAGCCGCCACCTTTTCCTCCGACCGGCTGCACACGGCGATCCGGCAGCCCTCTCTTCCGAACCGGAGAGCCGCCGCCGCCCCGATCCCCGTGGTCCCGCCAAAGACCACGGCAGTTTTTCCCTTCAATCCCAGATCCATATATGCTCCTCCTTTTTTATAGCAGTCAATTTTTAAAGCTGTGGATCGGCGCCGGGATCCTCCCGCCCCGGTTCACAAAGCCCGCGCAGGAATACCCGTTCACCGGCATGACCGGAGCATGGCCCAAAAGCCCGCCGAATTCCACCACGTCCCCCGCCTTCTTCCCCTCTGCCGGGATCAGACGGACCGCCGTGGTCTTCTGGTTCACCATGCCGATGGCCGCCTCGTCGGCGATGATCCCGGAGATGGTCTCCGCCGCCGTGTCCCCCGGAACGGCGATCATGTCGAGGCCCACGGAGCAGACGCAGGTCATGGCCTCCAGCTTCTCCAGGGTCAGGGCCTTCCGGTTTACCGCGTCGATCATGCCCTGGTCCTCACTGACCGGGATAAAGGCCCCGGAAAGGCCGCCCACATAGGAGGAGGCCATGACGCCGCCCTTTTTCACCTGATCGTTCAGGAGAGCCAGGGCCGCCGTGGTGCCGGGGGCGCCCACGCTCTCCAAGCCCATCTCCTCCAGGATCTCCGCCACGCTGTCCCCCACCGCCGGGGTAGGGGCCAGGGAGAGGTCCACAATCCCGAAAGGCACGCCCAGCCGCTCGGAGGCCTCCTTGGCCACCAGCTGTCCCACCCGGGTCACCTTGAAGGCCGTCTTCTTGATGGTCTCACAGAGGGTCTCGAAATCCTCCCCCCGGATCTTCTCCAGGGCCGTCTTGACCACGCCGGGGCCGCTGACCCCCACGTTGATGACGACGTCCGCCTCCGTCACGCCGTGAAAGGCTCCCGCCATAAAGGGATTGTCGTCCGGCGCATTGCAGAAGACCACCAGCTTGGCGCAGCCCAGGCTGTCCTGATCCTCCGTGGCCTTTGCCGTCTCCTTGACGACCTGCCCCATCAGTCTCACCGCGTCCATATTGATCCCGGTCTTTGTGGAACCCACGTTTACGGAGCTGCAGACCCTTTCTGTGGCGGCAAGGGCCTCCGGAATGGAACGGATCAAAAGCTCCTCGGCCGGCGTCATCCCCTTGCCGACCAGGGCAGAGTACCCGCCGATAAAATTGACCTTCACTTCCTTCGCCGCCCGGTCCAAGGTCTTCGCCAGGGACACGAAATCCTCCCTGGTCCTGCAGGCCGCGCCGCCCACCAGAGAGATGGGGGTCACCGAGATCCGTTTATTGACGATGGGGATCCCGTATTTCACCTCGATCTCCCGCCCCACCTTCACCAGATCCCTGGCCTTTAAAACAATCTTCTCGTAAACCTTCCGGTTCACCTCCTCGAGATCGGAACCGATGCAGTCCAGAAGGCTGATCCCCATGGTGATGGTGCGGACGTCCAGCCGCTCCTGCTCGATCATCTTGTTGGTCTCGTCTACTTCAAATCTGCTTAACATGGCCATCCCTCTTAAATCCTGTGCATTTTGTTGAATATGTCCTCATGCTGGCAGCGGATCTTCACGCCGATCTCGTCGCCGATCTGGTCTAACTCCTCCACCATGTCGCCGAAGGGCTTGGCGGATTCGTTTGCATCCACGATCATCATCATATTGAAATATCCCTGCAGGATGGTCTGGGAAATGTCCTCGATGTTGATGCGGTTGCTGGCCAGGTAGGTGCATACCTTCGCGATGATCCCCACGGTATCCTTCCCCACCACGGTAATGATTGTCTTTTTCATAATGGTTCTCCTCGTTTTTTCTGTGTCCCCTCAACTATAAAGCATCCGGCGTCAAATGTAAACCGTTTCCGACATTTCCCTCCGGTCCGCCACGGCAATATCAAAATCCGTCCCCTGGTAGGCATTCTCCCCCTCGGTGATCTCCAGCTTCACCGTCTCATAGGCCAGGTCCGCATAATTGTTTTCCTGCGACAGATGCCCGAGGACCGCCTTCTTAAATCCGTCGTGGAGGATCTCCCCCAGGAGCCTCCCGGCACAGTCATTGGATAAATGGCCGCTGTTTCCCATGATCCTCCGCTTGAGATAGTAGGGATAAGGCCCCGTCTCCAGCATGCGGATGTCATGGTTCGCCTCCAGAAGGACCGCGTCCAGCCCCAGGAGATGGTTGACGGTGTACTGGCTGTAATTGCCAAGGTCCGTGACCACCGCCGCCGAAGCCCCTCCCGCGTCCACCCGGAAGGCACAGGGATCGGCCGCGTCGTGGCAGGTGGAGAAAGGCGTGATCGTCATGTCCCCGATACAGAAGGGCTCGTCCGGGAATATCTCCCGGTGCAGCCCGCCCGGAAGCTCCCCGACGCTCCTGGACGAGCAGATCCCCTCATAAGTCCCTTTTGTCGTGTAGATGGGGATCTCATGTTTTTTTGAAAACACCCGGAGCCCCCCGATATGGTCGGAATGCTCATGGGTGACCAGGATCCCGGAAAGCTCGCTTCCCCTGACCCCAAGAGAGGCCAGCCCGCCCTCGATCCGCTTGGTGGAGATCCCCGCGTCGATCAGGATATGGGTCGTATCCGTACCTATGTAGATGCAGTTCCCGCTGCTCCCGCTGGCAATGCTCACAAGCCGCATGTCTCTTCTTCCTCGTCTTTCTGCCAAGTATTTCCACCTGTGCGGTCCCGCATTCCGCACGCCCGCTCCCCGGCAAAGGCGGAACGGGGATTTCCAGCCGGACAGGTGGATCTTCCTCCTTGCATTTACCTCACGGACTCCCTGTGGTAATCCGTCACGTCGCTTTGCAGTTCCCCGTACAGCCCCCTCACGTCGATCCCGCCGTTTCGGACCGCCAGAAGCTCCCGGTCCGTCACCCCGATGAACTCCACGAACTCCACCCTTCCGTTTGGTGTCTCCAGGACGCCGAATTCCCGGTCCGGGACGGTGATAAAGCCGGTAATGTTGGAGGTCCGGTCCACATCGATCCCGTCCGTCTGCCCGCTGTAGAGGTACTCATAAGGCAGGAATAATTCTCCCCTCGTAAAGGTGATCTTCGCAATGGACTGCAGGATCCCGCAGATCCCCCTGAGCTCCGCCTCCTCGTCCTCATAAGGCCCCTTCTTTAACTTGAAGGTAAACTCCATCCCATAGCCGCTGATCTTCGGATCCTCACATTCCTTCTCATATAACTCCGACAGCCCGTAGGTCACAAAATGCCAGTATCCTCCGCCGTCATAGACGCTGATCCCGTCCAGGGGTCCTTCCCCTCCGAGTCTCCATTTGATCAGAGAGGCGAACTGGTGACTGGGTTCCTCCTGGTCCGGATAAACCCTTGCACAAGCCCTGTCGATCGCGTCCCAGCCGGGAGCCAAAGGCTCCGGGAATCCTTTTTGTTTTATGATATTCTCCTCTTTTTTTCGCCGCCGAAATATGCCCATTGTCCACCTCCCGGGTCACGATTGGATTTTTTCTATCTATAAAGCAGAATCTTTATAGATCATTTCTATCATTTCCGATGGTGTGACAATAAAATCTCATTTCGGGAAATGGCGAATATTTCCTGTGATCAAATATGCGTTATCATCTCTCTTTTCCATCACAACTTCATAAAAAACAAAATCATCTATATCCACGAGAATTTCTCCCGTAGGACTTGGATTGACCGCTAAACCGAATTGACGGATCATCAGCAAATTTTTTTGAATCCGTTCCTCACTGAATGAAAATTTTTTCCTGTGAAGAACTTCACGATACTCACTTAAAATCTCCTGATTATAAAGCGGAATAATATCACCTGAAGATATAGCATCTACCACTCTGACAGTAGCAGCGTTTGTTCGTTTTGTTAATAGGGGAGATATCAATACATTTGTATCAAATACCTCATAATACCTCACCTTCCCGCTTTCCTTTCCGCCCTTGCCGCATCAATTTCCGCATTGATTTCATCCAGCGTCATTTCCGGAAAATCTGCAGCTTCCGCCCGCATACCATCAATCACACCTTTTGCTTCTTCTCTGGTCATTCTTGTCTCGGGAAGTACCGCCGGAAACGGAAGTCCTCTTACCATGCGGGTACGTTCCATAAACATACGAAACGCTGTGTTCAGATCCATACCCATCGCTTCGTAAATAGCAATACAGTCCTCTCTTAGGGCTTTATCTGAACGAAATTGGTTCAACACCTGTTCTGCCATATTGGCCCCTTTTTTAATACAATTTGATTTGTTTTGTATATATAATGTATTTGATTCAAAGCAAAAAATCAATACCTCTTGATTATTTTAACAACGTGCCAATCTGTCCCCGTACCTGCTCGATATCGCCGTCATTTTCAATGACGGCCGAGGCCCGCCTGCGAAGCTCTGCCTCCCCCATCTGGCTCTCCATCACCTTGAGGCACCGCTCCCTCGTGTAGCCCCGGCTCTCCGTCAGGCGGCGGATCCGTGTCTCCTCGGAAGCGTACACATACCAGATCTCCTCACAGATCTCCTCATAACCTGCCTCGAAAAGGATCGCCGATTCGATGACCGCCAGATACTCTTTTGCCTCCTCGCCTCTTTCCTCTTCCTCCCTCCGGCGGTGCAGCCTCTCCTTGATCTCCCGCCGCACCCCCGGGTGGACGATCCCGTTCAGGCGCTCCAAAGCCGCTTTGTCCTTAAAAACGATCTCCGCGATCTTTCCCCGGTCCAGCCGCCCGTCCGCCCCCACCACGGCCTTCCCGAACGTCTCTATGACCGGAGCAAAGCAGGCGCCCTCCGGCTCCATCAGCTCCCTGCCGATCTCGTCGGCGGGAAGGAGCCTCGCTCCGTATTCGTCTTTCAGGATCTCCAGGACCGTGCTTTTTCCGGCTCCGACCCCGCCCGTCACACCGATCACTCTCATAACCGTCTCCTACTTGGTCTCAAACCAACTCTTCCCCACGTTCATATCGATCTCCAGAGGCACCGCAAGCTTCGCCGCCCCGTCCATCTCCTCGAGAAGGATCGCCTTCACCCGGTCGACCTCGGAGAGGGCCGTCTCCACCAGAAGCTCGTCGTGGATCTGCAGGATCAGTCTGGATCTAAGGCCCTCCTGTCTCAGCCTCCGGTCCACCCCCACCATGGCGATCTTCATGATGTCGGCAGCTGTCCCCTGGATGGGGCTGTTCATGGCCACCCGCTCCCCGAAATTCCTCTGCATGAAATTGGAGGAGGAAAGCTCCGGCACGGGACGCCTGCGCCCGTAGAGGGTGGTCACATAGCCCTGCTCCTTCGCCTGGGCCACCAGCCCGTCCAAAAACGCCTTGACCCCGGGATACGTCTCAAAATATTGGCTGATGTAGTCGAGCGCCTCCTTCCGGCTGATGCTGAGGCCCTCGCTGAGCCCGAAGGCGCTGATGCCGTAGACGATCCCGAAATTCACCGCCTTGGCGTTGCTCCTCTGCAGATCCGTAACCTCCTCGAAGGGCGTGTGGAACACCTGGGAGGCCGTGATCCTATGGATATCCTGGGCCTGGTGGTAAGCCTCGATCAGCCGCTCGTCCCCCGACATGTGGGCCAGGATACGAAGCTCGATCTGGGAATAATCCGCATCCACGAACACAAAGCCCTCTTTCGGCACAAACACCTTCCGGATCTCCCGCCCCAGGGCCATGCGGACCGGGATGTTCTGCAGGTTCGGCTCCGCGCTGCTGATCCGCCCCGTGGCCGTGATGGTCTGGTTGAACTTCCCGTGGATCCGCCCGTCCGGGGAGATGAAGGCCGCGAGCCCGTCCGCGTAGGTGGACTTTAGCTTGGCCAGCTGCCGGTATTCCAATATCTTTGCCACGAACGGATGCTCCGGCGCCAGCTTATCCAGGACATCCGCCGATGTGGAATACCCGGTCTTCGTCTTTTTTCCATAAGGAAGCTTCAGCTTCTCAAACAGGATCACTCCCAGCTGTTTCGGCGAATTGATGTTGAACTGTTCTCCGCACAGGTCGTAGATCTCCTGCTCCAGCCGGTCGATCTGTATCTTCAGCGTATCCCCGTAGGAGGATAGCTCCTCCCGCTCCACCCGGATCCCCTCCTGCTCCATATGGTACAGGCTGTAGATCAGAGGCATCTCGATGGTCAAAAACAGATTTTTCATTCCCGCCTGTTCCAGCTTTTCCATCAAGACCGGGCCCGAGCGGAAAGCCGTATAAGCCATATAGCAGAAACAGGCAAGAGCCGCCTCCGGGTTTTCCGACAGGGCGGTCCCATATGCCGTCTTCCCCAGAAGGTCGCTCCGGGAAGGCACCGTCATCCCCAGATATTCTCCGGCCAGGCCGTCGTAGGTATAGCCGCTCTTCAGTGGACTCAGCAGATACCCTGCCACCCCCGCGTCGTAAAGTCCGGCCTGCTCCGGGGATCCCTCCTTCTCCAAAGCACCCGAAGCCTCCAGGAAAGGGAGCATCTCCTTCAGATCCAGCACCCAGACGTCTCCCTTCTCTTCACAGAGCTCTGCCGCCTTCCCCGCCAGATAGTTCCCGGTCAGCAGGCCGTCGGACTCGATGAAATAGACATCCTCCTCCCCATAGGCCAGGGAAAGCCCAAACACCTCTCCCCTTTCGACGATCAGCTGCATTCCCAGCCGGCCCGCCCGCCGGACCTCCTCAAAGACCCGCTCCGCGCCGGAAAGGTCGTCGATCAGAAGGAACTGTTCCTCCACCGCATTTTTCGTCTGATTCCCCGCCTCAAACCGCTTCAGCAGACTCTTAAGCTCCAGGCGCTTCATGATCTCGTAGGCTTCCGGCGTAAACAGCTCCCCGACCCTGGCCGCCTCCAGGGAAAACTCCACCGGGCAATCCCGGTCGATGGTCGCGAGGGTTTTTGAAAGCTCCGCCTGCTCCCTTCCCCCCTCCGCCGCTAGGGCCTTCCTCGCCCGCTCCGGCCGGACAGCGTCCAGATGTTCGTAGACTGCCTCCAGGCTGTGATATTCTTTGATCAGGGCGTAGGCCGTCTTCTCGCCGATGCCGGCGACGCCGGGAATGTTGTCGGAGGAATCTCCCATAAGGGCTTTCACGTCGATGAACTCTAACGGCGTGACACCCAGCTTCTCCAGCACATCCCGGCCGTGATAATCCTCCACCGTGGTAGTCCCCCCTTTTGTCCGGGGGATCCGCACCTTTGTCCTTTCGCTGGCAAGCTGCAGAAGATCCCGGTCCCCGGAGACCAGCACCACCGAAAGCCCCGCCGCCTCGCACCTGGCCGAGAGGGTCCCCAGGATGTCGTCCGCCTCATAGCCGGAAAGCTCCGCCGCCGGGATCCCCATGGCCAGAAGGATCTCCTTCGTGACAGGCACCTGCTCGTGGAGCTCGTCGGGCATCCCCTTCCTGGTCCCTTTGTAGGCGTCGTAGAGCTTATGGCGGAAGGTGGGCGCCTTCACGTCAAAGGCCACCGCCAGATACTCCGGCTGCTCCTCATCCAGGATCTTAAGCAGGATATTCAAAAAACCATACACCGCGTTGGTGTGGAGCCCCTCAAAATTGGTCATCCCCGCATGGATGCCGTAAAAGGCCCGGTTTAAAATGCTGTATCCGTCGATCAGTACGATCTTCTCTCCCATGATCCTTCCTTTTCCTTTCCCTCCCGCAGGGCGCACCGCGCCTGAAAGCCTCCGCGGGAGATTCCTGTCATATCACGCCCAGATCCGCAAAGATCCGAAGCTGAAAAAGTACCGCAAAAAGGGTACACCAGAATACCGTCGTATAGATCACATAGCGGAGCCCCTGCAGGAAATGGCGGCGGCGGATCAGCCGCTCCGAATGCTCCAGTTCCTCCTCCAGTGCCCCGTCCAGATCGTAGAGTTCCCGGACTTCCTCATCCTCATGCTCCAGCTGCAGGATCCCCAGATACAGCGTATAGTAAATATTCAGTTCTTCCCTGCATTCCTCACAGGAATTGATATGGGCGATAAACCCCTCCAGCTTATCCGGCGGCAGGCTCCCGTCTATGTAATCCGTGATCTGCGCCTGGATCTCCATACAGCGGTTCATGGGCATCCTCCTTCACCCGTCAAAATCCTTCCACCTGTGCGGTCAAAGGTTTTACATGTCTCCGTCAGGGATCAGCCGTTTTCGCAGACACGTTGATTTTTTGAACTTCAACCGCACAGGCGGAAATCTTTTATAGTATAGCATGTTCCGGAAGAATTTAACAGTAAAAAATGTCTGTCAGGGAAATAAGCGTCCGGCCGGGCCGGACATACGCAGAGATGCGGCAGGGAGCTTCCCTGCCGCATCTCATGGCTCACGCCAGCTTCTGTATCTTCTGTTCCTGTTCGGCCACTATCTGTTTCAGAAGGGCCACGTCCGCCTCCAGGGCATCCAGCCGTTCCTCCTCTTCCCTGCGCCCTTCTTCCTCTCCCGGGCGGCCGTCCCCCAAAAGGAGCATCTGGGGAACGACCACGTTCTCCACCTTCCGCTTGAGGTAGCGGACCTCCTCCTTGGTATCCGACAGGTCAAACTTGAAGGTCACCATATCGATCTTGAGTATCCCCACATCCGTCTTAAAGCCTGCCGTCTCCTCCTTCAAAAGCTGGATATCTTCTTTTATCGGTTGTATCCCGGCGGTCTCCGAAAGTACCCGAGACATGTCGCACTTAAGCTCCGAGACATCCGTCCCAAGGCTTTCGAGTCCCGCCCTCATCGGCTGTAATTCTGACTTTAACTTGTCCTCCAGAAGCCCCGAAAGGGCCAGCAGATCCTGGTTCGTCAAGGCCATCCTTACACCTCCTCGCTGGTCTCCATTATACCATGGTCCAGGCGGGTTTGTCAGCCGATATTTTCCAAAATCCGACAAAAGCAGACCTTTCCCCCCGCCGCCGTCTTTTTAACGGACAAGGGCCGGATACTTCTCTTTGTTCCTGCGCTTGCAGTCATACATGGCCGCATCCGCCTCCTGGAGGATCTCATCCAGAGTCCACTCGTTGTCCTTGCCCTCCACCTCCACGATGCCGTAGCTGAAACTGCACTGGTAATCCCCGTTGTCCACGGCCTGGAAGCTTTCCAGGATCTCCGCCATCTTCCGGTCGATGAGGTCCTTGATGCGGCCTGTGAGGACCAGGCAGAATTCGTCCCCGCCGGTCCTCGCAAAGGTATCGTCGTTTCGGAAATTGCTCCGGATCAGTTCCACGAAGTTCTGGATATAGATGTCTCCCTCCACATGCCCGAAGGTATCGTTGACATATTTTAATCCGTCCAGATCCAGATAGCACAGTGTGGCGTCCCGCCTCTCTCTGAGGATCCCGTCCATGTACTCCTCGAAAAACAGGCGGTTCCGGATCCCGGTCCCCGGGTCCCGGTAGGCTTTGCTGGTCAGGGCGTGGGCCATCCTTTTTTCATCGGTGATGTCCACCACGATATGGACGTGAGAGTTCTTATCCTTCCATTCCACCGGGAAGGAAGTGATCCGATAGAAGGTCTCGCCCTCCCCCTCCATCTCCCACACGTTGTACTGGTCCGGATCTCCATATTCCGCATCCTTCCACTCCAAAAGCTCCGACTGGAAGGAAAGCCGCTTTTTGCAGGTCTCACAGACCGCGTCGGTCCCGTCCTTTCCGTTCCGCCGCTTATTGCAGTAGAGGATCTCCTTACTATCCGTGTCCACCACCAGGAGCCACTCATTCCGCCGGCTGAGAAGCTCCACCAGGAGCTCGTTGTCATTTTCGATCAGGGCCGCATACCGGCCGGTCCTGGCCGACTCTTCCCGGACAGCCGCCATCTGCTCCCGGATCTTTAATAGGCTCTCATATAATCCCTTCAGGCTCTCGTCCGCAAGAACCCCCCGCTCCGGAAGCTCTGCAGAAAAATCCCCCGAAGCCAGAGCCCGGGCATAATCCGCCAGAGCCGAAATTGCCTGGCGCAGATCGTTATCACACATTGAAACAGCTACCTCCCATGAACTCCCGGAGCAGAGAATTGTTCGGGATATTGTCACTGACCACCGTCAGGAAATAATCAAAGAATTTGAGAAGCCGTTTGGCCTCCACATACTCCGGCGCCTCTTTGGGGATCCCGAAGAGCAGCGGCTCCGCATAGGGCTTTAACACGGCCAGCTCATAGATCAGCGCCGAATTGAACACCACATCCGCCGATTCCTGATAGGGGAAGATATTCTCCTCCTCACCCCTGCGGACCGAGGGCCACATGGCAATGGTGTCTTTGGCAGACGTTCCTCTGGTCCTGGCATCCCGCACGATCCTCCTGATCAGCCGGCCGTCGGTACTGGGGATCCGGTTGTGCTCGTCCACATTGAGCTGCGTCAGGGCACTGATGTAGATCTTGTATTTGTGTTCCGGAGCCAGGCTGTAGGACAGCTTGTCGTTCAGGCCATGGATCCCCTCGATGACCAGGATATCCTCCGCCCCGAGGGTCAGCATATCCCCCCTATACTCCCGCTTCCCTTTCTTGAAATTAAAGGTGGGCATGGCCACGGTCTTTCCCGCCAGAAGCTCCGTCATGTCCTTGTTGAACTGCTCCACGTCGATGGCTTCCAGGCACTCAAAGTTGTACTCGCCGGACTCATCCCTGGGCGTGTCCTCCCGGTTGACAAAATAATTGTCCAGAGCGATGGGATGGGGCTTTAGCCCGAGAGTCCTGAGCTGGATGGAAAGCCGGTGGGAGAAGCTGGTCTTTCCCGAGGAAGAAGGCCCGGCGATCATGACAAACTTTTTCTTCCGGTCCGCCGCGATCTGGGTGGCGATCTCCCCCAGCCGTTTTTCCATGAGCGCCTCCTGGACCAGGATCAGATCGCCCACGGAGCCGTTCACGATCCACTCGTTGAGATCTCCCACCGTATCCACGCCCAAGGCCTCCCCCCACCGGGAGGACTCCTTCTGGCAGCGGTAGACCTTCTCGCCGGGATAAAAGTCCGGGACCACCTCCGGCTCCTTTTCCACCGGCATCTGGATCACGATACCCCCGTCAAAGGGATAGAGCTTGAAATATTTGAGATACCCTGTATCCGGCACCATATAGCCATAGTAATAATCCTCAAAGCCCCGGATCCGGTAGAGATTGACTCTGGAGACCCTGCGGTAACGGAACAGCTTTTCCTTGTCGTGCATGCGGTACTGGCCGAAGAGCCCAACCGCCTCGTCCGTGGAGACATTCCGTTTGTCGATGGGGATCCGTTCCTCCACCAGCTCCCTCATCTTCGCCTCCACCCTCCCGGTAAAGGCCGCGTCGACCGTGACCCGGCCCCGGATATCCACATAGACCCCTTTGCTCACAGAAAAATCCACCAGCACCTTGTCCAGATCCTCCCTGCCGGCCACCTTGTAAATGGCCTTCACGAGAAGAAAGATCATGCTGCGGTGATAGGTCTGGATCCCCGGCTTATCCGCCGCTGTGAAAAAAGAAACCATACTCCCGTCCGTCACTGTCTTATTAAGCTCCGCCAGCTTTCCGTTCACGGACGCCAGGAGAATGTCATGAGCGTATTCCCCCTGCACTTTTTGAGCAAGAGACAGAAGAGTACTGTTTTCCTCCACTTCCGTCTCCCTGCTGCCAAGCATTACCTTCCACATACAAATCCCTCCTGTATTCCTCTTATCGTATCTGATATGGATAAACGACCGGTGCCCGCACCACCCGGAGCCCGGCTTCCGCCGCCTCCAGCTCTTCTGCCACCGCGTCCACAAACAGATGCTCCAGCCCATAGTGGCCCGCATCTATGAGAGAGACTCCCTCCGCCACGAGGTCCAGCCCCTCATGGTGCCCCATATCCCCGGTGATGAGTACGTCGGCTCCGGCCAGGACTGCCGCCTTTGCCATGCTCTTTCCGGAACCCGGGGAAATGGCCGCCCTCCTCACGGGCCTCCCGGAATCGTAGACCGTCACGGCCGGGATCCCGAACCGCTCCTTCACGATCTCCGCGAGCGCCTCCGCCGTGCAGGCCTCTCTCAGCTCTCCGATCTTCCCGATGCCCACGGGAGCTCCGTCCTGCTCTCCCGCCGCCTCCAGGGGCAGGAGTTCTTTTTTTTCATCAAATAGGCCGAGCCGTCCTGCCGCCAGGTCCGCCATCCCGCCTTTTGCGATGTCAAAGCTCGTGTGGCCGCTGTAGCAGGCAATGTCTGCCGCGATCAGCGACAGGAGCCGTCTTCCCAGGGCGTCCCGGTCGCTGACATGCTTCACGCCGCCGAAGATCAGCGGGTGGTGGGTGATCAGCATGTCCGCCCTCTCCCTGACAGCCGCCTCGATCGCTGCTTCCGTGGCGTCCAGGGCCACGTAGACCGTATGTACTTCCTTTCCCGCCCTTCCGACCAAAAGTCCCACATTGTCCCAGGATTCGGCCAGGGACTCCGGCCACCTCCGGTCAAACCAGGCCGCGATCTCTCCACAGGTTTTCATCTTGCATTCCTTTCTGCCGTTACAGGCAATTGCGGAACATGAGATTGCTGAGCGGATCCTGGCGATTGCGTCCATCCAAAGCCTGCAGCGCCAACCATTCCAATGAGCCCATAACCGCAGAAAACACTCGGGCAGAAGGCTTTTCCTGGATGCAATCGCCAGGATCCTTCCCAAAGTTTTCTCGCAATCGCCCAACTCCCCCATAGTTTTCCATTTCACGATCGCCCGTCTCTGGCGGTTGATCCGAGTCTTAGGTTTCCATCGTGCGGTTGCCCGCTTCCGCCGCCTCGGCCAGGGCAAGGGCCTCGGAGAGCAGGGAGAGCTCCCGCTCCACCTGAGTGAGCCGCTCTCCGGCCCGCCCTGTTCCCGCGGGTAAAAGTTCCTCCCGGACGGCCTCCAGGATCCCCCTCTCTTTCCTTAAAAAGGCCGAGACCTCCTGTTTTCCCGAGCGGAGCAGGTACCGCCCGTAAGTCCCCTCCAGGGAGCTCCAGGGCTCTTCCCCCGGCGAAGCGGCCTCCGCCATCTTCCCGGGCGCTGCCTTGATCACCGTATAATATTTTCCCTCGTCAAAGACCATATCCTCCGCGAGGATCCGGTATCCATTCCCCATAAGGTAACGGCGCACCCCGGGAATCTCTGATTGGGGGGAGAGCACCAGGTACCGGAGACTCTCCGCCGTCCTTCTCCCCTCCGTGAGGATCCGTATCATGAGGGGGCCTCCCATCCCGGCAAGGACCGCCGCGTCGGCTTCTCCCGGCGCAAGGGCCGCAAAGCCGTCGCTGAGCCTGAGCTCGATCCGCCCCGAAAGCCCCCGCTCCTCCACATGGGCCCGGGCCCGGGAAAGCGGCCCCTTCCCCACGTCCATGGCGATGGCCGAGGGGATCCGCCCCTCCTCCAAAAGCCGGATGGGCAGGTATCCGTGATCCGTCCCGATATCTGCCAGACGGCTCCCCCTCTCCACCATGTCCCCGATGGCCCGAAGCCTCGGAGAGAGGGGCGTCCGCCCCCTCTCCACGCTTTTCTCTTTACTTCCCTTATCCATCCGTCACTACTCCAAAAAATCCTTCAGCTTCCGGCTCCTGCTTGGATGCCTGAGTTTCCGGAGGGCCTTGGCCTCGATCTGGCGGATCCGCTCCCTGGTCACGTTAAATTCCTTTCCCACTTCCTCCAGGGTCCGCCCCTCGCCGTCCAGAAGCCCGAACCGCATGCAGAGCACCTGTCTCTCCCGGTCCGTCAGGGTGCAGAGTACCTCGCCCAGCTGTTCCCGAAGCATGGAGAAATCCGCCGCCTCCGCCGGCACCTGGATCCGGTCGTCCTGGATGAAATCCGACAGATGGCTGTCGTCCTCCTCCCCCACCGGCGTCTCCAGAGAGACCGGCTCCATGGAAAACCGCATGATCTCACGCACCTTGTCGGGGGAGATCTTCATGTGCTCCGCGATCTCCTCCGGGCTCGGCTCCCGCCCGTACTCCTGGGTCAGCCTTCTGGAGACCCGGATGACCCGGTTGATGGTCTCCACCATGTGGACCGGGATGCGGATAGTCCTTCCCTGGTCCGCAATGGCCCTGGTGATGGCCTGCCGGATCCACCAGGTGGCATAAGTGCTGAACTTGTAGCCTTTCCGGTAGTCAAATTTCTCCACGGCCTTCATGAGGCCCAGGTTCCCCTCCTGGATCAGATCCAGAAACTGCATCCCCCGGCCCGCATACCGTTTGGCAACGCTCACCACCAGACGGAGGTTGGCCTCCGCAAGCCGTCTGGCGGCCTCCTCGCTCCCCTCCTCGATCTGTCTGGCAAGCCGGACTTCCTCCCCGGGCGTGAGGAGCGGCACCTTGCCGATCTCCTTCAGGTAAAGCCGCACCGGATCCTCCTCCGCAGCCCCTTCCATCTCTTTCGGCAGAGGAAGTTCCTCCTCTTCCTCCTCCGGAAAAACCTCCGCAAACCCGCTCTGTATCTCCACTCCCGCGGCTTCCAGCACCTGGAAGGTCCGGTCGATGCAGTCCGCACTCAGACTGTCCTCCTCCAGTGCCTCCATAATGTCCTGATAGTCCAGAATGTTCTTCCTCCGTGCCGCCAGCGAAAGCAGGCCCGCCAGCTTGTCCTCCAGTCGGAGATTCACCGCCTCCATATTAACTCCCATCCTTCCGTCACCGTCTACTGCTGTTGCACAAAGTATTTCCTTAATTGAGAGAAATATGCAGTCCGTTTATGCCGGCCTGCTCCTTCATGAGCGTCTGCAGAAGAGAAATGTCCGTCACATTCCGGATCTTTTCCTCCAGACTGTGCCGTTTCACCCGTTTCACCGTCTCCGCAAACGCCTTCTCCCGTTCCTCTTTGGAAAGCTCCGAAAGGGAAGTGTTGAACAGCGATGCCACTTCCTTATATTCATCTTCGTCGTTGATAAAATGGTTCAGGATATCCGCCGGCGAGAGCGATCCCGCCTCCAGGCCCTCGTAAACCATCCCGGCGGCCCGCCGGTATAATTCCTCCGTAAAATCCTCCGGCGAGAGGATCCCCTTCACCGCCGGATAGACCCGCTCATCCTCGATGAGCCAGGTGAGGAGGATCTTCTGGGACTGCCGGATCCCGTCCGGCTTCTCCTTCTTTTCTGTCCTGCCGGCCGCCCTCCCCGGCCCGTTCCCGGGACCAAGCCGGCCCCCCATGGCGTTCACCAGGCTTTTCAGGCTGTCATAGTCGATCAGATACTGTCTCGCGGCCGCCTCCATGTAGTTTTCCCGCTCCAGCCGCTCCGTAAACTGTAAAAGCTTTCCCGCAAGGGCATTGTGGAAGGCGGTCTTCTGCTCCGGGTCGCCCATATCATACTGGCCGTAGAGCACGTCCGTCTCAAAAAGAAAGCTGTTCTTCGCCTGGCCGATCCGCTCCTCAAAGGCTTCCCGGCCCAGGGCCTTTATGAATTCGTCCGGGTCCTTGTAGGGTTTTAAGTTTAAAACCTTTGCCGATATGCCCGCCTCTTTTAAGATGGGGATGGCCCTGAGAGCCGCCTTCACCCCCGCTCCGTCGCTGTCGTAGGTGAGAACCGCCTGCTCCGTATAGCGGCGCAGCAGGTTCGCGTGTCCCGGCGTGAAGGCCGTCCCCAGAGAAGCCACCGCGTTGGTAAAGCCGGCCTGGTGCATGGAGATCACGTCCATGTAGCCCTCGCAGAGCAGCATGTAGGGCTTCCTGGCCGTCCTGGCGTAATTGAGCCCGTAGAGGTTCCGGCTCTTGTCAAAGACCCTCGTCTCCGGGGAATTCAGGTATTTGGGCTCCCCCTCCCCCATGACCCGGCCGCCAAAGCCGATGATCTTTCCGTTTGCGTCCATAATGGGGAACATGGCCCGGTTCCAGAACCGGTCGTGGGCGCCCCGCTCCCCGATCTTCACAAGCCCGCTCTCCTTGAGGATCTCATCCGGGAAGCCCTTCTTTTTCAGATACCGGTAGAGATCGTCGCTGTACATATTGGAATAGCCGATTCCGAACCGCCGGATGGTCTCCTCCGTGAGCCCCCTCCCCGTCAGGTATTCGTAAGCCCGCTTTCCGCCGGGTCCTTTTAACTGGTAATAAAAATATCTCCCCGCCTCTTTGTTGGCCTCCAGGATCCTGGAGCGCAGATCCGCCTGCCTCCTCGCCTCAGCGCTCTCCTCCCCCTTCGGGAGCTCCACCCCGGCCCGCTCCGCCAGAGACTCCAGGGCCTCCCGGAAGGTATAGTTCTCATATTCCATCAGGAAGGTGATCACGTTTCCGCCCGCCCCGCACCCGAAGCAGTAGTACATCTGCTTCCCCGGCGTCACCGAGAAGGAGGGGGTCTTTTCGTTGTGGAAGGGGCAGAGGCCGAAATAGGTGCCGCCTTTCTTCTGCAGTTTCACATAGGAGGAGATCACATCCACGATATCGTTTCTGGAGCGGACCTCCTCCACCAGCTCATCCGGATAATACATAACCTCACCTCTGTCAGTTTTTCCACGCCTTCGGCACGAACAGCTCCGTGAAAGTGTCGATGGCATAGCCGTCGCTCATGCCCGCGATATAATCGCAGACTGCCCGCTCCTCGGGTTCCCCCTGCTCCATTAGCCGCCGGTATTCCTCCGGAAGCTCCTCCGTATGTTTCCGGTAATAGGCAAACAGTGCGATCAGAAGCTCCTTCGCCCTGGGATCCTCCTCCTTGGACACGCTGTTGGTGTAGACATGCTCAAACATAAAACTCCTGAGATTCCCCATGGCGTTCTCCACCTCCGGGGACATGCGGATCTTTGGCCTTCCCACGCTCTCCCCGATGATATTGTGGATGAGGGTGTTCAGCCGCTCTCTTACGGTATGCCCGAGGATGTCCGTATATTCCGCCGGAAGATCCTTTTCCGTGAGGATCCCCGCCCGGATGGCGTCGTCGATGTCATGGTTTATGTAGGCGATCTTGTCGGAAAGCCGCACCACCTTTCCCTCCAGGGTGGAGGGATTCCCCGAAGTCCTGTGATTCAAGATGCCGTCCCGCACCTCCCAGGTGAGATTGAGGCCCATCCCGTCCTTCTCCAGCCGCTCCACCACCCGCACACTCTGCTTATAGTGGGCAAAACCGCCGGTACAGACAGAATCAAGGGCCGCCTCCCCCGCATGGCCGAAGGGAGTATGTCCCAGGTCGTGGCCCAGGGCAATGGCCTCCGTCAGCTCCTCGTTGAGCCGTAGGGACCTGGAAATGGTCCTGGCGATCTGGGCCACCTCCAGGGTGTGGGTCAGCCTGGTCCGGTAATGGTCCCCCACCGGGGAGAGAAAGACCTGGGTCTTGTGCTTCAGGCGGCGGAAGGACTTGGAGTGGAGGATCCGGTCCCGGTCCCGCTGATAGGCGGGCCGGATGTCGCAGTGCTCCTCCTCCCTCTGCCGCCCCCTGGTATTCTTGCTGAGGGCCGCATAGGGGCTGAGCGTGGTCTCCTCCAGCGCCTCCAGCTGCTCCCTGATGTTCATCGTCCCGCCTCCTCCCCGTATCCCGTTTTCCTTTTGGTTTTCTTTTTCGTCTTCTTCCTGACTTTTTTGATCTTTTCGAATGTTCCCGGAATCTGTTCCCGGAATCCTCTAACTTTAAGAAACCTCCTGTGGACCTCCCTATGAGTATACCACATTCCCTTTGGAACGCAAAGGAAATCCCATCGCCTTTTTTTGATAAATGTGAAAAAAAGAGAAAAAGAATAAAATAGGGAAAAAATAGAGAATTACCCAGTAACATGATTTTTAGGATTTTCACGGAAAATCCACTTTTCCCTTGTCCCTTTGTCAATTTTATTGTAAACTAGAGAGAAATGACTATTTTGGAGGGAAAAGTATGGAACAAACGACAAAAAGAAGCAGTTTCTCCGGAAAGCTGGGATTCGTCCTGGCCGCTTCCGGTTCTGCGGTAGGACTCGGAAACATCTGGCGGTTCCCCTATCTGGCGGCCAAGTACGGCGGAGGGATCTTCCTTCTGGTCTATCTGATCCTGGCCGTCACCTTCGGCTTCGCCCTGATGGTGGCGGAGAGCGCCATCGGCAGGAAGACCAGGCAGAGCGCCATCCACGCTTACGGCGTCCTTGACAAGCGGTTCCGCTTCCTGGGGCCTCTGGCCTCCCTGGTGCCCATCATCATCACGCCTTACTACTGCGTGATCGGCGGATGGGTCATCAAATACCTGGCCGTCTACGGGACCGGCGGCGGCGCGGCCCTGGCAGGCGACAACTACTTCAGCGAGTTCATCTCGTCCACCTCGCCCATGGTATGGTTCATCGTCTTCGTGGCCATCACCGTGATCATCGTCATGACCGGCGTGGAAAAGGGCGTGGAGAAGGTCAGCAAGGTCATGATGCCCCTGCTGGTGCTGCTCTCCTTAGGCATCGCCGTCTACTGCCTGACCTTGCCCGGAGCCATGGAAGGCGTCATCTACTACCTGAAGCCGGACTTCAGTAAGTTCTCCGCGACTACGATCCTGGCTGCCATGGGACAGCTGTTCTACTCCATGTCCCTTGCCATGGGCATCATGATCACCTACGGCTCCTACATGAAGAAGGATTCCCATCTGACGGCCTCCGTCCATCAGATCGAGATCTTTGACACGGGCATCGCATTCCTGGCCGGCCTGATGGTCATCCCCGCCGTGTTCTCTTTCAGCGGCGGCGCCAACGTCAATGCGGGACCCGGCCTCATGTTCATGACGCTCCCGAAGGTGTTCGGAAGCATTGCGGTCACCAATATCATCGGGACCCTGTTCTTCCTGCTTGTGCTGTTTGCGGCACTCACCTCCGCCATCTCCCTGACGGAGACGGTGGTTTCCATCCTCTGTGATAAGACGGGGATGAAGCGGATGACCAGCTGCATCGCGACGGCGGTGATCATCATCGCCCTTGGAAGCCTGTCGGCCCTCGGCTACGGCGCTCTCGCCCAGGTGCAGATCATCGGTATGGCATTCCTGGATTTCTTTGATTTCGTGAGCAACAGCGTCCTCATGCCCATCGTGGCGTTCCTGACCTGCATCCTGATCGGCTATATCGTGAAGCCCCAAACTGTCATCGAGGAGGCAGAGGCGGAGGGAGCATCCTTCAAAGGAAAGGGCCTGTTCATCTTCGTGATCAAATACCTCGCGCCCATCTGCATCGTGGCGATCCTCATAAGCTCTGTCTTAAGCGCTTTCGGCATCATCAGCATCTGACGACACACGACAACCTGGTACTGCCCGGCTGGCCAGATTCCTCCCGGGCAGTTCTTTTTCAAAGCCATTATAATATACTTAAACCAGAATACTTAAAATATGAAGAAACTGTTATCGCGCCTTCCCCTTGACGGACTGATCCCGCTGTTATCCTGCTTTCTGATCAACGACTTCGTCTACTTCATCCTGCGGATGTTCCTGGAAGGGGCGCACCACTACGACCTCACGACACCCCTGGACCGGATGATCCCTTTCCGCCCCGCATGGGTCAGCATTTATTTCATCTGTTACCTGTTCTGGGTGGTAAACTACCTTCTGATCGCAGGACTCGGGAAAGAGCATCTGTACCGCTTCGTGACGGCAGACATCCTCTCCCGCCTCGTCTGCGGGATCTTCTTCGTACTGCTTCCGACCACCAACGTGAGGCCGGAGGTTGTCGGAGACGGAATCTGGGAGGAGATCATGCGCTGGCTCTACGCCATCGACGCTCCCACCAACCTGTTCCCGTCCATCCACTGCCTCACCAGCTGGTTCTGCTATGTGGGCATCCGCGGGCAGAGCCGCATCCCCAAATGGTATCAGGTCTTTTCCCTGATCTTCACCGTTTTGATCTGCCTGTCCACCCAGTTTACCAAGCAGCACTATCTGGTGGATGTGGCCGGCGGCATCGGTCTGGCACAGCTTTGCTATTCGCTGTCCTGGAGATACGACTGGTACAGGCCGATCATGGGATTTTTTGAAGCCGTCAACAATAAAGTCTGGAGACATCTGTCGTAAACGGCGGGCAGTCTGCCCTTTGCGGCAAAAGATACTTGACACAAACAGGAAGGACTTATGGGAAGTAAAAAAAAGAATCTGTTAAACCTGGCATTTCTGCTCACGGTCTTTTCTCTGACCATCTGGGCAGTGTTCCGCGGGGAGGACCTGCATCTGGTCTTCTCCTATGTCAAAACTGCAAATCCTGTATTTCTCCTTTTGGGAGTGGTATGCGTGGTGACCTTCATCCTGGGAGAATCCGTGATCATCTGCTACCTGCTCCGGGTCCTCGGGTACAAGGTCCGGGCCGCCAGATGCTATCTCTATTCTTTCGTCGGATTTTTCTTCAGCTGTATCACCCCCTCGGCAACAGGAGGACAGCCCGCCCAGGTTTATTACATGAAAAAAGACCATATTCCCATACCGGAATCCACCCTGGTCCTGATGATCGTCACGATCACCTACAAGCTGGTGCTGGTGGTCCTCGGAGCCCTGGTCCTTCTCCTTCGTCCCGAACGGGTCATGCACTACCTGGAGCCGGTCCTCTTCTGGATGTACCTGGGTCTGGCCCTGAACGTATTCTGCGTCGTTTTTATGATGATCCTGGTGTTCCACCCGAAGCTGGCCAAGTGGATCATGGTGAAGGGGCTTAAGCTCCTGGAGCATCTCCATCTGCTCCGGAAAAAGGGAAAACGGCTCAAAAAGCTGGAAGCCTCCATGGACGATTACCATGCGGCCGGAGAATTCTACTGGAAGCACAAGGCGGTGGTCATCCGTGCCTTCCTGATCACCGTAGTCCAGAGACTTCTGCTCTTTTTCGTCACCTGGCTCACCTACAGGGCCTTCGGCCTTTCCGGCGAGAACCTGGCCACCATTGTCTGTCTGCAGGGCATGATCTCCCTGGCGGTGGATATGCTCCCCCTCCCGGGGGGAATGGGGATCAGCGAAAAATTATTTTTATCCATTTTCGCTCCCATCTTCGGCCCCACTCTGCTGCTGCCTGCCATGATCATAAGCCGCGGGATCAGTTACTATTCCCAGCTCACCATCAGCGCAGTCATGACCGTGGCCGCACACTTTATCATAGGAAAAAATCATTCAAAAGACTCAAACTCAGGAGGCCAAGCAACATGATTGGATTTTACAACTACACCGTGGTCCTTACCTATGTAAGCCTTATCTCTTCCGTGTTCGGAATGACCCAGGCGATCCACGGGCACTTTAAGACCGCCATCTTCTGCCTGGCTCTCTCGGGCTTATGCGACATGTTCGACGGCAAGATCGCCCGCACCAAGAAGGACCGCACCGAGGACGAGAAAGCGTTCGGGATCCAGATCGACTCCCTCTGCGACATGGTCTGTTTCGGCGCCTTCCCCGCCCTGATCTGCTATCTCCTGGGCGTCCGGGGTATTCTGGGCCTGCTCATCATTTCCATCTACTGCGTCTGCTCCGTCGTCCGTCTTGCCTTCTTCAACGTACTGGAGGGAAAAAGGCAGCAGACGGAAGGCGGCGCTAACCACTACTATCACGGGCTTCCCATCACCTCCATGTCGGTAGTCCTGCCCCTGATCTTCATGACCCAGTTCTTCCTGCCGGACTTTGTATTCCTGGTCTTATTACATATCGTCCTCCTGGTGGTCGGGATCCTGTTCGTGGTGGATTTCCGCTTCCGAAAACCAAATAACAGGACTCTGGCCGTGCTTGTATCCGTCGTGGCGGCCGCCCTGGCAGCTCTGGTGATCTACAGTACCTTCCGGGTCCCGAGGCAGTCCCAGGACAGCAGCCCCATCATCGACAAGATCTTCGAGGAGTGACGGAGGGTAGATTGATGATTTACAGATTGCGGAATGGAAATGAGATTCGAGGCAATGAATGGCAGGACCGGTTTTTATCGCTCCTCTATGGCACGCTTCCCGGGCGGACGGCGGTGCGGCTCCTGATCCGGCCCACGGTCTCCAGGATCGGCGGCGCCTTTTTGGGAAGTCCCCTCTCCCGCCCCCTGATCCGCCCCTTTGTGAAAAAAAATCACATCGATCTCAGTCTGTTCAAGCCGGAACGATACTCGTCCTACAACGCTTTTTTCACCAGAAAGATCCGGGACGGCCTGCGTCCCTTCGACGCAGACCCCTCCCGTCTGGCCAGCCCCTGCGACGCAAAGCTTACGGTCTTTCCCATTTCGGAGGACGGACAGTTCCTGATCAAGCAGACGCCTTACACGGCAAAAAGCCTTTTGAGGGACGGCAGGCTGGCCGGCCGCTACTATGGCGGGCAGGCCCTCATCTTTCGCCTGACAGTGGACGACTACCATCACTACTTCTATCCCGACGACGGGAGGAAAAGCCCGAACCGGGTCATTCCCGGCGTCCTCCACACGGTAAATCCCGCCGCAAACGATGTCTTTCCCATCTACAAAGAAAATTCCAGACAGTACTGTCTCATAAAGACTTCCGCCTTCGGCACGGTCCTTATGATGGAGGTGGGCGCCCTGATGGTGGGAAAGATCAAAAACCGCCATCCGGAGGCCATGGCCGTATCCCGCGGAATGGAAAAAGGATACTTTGAATTCGGCGGCTCCACCGTGATCCTTCTCCTGGAACCGGACGCGGCAGTCCTTGACAGTGACATTCTGGCAAACAGCCGTGAGGGGGTCGAGACTGTCGTGAAGGCCGGGGAGGGGATAGGATGTTCATTATTGACGAGGAGAGGGTGACAGGATGCTTTCCATCGCAGACACGGCGGCAAAAACCGCCGCCTACCGTCTGCTCACGGAAACACCTGTCACCCTCTCCTCTGACTTTTCACAGACACGGCAGTGCCTATCGTCTGCTCATGGAAACATCTGGCTCCTTCTCCTCTGTTTATTTTATATTTTATGCAGTCTGCTCCCTCAGTACTTTGCTCAGGGTCGCAAGAAGCTTCTCCACGTCGATGGGCTTGGCGATATGGCCGTTCATCCCGCAAGCCAGGGCCGCCCGTCTGTCCTCCTCAAACGCATTGGCCGTCATAGCCAGGATCGGCACACTGGCCAGTTCTCTGTTTTTCAGATCCCGGATAAGTCTGGCCGCCTCATGACCGTTCATCACCGGCATCTGGACATCCATCAGTACCAGCTGATAATAACCAGGCTCGGAAACGCTTATCATCTCTACGGCTTCCTTTCCGTTCCCCACCACATCCACGGTAAAGCCTGCATCTGTCAGGATCTCCGACGCGATCTCCTGGTTCAGTTCATTGTCCTCCGCCAGAAGGATCCGCCCGGCCCGGATCTTCTCCATCCCCTCTCTGGCCTTCTCCTTGATCCCCTCCTCCCCATTGACAATGGAATAAAGACAGCTCCGAAGTTCCGACAAAAACAGCGGCTTGCTGCAGAATGCGGTGACGCCGGCTTCCTTTGCCTCCTCCTCGATATCCGTCCAGTCATAGGCTGTCAGGACGATCACCGGCACATCCTCTTTCATTTCCTTCCGGATCCGTCTCGTGACCTCGATCCCGTTCATATCCGGCAGGAACCAGTCAATGATGCAGACCTTGTATCCGTCTCCCCGCATCAGCGCCTGCTGGGCACGGAGGAGCGCCTCTTTTCCGGACATGGTCCACTCCGCCCGCATCCCGATCTGCCCCAGCATATACGACACACTGTCACAGGTATTGAAATCGTCGTCCACCACCAGCGCCCGGCAGTTTTTGAGCTCCGGAATGTCCATCGGTTCCTTTTCCGACAGATCCAGACGGAACGTAAAGGAGACCAAAAACTCCGTCCCGACTCCCTCCCTGCTCTTCACCTCGATGGTTCCATTCATCATGTCCACGATGTTTTTTGTGATGGCCATCCCGAGACCGGTACCCTGGATCCCGCTGATGGTCGTATTCTTCTCCCGCTCAAAAGGCTCGAAAATATGGGAAATGAACTCCTCGCTCATGCCGATCCCCGTATCCCGGATATGGAACTCATAATTGGCATATCCCTCGGGCGCCCCGGCCTTCTCGATGATCCGCATAGTGATGATCCCGCCCACACCGGTATATTTGATGGCGTTGCCCAGCAGGTTTAACAGCACCTGATTCAGCCGGAGCTTGTCGCAGTAGATCTCTTCGTCAAATACATCCACCGTGTCAATATAAAACTCCAGCTGTTTGGCATGGATATCCGCCTGCACGATATTTCGGAGCCCGTGGAGGATATCCGGCAGACAGCATGGCTTTTCCTCCAGGTGCATCTTTCCGCTCTCGATCCGGCTCATATCCAGCACGTCGTTGATAAGGCTCAGCAGATGATTTCCGGATGTCATGATCTTCTTCAGATACTCCTTCACCTGCTCCTGGCGCTCGATATGGGTAAGCGCCAGCGCCGTAAAGCCAACGATAGCATTCATGGGCGTGCGGATATCATGGGACATATTGGAAAGGAATGCACTCTTGGCCTTGTTCGCCCGGTTGGCCTGCATCAGCGCATTCTCCAAAAGGTTCTTCTGTTCCATCTCATTGCGGATTTCCTCGTCCACACTGCGGAAGCCCAGCACGATCCCTCTGTTCTCCGTCCACTCCCCCGCGCGTACCACCTTGATCTGAAAATATCTCACATCTTCATTCTTTACGGTACGATAATTCTTATAGCACAGTCTCTCCTGGGCCAGCTCCCGCTTTAAGCCCTCCCGGCAGATAAATTCCCGGACCTCGTCCCGGTCGTCCTCATGGACAAACGCCTCTATGTAACGCTCCATGCTCTCTTCCAGGGAGAGTTCCCCCGCGAAGATCTCCTCCAGAAGGCCGTCGCCGTCCTCCTCATGGCGGATCCGGTTCCCCATCCCCGTATCCAGGTCAAAACAGCAGACCAGAGTATAATCAATGCTCAGGGCATGGACCAACTCCATCTGCCGTCTCTCATGCTCCTTCTCCTGCAGCTTCTGGGCCGTACAATCCAAGAGGAACCGCTGATAAAACCGTTCCCCGTCCTCCTCCATAAGCTTGATGTTTCCCATCACATGCAGGATGTCCCCGTTCTTATGCTGAACACGGTATTCTATGCTTACACTGTCGCCTTCTCTCTGAAGCTCCGTGATCGCCTTCCTGAGATGCGGCTTATCCTCATCCAGAACAGAGTTCGCCACCATGGCAAATCCGTCCTCCTCCAGCTCCTCCTGGGATCCATAGCCTAAGATCTCAAGAGCCGCCCGGTTGACGCTCAAGATCCGGGATCCGTCCATGGTATGGCACATCACGCCGCAGTCCATGGTCGTAAAGATCGCCTCCAGGGTACGGTTTTTCTGCATGATCTCCTGCTCGTAGGCCCGCTCCTGAGTCACGTCGATGGCCACGCCCACCGTGCCCATCACACTTCCGTCCAGATCATAGAGGGGAGACTTATAGGTAGTCAGAAGCTTTGTCCCGTCCCCGGTCTGGACACACTCCTCCGATATGCAGGTCTCCTGCTTCGTCATCACGATCCGTTCCGACTCGATACAGGCCGGATCGTCCTCCTCCACGTCCCAGATATAAGCGTGGCCGCGGCCCTCCACCTGCTCCTTCGTCTTGCTCACAGTCCTGCAGAAGCTGTCGTTGACCTTCTCATGGATGCCGTCCTTGTCCTTATACCAGATCAGGTTGGGAATATTGTTGATGGTGGCCTCCAAGTAATGGCTGGTCTGCCAGGCATCCTTTTTCTCCCTGCAGGCCCTCTGCCACCGCAAAAAACGAAATCGGATCTCGTCATCCGTCATGGGAAGCTTCCAGATATCCGCGATCTCTGCCAGAAGCGCTCCTGCCTCATCCGCCGACCACACCGGCCACCGGGAGGACGCTTCGTCCGTCAGCAGGATGAGCTCCGCATCCCGGCGCTTTCCTGACGCCAGCTTCCAAAGCTCCCTGTCCGCTCCCTCTCCCTGCAGATTCGCAAAGATCACATCAGCCGACGACAAAAACGCCTCGTCCGCCCTTTCACTCCAAACAAACTCGTGGGTAAAATGCGCAGACGGAGCGGTCTCCTTTATCACTTCAAATGCCCTGCAGTGCTGTCCGGCAAAATAGAAATGCAGATGACAATGATACATTTCTCTTTCCTCCCATGCATGTAAATGACTCTATATGCTATTTTAGCAATCATACAGGGGGATGTCAATGAAAGAATTCGGCGCTGTCCCCCTCATGTCTTAAACAGGAGGAAAAATACTGCCCGATCCTGGCGATCAGCGCAAGTACATCTGCTTTCATCTCCTCCGGAAAGGAAGTAAGTACAGGCGCCGTCTCAAAACTCAGCGTTCCACTGAACCGTATGTCCTTTAATCCCCGCAAAAATCCGGCCCAGTCCGTCGAGGGCCGGTTCTCCCTGGTCCTTGTGAATGTAAACGGGATCTGATGCAGATCAGAAATACCGTCATTATCATGGATATGTAAAACCTTGACCCTCGCTCCGAGAGTCGTAAGAAACTGTTCAAAATCCAGCCCTACCAGATTGGCATGTCCCGTATCAAAACAGAAGCCGAGGACCTCGGCCCGATATTTTTCATTCATCCGGTCGATCCGGCCTGCCGCCTTTTTCGCATCACAGCAAGGCCCCTCTGTGAGACGGCCTCCGGTCCCGTCATAAAGGTTTTCAATACACAGGGTAATCCCCATCTCCTTCGCCTCAGGCGCCAGAAAATCCAAAAATCCCTCCGTCTGTTTCCATTCCTGCTCCTCGTTTCCCAGGAAATAAGCCAGCTTGAGCCCGTGCACTACAAGATACGGACAGCCAAAAAAAGCACAGACCTCCAGACTCTTTTTGGCTACCGTCTTTCGGAGATACTCATTGAGCTCCGGACTTCCCTTCGGCACATAGACCGGATATGGCATGTGCATCTGGTTCACTGTGATCCCTGCTGCTGCCGCCGCGTATTTATGAGGAGTGAAGAAGGCCTCCAGCTCCGAAATGCTCCTGTCAAAAAAAGTATTGATCTTTCCCTGATAGACCGCCTCATTTTGAAGATACCCGTTCAGGCTGAAATCCGCACAGGAAAAGCCTGTGCGCGCAAGCAGCGCAAAGCCCTCCTCCGGATGGCTGTCAGTCACTGCGTTTTTTGTCTGGACTCCGATCTGCAACATCTTTCCTCCTGTTTTCCAGCCGGTCAAAATAAAACGACGGCATGTATTCGTCATTAAAAAACGCGATCCGGTTGCGGATCCCCATATCCTTCAGCTGCCTCTCGATCTCCCGATAATAGATATTGCAGATGAAGATCACGCAGCTCTCCGGCAGATCCCGGAGGCTTTCCGGAGTTTTCACCGTGAGTCCGCAAAACTCCGTTCCCCAAAGTCCGGGATCATTGTCACAGGTAAAGAGGGGCGGATACTGATTCCCATAGCACTTCATATAATTGCGGCACATATTCCCCGCGCCGAAAAGGACGATGGAAGAGCTGTCCCTTAACAGTTTCTCGATCTCGACCTGCCACCGGAAAAATCCTGCCGTCTCTCTGGCCAGCTTAAGGAGCGGCGGCCGCAGAAGGGGCGAAAAGGCAGACGCCGTATCTGCAAGATCCAGGATCAACTGACCGTCAAAACCGATTTCCCGCAGGCCTCGGATCAGTCCCAGCCAGTCGGTCTGCGGCTTCCCGCGGGACACACAGGTAAAGGGAAGAGCCGACATTTCTTTCTGTCCGTCCCCGTCCCGCAGAATGACCGCCTTTATGCGGCTTCCAAGCGCACCCGCAAAATCCTGCATATTCTGCCCGCACAGGCTGCAGGTCCCCACGTCCATGCAGAAACCGAACCGCTCTTCCCCGGCCTCTACATTGAGCCGGTCGACCCAGGAGGCGGCCTCTCCGGGATCTGAACAGATCCCGCGGATAAGGTGCCCGTCATGGTCACGGCACAGGTTTTCCAGAAGGATCGTCACCTGGTTTTCCCTGGCCGCCGGAAGCAGAGCCAGATAAAACTCCCGGTTTGCCTCCCACACCTCCCCCCGGGGCAGGCCGGAAAAAAGAGGCTTTACGATAAGCGTTTCACAGCCGGCTTCACCGCAGAGACAGAGACTTTCCTCCGCCAGGGAAAACAGCAGGCCGCAAGAATCTCTGCGCTTTGTATCCGGCAGCAGCCAGGGGGCGCGGGCAGCCGGAGTACAAAGGCCGGCCCCATGGTATTTTGACAAATGGGCGGCAACGGCGGCATATTTTTCAGAAAAACCCGGCAAAGAGAGCGTCCCGCTCTCCATGGTCTCCAAAGCCCACGGGGAGCAAAAGGAGGCCAGATCCAGCAGGATATTTTCAAATCCTGCCTTTTTTAGGTCCTGGATCCCCTGGCCCGGATGGTCGATCCCCACGATCCCCGACGGTGCACAAATGATATCCACTCTCCATTCCTCCTGTTTCCATAGATTTCGCGTCTTTGTTCCTTACACAACGGCCGGTTCCCGCCACAAAATACATTCTTCTGCGATCCCCCGCTCTATCAGTTCTTTTTTGATCTCTTCCGCAACCGATCTCTTCTTTACCGCGATGACAATATGATCATATTCACATTCCGCCAGCGTTTCAGGCGCCGATACGGGAAAATTATGTTCCGCGCACTGCTCCCAGTTTTTGTCCACCCATGCGGCTATCTGCAACAGGTTCTGCCGGTGGATCTGTCTGTAGTAGCGCACGCCGATCGTTCCCGCGCCGTACAGAGCGATCCGGCTCCCCGGCTCCAGCTCCGAAAAAGGAAAGACATAACCCGTGATCTGGGCGTCGGCCGAGAACCCCATAAAGGAAGGGATAAAATACATGCGGGAAACCAGGAACAGCTCCAGTTGATATTTCAGGCTTTCTTCTTCGGGATGTCCCTCAAAGGCCCTTCCTAACGACAGATACAGTTTGTTCAGATCGCTCATGAAGTTTTGATTCACGGTCTGTATGATCGAAGCGGGATTCTGCCGGTAGTAATAATAGCTCCTGTGAGTAACCCGGATCCCCCCCGCTTTTAAAATGTAGCGGAACAGAAGATCCCTGTCTTCGGAATATACGATAGAGGGATCAATGTCTTCGATCACGTCCCGGACAATGTCCGTCCGGTACAATTTCCCGCATAAATATGGCTGCACTCCCGCCACGAAACGGTTCTCATAAGAGATCATATTTTCAATAAAATATTTTTTCTCCGTTTCTGTACTGTAAATATTTTCCTGAAACGCGTCCGTCCAGATCACATATCCCCCGGAGCCGGTGTCGCGCCGGTACCCGGACGTCAGAAGATCGCACTTTCCTATATTTTCCACAAAAAAGGCAGCCATCCCGGGATCGACCGTATCGTCCGCATCTACAAAACAGAGATATTCTCCCTCTGCGGTCCGGACCCCGTTCCTCCTTGCCCCTGCCGCTCCCATATTCTCCTGATGGAGCACCCGGACCCTGGGATCCTTTTGCGCAAAGGCGTCGCACCTCTCTGCAGAACCATCCGTAGATCCGTCGTCGACCAGGATGATATCCAGGTTTTCATAGCTCTGGCCCGCAATGCTTCCCAGGCATTCCTTGAAATAGCCCCCCGCATTATATACGGGGACAATGACAGAAACAAGCGGCTTATCCTTCATCCGTCGCACCTTCCTCCTTTAGAAGCTGTCTCAGTTTAGTCGAACTGACCCGTTCCGTATAAGGGAAAAACACCAGCTCCGCGCCCTGCTTCTCCAGATATTCCTTATCGGCCATCCAGCCCGGATGACCCGTATGGTCGTCCCCGGTAAACTGGCAGTCAAACCGGAATAATTTATAAGCGTCCCGGATCCCGTCGCAGGAAACCGGCAGTTCCTCCGCCCGGTCCACATACCGGCATGCGCGCACGATCTCCAGGCGGTCCTTGCAGGGGATCACCGGGTATTTCCCCTTTTTCCGGTAAACGCCCTCATCCGATACCAGTCCCACGATCAGACGGCCGCACTGCTCCTTCGCCTTCCGAAGCAGGTTCAGATGCCCGGCATGGAACATATCAAACACCCCGGCCACATATCCGACCGGATACTTCTTAGGGGGCGCCTCCCCTTTGTCCGCGTTTTCCGAACTCTCTGCTTTTGCGGGGACGGTCCGCGGGTATGCTTTGGAGGGATCAAAAATAGAGTAGTTGTGCAATCCCAGATCCTCTAACTGCTTCATGACTGACAGATAATTCTTGATGCAGATAAAGATCTTGACGTCTCCCGGCTCCAGCTCCTTCAGGAGTTCAGGCGGCCGGATCTCGATCCCCTCCAGAGTCTTCCCCCACCGGGACTCGTTGTTGTCAATGACCGCCCAGACCGGATGATCCCTTCCGTACATGGCAAGAAACCGTCCGGCAAAGGTTCCGGAGCCAAAAAGCACCAGCTTCCTGGCCTCCGTCCCTTTAAAAATGTCACCGAAAAGCCTCTGATATTCCGCCTCTGAATAATTCATCCGCTGACGGTTCGCATTTACGATCTCCGGGTCGCGACGGCATCTCTCATAATAAACCTGAAGCTCTCTTCTCTTTAAAAGGTTTCCTAAAAACTCCCATTCCATCCGCTGCCAGCGTTCCAGGTGTTTCGTCAGGCCGTACCGCTCATACAGCTCCGTCACCGGAAGCAGCCTGCAGGCGGCCCCGTTTCCCAGATAGAAACTGCCGATCATGCGAAGAAAAAGGACGTTGGCCGGATAATGCTCCCTGCAGAACTCCTGGTCGTAAAATACAAACTCCCCATCCACAAAAAAACTGTTTAACGGCACCAGATCCAGATATCCCTTTCGCAGGATCGCCCCTTCCCCGTCCCCGGTATCCGGCTTTTCAATCTCGGAGGATGCAAGGATCAGATCCCGGAAATGATCCATGGCCGCAAGAAATTCCTCTTTGTCTCCCTGCAGCAGACGTTTCAGATAAAGCTGGCCGGATTCCGCCTCCACATAAGGCATCTGATATACGCCGTTTTCGATCCTTCCCTCCACCACCCGAAGGCCGCGCGCCTTCAGTTCCTTTCCGTGGGCCTCCAGCGCCTCCAGACGTTTTTCCCCTTCCGGATAAACCGCCCGTTTCTCCACGATCCCCGACTTATGTATAATGGTCAGGAGCGCATCCTCCTTCCCCCGTTCCGTTGAGCCGGTCACATGGCAGACATCCGACAGCCCTCCCCCCAGGGAGCATTCGATCAGCCAGGCGTTTGCCATCTCATGGAACATACCGTTTCGGATCAGGCTGTCATAAAGGGGCTCTTCCTCCAAAAACACCGTTTCCGGGTGATTGTAGGTCGGAAACACCCGGTTGGCCAGATCTTCATTGGGCAGATAATCCTCCGCATAGAGAAAGGCCGGATTTTTCAGATCCGAGAGAACAGAAAAAAAACGGAACCGTTCGATCCCTGCTCCCCTGAGCAGGCTCTTTAACGCCTCTTTATCGTAGGTTTTTCCCAAAAAAGGATCTGCCTTGCTGACATACGCCCGTTTATAATCCTCGATACTGTCCATGCTCCGGCCCGTATAGGGATCCCGGTCCCCGCAGAAATAACGCAGCCCCAGACGGTTGTTCATGCCGAGAAGCATCCGCCCGTCCGGTTTCAGCAGCGCTTTCCATTCCGCAAGCACCTTTTGCGGCTGTGTGCTCTTTTCCAGATCTGCGACAGAGACCAGATAGTCGAAAACGCCCCTGTTCTCTTCCTGCCAGTCTGCCCCGCAGCTCTCCTGCCATGTGAGACAGACCACCGTGCCGGCAGAGGCAGACAGAAGCTCCGCCAGGGCGTCCTCTTCCTTTCCTATATATAAGATCCTGCTGCCGGCCGCAAACTCATACCAGCGGAGCAGGCTCTTTTGGATCTCCCGAATCCTTTCATCCAGGCTCATGTCCTCTTTTGATGTCTGCATTTTCCGTTCTTCCTTTCCATCACATAAGCGTCCGGACTGCCTCGTCTGTCCTGAAAATATTTTGAAATCCCTGCTCCTTCAAGGTTACATAAAGCTCATACTGGCTCCATTCCGTTACGGCAATGACCACCGCACAGCAGTCCGCAGCCGGTTTTGCTTCCCGCACCTCCATGACAGGAAGATCCATGCACACAGTCTTCCCTTCGGCAAGCCTGGTCACAAGAAACGCATCCACACGCCCGCCCTGTTCCCGGATCGCTTTTGCCAGGCGCTTCCCCACCTGCCCTGCTCCGTAAATGAACACCTTCGGATATTGTTTCAGCTGCTCGAAAAAAGCATTTGCATATATTGGGATATTTTCAAACCGGCAGACCGTAAGCCTTGCATCCGGGAGCGGCCTGGCCGTTCTTCCAAAAAAACCGTCCCGGTCCGCCAAGATCTCCTGAAGCTTCCCCCACACGGCAGGCAGGAACGCCTCTTCTGCGACCCATCCCCGCTTCCGGTCCCCATGAAAAGAACTTTCCAGCCTTACCAGCAGCGCATACTGATACCAGGCTCCCACCCTGTGATAATGGTCAAGATAGTCCCGGTATCTGGCTGCCGTAAAATACCGGCGAAGTACGGGAGAATCCGTTAAAATATGCCCCAGCTTCTCTTCCACCCACTGATATTCCTCAAACACACAGAATAATTTCGACGGGTTGTTCATGGAAGAGGCCGGATTATCCCTCCGGTAATGCAGCAGGGCATCCTCGATCAGACACACCCGGTCCGCCTGAAGCCACACCTGCAGGGCAAAAGAAATGTCCTGATAAGAGGCGCCCGGCGTCTCGTGAAAACGGATGTCATGCTCCAGCAGAAAGGACCGCTTATAGAGGCAGGACCAGATAGTGTCGGCAAGATCCAAAAGCTTCGGAAAAGAACGGCCGTTTAACAGCCGGCCCTTCGGATAGCCGTCCAGCCTCTCCGAACGCACGCTCTCTCCGTCCCGGTAATTATAAAAGGTCCCCTTTACCACGTCCGCTTCCTGCACCCCCGCCGTATCATAAAGCTTCTGCAGCATATCCGGCTCCGCAAAATCATCGCTCTCCAGAATGGCGACATACTTCCCTTTCGCATGCTCCAGCGCAACATTCATACTGTTTCCGTATCCTGTATTTTTTTTGTGGATGACCCGGATCCTGGGATCCGATGCCCCATAGGCGTCCAGGATGGCTCCGCTCCGGTCCTGGGAGCCGTCGTCCACACAGATCAGTTCAAAATTTTCAAAGGTCTGGGCAAGCAGGCTGTCCAGGCACTGCCCCAGATACCGTTCGACATTGTAAACCGGGACCAGCACGGAGATTTCCGGCTGACCTGCATCCTTTTGCACCCTTTTATGCTCTCTTTCCATCTGCAATGATCCTCTTTCCTGACTGTATGAATACGGAAACAAACCGCTTCCCCTTTGCTCTGTAACATCTTCACCTACACAGAAAAAACCGTATCAACGATAAACTGTGCAGCCCGTTCACCGGCATGGCCGTCTTCATGCACCCCATAGCGTTCCAAAAATGCGGTCACCTTTTCCTCATACTCCTCCCCATGAAATCCCAGGATATTCCGTTCCAGTTCTTCATTGGATTCCGCAGTCGGAAACGGCAGATCGTGATATCCGATCAGCAGGTCATATTCATTTAACAGATAATCTTCCAGATCCGTAGCAAACAGAAACACCGGTTTTTTCACAAAAGAAGCCTCAAACATAATACTGGAAAAATCCGAGATCAGGATATCGGAGGCCGATACCAGCTCCTGACTGTCTCCGTACAGGCTCACATCAATGACAAAATCCGGTTTTTCCATCTCCTGCAGCGCAGACGCCACGGAAGGATGCAGCCGGACCAGAATATACCATTCGCCGCCAAACCGCGCCTCCAGTGCCCCTTTGACCCGTTCAAAGTCCAATCCGATATTGCGGGATTCCGCAGCCGTCTTCCCTTTTGTTTTACTGAACCGGTAAGTGGGCGCATAAATAAGCGCTCTGCGGTCCTTGTCCAGATGATAATATCCAAAAACCTTATCCCGGTTCTCCGCCTCACGGAACAATCCGTCCGAACGCGGCGAGCCATACTGCAGCACCTCCCCCTCAAAACCAAAGCCACGGCGGCAGGATTCCGTATCAAAATCACTGCCTGTAATAATGTGGTCAATTAGTTTCTGCTCTCTTTTCCATACATTGATCTTTTCCGGGACGCCCTGGAACGTCGACGCATCCAGATAAAATCTCTTTAATGTGATACTGGCCCAATGCTTGGTCTGGATGTAGATCTGTCCCGGACGCTTGATGATATAGGATGGAACCGGCAGATCCAGTATCCACATTGCGGATGTCTCCATTTCATAGATAAAACGTTTCCAGTTTCCCGCATATATTTTTCTGACTCCGTCAGGAACCTCCGCCCGCATGTCGTTTACTGCCCAGACAAGGTCCAGATCTTTTCCTGCCTTCAACAGGGCTTCCGTAATATATTTGCCATGATCTGTGTAATCCCCATAAGCCTTAAAAAAAATCCTCTTTCGATTTATTTTCTCCTGCCGGCAGCACATTCCCGCAAACTGTATTTTCTTCTCCTCGCCGCTTTCCTCGATCCCTGTCCTTTTATCTGATGCTTCCTGTTCATTGGCCTCCATGATCACCAATACAAAACAATGCTTCATCCCAAGCTGCCCAAGCTGCCCTATGATCGTTCCATAATGATTCGTACTGGTAACAAGAACTACTACTTCCTCCGGATCATAAACGTCAAACAGCGATATTGCGGAAATTCTCGTTTTCCCAGACTTCAGCCCAAAAGCTTCCGGAATAAACTCCTCTATCCAAAATCCCTGTTTTCCACTGTCATTATCAACCACTCCCGCAAGGTTTCCTCGGTCTCCATATCGCTCAAAATAACCTCCCGAGCCTGCTCCCGCTCCAAACAAAATCAGCTTTTTTTCACTGGCAATCGTTTCAAAATCCGCCCAGGTCTGGCCGTCCAAAGCTTTATTGCCCGAAATATGCTTTCCGTTTTTTATCGCGCGGTCTATGATTTCCATCAAACGCTCCCTTCCTCTACCAGATCCTGGGTGTCAATACGAAATAATCCTGATTATAAACCCTGGTTCCTTCCTGCAAAATCTGAAGTATTTCTTCCTGGCCATTTATCAGGCCCACGAACAGAATGGCATCGTCTTTCTCCGGGATGTCCTCCGGCTGATATATGGGCAGACCAAACAGCTTCCCCGACCTGTGGCTGTCAATAAACCCCTTCATTTCCAAAAACGGAAAAAATGTTTCGGCCAAAGTCTTCATTGTACCCGCCAGCCGGCCGGCTCCCCAGATATAAGCCTGCCTCTTCCCTTTTTCTGCCTGCTTCCTGAGGACCTTTTCTATATGAAATATATACCACAGTTTCGTACGCACCAGTTCTGGATGCATAAAAATATCCTTTTGACTTTCATAGAGCCTTATCAGATCAGAAAACATTTCACGAATATCCGCTATCCTGATTTTCGGAGCATCACAGGCATCTTTCAGGACATATCGATAATATCTTGTCAATTCAGCGCTTATGCTCTCAGGAGCATGTACTTTTCTATAAGCAGCTTTTGCGCGGTCAAGGATTTCCGCTGTCCTGCCTGCTTTTCTTTCCTGATCGAACTGCAAAATTTTCCGGCATATTGCAGATCCGGAATAGCCGTCGCACAAATACCCGTTTACCCCGTCCTCAATCACCTCAGGCACTCCGGCTACCGGGGTCGATATCACTACCAGCCCATGAGCCAGGGCTTCTGAAATCACATTCGGATAGGATTCGCAGGTACTTCCGCACAAAAGTACGTCCGCCTGCTCATACTCATCAGCCATATCCGTGCAAAAGCCTGTCATATGTATCCATTCTTCTAATTTCTGTTCCTCCAGATACTGCCTGCACTCCTTTGCATAAGGATCCCTGTCGTAACCATACAAAAACAATTCCCCGTTTATTCCCTCAGAAAGCGCCGATTCAAAGGCTTTTATTACCTCAAGCTGATTCTTTCTTGCGCAAACCGCACCGGCGCAGATATATCGCAGCCTGCCGCTGCTTCCCTTTTTGATCCTTTTTGGCCCTGGATCCTCTGCTGCCGTTCTAATGCAGACGGAATCCGTATGAAGCATTTCCGTCCATATATCCGCATAGTACCAGGAGTCGCAGATATGATAGTGAGGGAATACATCTGTATACGGAATCGAAAAAAACTCTCTCCGTATCTGATAAATATTCATAATATGCGGGATTTTCAGTTCCCTGCTCACCAATTCCGCTATCGGATTGATTTGTATGGAATGCAGCAGATCCGGAGCATGCCGTTTCACCACATCTCTGACCATCGTATAGTTTTGGACGACTGAAATAATGTCCAGATCCTCCGGCTGCGACGAGACCAGAAACGGCATCCGCAGTATTTCAATGCCGCTCCTTCCACATAACTCGAAATACTCCTCTGCTATTTTCTCATTCTTATGATTGGATATGGACAAAAGGACCTCATGGCCTGCCCTCTTCATCAGGACAGCCTGACGAAGCAATGTATTGGCGGCGCCGCCAAACCCCAGCCCTTCATCAAGAAAATACATGATCCTTAAGATCATTTACCAGTTCCTCCCATGTAACACGTACTATTTTCCGGTTATCCATTTCGTCTATCTGGGATAAGAGCTCTGCGCTGAATCCCTTTGCCACGATCAGGACTACTCCATGAAAGAACCGCAGAACCTCCGGTGAAGAAATTCTTATATCCTCTCTGGCCTGTCCCCACAGCGCTTTTTCATTATCAACTAAAAGAGAAGGATTTGCCCCCATTTCAGACAGGATATGATACAGATCCATTCCCCATCGCCCTGCGCCGAAAACCGCAAGCTCTCCCCCGGCTTCATCTGCCAGTCTTTTCCTCACATAATCTACAATACAATCCGGATGCTCATCCAACAATTTCCTGAAATAGAAGGGCCCCCATTTGATGCCCATTATCTTTTCCACACACGCCCGCTCCTCCGGCAAATAAGATGTCAGATACTTTTGGGAAACACGTATCGTTTCATACGCACAGATATCCGATTGCCGGTTACTGATCCCTCCTAAACGAAAATTGGCCAGCACCTCATCCAAAAAAACAAATCTAGCCCCGCTTGTATAAAAACGCAGCATCAGCTCATAATCTGCTGCGATTTTAAATTCCAATGAAAAGCTCCCATATTTCTCATAAATATCTTTTCTGACAAAAGCCGCAGCATGCGGAATTTCCATTTCGTATCTTATTTTTTTTAGATCGGTCGGTATCATAGGTTTCACAAGCCCATCCGCATCAATCAGGTTCAGACTTCCGTAAACGACATCCGCACCTGAATGGCCGAAGCATCGCCGCACCTTGTTTAAAGCTCCCGGCTCGTACCAGTCGTCCGAATTGATAATGCCGACAAGCTCTCCCCGGGCTAAAGATATGCCTTTATTCATGGCGTCATAGATTCCCTGATCCGGCTCCCTGACAATAATGTCTATGGAGGTCTTATATTGATTTATGATCTCAGGCGTCCTGTCTGTGGATCCGCCGTCTATGATAATGTACTCTGTTTCTTCGTCTTTCTGTCCGATAACGCTTTGTATCGTCTGTTCAATGGTTGATTCACTGTTCAGGCAAACGGTAATAATTGACATTTTCATAGAGATTCTCTTCTTCCCTTTTCAAACACAGTATGTTGTATTTTCCACTTGAAGCAGTATATTATCCAATCTCTCTTCAAAAAGATCCATTGTAAACTGTTTTTCATATGTTTTTCTTGCGTTTCGTCCAATGAGCGGTAATTTTTCTCTGTTACATAATACATAGTTCATTTTTTCAGCCAGATCATCTATGTCACCTGTCTTAAAAATAAAGCCGTTTTCGCCATTCTCTATGTAGTCTGCCATGCCAGCCGAATCTGATACTATACAAACATTGCTATGCATCATTGATTCTGTTACGACAATTGACATACACTCTTCCATAGAGGGACATACGAGCACATCTATTTTCCCATATGCTTTCCGAATTTCCTCTCTGTTCATCTCTCCCCCAAAAACTACAGACGGCTCCTGTGAAGCCAGTTCTATGATTTCATCGCCGTATGAATCGCGGCCAACCAGGCCGATGATCCAAAACAATGCTTCCTTTTTTAATTCTCCTGATACTTTTTTTATCGCTTTCAAAAATATATCCTGTGCCTTTAATGGAATAACCCCTCCAATGACTGCAAAAACCATTTTACTGCTTTTTCTTTCGTCATTTATCCCACTCTGTTCATCCGGTATCCCATAGGCAAGCGTTTCTATCATCCTTTCAGGAAAGTAATGATTAAATCCCTTCTGCGCAATTCTGCTCACCGCAAAGATCCTGATGTTTTTGAACCTATCTTGTCTTACATATTCGCCAAATTGTTCCAAAACAGGTTCATAAAAAGCCATCGGTTCATGAATCCACCAGATCACAGGCTTTGATCGGCTGATCGCTTTTGCACACAGCATCATCTGGAAAACATTCACGATCACGAAATCAAACTTCTCTACGAAAGCAAGCTCTTCACTATAAAGATAGGGAAGCGCAGAACAGATCATAATATTTAATCCATCATTCTTAAATTCCCTGATAAAAACAGCATTCCCCCCCGGAGCCGCCACTACTACATTATAGTTTCGTTTCTCCAATGCTTTTGCCGCATAAACGGCTGCTAAAGATCCCCCGTTATAACCAAGATCCGTCGAAATGATAAGAACCTTTTTTCCTGTTGGCAGCACATTGGGATTTCCACAAAAAAAGAAAAATCTTCCTTTATTTTTTTCACTTTCAAACCTTGTCCAACACCATATTTTTTTTACATCGATCCCCATATCCAGAAGCTGTTTTTTCATGTCGAGTGTTTTTGCGCTCATAAGAAGGACAACATCAAAAGAAAGAGCTGCAATTTGGTGAACCGCCATTACAGGAATCCCATCTATATATGTCCCTTGTATATCCCGGTTATTATCAATAAAGGCCACTCGTTCTACATCCGGATCAGACAAAAGCTTTTCTTTCCTTTTCTCATAGAATCTGCCTGCTCCAAAAACTATAACCTTCACTCTAACCCCTTTCTCTGAACGATTCAAAATCCCCGATTTTTTCCTTTTGAAGTTCTTCCATGAAACAGATCATCTGCCCTGTTTTCTCCAAAGCGGACATATTTTCTATTTTTGAAAAAACAGTCCCTCTTTTACATTCTATGAAAAGCAATTTTTTTCTGCCGATATATTTATTTAAAACATCTGTAAGTTCCGGCTCCGCTTTTTCTTTCATCAGCTCTTCCACGATCTGCTTCAGCTCATGATCAAAAACATATTTTCCCATCAGACTATAGTTTCCTGCTTTATAATCTCCATATGCTTCCATCGGCACCTCTTTATTCTCACTCAGCCGTATACTTTCGGTAGATTCCGAAAAAAAAGACTTTGTTCCCCATACATACGCACCGTCAAAAGTACATATTTTTTCTGACAATTCCTTTGCGATCCCTATACCATGTATGACATAATCTGCATACAGTAAAACCATTCTTGATGCTGCCAAATATCCGGGATTATCCGATATATGGTCCACCACACCATAAGTATCCGATACCAGATAGCAAATCCTCATCCCAAAGGCTTCCCCATGGCCTATCACTTTTTGATACGCTTCTTTCACCGCCTCAGTCACAACAATATAAACCTGTTCGATATGCAATAATTTTAAGGTGTTCAAAGCATAAAACATTAACGGTTTATTTCCTGCCAGAAGCATTTTCCCCTTTTCTTTTTCCAGAAAGCTTCCTACGATCATTCCTGTTGCCCTGTTATATCCATGGCATAAAAAATGATATTCTCTTTCTTCCCTTCGCATTAAGGATGCCAGGACACCGCCCCCGCATGCCGAATAAATACACATCGGAGCTTTCGATATCGCATAAAGTGAATACAGATATTTTAAATCCCGCTCATACCCGTTTTCTTTTTTATAAACCGCATTCAGTGTATCATAACCTAAATTTTTATATCTCTTAGCCTCCACAGAAACAACCCTGTCAGGATATCTCGCCTCAAACTCTGTCAGGATACCCTGATCTTCTGTAGCAAGAAAAATTTTATATCCCGGCATTCGTTTCCGCAGACTGTCTATACACGCAAAAATTTCATCCGCAGGAATCGGTTTTAAATGCCCTGCCGGTTTTAATTCCCTGTAATCTGTCCCTCTTGCCAAAATACCAATTATTTTGTCTTCCATCTCAAAATGCTGACTGAGACAATATTCGAAATATCCTTTGATCTCCTTTTTTATCCGGATATATTGTTGAAAACATTGCCGCCACTTTAGTACTTCCTGATCATAAAAATTTATAAATCTTTCTGCATCCAGGCTTTGCTTATAATCAAACTTTCCAACGTCATCAATCACAAAGATCTCACCGCTGGCATAAGCCTCCTCTACACAGACATTAAAAGGCTGCTCAAAAAAATATTCCCATACATTCTCCTTACCAACCTTTTGTGCATCGTATTGAGGAAGCTTACAATCCCTCCAATCCACCACAGGAATAAATTCATTCTCCACTCCAAACCGTATCCCCATAAGTGTATATAATATATACCATCCCAAACCTGCTGTGGAAATCAAATGATTTCCCATCTTTAAGACCAGATATTTTTTATCCGTCTCCACCCTTGCACACAGTGTATTGTTTCTCCAATTTGTATAATCTCTATGATCCATCCTTTTCCACCATGCCCGTACTCTTTATAAGCCGCCTTTTAATTTGAAGGAAAAAGAAGCTTTTCCCAAAAATCCGTATGTGGTTCCATCAGGCTTTTGGGATAAACAGCCGCATGAGCCGCTTCTCCCATTGTATGCAAATAATCCCGGTGGCCAGCCAGATACTCGATCCGGCCGGCTGCGGCAGCATAATCCCCAACCGGAATCCGATACCCATTCACCCCATCCGCAATGTCTTCTTTGGTTCCTGAAGTCTCCGTTACAACAGGGACCGCGCCGTTTCCCATTGCCTCTATTATGCTGATGCTTCGGCCTTCATAATCAGCCAGGTTAATACAAAGATCCTGACGGCGCCAGAAAGAAGGAATTTCTGTCCGTTTCACTCTTCCCAGAAAACGGACCCGTTCACTCAGATTATGCTCACGCACATATTTTTCCATCTGCGGCTTCCCTGGCCCGTCTCCGGCCAGTTCCATCATAAAATCCACCTTTCTTTGCTCCAGTATACCGATACATTTCAAAAGTAAATCCATCCTTTTTTGAGAATGTCCTGAGCCGCTCCAAGAATCCATGCGACCGGCATAGCCAATATGAATCGGCTGTTCATGATCCTCCGTGTATCCACGAATCAATTTTTCTTCGCAGGAAAAAGGACACGTCATGGAATAGATCCGCTCCGGGGCCACGCCATCTTGTATCATATCATTTCTGATATCCTGGCTGACACCGATATAAATATCTGTACACTCTCTGAAAGCTCTGTATGCGTCATATACCATTTTACAGCTATTATGGATCACAGATATAACCGTAATCTGATCTGGATAGACACATTTGATCATATACGCTGCCAACATCACTTCATCTGTTGAACATGTAACTACCTTACAAGGCAATTTTAACAAAATAGCCTCTATTAATTCCAGTATAGAAGAAGGCAAAAAATTCATATCATGATCGATATCGACATCTATGATATGGCCGAGCAGTTCTTCTTCCACATCATATGTCCCTCCGTCCGAAATAATATAAGTACTGTTTCTTCCCCTTGACAATAATGCTTTACAAATGTCAGCCGTCCAAGATTCCACTCCCCCAAGGACCAACCCCTGATAGCAGTCAAACAATACCGCTTCCTCTTTTTGCGTATCTATTGTATATTCTTTTATAAACCCCCTGATATTTGAATTCTGTTTATATACTTTGAGGATTAATTCATAATATCCAATTTCCTTTATTGAATTTTTTATAAATACGCCCTTATATTGTCTTCGAATTTGTTCTATAGCCTTGTCATCCATCATCGTGATGCATATGTATACATTTTCTAATATTTCCATTTCCTTTGGAGGCTGGATTAAACGGCCATCTACTTCCTGCCCCCATTTCTGTTTATCGCTGTCTATAACAGCCTCAATAAAAATATCAGACCATTTCAATATCTTACATAATGTCCTGCACCGTTTTCCAGCTCCATATAAGATCAATTTATGAATCATTATTTTTTCACCTGTTCTGCTGCAGGTATCGGATATTCTTTTGCCTCTGCCCCATTGCAACGGTCACACATGTCCAAATAGCCCTTTTGCGAGTATCCCAAAGTAAACTCCAGCAATTCCTTTTTATAATCTTCACCGGTTAATTTATCGAGATCCAAATAATCATCCGTCCCAAGGCCATATCCCAAATTCTCCGATACGCTTCGCGCCATCACACAAAAATAAAATCTGTTTTCCCGAATTTCCCGACAAGGCGTGCGGCATAAATCAAATACCCTGATCAATTCATCCCTTGTTCCCTTCCGCTCCAGAAAATCAAAGCCATAGTCCATCCACTCCCATTCCTCTTCTCCAAGCACATACGAAATATTATTTTTATCCAGGCATTCTTTTAACCGTTCATATTTTTCTTTCAGCCATGGTAATTGCCTGACGTAATTGGAAATTCTGAACATCACGTTATATTTCCGGCATGCACATAAAATCTCTTCTGACGGGATAAGCGTCCCATTTGTAGTAATACTGAAAACACCTGTTTTCTGTCTATAGCGTTCTCCAATATACTGAATCACCTTTGCCAGTTCTCTGTACAGCAATGGCTCACCGCCAATCAATACAAATTCTTTAATGAAATCAACTTTGGCGAAAAAAGAATCCGTACTTTTATAAGCCTGCTATGATTGCTGACCTAATTGCCAGATTTTTCCATTCCTCTTCATCCCCTT
>CAMSZT010000019.1 GCA_947066815.1 uncultured Lachnotalea sp.
CAAAGAGCCAAACTATTTTACACTACCCCCTAAAACTCTATGTTTCCCGCAGGTTCTTCCTCCTGCGCAAGTCTGTCTTTGATATCCGCCAGTTCCCGCTCAAGATCCCTCACTTTCATGTCGAAGCTCGACATTTTTAACTCGAGCAGAACCGTCTTATCTGTGAGTCTGTCGATCAGGCTCCTCATGCTTTCCGTCAACAGCAGGATGTTCCTGTTGGTCCCGTGTTCCAGGGCGGAATCCAATTCATTTATCTTTCGTTTGATAATCCCGGCCTCATCATTCAGCGGTCTCAAAATTTCTCTGACCGCCTGCAGATCCTCCAGAACGATCTTCAGCGTGCATCCCATTGTCCCAAGTCTTTTTTCAACTACCTCGCCCCGCCCTTCGAGCACCCCCAGTCTCTCTTCTACAGCCTGAAGCCTCTCTTCCACAGCCTGAAGCCTCTCTTCCACAACTTGAAGTCTCTCTTCGATCCGCGCTAAGCTTTCATGCACCGGCTGCAGATTTTCCTCTAAGAGTATTTTAATTGCCTGTAGATCTTCTCTTGTCAACGCCATGGATATCACCCCCTGTCCTGGCTGTAGGAACAGTATAGCATGGGGACAGAAAAGGGTAAACCAACTATCAGCTTCATTTTTCAAGGCGTAACCGGCAGGCTCCGGATCCGGCCCGGCGGCATACCCTATCTTTTCAGTGCGAAGCACCTGCATTAACGTATGCCCTTTGGGTATATATGCCCTTTGGGTATATTTCCTTTACATCGGCGCGTACACCCCAAAAAACGGGCATGTGCTTTCGCACATGCCCGTATCACTTTCTCTAGCAGGATCGATCTGCTATGTAATAGATCCTTAGGGATTATTTCAGATACTCGTCAACGTTGTCTGCGGTCACCAGAACGAAGTCAACCATAACGATCTTGCCCTCGGGAGCTTTTCCGTTGATATCGTCGACCATAGCCTTGATACCAGCATCAAGCTGACCTACGCCGTCCTGAAGAACGGTAGCACCAAGCTCGCCGGCCTTCACCATCTCCAGAGGAGTCTGATTTCCGTCAACGCCTACGCAGATGATATCGGAACGTCCGGCAGCATTGCAGGCAGACTGAGCCGCGGAAGACATATCGTCGTTATCACAGATGATAGCTACCAGCTCCTCGCCGTACTGAGCCATTGCGTTCTCGGCTACGGTCGCAGCCTTCTCACCGCTCCACTGGGTATCCTCGTCCATCACCATCTCGAATTCGGGATGAGGGTCAAGGATGTTGTGCATACCCTCAGTTCTCTGGATCTGAGCGGAGTTTCCTAAAACACCGTTGCAGTGAACATACTTGCCGCCGTCAGGGCAGTTATCCAACACCCACTGTCCAAGCAGTTCGCCTGCGTACACATCGTCGGAACCGGAGAAGAGCCATGCTTTCTCCTCGGTGCTAGTGGTCATGGAGTTGAACACGATAACCTTGATCCCGGCATCTGCCATCTGGACCACTGCGGGGTCGGAAGCCTCCGCCTCACAGGGAGCGATGAACACATAGTCACAGCCCTTGGTGATGCAGTCGTTTGCACAGTTGATCTGAACGTCGGCCATGGTCTGTCCATCCAGGATATCTGTCCACTCATCGATCGTGCCGTCTGCTACAAGACCGTTAAAAGTCTCTTTTGCATAAGTATTGATGGGTCCATGGAAGGGGTCCGTCAGGTTCTTGGAAATGTAACCGACAATGATCTTGCCGTCGCCGTTCACATCGCCGCCCTTGGCATCACCGGCACCGTCTGCGGAAGCCTGAGTCTCTTCTGCAGCCGCCGTAGTATCCGCGGAAGCCTGAGTCTCCTCTTCTGCCGCTTCTGTCGTCTCTTCAGCCTTGGACTCGGGGGCCTGGGTTTCTTCTTTCTTGTCGTCGCCGCCGCATGCCGCCAGGCTGAGCACCATCATGGATGCCAACACTACTGCCAACACTTTTTTCATTTCTTTTTCCTCCTTTTTGATATGCCTGTATTCAGGCTGATACAATACTAACACAGACATTCCCAGAAGTCAATGTACTTTTAGAATATTCTTAATAAAAGATATCATTTTTTTCTCCGGATATTAGTTATCTGCTTCTTTCCAGACGTCATAGTCTCTAAAATTTTCAATAAAATCTGCATTATTTTTGACAATTTTGTCTTTTTTCCTGTTTTTCAAAAAATAAATTTTCATCAAAATATCCCGGCAGAAACTGCCGGGATATTTTCGGATATCTTTTTTCTGCAGATATAGATTCTCAGAAGATCATTTGCGGCTCTTGCCGTTGATCGCCATATCCAGCATGACCGTCCCGATGATGACGAGGCCGCGGATGATGGACTGCCAGTTGGCGTCGATGCCGATCATATTGATGCCATTGTAGATGAAGCCTACAATAAAGATACCGATCAGGACGCCGGGCATGGTAGCGATACCGCCGGCAAAAGATGTACCGCCGATAACGGAGGCGGCAACGGCGTCCGTCTCATAGCCGACACCCAGGTTGGACTGTCCGGAACCGGTCTTCGCCGCCATGATCACGGCTCCGATGCCTGCCAGGAAACCGGAGAGGGTGTGGCAGATGACGCGGATCTTGAACTCGCTGACGCCGGAAGCCACGGCCGCATTGGCATTGCCGCCGACCGCCAGGATATAACGTCCCAGCTTCGTCCAGTGGAACATGATGTACATCAGGACAAACACCACCAGAAGGACGAGTACCGGGTAAGGAATCCCTAAAAATTTCCCGTAATACATATTCTTTACCGCCTGGCCGAAGGTGATCGCCTTGCCGCCGGAGATGACCTGGGCGGCGCCGCGGATGACCAGCTGCATGGACAGGGTCACAACGAAGGGGAACATGTTGAACTTCGCAATGAAGAAGCCGTTGATAAAGCCGAACAGAGTCGCGACACCGACACCGATCAGGATGCCCACAACGATCGGCATGCCCGCGTTGGTGATGGTCTGCCCCATGATAACGCCTACCAGGGCCAGCTGGGCGCCCACAGTCAGGTCGATGCCGCCGATGGTGATACACAGGCACATACCAAAGGCCAGCATGCCGTTGATGGAGATCTGCGTGATCACGTTGACCAGGTTCGCCCCGCTTATGAAACGGGGATTATAGACCGCAATGGCAATGATCATGACCACCATGACGACACTGACACCGTATTTACCCATAAACTGACGGAACGTTTCCCGCTCCATTCCTAAGATCTTGCCTTCTTTTTTCTGAGCCATTGTTCTATCTCCTCCTACTTTCCACCGAATTCTTTTGCCAGGATGACCTCCTGAGTTGCCGCACCGCTTAAGACCTCCTCACGGCTCACCTCGCCGTTGAGCTTTCCTTCATGATAGACCAGGATCCTATCGCTCATGCCCATGACTTCGGGAAGCTCGGAAGAGATCATGATGACCGCCATGCCTTTTGCGGCAAACTGGCACATCAGCGTATGGATCTCCGACTTGGCGCCCACGTCCACGCCCCTGGTGGGCTCGTCGAGGATCAGCACCTTAGGCCCCGCCATGATCCATTTTGCGATAACGACCTTCTGCTGGTTGCCGCCGGACAGCGAAAACGCATTGTGCTCGATGCTGCCGGCCTTGACGGTCAGAAGCTTCGCATATTCCGCACATTCCTTTTTCTCCCGGCTCTGATTTAACAGGAGGCCCGGCTGTTTCGCCGGAAGGTTCGGCAGGGAAATATTTTCCCGGATGGACCGGAACAGACAAAGACCATAGTTCTTTCTGTCCTCATTCACCATACAGACGCCCTTTTTGATCGCATCCCTTGGATTTTTGATGGTGATCTCCTCGCCGTTCAGCCACATCTTCCCTTTTTCCAGGGGGTCCAGGCCGAAGATCGCCCTCATGGTCTCGCTCCGCCCGGAGCCCACCAGGCCGGTAAGCCCCAGGATCTCTCCGGCACGCACCTCAAAGCTGATGTCCTCAAAACCTTTTCCGGTCAGGCCCTCCACCTTGAAGACCACGTCGCCGATCTCGCAGTCCGTCTTAGGGAACACATTCTTCACCTGACGGCCCACCATCATGGAGATCAGCTCGTCTCTGGTCACGCCCTCCATGGACCGGGCGCCCACATAGGTGCCGTCACGGAATACGGCCACACTGTCACAGATCTCAAAGATCTCGTCCATACGGTGCGAGATGTAAATGATCGCAACGCCCTTGGATTTCAGGTCGCGGATGGTCGCAAACAGATGCTCCGTCTCCTCGCTGTCCAGGGAGGAGGTGGGCTCATCCATAATGATCATGCGGGCGTCACAGGATACGGCCTTGATGATCTCCACCATCTGCATCTGAGCAAGAGAAAGCTTGCCCATGACCGTTGTCGCCGGATATCCAAACCCAAACTGGTCCAGGATCTCCTGAGCTCTCTGATTTTGTTTCTTCTTATCCAGGAAGATACCGCCGTGGACGTCCTCCCGGTTCAGGAAGATGCTCTCCGCAATGGTCAGGTAAGGCTCCGGATTTAACTCCTGATGGATCATGGAGATCCCAGCCTTCATGGCATCCACCGGACCCTTAGCGGAATAAGGCTTTCCTTCGAAGGTCATGGTCCCCGCATCGGGCTGATGGAGGCCGATGACCGCTTTCATCAGGGTCGATTTTCCCGCGCCGTTCTCACCTAACAGCGCGATGACCTCGCCCTTTTTCACATGGAGCTGGACGTCCGCCAGCGCCTGAGTACCGCCGAATGCCTTGTAGATGCCTTCGCATTCAAAGATGTACTCATCCTTGTTCCTCATTTCTTCTCCCAACTTTTCTCACCTCTATGCTTTCTTTTTCAGGCCAGGTTAGTATGGCCCTCACCAATTAATCACCTGTTTCGCTTGTCTAAATTTCCGTCTGCGTCGTTGTACCCAAAGGGTATGATATCGTCGGTCAACGATGCCACCGCATCGCCTCCCTCCTCCGCCTAGCAGGCCGAAAATTTATCCTTCGTGAAACATAGTGGTAATTGGTGTGGGTCATACTAATGTCTGCGCCCCATTAATGTTACTCGCTGCAAAACATCCTTTCCGGCCGCATAAGTATCCTTGAAGAGCTGGTAGTACTCCTCGTAGGCCTTATGGTCTTCCGCATTGGGAACCACGGTGTGATCCTTGTACTTCACTACCGCAGCACAGCCTTCCTCGATGTCCCGGTAGATACCCGCGCCGACCCCGGCCGCAATGGCGGAACCTAAGCCCGCCTGCTCTTCCGTGTCCGCCACCTTAAGGGGAATGCCGAAAATATCTGCCTGGATCTGCAGCCAGGGCGCACTCCTCGCGCCGCCGCCGGAGGCCACCATGGTCTCCGCCTTAAGCCCCAGCTCCCCGCAGACTTCGATGCACTGATTCAGGGCGAAAGCCACCCCCTCCATCACTGCCCTCGTCATCTGGGGCCGCCCCGTGTTCAGATTCACGCCCAGGAACACTCCGCTTAAATTGGGGTTCACATGAGGAGTCCGTTCCCCATTGAGGTACGGAAGGAAAACGACTCCCCCGCTTCCCGGTCTTACCTTTGCAACTTGTTCATTTATCAGGTTATAATCAGCCGTCTCAAAGAGGCTGTTAAACCACTTAAGGGATAAGCCTGCGTTCATAATGGCGCCCATGGTGATCCAGCGCCCTTTCTTATAACCGCAGAAGGTGTTGGTGGAAAGCGCCGGATTTAAGATCGGCACATCGCTCTGGAAGGACACCTGGCCGCTGGTCCCGATGTTGGAGGACGCCTGGCCCGCCTTCACAATGCCGTTTCCAATGCCCTGCATGACCTGGTCCCCGCCTCCGGCTACCACGACGGTGGAAGCGGCAAGTCCCGTCTCCCTGGAGGCCGCCTCCGAAACCGTGCCTGCGGCCTCGTCGGTCCCATAGCATCTGGGAAAGATATCCATGGGTACGCCGACGGCCCCCAGGATCTCCTCCGACCAGCAGTTCCTTCTGATATCAAAGGCAAGCGTCGCCGAGGCATCCGAATAATCGGAGGAAACCTCCCCCGTCAGCTTAAACTTCAGATAATCCTTCGGCAGGAACGCATATCTTATTTTCTCATAGTTTTCCGGCTCATTTTTCCTCACCCACAGGAGGGAGGGCAGGAGGAAACCCGTGTAGACAGGGTTCATCACCAGCTCCCGGACTTTTTCCGGCCCGAGGGCCTCTGAGAGCTCCGCCACCTGTTCCGAGGAGCGGGCGTCGCAGTGGAGGATCGCCGGCCGGATCACCTGGAAATCTTTGTCCAGAAGGACGGCCCCGTGCATCTGCCCGGAAAAGCTGACGCCTTTCACTTCCGCAGCCGGCGCCCCGCAGGCGGCAAGGGCCTCCCGCACCGTCACACAGCACGCCTCCCACCATTCCCTTGGATCGTGCTCCGCATAGCCGCCGAAAGGAGAAGCGAACTGATATGGCCTCGCACTCTGCGCTTTTACATCTCCCGTCTCGTCAATAATGATCGTCTTAAGGCTGGAAGTCCCAAGATCGATCCCCATCAAATACGCCATGGTCTTCGTCTCCTTTTCTGTTTTTTATCCTGCCGGACCGGCAGCTGTTTTTACCGAAAACAGGTATGGACCCCCGATACAAAGGTATCGCCCAGGCCGATGGTATATTTCGGATGTTCCAGATATCTGGAGGGCACCAGCACCGCCTGCCGGTCGAGCTTAAGCTTCCCCAGCCTTTCGTGGAACTCCAGGCCGATGGGGCTTAAGCTCAGCTTCAGGCTTTCCCTGCACTCCTCCACCGTCCCGTACTTCCCGGTCCTGGCCCTGGTCCCCGACATCAGGTTCCCCATGGTAAGGCCCTTCTCAATATCGATCCCCGTAAGCTCCTCCCCATAATAGAGAGAGTAATCCTTGGTATGGAGCACCACGCCCCGGATACCGCAGTGGAACATCAGCGCCCCGATCCCCCGGAGTACCGACTCAAGATCCGTGATATCCGTGGTAAGCCCCTGCACCTCATTCTGGGCCACCAGCTCCTCCTCGTTGGTCCCCACAATATTGACATAAGGGGCCAGACGTTTGAAGAGCATCTCCTTCACCTCGGGGTTCATATAATAAGCCCCTTCCAAATAAGCGATAAAATCCGGATTCTTTTTCCTCATGATCTCGAAATGGCTGACGATCTGCCCCAGCCGCTCCTCCATGACCGCCGTGTCGATCACCGCGTCAAAGCCGGAAACCAGATAGGAAGAAATGTCCGCCGCATGCCCGTTCCAGTAATCAAAGAAGCCCGGATCGATGGGCACGGTCTTGTGTATCCTGTCATAGAAAAGGATCAGACGGTTGGAAAGGGGGATCGCATACTCCTTCCCGTGGATGAGGATCCGGTCATCCTTTGAAAACTGCAGGATCATGTGATAGACAGGAGCTTCGCCGGAGGCCCCCTCCATGATGGGTACCAGCCTTCCCTCCTTCACCACCTCCATGCCGGGCGCGTCCATCATCCTGCAGACCTCCCTGCACTTATCCGTCAGCTGGACCGCCATGGGGAACCCAAGCGCCGCCAGCGCCGCCGCCCCCTGGGCACAGGTACCCCCAAGAGCCGGCTCCGAACGGAAATGACTCTGCAGGTACTCGCATACTTCCAGACTGGTGATGTCAAAATTGGCTCCGATCCCCTTCATCAGACAGTAGCTGCTGATCCTGGCGAAATCCTCCATGGTGTCAATGGTATCGCCGGCCCTGGCCGCCGGCTCTTCCTTCAAAAACTCTTTTAAGATCTGATTATAGACATCGATATCCCACTGAAAGACCACGTCATAATTGCTCGTGTAGCCGAACACATGGCTCCGCCCGGAGTTTCTGCACCACTCGATATCTGCCGCGATCTGATCCAGATAAGTCTCATATTTGTCCTGATATGCCATTTTCCTCAACCTCTGTCCGATTTTCTGTCTTCCCTCCCCGGAAGGAGGATCCTCAAAGCTTATATTCTGCCAGCAGCATCTCCAGCCGGTCCACGTCCTTGGAAGTCCGCTCGGCATTTGCCACAAAATAAAGAAGCGCGTCGATGACCGCCATCGCATATACATGGGAGATCGCCCCAAACTCACTGAACAGCGGATCCTCCACCGGAATGTACAGCGTATGATCCGCGATCTGGGAGACCGGACTCCTGGCCGCCCCTGTGATGGCGATGCTCTTCATCCCCTTCTCTTTCCCCAGCTCCAGCGCCTGGATCACCTGCCTGGAGCTCCCCGAATGGGAGACCGCCACGATCACATCCCTCCTGGTCCCAAGGCTTATATTGCTCAGAAAATACTCCGGGACCAGTGCGCTGCTGGTCCGGATCCCGAGACGTCCCAGCCGAAATCCCAGGTCGATGGCCACCGGGCTCGTATTGCCCACCGCCACCGCATGTACCATCTCGCTCTCCCGTATCAGCCTGGCACAGCTTAGGACCACGTTCATATCGAGCCGGGAGGCCGTATTTAACAGGTTCCTGGCGATCCCCTGGAGGATCTCCTTCGCCGTATCCGGATTGTTCTGATCTCCCCGGTAGCCCACCAGCTGATGCTGCCCCAGGTCCCTGGCCAGATTGATCTTCATCTGATAAAAGCCCTGGTAGCCCAGATGCTTGCACATGCGGATCACCGTGGCGTCGCTGACGCCGGAAAGCTCCGCCAGCTCCGAAACACTGGCCGAGACCACCTGCTCCGGATACGCCAGGATATAATCTGCCACCTTTTTCTCCGCGGCAAACATCTGCTGATAATTTTCTTTGATTGTCTCGATCACCAGTGCATTCTGTTCCATACTGTGCCGCTCCCGCGCTGTCAAGATCTTCTCTTCTTATGTCCGACGGACCGTTTTGCTCCATTGAACAATTTCATTAATTTTCTATTAACGATTATAGGATAATTGCACAGCTTTGTCAATGAGAACCGAATGCAAAATCCGGTATATCTAAATTTTTTCTCAATATTTCCAATGTCACTTTTTTATTTTTGTGTTTTTATACAAATTATTGATTTTATTTTTGTGCATTTTATCCATACATATAAAATATAATTTTGCGCAGCTGCCTCTTCCCAACATCTCCCGGCTCTCTCGTTGTTTTGAATTGTATGCACAAAAAATCCAAGGAAACCCTCGGATTTTTTGCCGTTTTGCACAATCACTAAGATAAAACATTATAGAAAACTTTGTCTGCCGGTACGCGCGGCCGCCTGCCCCGCCGCCTTACAGGGCCCTGATGCGGCCGATGGCCCGCACGGTGTTCTCATAGGTCCCGAAGGCCGTCAGCCGAAAATACCCCTCGCCGCTGGGGCCGAAGCCGGAGCCGGGTGTCCCCACCACATTCGCTTTCTCCAGGAGGTAGTCGAAGAATTCCCAGGAGGTCATGGTCCCCGGCGTTTTCAGCCAGATGTAAGGTGCGTTGACACCTCCGGACACCGTATAGCCAGCCTCCCGCAGACCCTCGCAGATCACCTTTGCGTTCTTCATGTAGTATGCCACCTGATCCGCAAGCTGAGCCTTCCCCTCCTTCGAGTAGACGGCCTCGCCCGCCCGCTGGACGATGTAGGGCGCTCCGTTGTACTTGGTGCCGTGGCGTCTTGCCCAGAGGGAGTGGAGGCTCGTACCGCCGCACTTTAACTCCTTCGGGATCACCGTATAGCCCAGGCGGACCCCCGTGAAGCCCGCATTCTTGGAGAAGCTCTTGAGCTCGATGGCGCAGGTCCTGGCTCCCTCGCACTCGTAGATGCTGTGGGGAACGCCGTCCTCGGAAATGTAAGCCTCGTAGGCCGCATCGTAGATGATGACAGCCCCTTCCCGGTTGGCATAGTCCACCCACTCCTGAAGGGCGTCTTTCGTGATCGCAGCGCCGGTGGGATTGTTGGGGAAACACAGATAGATCATATCCGGCGTCTCCTTCGGAAGCTCCGGCGCAAATCCGTTCTCCGCGGTGCAGGGCATATAGATCACGTTGCTCCACTTTCCGGACGCCTCCTCATATACCCCCGTCCTTCCGGCCATGGCGTTGGTGTCCACATATACCGGATAGACCGGATCGCAGACAGCGATCTTATTATCCAGGCTGAAGATCTCCTGGATATTTCCGGAATCGCACTTGGCGCCGTCGCTGACAAAGATCTCGTCCGCGGCGATCTCGCAGCCTCTCGCCCTGTAATCTCCCTCGGCGATGGCTTCCCGCAGAAACTCATAGCCGAGATCCGGCGCATAGCCCCGGAAAGTTTCGGAAGCCCCCATCTCGTCCACAGCTTTGTGCAGGGCCGTGATGATCGCCGGCGCCAGGGGCTGGGTCACATCTCCGATCCCCAGCCGGATGATCTCCTTTTCCGGATTTGCCTGCGAATATTCCCGCACCTTCTTCCCGATGGTGGAAAAAAGATAGCTGCCGGGCAGTTTTAAATAATTGTCATTGATCTTAAACATGCTTCTGTCCTCCAAATTTTCTCTCCTGTCTATCTTAGACTCCGGGGCGGGAGAAAGTCAAGTGCCATCCGCAGAAAAATTCCGGGGCTGCCCGGACTCACAGTACGATCTCTCCCCGAAATACCTCGACGGCCGGGCCGGTCATCACGAGCGGCCTCCCCGGGCCGGGCCATCCGATCTCCAGATCTCCGCCCAAAAGCCTGACCGTACCGGCCTCCCCCGCAAGCCCCTGGATCCTGGCCGCCGCAAAGGACGCGCAGGCCCCGGTCCCGCAGGCCATGGTCTCCCCGCTTCCCCGCTCCCACACCCGCATGGACAGAGTTTTCTCGTCCTCCACCCGGACCGCCTCCACGTTCACCCCTTCCGGAAAACGGGGGCTTTTTTCCACCGCGGGGCCAAAACAGGAAACCTCCGGAAGCCCTGCCCCGCCGTCAAAAAACACCGCATGGGGATTTCCCATGTCCACCGGGGTGAAGAAAAGCTCCTTCCCCTCCCAGACGAACGCTTCCCGCTCTCCCACCGCGGGGACTCCCATGTCCACCTCCACCAGGCGGACCCTCCCGTTTTCCGGCCGGCATCTCACATGGCGGATCCCGCTGTCGGTCTCTATGGCCATGTCCGCCCCCTTTACAATGCCCGCCTCATAGGCATATTTTGCCACACAGCGGATCCCGTTCCCGCACATGGCGCCCCGGGAGCCGTCCGCATTGTACATTTCCATCCGGCAGTCGGCCAGACGCGAAGGACAGATCAAGATCAATCCGTCCGATCCAATGCCAAAATGCCGGTCGCTGAGCTTTTGGGCCGCCGGCCCCGGCGCTTCCACCGTCTCCTCAAAACAGTTCACATATACATAGTCATTTCCAAGACCCTGCATCTTTGTAAATTTCAATTTAAACCGCCTTTCCGGCCCGGACGCTCTCACTGCTTCATGATATCAAGGATCATGTGAGCCGTCTCCACCATGTTCGTGCCGCTGTCCATACTGCACTTCTGGATATAGCGGTGGGCCTCTGTCTCCGTCATATGATTGCGCTCTATCAAAACCTCTTTTGCCCGGACGATCACCGCCCGGTCTCCCTCGTCCCTCACCTTCGGCTGTGCCCGCCGTTTTCTCCGCCTCCTGGCCTGGGCTTCCTCCAGCATGGTCAGGGTATCGATCAGGTCATGGAGCTTTAGAGGCATGCCGATGCACACCAGATCGTCGGACGCCGCCTCTCCCCAGTACCGCTCCGAAGCGATGAGCAGCATCGGGAATCCCTCCGGGAGATATTCCAGCAATTCCCCGTAACGCATATCCGCAAACCGATAGCCGCAGACCACGATCCCGTCCTGGAGCCCCTCCATGGAATTTAAAGCCTGAGCCCCTGTGGTACAGACAGCGATGACGCGGAATCCGTTCCTGTTCAGGATATTCCGGATATTTTTTGCATCCTCCGCCTTCGGAAAGACCACGATGATATTGGCCATGCCATCACCTCCCTGCGGTCAGCACATCAGTAGCGGTTCAGATATTCCCGGGTCTCCCATTCCGTCACCTGCCGGCGGTAGATATCCCATTCCTTTCGCTTTGCCTCGATATACTGTTTGGCCAGCGCATCCCCCATGATCCCCGTGATAAATCCATCCGCCTCCAGGGCGTCGACGGCCTCACACATATTCTTGGGCAGACGCTCGATATCAAGGGTCTTTCTCTGTTCGTCCGTCCAGGCAGACACATTCGCGTCCACGCTGGGGCACAGCTCCAGTTCCTTTTCGATCCCCTCAAGCCCCGCCGCCAGACAGGCGGCAAAAACCAGGTAAGGGTTCGCCGTCGGATCCGGAGAGCGCAGCTCCAGCTTGGCGTGGCTGCCCATGACCGCCGGCACCCTGAGCAGGGCAAAGACGGTCTCCGCCGACCAGGTGGCATAGACCGGCGCCTCAAATCCAGGCACCAGCCGTTTGTAGGAATTCACGAGAGGATTCGTGAGAGCCGTGATCGCACGGATATGCCCGAGGATCCCGGCCATGAACTGTCTTGCCGTCCGGCTGAGCTTGTAGGGGGCCTCTTTGTCATAAAAAACATCTCTCCCCTCCTCGTCCCAGAGGGACATGTTGACATGCATGCCGGAGCCGTCCACGTCCGAACGGGGCTTGGGCATAAAGGTGGCGTGGAGGCCGTGGCGCCTGGCGATGGATTTCACCGTCATCTTGAAGGTCAGAAGGTTATCCGCCGTTTTTAAGGCGTCGCTGTACTTGAAGTCGATCTCATGCTGCCCCGGCGCCTTCTCATGGTGGGAGGAACGGACCTCAAATCCCATGTCCTCCAGGTTGAGGACGATATCCCGCCGCACATTTTCCGCAAAATCCACGGGGCCCACGTCAAAATATCCGGCCTGCTCATAAGTGACCGTGGTCGGCTTTCCGTCGTCGTCGATCTGGAACAGGAAAAACTCGCACTCCGGCTCCACCTTGAACACATACCCCATCTTCTTTGCCTTTTCCACCACCCGCTTCAAAGCCAGACGGGTATCGGAGGCATAAGGCGTCCCGTCCGCGTTGTACACATCGCAGATCAGCCGGGCCACTTTTCCCTGTTTGGGCCTCCAGGGGAAGATCTCAAAGGTGTCCAGATCCGGCCGCAGGAACAGATCCGTCCTGGCAGATTCCCCGTAACGGTTCACGGACACGCCGTCAAAGCTGCACTCATTGTGCAGCGCCCTCTCCAGCTGGCTGACCGTGATGGCCGTGTTTTTCAGAACCCCGAAAATATCCGGAAACTGCAGGCGGACAAATTCCACGTCCTCCTCCTCCGCCAGCCGGATCACGTCTTCCCTGGTGTATCTGTTTTCACTCATATGACAAAACTCCTTTTTTATTCAGGCAGAACAATCAGCCTTTTCCTGTGCCTCTGCACATCGAAAGGGCGCACCTTCTCAACGAAGAAACGCCCTTGTTCTCCATTGATGATAACAGGGCATTTCTTTTTTGTCAATGTTTTAAATAATTTTCCAAAAAATCAAACAACCGCTCCATCTGTTCGTCGGTGCCGATGGTAATGCGCAGATACCGATCGATCCTCGGCGCATCGAAATAACGGACATAGATATCCTTCTCCCTGAGGGCCTCAAACAGCGCCTTCGCATCCGTCCCCGGCCGGCCGGCAAAGATAAAATTTGCGGAGGGCTCCGGATAGACAAATCCCAGGGCCTTCAGGCGCTCCTTCGTCCGCTCCCTTGTGGCTTTGATCTTCCCGACGGTCTCCTGAAAATAAGCCTCGTCCTTCACGGCCGCCGCTCCGAGGACCAGGGACGTCCGGTTCATGGTATAGGAATTGAAGGAGTATTTCACGTCGTTTAACGCTTTGATGAGAGCCGGATTTCCCATGGCGTAGCCGATCCGAAGGCCCGCCAGGGAACGAGACTTGGAGAAGGTCTGCACCACCAGCAGGTTTTCATATTTGGACAAGAGCCCGAGGGCAGACTCCCCTCCGAAATCAATGTAGGCCTCGTCCACGATGACCACCGATCCCCGGTTGCGGGCAATGATATCCTCCACGTCCGCAAGCCCCAGGGCCAGGGAGGTGGGCGCATTGGGATTCGGGAAGATCACTCCTCCGTTTTCTTTATAATAATCCTCCTTCCGGATCTGAAAACCGTCGTCCAGGGCCGGACGCTCATAGGGAATCCCGTAAAGTTCTGCCCACACGCTGTAGAAAGAGTAGGAAATGTCCGGAAACAGGATGGGTCTGTCGGAATTAAAAAAAGTGAGGAAGGCCATGGCGAGGACATCGTCGGAGCCGACCCCCACAAAGATCTGATCCTTTCCAAGGCCGTACCGCTTTGCCAGGGCGTCCACCAGGACATCGGAGGCAGGGTCCGGATACAGGCGCAGAAGCTCCGCGTCAAACTCCTTCAGTGCCCTTTTTACCGCAGGGGCGGGGCCGTAGGGGTTCTCGTTGGTGTTCAGTTTGATCACGTCCGCGTTTTTCGGCTGCTCGCCGGGAACGTAGGGGGTTACTTTTCGGATGTTTGCTTCCCAGGGTTTCATAATCAGTTCCTTTCTGTGGGGTGATGGTATGTTGACGGAAGAAGACCGGTTCTTTCTATACAGAGTTATGCCGGGAAACGCCTGGCCGTCTGCCCCCCCGCAGACACGTCGGTTTTTTGATTTTGCTGCGCCGCCTATTACAGGCAATTCCACCTCCATCAAACCGGGTCGGATGAAATTGCCTGCGCTATGCTCGCAAAATCTGCAAAACCTTCCTATCGTCTGCGGGGGGCAGACGGCCAGGCGTTCCCGTTCAGAGACAGACAGGAAAGAACCGGCCTTCTTCCTGCTTTGTCGCGAGAGGCGATGGGGCGGTGCACTGCGGCATGGCCCGCAAGGCATGCAAAACCTTCCTATCGTCTGCGGGATGCGGACGGCCGGGCGGTTACTCTGGCGGGTGTCTGCGGCAGCGGCGCAGGAAAGCTGTGACCAGGTACAGGACGGCCACGCCCAGGGCAGCTCCGGCGGCGTCGATGCATACGTCCCGGAGGGCGGGCGTCCGGCCGGAGGAAAACATCTGGTGCAGTTCGTCGGAGGCGGCGTAGAGGACGGCCGTTCCCCAGGAGGGAAGCCACATTCCCCTCCGGGGAAAGGTTCCGAAAAAGCCGGAAAGGAAAAAGCCGAGGGCCGCGTATTCGGCCAGGTGGGCTCCTTTCCGGATGAGCCACTCCGGCAGGCCGAGAAATTCGGAGAGGGAGCCGCTTAAGGCCCCGGACTCACTGCCGGTCTGGCCGGAAAAATAAAAGATCACCGCCATCCATAAAAGGGAGAGCGCCAGAAATATCCGGCGCCTCCATGATCTTCCTTTATTCTTCATGTCCCTTTGCCCTTATGACTTCCAGGACCTGAGATACGTATTTTTCACAAAGCTCGTCGGTCCTCGCCTCCACCATGACCCGGATCACCGGCTCCGTGCCGCTCTCCCGGACCAGGATCCGGCCGTCATTCCCGAGGGCCTTCTCGACCGCGGCCACTGCCGCCTGCACGTCCCGATCCGCCCTGGCGGCCGGCTTATCCTTCACCCGGATATTTTTGAGGAGCTGAGGATAGATCTCCACCGGGGAAGTCAGCTTCCCCAGGGTCTCCTTTTTCTCCAGCATGACCTCCATCAGCTTTAACGAAGTTAAAATCCCGTCCCCCGTGGAGGCGTACTTGCTGAAAATGATATGTCCCGACTGCTCGCCGCCCAGGCGGTGCCCGTTGTTCACCATGTTCTCGTAGACAAACCGGTCGCCCACGTTCGTCTTCTCATAGCGGATGCCGGCGATGTCAAAGGCTTTGTAGAGCCCGATGTTGGACATGACGGTGGTCACCACCGTGTTGGTATCCAGCATCCCCCGTTCCTTCATATAAAGGCCGCAGACATAGAGGATCAGATCCCCGTCCACCACCCGGCCGTTCTCGTCCACGGCGATGCACCGGTCCGCGTCGCCGTCGTAGGCAAAGCCCACGTCCAGGCCGTTCTCCACCACGAACTTCTGGAGTACTTCGATGTGGGTGGAGCCGCATCCCCGGTTGATGTTGGTCCCGTCGGGCTCGTTGTTGATCACATAGGTCTTGGCACCCAGGGCGTCAAACACGCTCTTGGCAATGGAGAAAGCACTGCCGTTGGAGCAGTCCAGCCCCACCCGCATATTCTTGAACGAACGGACCGCCAGAGAGATCAGATAGCCGATATACCGGTTCCTTCCCTGGGAATAGTCCGAAGCCCGGCCGATCCCCTCCTTCACCGCAAAAGGGATCTCCCCGGATTCCCCGTCGATGTAGGCTTCGATCTGGGCCGTCACCTCCTCGTCCAGCTTCTCCCCCCTGCCGTTCAGCACCTTGATCCCATTGTCATAGAAGGGATTGTGGCTGGCAGAGATCATGATCCCGCAGTCAAAATCCTCCGTCCGCACCACGTAGGACACGCTGGGCGTGGTGGTCACATGGAGCAGGCAGGCGTCCGCCCCGGAAGCCGTGAGCCCCGCCACCAGAGAGTACTCAAACATGTAGCTGCTGCGCCTGGTATCCTTGCCGATGACCACCCGGCACTTCCTTCCCGTCCTGCCCCCGTAATACCATCCCAGGAACCGCCCCACCTTGTAGGCGTGCTCCACCGTCAAAACCCGGTTGGCCTCCCCCCGGAAGCCGTCCGTTCCAAAATACTTACCCATCTTCTGCTCCTGTCCAGTTATAACCCACTTTATTTCCTGATGATCTCCAGATACCGGGAGAGAGCGTCCTGCCACGCGGGAAGCCGCTCGAATCCGTTGGCCTCCAGCTTATCCTTCGCCATACGGCTGTTCTTCGGCCGCTTCGCAGCCGCGGGGAACATCTTCCCGTAGGTCTCGCTGTCCACCGGCGTCACCTTCACGTCCATGCCCGCCTGCTTAAAGATCTCGCAGGCGAACTCATACCAGCTGCAGAGTCCCTCGTTGGTGGCGTGATATCTCCCGTACTTCTCCGTCTGGATCATGTCCACCAGAAGCCTCGCCAGGTCGTAGGTGTAGGTGGGGGAGCCGATCTGGTCATCCACCACGCTGACGGCACCGTTTGCCTCGCCCAGACGGAGCATGGTCTTGATGAAATTCTTTCCGTTGACGCCGAACACCCAGGCGATCCGCACCGTGAAGAACTTCTCCACATACTTCTCAATGGCCAGCTCCCCGTCATACTTGGACAGGCCGTAGGCATTCAAGGGATTCCGCTCATCGTCCGGCTCCCAGGGCCTCTCGCCCTCACCGTCAAACACGTAGTCCGTGCTGATATACATCATCTTGAGATCCAGGTCCTTACAGACCTTCGCGATATTCTCCGTGCCGCCGCCGTTGATCCTCCTGCAAAGCTCCAGCTTCTCCTCCGCCGCGTCCACCGCCGTGAACGCCGCACAGTGGATCACCGCGTCCACCTTCGCCTCCGTGATCACCGCCCGGACCGCCGCCGCGTCCGTGATGTCCATCTCCTCGATGTCCACGCCGACACCCTCGATGCCGCGCTTCGCAAGCTCATTCATCACGTCATAGCCAAGCTGGCCTTTGACGCCCGTCACCAATACCTTCATGCTCTGCCTCCTGCTCTATTTCTATTCCGCACCGCCCTGCTTAATGCAGGCGGTTTCCATACATGTTCTCAAAATAACTGCTGTATTCCCCGCTCAGGATATGTTTCCACCAGTCCTGGTTGTCCAGATACCACTGAATGGTCATGGCAATGCCGGTGTCAAAGGTGTACTGCGGCTCCCAGCCAAGCTCCGTCTCGATCTTCGTCGGGTCGATGGCATAGCGCCTGTCGTGGCCCGGACGGTCCGTCACGTACCGGATCAGGCTCTCCGGCTTGTCCAGGGCCTTCAGGATCGTCTTCACCACCTCCAGGTTGGTCCGCTCGTTGTGGCCGCCGATGTTGTAGACCTCCCCGACCCTTCCCTTCCGGATGATCAGGTCGATGGCGGCGCAGTGGTCCGAGACATGGAGCCAGTCACGGACATTCTCCCCCTTCCCGTAGACGGGAAGGCTCTCGTCGGCCAGGGCCCGGCTGATCATAAGCGGGATCAGCTTCTCCGGGAAATGGTAGGGGCCGTAGTTGTTGGAGCAGCGGGAGACCGTCACCGGCGTCCCGAAAGTCCGGTAATAGGCCAGCACCAAAAGGTCGGCCCCCGCCTTGCTGGCCGAATAAGGACTCGACGTATGAAGGGGCGTCTCCTCCGTGAAAAACAGGTCCGGCCGGTCCAGGGGCAGATCCCCGTAAACCTCGTCGGTGGACACCTGATGATAACGCTTCACGCCAAACTGCCTGGAGGCGTCCAGGAGCGTCTGCGTCCCCAGCACATTGGTCTGCACGAACAGTCCCGGGTTGGTGATCGAGCGGTCCACGTGGCTCTCCGCCGCAAAATTGACCACCACGTCAAACTGCTCCTTCTCAAACAGATCCATGATAAAGGGCCGGTCCGCGATGTCGCCCTTTACAAACTTATAATTGGGCTTATCCTCCACCGGCTTCAAGGTCTCCAGGTTCCCCGCATAGGTGAGCAGGTCCAGATTGACGATCACGTCCTCCGGATACTTGTTCACCATGTAATGCACAAAATTTCCGCCGATGAACCCGGCGCCGCCCGTCACTAAAATCTTCATCTCACATTCCTCGCTTTAGTCAAACTTCTTATCTATATATTTTCCGTCCATGACGTCTTTTAAATACGCGCCATACTGATTTTTTTTGAGAACCTCATAGGTCTCCATCAGCTCTTCCCTGCTGATCCAGCCCCTGAGATAGGCGATCTCCTCCAGGCAGGCGATCTTCCGGTGCTGGTGGGTCTCCACGGTCTTGACAAAATTGGTGGCGTCCACCAGAGACTCATGGGTCCCCGTGTCCAGCCAGGTAAAGCCCTGCCCGAGAAGGGTCACCTCCAGCTCGCCGTTCTCCAGGTAGATCTTGTTGAGGTCCGTGATCTCCAGCTCGCCGCGGGCGGAGGGCTTCAGGTTCTTCGCATACTCCACCACCCGGTTGTCATAAAAATACAGGCCGGTCACGCAGTAATTGGATTTGGGATGGGCGGGCTTTTCCTCCAGGGAGATGGCCTTCCCCTCCTCGTCAAACTCCACGATGCCGAACCGCTCCGGGTCGTCCACGTAATACCCGAAGACCGTGGCGCCGGTCTCCTTGGCCGCCGCCGCCCGAAGCCTCCTGGTCAGGCCGTTGCCGTGGAAAATGTTGTCCCCCAGCACCATGGCGACGGAGTCCGTCCCGATAAATCCCTCCCCGATGATAAATGCCTGGGCCAGCCCGTCGGGGCTCGGCTGCACCGCATAGGAGAGCTCGATGCCGAACTGATGGCCGTCCCCCAGAAGGGATTCGAACCGGGGCGTGTCCTCCGGCGTGGAGATGATCAAGATCTCCCGGATGCCCGCATTCATCAGGACGGACAGCGGATAATAGATCATCGGCTTGTCATAGATCGGCAGAAGCTGTTTCGACGTCACCTTGGTAAGCGGATACAGGCGCGTGCCGCTTCCCCCGGCAAGAATAATACCCTTCATGGAGTACCTCCTTAAATTCATATGCATTCATTTTGATCGGCCAGTGTCAGGATCGGCGAAAGGCCATGAAAAACTAGGGCTTTCCCCCAAGCCCATTTATACGTAATATAGCATACCTTCCCCTCTTTTGCAACGGCGAAACGCCAAAAGACGCCCTTTTCGGAGCGTCTTCTGAATTTTCGTTATGCTTTTGGGATCCAGATCTATCTCTATTGCATCATTCCGTTTGCCTCATGCATGGCAATGATTTCATCTACATTTTCCGATGTGATCACAGTTCCATCCAATGCAAACTTTCTGGACGAGGTATCCTTACCACTCATCATCTCCACCAATGCCTCCGCCGTTACCTTCCCCATATCGTCTGCATTCTGGAGCACGGTGGCCGTCATGGTCCCCGCCTTCACTGCATTGCATCCGTTGGCAAGTCCGTCAATCCCAAAGAACTGGATCTTCTGTGTATCAAAACCGGCAGCGCCGCAAACCTCGATGCAGCCGCAGACCATATCGTCACACAGAGAGTACACAAAATCACTGTACATCTGGGTCCAGTCTTCCATAATGGCCATCGCGCCTTCCTTCGACCAGTCCTTGCTGTTTTTCGTGTCCAGGATCTCGATATCATCCCGTCCTGCGTCCTTCATGGCGTCCATCCAGCCATTATAACGGTCTTCGGAACCGGTATTTCCGGCCGTCGCTTTCAGGATCAGTCCCTTCGCATTCTGCGGGATCATCCCGGCCGCCGCCGTACCGATGCAATACCCCAGGGTGTAGTTATCCAGTCCTACATAGCAGGAAACTCCGTCGTCCCCGGCCGTATTATTGACCAAAACCGTGTAGACACCGGCCTCGGCGGCTTCCTTTAACAAGGCATCCGTATCCTGCTCATGGTCCGGCTTATCGATGACCAGCCCATTATATCCGCCGCTGACCGCCATCTCGATCAAGGAAGGGACATTCGCCGAATCTGATTTCAGATCAATGATCGAGGCCTCCACACCAAGTTCCTCCAAAGATTTCTGGCAAGTATTCGACAGCCAGGAATAAAAAGAACCCGACATATTGGAACTTCCGATCAGCACCCGGTAAGCACCGTTCTCGCCGTCACCGGCCGCCGGATCTGCAGTGGTCTCCGAACCTTCGCTTCCCTGAACCCCTGCGCTCTCGGTACCTGCCGTCTCCTTTCCTCCGCAGGCAGCCATACCTACAGCCATAACTGCCGTCAACAAGAATGCCATCCATTTTTTCATGTTTGTTATCCTCCATATTTTTGTTTATATAATCGAACTTCGGTTCCGTGGCCACATTTCCCCCTCGTTCGGTCATACCATGATAAGTGTTATTTCCTTTTGATCCTCTTATTTTTTCCTGTCAGGTCGATGGTCAGGGCAAACAGGATGATCACGCCCTTTGTAACCATTTGTACATAAGAGTCCAGGCCGACCAGATTTAAGAGATTCGTCAAAAATCCCATGATCGCCGCGCCCACCATGCATCCCATCACCGTGCCGATCCCGCCTGTAAAGCTTGTCCCTCCGATGATCGCCGCCGCAATAGCGTCGCCGTGATAATTCATTGCCGTATCCGGGATCGCGGAATTGACTCTCGCGATCTGTAAAACTGCCGCCACGCCGGTCAGCATGCCTGCCATAATGAATGTTTTTATGATCGTCAGATCCACGTGGATGCCGGAAGCATTTGCCGCCGCCTGATTTCCGCCGATCGCGAAAATATCCCTGCCTAAGGTGGTCCGGTTCATGATCACCCAGCACACCAGTGCCATACCGAACAAAATATAGACAGGCAGCGGGATTGCCCCCAAATACATCGTGGAGACCACACTGTAATCACCAATTTCGTATTTCGCCTGTCCTCCCGTATAGATATAACATAGACCCCGGGCAATATAGTCCATGGCCATGGTTGCAATAAAGGCCGGCAGCTTTACCTTTGCCACCATAAAACCGCTGAAAGTCAGGCATAAAACACTGACAAAAACTGCGACCAGGACCGCCGCAAAGAGGGAACCGCTGGATAAATACGCAGAAACCGACAGCATACCGCTAAAGGCAATGACCGCTCCCAATGACAGGTCGATCTGCCCGGCAATGATCAAAACCATTTCTGCCAGCGCCAAAACTCCCGTAACCGCGATCTGTCGAAATACGTTGGTCACATTTTTCACCGTTAAGAAATAAGGATTTGAGACCGCCCCGATCACGATCAGACAGAGAAATACCAGATAGATGCCGTATTTTCGAAATACCACATCCATTTTCTTTTTCATTTCAGCCTTTGCTATGCCCATGTCGTACACCTCCCGCCGCCATGCGAATGATTTCTTCCTGTGTCATATGTTTTTTATCCAGCTCGCCCACGATCCTGCCGTTATGCATGACATACGCACGGTCACACATTCCGATAAACTCCGGAAGCTCCGAGGAGATCATAATGATCCCTATCCCGTTTTCGGCAAGTTCTATCATCAACTTATAGATTTCATGTTTCGCTCCCACATCAATTCCACGGGTGGGTTCATCCAGGATCAGCACCTTTGCATCTGTCATCAGACACTTGCTGAGCACCACCTTCTGCTGGTTCCCGCCGGACAATGTCATTGCTGCTGCCTCCAGGCCGGAAGCCTTTATCTTCATTTTCTGAAAATATCGTTCTGTCAGCCTCTTCTCTTTTTTCAGATTCAGGAATGTATACCGGGACACCTTTCTCAGACTGGACAAAGAAATATTTTCTTTCAGATTCCGGCATAAGATCAGCCCCAGCCTTCTCCGGTCCTCGGTGGCCATGGCGATCCCGTTCCGAATGGCATCCGACACCCTCCGTATCTTCACAGGCTTTCCGGCGATCCGAATGGTACCCTCTTCAAACCGGTCAATCCCGAAAATAGCCCTTACGGTTTCTGACCTTCCGGCTCCCATCAGACCGCCCAGCCCAACGATCTCCCCCGCCCTCACATAAAATGAAATATCATGCAGCCGGCCATATTCGCTGGTCAGGCCTTCCACCTCCAGGATCTTGTCCCCGGCAGCAGTCTCTTTCTCCGGATAAACATCGGAGATTTCCCGGCCGACCATCAGCTTTACCAGACCGTCATTGGTAAATTCCTCAGCCGGGGCTGTACTGATGTGCTTTCCGTCCCGCATAACCGTGATATAATCCGCGATCCGAAAGATCTCGTCCATCTTATGGGAAATATACAAAATCGTGATCCCTCTCTTTTTCAACATCTCAATTTTTTCGAATAAGCGTTCCACCTCTTTAGAAGTCAGAGCCGAAGTCGGTTCATCCATGATCAAAACATCTATATGATTACCCCGAATGCATTTTGTGATCTCTAACAGCTGGATATCGGATACGTTTAACTGTCTCAATGTGAGCTTCGGATCATAGTCCAGCCCCTCCTCTTCCAGGATCTCCTTCGCCTTTTGACTGACACCCTTCCAGTCAATAAAGCATCCCCGTTTCGGCTCCCTGCAAAGCATCAGATACCGCTCTACCGTCATATCCGGAATATAACTGAGTTCCTGATAGATCATGGCGATCCCCTGCTTTTCCGCTTCCCTGGCAGACGAAAATCTCATCTCCTTCCCATCTACATAAAATTTTCCCCTGGAAGGAACGTTCGTCCCGTTTAACACTTTCATCAGTGTGGATTTTCCTGCTCCATTCTCTCCCATCATAATATGGACCGTTCCTTTTTTTACCCCAAAGGTCACGTCATCCAATGCAAGAACTCCCGGAAATTCCATTGAGATCGAATCGAACCAAATCTTGTCATCCTGTACTGCCAAAGCCCTCAGCCTCCTTTCCCCGCTTTATCTTTTCTTTAACAACAAACAAATTCATAGCTTCCGGAATCCGTATCCACAAGTACCTGGCGCTCATCTGCCGCTCTCAGTCTGCACCCCTCTCCATCCTCCTTCTTTCCGTTCTGATACAGCGTTACTCCGTTGACCAGGATTTTTGACACCGTGAGCCCTAATTCTTCCAACGGGATCCGTATCTCTCCCGTGCTCCCAAAGGGGATCTCCACCTTCATGGAAAAGCTTCCATCTTCCCCTTTCTTCCACCACGACGATACTCTCCCCGCCATGGTATCCACCTTTGCCCCTGCCTGCCGCAATTTCGTCGGGATCACGGGGTGGATCAGGACCTTCTTAAATCCAGGCTTCGATCCGTCCGGTCTTATGCCTGCGAAATGTTTGTAAAAACACACACCCACCGCCCCATACATCGGATGGTTATAGGAGGCCATCCGGCTCATTACGCATTCTTCCGTAACCTTCTCCCAGCGCTCCCATATGGTTGTCGCTCCGTTCTCGATCATGTATCCCCAGCTTGGATAGGTTGTCTGTGTCAGCAGCTCATACGCCACATCCTGATACCCGTTTTCAAGAAGCACCTCCACGATATATCTGGAACAGAGATTCCCGGTGGTCAGATGGGTATCATTGATCTCCACAACATCCCGTACCAGGTTTTTCAGGACCGCTTCCCGGTCTTCCTCCGGCACCAGTCCCATATACAGGGCGATCGTATTGCCTGCCTGACTATTGTTGCAGATATACTTTCCTTCCCTGTTATAATATGTCTGAAGGAACGCTTCCCTGATGCGCTCCGCCTCGTCCTGATAAAACGCCGCATCCTCCTTTTCCCCAAGAACCAGGGCCATCTTAGAAAGCAGGCAGCAGTCGTAATAAAAGTATGCCGTCGCCATCATACGCGGCGGAGTCACCACAGATACCGCCCCTCCTCCAATACTGTCCATATCCGTATCCTTCACCGGAGAGGCCCAATCCCCCATAGTCGACCATCGCATGATATAACCGGTGGAATTCCGCTTCAGATAGGCCGCCAGTTTTTTATTGGCCTCATAGCATGCTTTCATGACATCCGTATCTTTATAATGGAGATACAGGTTCCAGGGAAGCAGGAACGTGATCGCTCCAACCGGATCCGCCGGCCTGCAGCCAAATACCCGAAATGGCGCCGTATCCGTGATCGCCCCTGTCCGTTCCCCCTGCGTATCCCTCACATCCTGAAGCCATTTTGTATAAAGCTGAGCCAGCCGGAAGCTATAAAGAGCGCCCTCATTCCGCACAGTCATGTCATTGATCCAGCCCAGCCGTTCGTCTCTTTGCGGGCAGTCTGTCGGAATACTGTGCAGATTACTCTGCTCCGTCCAGTTAATATTCCGATCCAAACGGTTGATCAGGGAATTGCTGCAGGAAAATTCTCCAATTTCCTCCACAGCCGACCGAACGACACAGCCGGTGATCGTATCTGCTTCCGGCTCGCAGGGCAGCCCGAATACCTGCACATAACGATATCCGTGATAGGTAAAACCAGGCTCATAAACCTCTTCGCCTTCCCCTTTCAAAATATAGGTGTCTGTGGCACGCATCCCCCTCAAAGAAATCTGATTTACCGTATGGTCGTCATGAAGCAGTTCTGCGTGGACCATCCGGATCTTGGTCCCCCCTGGCCCTTTCACCTTAAGCCGGCTCCATCCGGCATAATTTTGTCCCATATCAAAAGTATAGCTCCCGTCTCCGATCTTATAGATCTTTTCCGGTTTCCTGTGGGCCACCACCTTGATCGGTTCCAAAATCTGTGCCCGGACTGCTCCCTCCTCCGGTTCAAACTCTACTGCCTGATACCAGGGTATAATTATAATTTTCATTTGGAGGTATTTCTTATGTCGATCACATTAAAAGATATTGCAAAAAAAACCGGGTTTTCTACCGCCACCCTCTCTCTGGTACTAAATAATAAACCCGCAAGTATACCGGAAGCCACCCGCAAACTCATTTTAGACACGGCCAACTCTCTCGGATATATCCCTAAAAAAAAGAGTGCAAATATCGCACTCTTAGTCCCGGATCTCCGCAATCCGTTTTTTTCCGATCTGGCCAGTGAGATCCTGATCAACACCAAAAAACATCAGTTTAATCTGATCATCTCCAGTTCCAACGGAAATCCAGAAAATGATCTTCAGGATCTTCTCTCTTTCTTAAACGCCGGAGCTTCAGGCATCATCGCCTTCTTCTCCACCGGCCGCAGCCAGGATGCGCGCCTTCGGCAAGTCATCCGGCAGATCACAGAGATCCATCATATCCCCCTGGTCCTTATGGATCGCAATCAGCCAGAATATAACTGCGATGCTGTCTGTGTCAATCAATTTGCTTCCGGATATCTTGCAACGGAACATCTGCTTCGCATGGGACACACCCGTATCGGATGTATCGCCGGCCCCGATTACAGCGATGCAGGCCAGCAGCGCCTGGAGGGATATCGTTCTGCCCTGGAAGAAGCCGGCATTGCCTATGACCCGGAACTTGTTTTCTACAGTAATTTCAGCTTCGAAGCCGGATATCAGAACCTGGATCCTCTTTTAAAAAAACAGGTAAGCGCTGTTTTTGCCCAGTCTGATTTTATCGCCTTAGGAATCTACCGCCGCGCTCAGGAACTGCGTATCTCCATTCCACATGAATTATCTGTGATCGGCCTTGATAATATCCTGTACACCACTTTAGTCGTTCCGCCCCTGACCAGCGTCGCACAGGATATCCCGCTCACCGGCCGTCTGGCCGTAGAGGCTCTGATCTCCCGTATCAACGGATCTGCAGAGCCGAACCGAAACATTCAAATCTTACAGCCCGAACTGGTGCTGCGGGAAAGTGTCTGTAAATACCGCCCCAAACATTGACTTTCCCGCCTCCGGCCTATCCTTTACCCGGTCAAAAGCTTCATCAAAATATTTCCGTGGTAGAGGGCCCTTAAGAAGCCGTTGGCGTCGATCTGGGCCAGGACCTTCACGCCGAATTCCGTCGCGGAAAAAGGGACCAGCAGAAGGAGCAGGATCTCCAGCACCAGAAAACCCTTAAAAATCCCCAGGATCGCCCCGGCGAAGTGATTGATACCGTGAATGACCGGCAGGCGGTCCACCACGTTAAAGGCCATGAACAGAATGTGGAGGGCGAAGAACACGATCATAAAGGTAAGGAGATAGCCGATGATGTTCAGGCACACATTCCCCACGAAGCTTCCGATATAGTCCGTGAAACGGTCGACGCCAAACTGCTCGTAAACGGCGCTGTTGTTGTTCTCCGCAAGGGTGTCCTTAAGGCTCTGCGGCAGCGGGAGCATGTCGATGACCCTCGCCTGTTCGGCGGCAGAGAGCCCTGTATCCACCTGTTCTTTCACCTGTTCCCTCACCTGCTCCCCGCCAAGAAGCTCCGCGGGGACCGTCGTCCCCGCCGGGATCTTGGTGCCCGCCGGGATCGTCGTCCCGTCGGGAAGGGTGAGATCCACGGGCAGGCTCACGTCCTGCTCCAGGGTGACGCTGCCGCCCTCCTCCCGGACCGCGCCGCCGCCCAGCCGGTCTGCCACCGCCGACTCAAGCTGCACCTCGATGGCCGAGCCCACCTTGCCCGCGATCCACTCGTCAAGCCCGGTGTTCCGCTTAAGGATCCCGGTCACAAACGGGTTTAATGCCGAAACCACGATCCCGGCCACGAGGAGCGCCGCCAGAGAGAGGCTGCTCTTCAAAAAGCCCCTGGCCGCCCCCGCCACGATGTTCACGATGATGATGCCGATCGCACAAATAAAAACAAAATTGATCCCCATGATGTCTACCTGCCTGTCAACACATATTTTTCGATTCCATATGCCACGCCGTCCTCGTCGTTGCTTAAAGTCACCACGTCGGCGGCTGCCCTTACCTCCTCCGGCGCGTTCCCCATGGCCACGCCAAGGCCCGCTGCCCGCAGCATGGAGACGTCGTTCTCCCCGTCCCCAAAGGCCATGGTCTGCTCCGGCGAGAGCCCCAGGTGGGCCGCCAGCGCGAGAAGTCCCCTTCCCTTGGTGGCGTCCGCATGGTTGATCTCCAGATTGTTTCCCAGCGAAGACGTCACCGAGAGCCCGTCAAACTGCGCAAGGTCCCGCCTCGCCTGCTGCCGCCCCGCCTCCGCGTCCTCCCTGAAAAACAGGTTGAACTTTTCCACGGTCACTCTCCCGTCGGCCACCAGCTCCCCAAGTCCCTCCGTGGGCGTCCTGGTGGAACGGATCAGCATGCGCCTTGGCTCGTCCGGCATAAACGTTTCTATCTTATTATAATACTCCGGCTCCATCCGGGCGATCCCGTCGATGCAGGCGTCCCGCATGGTGCGGTATCCGGCGATAAACTCCCAGAGCTCCACCGCCTGCTCCGTCGAAAACGCCCGCCTCACGATGGGCTCCTGCCGCTCCATATCCCAGACGGCCGCCCCGTTCACCGTGATGGCATAGCGGATGAACGGCAGCTCCCGGATCTTCGGCGAAAGCCCCGTCAGGCTCCGTCCCGTGGCCGGAACGATCCGGACGCCCCGCCCAGACGCCTCCGAAAGCGCCCGGACGGTGCGCTCCGTCAGTCTCTTGTCTGTGGTCAAAAGGGTGCCGTCCAGATCCAGCGCGATCAATCTGATATCCATCCCCGGAAATCCCTCCTTCTTTAGGGAAACGCCGATCAAAGCGTTTCCTTAGTTCAATTCCAGCCCTTTCATGGACTGCCCTCCGATCTGGATATAGCTTCGTTCTCCCAGACAGAGCAGCTTATCCGTGCCTCCCGGAAGCGGCCCCGCATATTTGAGTTTTCCGGAAGTGTTGTAGATCCGGCATTCTGCCTCACTGTAAAGCAGGACATGGGAGCCGGAGATCTCCACATGCTCATACCCCATGCCGATCTCCTCCGAGAAGATCTCCTTTCCCGACGCCCCGTAGAGGAACAGCTTCTTCGGCCCTCCGCCCTCCGAGACGATCACTCCCGCATACCCCTCCCCATAACAGATGCTGTCGATCTCTCCGTTTATGTCCACCTGCTTTGTGAGCTCCGGCTTCATCGTATGCTCCAGGGAGTAAAAGCACAGCCGGTCCTGGGCAAACGCGCAGGCATGGATATCATCCAGGAAGCGGACCCTGGCCACAATGGAGTTCCCATATTCCCGGAACCCGCCCACCAGACGGTCTTTCACTCCTTGCCCCTCATCGTCAAAATTGTAAAAGACTACCTGGTTCTGCATCAGGCCCTCGTCCAGGTACACGTAGGAGACCATGAGCAGCATCCCGTTGGGGGAGACTGCCAGATCGATGGGATAACCGTTTCCCGCCAGGGTGGTCTGCACCTCGACCTGAAGCTTTCTCCCTGTCTTATCATAAAAAGCGATCACATTGCTTTTCGCATCCTCCAGGATCACCGCCGCAACCCCGGTGGAGGACACGGAGATCTTCGAGACGGGAAGATCCGTCGCGGCTGTGCCAAGACATCCGTCTCTGTCAAAAATATAGATGGCATAACCGTTCCTGTCGGCGACGGCCGCGTAATCGCCGCGCACCGCGGCAAAGGGCGCTTTCATCTCAAAGGCCTGGCTCCAGACCTCCCCGCCCTTTTTATCCAGATAGGATGCTCCGTCCCTGGTGTAGCGGAGCACGTTTTCCCCGTATGCTTCATAACCGGAGGATGCGTCCGCCGCCAGTTCCTTTTCCCACAGGACGGCCGCCTCCTCATACCGGTGGTTCTCCCGGTACATTTGATAGCCGAACACACCTGCCGCAGCCAGGAGCACCACGGACAACCCCGCCGCCAGACGGATCCGCCGCCTTCTCCTGCTGCTCTCCCTGCGCCGCGCCTGCTCCTCCTCGTCCGGAAAGGGAACGGCCGTCCCGCTGTCTATGACTCCGGCCCGCAGCCTCCGCTTCCTGCTCTCTCTGTCTTTGTTCCTGTCCATATATGATTCCTTCCCTCTTGCACAAATCCCATTATACGCAAAAGGACTGTCAAATTCAACATTTTTCCCCGATACACTTCTTAATTTAAAATAAAAACGAGCTGTTAAGAGAAGCCGGCGCGGGATTGATACTCCGCACTGCACGGTCCTTCTCTAACAGCCGCTTTTTATAACAGGTTCTCTTACTCCTCCGGCAGCTTTAATACCTGCCCCTCGTAGATCAGGTTGGCGTTCGCCATGCCATTAAACTTGCATACCTCCGCCACCAGGGCCGGCGTTCCCCTTCCGTAATGTTCTTTACAGATCAGGGAGAGGGTGTCGCCCCGTTTGACCACGTATTCCTGGTAGGCGGCCTCCGCTGCGGCAGGCGCCGCGTTTTCGTCCGCCTCCTGCGAGCCGGGAGCCGTCTCGGCCGCGGTCTCCACAGGCGGCGATGTCTCTCCTGCCGCAGCATTGGCAGGCGCCGTTGTCTCCCCTGCCGCAGCCGTCGGCTCCCCTGCCGCCCCGGCTGCGGAGGGTGTCTCCGCCGGAGACGATCCTGCCCCCGCTTCCTGCCCGCCGGCATTTTCCGCCGGCTTTTCCGTCGGTTTTACCTCTCCGGCCACCTCCCTCACGAGGGCCTGTCCCGTTTCTTCCTGTCCTTTCTCCGCCAAGACTGTCCCTGTCTCCTCCGGATCTTTTCCGGTAAAGATAGAAGCCACCTCCCGGATCCCCTGCATTCCGTCATATTTGTACCAGGCGGCCAGGCCGAAACCGGCACCCAGAAGAAGGGCCGCCACACTGACCGTCCTTAAGGCTTTCGATATGGTGTTCCCGCCTGAAGCCGCCTGTTCCTTCTCCTGCTTCCCGTCCATGATGCTCCGAAACTGCCTGGCCGCCTCGTCGGAGACGCCCCTGGCCGGCTGGATGGCGGCGAACTCCGTCGTCCTCGCCGGTTCCCTGGAGATCATGTACTCCTGCATCTGCTCATTCCGCTCATAATATATGTAATACCCCTGGAGCCGATGGCCTCCCTGTGCGTCAAACCGGTAGATGGTCTCCTCCTCCCGGTTTCCGTCATATACGAAAAGCACCTGATGAGGGCTGCGGAAATTTTCATTATGGCTTTTCTGCAGGTTGTAGATATCTGTCATGCGGCTGTCGCTGCTGCACAGAAACCAGCCGCAGATCTCTACCTCATTGAAACACTTTTCCGCCTGTTCGTATACCTGGTTCCAGGCGGAGGCCGTCATGACCACGCGGCCGTCGTCCACCTCATAGTCCTTTGCCACAACGGCTCCCCGGACAAACAGACAGGGCGTATCCTTCTCCTTTTCCTGCCTGCCCAGAAGGATCCCGACGCAGGTGTCGTTCCGCCGCCTCATCTTTTCCATGAATGTCGCCACATAGTCTTCCAGATATAACCCCAGTTCTCTGTCAATATCCCCAATCTGCCTGATATTTCTGGGTATTTCCATAATCCACATCCCTTTCTGCAGCTGAGGATCCGACGCATCCGATTCCCGCACAGATGCAGTCTGCCAGTTCCATGACCACGGAAAGGCGGGTATTCTGGAGAAGCGGTTCAAAATTACCACCGTATCCCACGATCCCTGTGATAAAGATATCTCCCACCGATATCAGGTTCTTGCTGACTCCCAGTCCCGGCCGGATGGCGCCGCGTCCCAGCGTAATATAACCCACATGCTCATATCTCCCTACCGACGCATCGACGGCCACGACGACGTAATCCCGATAATACTGTCCGATCATTTCCATGGTTTCCTTTAAATTTATTGCATGGATGGGCTGCATCAGCGTGCCGAATACCCGGTATTCTTCTCCCTTTGTTCTCTGCAGCTTGTAGCCCACAAGCGGACCAAGGCTGTCTCCCGTGGATCGGTCACTCCCTATACAAAGGAACAACACTCCTTCTTTTTTTGTGCTTTTTCTCACTTCCGCGACCAGTTTTTTAAACTGGCCTCCGAATAATTCCGGTGAGAACCACTTTCCGGCTTTATGGTAATAAATCTGTCTGTTCATATGATCACCATTTTGTCCCGTTCCGGGAGGTCCTCCTCCCCGGGGGCAATTCCTTTTATCCGGAGTATTTCCCTTTTTTTCATAATTAAACCAAAAACCCGCATTTTGCTTACATTTGTACGGCGCCGCACCAGAATCCGAAATCCTCGTCCCGGTTCCCGGCGGCCCGTTTAAATTCCGGAAGCCCGAACATGGAGGCCATAAATTTTTCCTGAGGCTTGAAGATCCCCGGCACCCCCAGGATATACTGGTACCCGGACTGGAACCGCTTTGCCTGCAGCCGCTTTCTTCTGGCCAGGATCAGATACCGGTACTGGAAATATCCGTGGAGGACAAAGCTGTTGTTGCCATAGGGCCAGTTTTCTCTGGGCAGCCGCCCGATATCCTGGATATGGATCTGCAGCACCTCCCAACCGGCCTCCGCCAGGGCCCGTTTCCTGGGCAGGATCTTCTCCAGGCATTCCCACAGAGGCAGTTCCGGAAAGCCCTCCCGGAAATAAAAATCCTCCGGCATGCGTCCGGCAGCCGCGGCAGCCTCCTGCTGCGCCCTCTCTTCTTCTCTCCCTGCCTCCGCTGTCTCTCTCCCTGTCCCGACAGTCCCGGCCCCTGCTCTCTTCCCCGCAGGCCCCTTCCCGGAAGTCTCAGTTCTTTCCTCCGCAGGCCCTTTCCCGGACATCTCCGCTCTCTCCTCCGCAGGTCCCCGACCGGAAGTCTCCGCTCTCTCCTCCGCAGATCCCCGACCGGACATCTCCGCTCTCTCCTCCGCAGATCCCCGACCGGAAGTCTCTGCTCTTTCCTCCACAGGCTCCGGCGCTCCCTCAGATGTCTCCGCGCTTTCCCCCGCAGCCTCCTGCCCTGTCCTCATCGGCTCTCTCTCCGGTACTCCCGCCGGTGCGCCCTCCGTCTCCGTTTTTTCTCTTTCCGTCTTCACCTTTCCCGCTTCTTCGCTTCCCGGCACTTTCAAAAGGTTTCGGACAGGATCCAAGGGCAAGTCCTCTTCGGACTGGTGTGACGCCCGCTGGTCCTCCGCCGCTTCCTGCAGTACCGCTTTCAAAAGCTGCGGATCCATAAGGGTCACTCTCGCAGGCCCGGTCTTCTCCGCCTGACGGAACACTTCCATGCCGGTCAGCGCTTTCGGCGCTTTTTCTTCTGTCAGTGACGCCGCCTTCAGGGCATGTTCCTCCCCGGCGATCCTGGCATTTCTCAGCGCTGTGATCTGTATCACCGTATCATCCCAGGTGGTCAGATAGGCCTTCCCCACGGAGCCTCTGCTCCGCAGATACAGACCCTTGACAAAGCTCAGCCCATAGCCGCTCCCCCCAAGATCCTCTTCCTGCTTTCCAAATACTGCTTCTCCTGTCCCGTTTTTTACCGGGATCCGCCCCAGGGGGACCAGAAGACATTCTGCCTCCCGATATCCATAGCCGTAAAGGATCAGCTCCTGCCCGCTGCATTCATATGCGCCTTTGATGCTGATGCTGATCCGGCACTGGCCGTTCCTGGCCTCGATCTTGGCGAACCCTACATTTTTTTTCTTTATATCGCCCTCGTAGGCATATATATAGGAGATAAAACGCCTGTATTCTGCCAATTATCACCACTCCTTCTCCTCTATTTTATGCGGGAGAAACTGAAAATAGAACTCATATCCCATAATAAAATCCCTGCCGCAGAGTGACGCATCATTCTGCGGCAGGGAGCCAGGGTCTGATATCTTAGGGAAACGGTGATCTGATCAGCGTTTCCTTAGATACCTGTTCTGCTTATGTAAGGATTTCTGGTGCTTCCAGGAGCGCTTCCCCCCTTTGCCACAAGCCGGATCCGGATTCCCTCCAGGCGTTTTGCATAACCCGCCGTCCCGGCAGGGGCGCCGTTCTTCGCCCAGTCAAGCCACCCATAACTCTGGGCATGGACCTGATAATAAATGTCGTATTTTTCTGCCATCTGTCCGGTCAGACGGATCTGGATCGCTTCCAGGCGTTTCGACTGTCCTGTGGTACCGCTCACTCCCCCGTTCTTCGTCCAGTTCTTTTCCCATCCATAGGTCTGCACATGAGTCCGATACTCCACATTTCCCGTATAATCCTGATCGCAGAGCCCGATCCGGATCCCCTCCAGGCGTTTCGCTTTTCCTGTAGTCCCGCTCATACTGCCGTCCTTCACATTTCCCTGCCATCCATAGCTCTGCACATGGGTCGCATATTGGATCAGGCTGTGCCTGTAAGCGCCGAAGGAACTTCCCGGCTCTCTCCCGCCCTTCCTCCGCAGCAAGATCTGGATCGCCTCCAGACGTTTTGCATAACCCGCCGTCCCGGCAGGGGCGCCGTTCTTTGCCCAGCCAAGCCATCCGTAGCTCTGGGCGTGGACACGGTAATAGATGTCATATTTTTCTGCCATCTGCCCGGTCAAACGGATCTGGACCGCTTCCAGGCGTTTCGACTGCCCGGTGGTGCCGCTGCTCTCCCCATTCTTTGCCCACCGGTCCTCCCAGCCGCGGCCCTGCACATGGGTCCGGTATTCAACATTCCCGCTCACCTCCTGATCCGCCAGTTCGATCCGGATCGCCTCCAAACGTTTCGATTTTCCGACCGTTCCGCTGGACTCGCCATTGGTCCTCGAAGTCTGCCATCCCGAACTCTGCACATAGGTTTTGTAACGGACTGCCGCCCTTCCTTCTTCCTGCGCCGGCTTTGTCTCCGGCGGCTCGGCCGGTTTGGTCGGCTGGGTCGGCTGGACCGGCTGGACCGGCTGGGTCGGCTGGACCGGCTGGGTCGGCTGGACCGGCTGGACCGGCTGGGTCGGCTGGACCGGCTTCGACGGAGCTGTCGTCTTCACCTGAAAACCGGTCGACTTCCCCCTGTAATTCACCGTCACTGTCTGCACCTGACCGTTGCTTCCCTTCGCCCGATATCCGCTGCACATCTCGTCGATCACGGGAAGGAAGCTTATCCCATGCCGGCAGTACGCCTCCAGGACCAGATCCATCTCGTCGATGGAAGTCCCCTCCTCCACGGTCAGCACTCCCATATCCTTCAGTGCGATCCCCGTGGTGTCGCATTTCCCGTAAAAAATCTGCACCCAGTACCTGCTGCCATAAACGGACGTCGTGTCTCTCCCGTACCCGGCGCCCATGTGGGTGAACTCCGGATACAGGATGTTGTACCTGTGTCCCTCGCTGTCCATCCAGGCCTTCACCACCTCCGCGGACGATGTCTGGCCTGCCGCGATATTTTCCCCGCTCGTATTGCAGCTGATCCCGACATCAGTCAAAGCTGTCTGGCAGTGGCGCCCGTCCGGCCGCTCATGGGCAAATTTCGTAATGATCTCATTTTTCCTGATATTGCATGCTTCCTGCAGCTTTACGGATGTGGACATCGGAGCCAGCCCGTTCCTGACCCTCTCCTTATTGGTCAGCTGCAGAATCCTCCACTCTCCCATCAGACAGGAAAACGCCACACCGTACTGCGGCAGTTCCTCCTCCGCATAATACACGGTATCTTCCGCCGCACCTGCGTCCGCACACTCCGCCCCATAGTGATCTGCCTGCTCCGTCTCATGACCGTCCGCGTCTTCGCCCGACTGCTCCGCCTCAGGTCTATCCACGGTCTCATCCGGCCATGTTTCCCCGCCGCTGTCTGCATCCTCACCCGACAGTTCCGCCCCATGACCGTCCGCCTCCTCCGCCTCCCCCTGTACGGTAAAGGGAACGCACAGACACAGACTGAATACCAGCAGCACAAGAAGCGTTCTCTTCCATCTTTTTTTCATATTCTCTCCTTTCACTCCACGCTCAAGCAGATAATTGCGAAACTCAAAAACTTGTCGGATATCCTGACAATATTTCCGGGAGAAGCCCTCTGCGCCGTGGAAGCAAGACCAGAAAAGGGCAGCTGTCGCTCCCGACAGCCGCCTTTCCCACGTCTTTCTCTACAGATCTTTTCTGATCGATCCTCTTTATTCCTCTTCTTCCGCTTCCAGGAGCGTACTTTCATACTTCGCCAGAATGATGTTCTGAATCTTGTCTCTGGTGTCGGAATTGATGGGATGAGCAATATCCCGGTACTCTCCGTCTGCGGCCTTTCTACTGGGCATCGCGATGAACATGCCCTTCTCTCCCTCAATCACTTTGATATCATGGACGACAAACTCATTATCCAGGGTAATGGACACAATGGCCTTCATTTTTCCTTCTTTTGATACTTTCCGAACCCTCACGTCTGTAATCTGCATGTTACACAGTCCCCTTCCTTTGTCCCTTGCTCATGGGAGTTTAAAGCACAAATCTCTCATTTTTTTCGATCACGATCTTGATGTTATCCGGCTCACCGATGTAGGTCATGTTGGCGCGGATGGTATCCCTGCTCTCCACGATACAGTTCTCGATCCGTGTATTGTCGCCGATATAAACATCGTTCAGGATAATGGAATTCCGGATGATGCAGTTGTTCCCGATATAGGCTTTCTTAAACAATACCGAATTTTCCACCTCGCCATTGATGATACAGCCGCTGGAAACCAGACTGTTGCGCACCCTTGCCCCCACGTTGTACTTGGCCGGCGGATTGTCATCCACCTTGGAATACACATCCGGATAAGTGTTGAAGAAATAATCCCGGACATTCGGATCCAAGAACTCCATATTGGTCTTGTAATAGGCGTCCACACAGGAAATATTACTCCAGTAGGAATCCAGCTTGTACGCGTAGATCCGCTTCATGTTCTTGTATCGGATCAGGATATCCTGAACGAAGTCGTAACGGTCCTCCTCGACGCACTTTTCGATCAGCTCGATGAGCTGGCGGCGGCGGATCACATAGATCCCGCAGGATACGGTATGGGAGGTGGCCACCATGGGCTTTTCGTCAAAGTCCACGATCCGTCCGTCCTCATTTGTCCGTACCAGGCCGAAACGGCTCACGTCCGCATTCTCCGGCATGTCCTTGCAGACCACGGTGATGTCCGCCTGTTTCGCGATATGATACTCTAACACCTTATTGTAGTCCAGCTTGTAAACGCCGTCTCCGGATGCGATCACCACATAAGGCTCATGGCTGTTCTTTAAATAGTTGAGGTTCTGCCAGAGGGCGTCTGCCGTACCTCTGTACCAGTTGTTGTTGACGGCGGAAAGCGTCGGGGTGAACACATAAAGCCCGCCCTGCTTTCTCCCGAAATCCCACCATTTGGAGGAGCTCAAATGCTCGTTTAAGGAGATGGAATTATACTGGGTGAAGACCGCCACCTTTTTGATATGGGAATTGGTCATATTGCTCAGGGAAAAGTCTATGGCCCTGTAGCTGCCTGCCACCGGCATGGCGGCCACGGCACGTTTCTCAGACAACTCCCTCATTTTCTTATTGTTCCCGCCTGCCAGAATAATACCTACCGCTCTCACTTTTCTCCACCTGCCTTTATAATGTAATCTCCGCTCTCCAGGCTCCCGTCCGGATAATCCGCTGCCTCCGTTATGCCGGAGATGGCCGTGTTCCTTCCAATGCTCACATTGTCGGGAATGGACGAATCCTCTCCCACCGTCACCAGGTCAAAGGCGTAGACCTTGGGGTTCAGCTTGCTCTCCGCGTAGTTTCCGCAGCCTAAGCGGACATTGGAGCCGACCGTCACATTGTCCGCGATGATCGCCTTGTCCACGACGGTACCGTCGCCGATCACCACGCCGGACATGAGGATCGAATCCCGGACCACAGCGCCTTTTCCGATCTTCACGCCGACACCCACCACGGAATTGTAGATCTTGCCGTAGACCTCCGTCCCCTCGGCGATGATGCTCCTCTCGATGACAGAATCGCCGGAAATGTACTGAGGCGGAAGAATGTCGCTCTTGGTGTAGATCTTCCAGAATTCCTCGTAAAGGTTGAACACGGGAATGATGTCCACCAGCTCCATGTTGGCCTCCCAGTAGGAGCCCAGGGTCCCCACGTCCTTCCAGTAGCCGTTGTACTCAAAGGCAAAGATTCTATCGCCCTTGCTGTGGCAGTAAGGGATCACATGCTTGCCGAAATCACAGCCCGGCTCGTCGGACATCTTGATCAAAGCTTCCCTCAGAACCTTCCAGCTGAAGATATAGATGCCCATGGACGCCAGGTTGCTCCTGGGATGGGCCGGCTTCTCCTCAAACTCCGTGATCCGGCTGTTCTCGTCGGTGATCACCACGCCGAAGCGGCTGGCCTCCTCGATGGGCACCGGGAGGGCGGCAATGGTAATGTCCGCATTGTTTGCCTTATGGTAATCGAGCATCACTTCATAATCCATCTTATAAATGTGATCTCCCGACAGGATCAGCACATAGTCCGGATTGTAGGACTCCATGTACTGGAGATTCTGGTAAATGGCATTGGCCGTGCCCGTATACCATTCGCTGTTGTTGCTCTTTTCATAGGGCGGGAGTACCGTCACACCTCCGATGTTGCGGTCCAGATCCCACGGGATCCCGATCCCGATGTGGGAGTTGAGCCGGAGCGGCTGATACTGGGTGAGGACGCCCACCGTATCAATACCGGAGTTAATGCAGTTGCTAAGCGGAAAATCAATAATACGGTATTTGCCGCCAAAAGCCGTGGCCGGCTTGGCCACATTCGCCGTCAATACCCCCAGCCGGCTGCCCTGCCCGCCGGCCAGCAGCATCGCAATCATTTCTTTCTTAACCACACTATCACCTCTTGCTGTTAAATTATAGTTATACCTTAATTCTACCGCGCGCAGCGCATGCATTCACGAGTGCCCTCTGGGTATACCTTAATTACCCGCACAAAGCGCATGCATTCACGAGTGCCCTTTGGGTATGTCACTAGTGTACCACAACTTTTGGAATAAGTGAACAATTATTTTTTGTTTTTTCAATAAATTTTATGCATTTTATGAAACCCAATTTTTTGCTTCTCCCATCTTCCTGTGATATAATGTTCGGAAGGGGTAAAAACGAAACCGTTTCTCTCCCCTGTCCCCACATTCCGTGTTTTCAGAAAGGAATATTTCCATGAAATTCGTCCATACCGCAGATATCCACCTGGGCTGTCAGCCGGACCGGGGCTTTCCCTGGTCCAAAGAACGTTCTCTGGATATCTTAAGCGCATTCCGCGAGCTTACGCAGGCCTGCCGCGTGGAACATCCAGACCTTCTGCTGATCGCCGGCGACCTGTTCCACCGGCCGCCTTCCCCCATAGAATTAAGAGAGGTCAACGCTCTGTTTTCAAGCATTCCCGATATCCACGTGGTCCTGATCGCCGGAAACCACGATCACCTCCGGCCCGGTTCCTCCCTGGAGGAGTTTCCCTGGGCCTCCAATGTGGCCTTTTTGTCCGGCAGGGAACCGGAGACCGTCTCTTTCTCCGATCTGAAGACCGTGGTCCATGGATTCAGCTACCACGCCAGAGAGATCAAGGAGCCTCTCTATGACGGCCTTACGGCCCCGGAGGACGGGGATTTCCACATTCTCCTGGCCCACGGAGGGGATGAAGCCCATATCCCTGTCGATAAGAAGAAGTTTGCCGCCTCCGGCTTTTCCTACACGGCCCTGGGCCATATCCACAAGCCGGAATTCTCGGAAACAGGGCGGTACGGCTTTCCCGGCTCCCTCTCCCCTCTTGACCTCACGGAGACGGGGGCCCACGGATATCTTGTGGGGGAGCTTAAAGAAAACGGCGGGGCCGGGGACCTTTCCCTCCGCTTTGTCCCGCTTCCCTCCCGCTCCTACATTCCCTGCCAGGTGAAGGTAACCGAAAAAACGACCAACCAGTCGCTGTTCCAGACCCTGGAAAAATTCATGAAACAGTACGGCCCCTCCAATATCTACAAGGTGACTTTAAACGGGAAACGGGATCCGGAGCTTGTCCTGGACGAAACCTATCTCTGTACCGCCGGGAGGATCATCTCCTTCCGGGACAACACCGTCCCTTCCTATGATATAGAGCATCTCAGGCAGGAACACCGGGCCGACCTGATCGGAGGCTACATCGCCGCCTTTCTGCCGGACGGCAGCGAGGAGGGGATCCCGGATCCGGTCCGCAGGCAGGCTTTTTACTGCGGACTGGACGCGCTGCTTTCCAATTTCGACACGAACACAGGAGAACCTTAAATGCAGTTAAAAGAGTTACATATTTCCGCTTTTGGAAAATACAACCACAGGGACCTTTCTTTTTCTGACGGTATCAATGTGATCTACGGAGAAAACGGTTCCGGCAAATCGACCCTCCACGCCTGTTTAAAAAGTATGCTGTTCGGCATGGAGCGGGGGCGGGGGAGGGCTGCCGGAAAAGACGCCTATTCCCGTTATTATCCCTGGGAGGGAAAGGCCCCGTACGGCGGTTCGCTGACGGTCTCCCTGGACGACGGCGATTACCGGATCGAACGGTGCCTGGATGTCCGGAACCGTTCCCTCTGCGTGAGAAGGGCAGAGAGCGGGCAGGTCGCCGCCACAGAACAGGCTGAGCTTTCCGCGCTCCTCGGGCATATTTCCGAGGAGGCCTATCGGAACACCATCAGCATCGAACAGCTGAAGGCGGCCACGGACGGCTCTCTGAGTGAACAGCTAAAAAACCGCCTCTCCAGCATCTCCTTATCCGGCACCTCCACCCTGGATGTGGCGGGCGCCCTCTCCTCCCTGAAGGAACGCAAAAAATCCCTGAGACAGCAGATCGACCCGGAAGCTTCCGCCTCCTACCATACCGTTCTCGCAAAGATCGCCGATACGGAGGAGGCATTGCGGGATGCGGGCGGCCGGCCGGAAAAGCGGAAGGAACAGGTGAGGGACCTGGAAAAACGGCTGGAGGCAGAAAATGACAGGCGCCGGTCCCTGGAGCAGGAGCTCGAGGCGGACCGTCAGGCTCTCCGGGAACACAGCCTCTCCTGTGCAGGCGATATCGAGCTTTATAAAGAACGGCTCTGCGACGCCTGTGACGCCCACCGGATGGCTTCCGGTAAGGACGCGGACGGAAAAAGGCGCAGGCCCAGGACCCGCGACGTCCTGTCCGGCATTTTTGCGTCCCTGGCCTTTCTGGCCCTGGCCTTTGGAAGCCTTTTTTATGAGGAGCTTCCCTTTACGGACACCCCGTTCCCGCTGCCGAGGCTCCCGTTCCTGATCCTGTTTTTTGCCGGGACCGGGATCGCCCTCCTGTTTACGATCCTCCTGTTTGTCCGTTCCAGAAAAGAAGATTCGGCCTCCGAGGCCATGGCCGCCGAGACGGAACAGTTTATCCGCAATGAATACCAGATCCATCTGGGAAGTCCCGAGATCACGGAAGCTGCCAGGAAAGCCATGGAGAAAAAGATCCTGGAATATCAGAGTCTTTCCGACGTCTGCAGAAAAAACCAGGCTCGCTTCGAGGACTCCCTGGCCGCTATTTCCTCCCTCCAGGAGGAACTCCTGGCCGCCAGAGACGAACTTAGCCGTTTCCAGAAAGAAACCTGGGAATTTGAACAGGCCTGCCGCCTCCTCGCCGGACTGGAGGAGGAAAAGCAGGCCCTCTCCGACAGGATGGAACATAACAGACGGCTGGAGGAAAAGATCAAAGCCGTCACACTGGCAGAAGAGACGATCTCCTCCCTGGCTTCCAAGATCCACGAGACCTTCAGCCCCCTGTTGAACAGCCGGGTCTCCGAGATCATGGCCGCCGTCACGGACGGCGTCTACGACCGGTTCCATATCGACGAAAATCTGGCTGTCACCGTGAGGAGCCACGGCCGCTCCGTTCCCCTGGAATCTTTAAGCCGCGGGACTATCGAGCAGGTTTACCTGGCCCTCCGTATCGCCGCCGCCCTGATCCTGTTTCCCGAAAGATCCCTGCCCATCCTTCTGGACGATACCTTCGCCTACTACGACGATACCCGTCTGAACAATACTTTGAAATGGCTGGCAGAACATTATCCGGGCCAGGTCTTTCTTTTCACCAGCCACAAGCGGGAGGCCGCATTCTTGTCAAGGATGAACGTGCCCTGCCAGCTCCTGGTGCTTGGCTGACGGCGCTTATCCCCCCGCCCGCTCTTTCAGCTCTTCCAAAAATAGGGTCCTGGCCTCAAACTGGTTCTCCAGTACCCGGAGCTTATCAACATTCCGGGCCGGGATCCATGCCTTGTTGGAATTGACGTAATAATTCATCTGCTTCCAGTATTTCTCCGGATACAGGAACAGGATATAGAGGTATTTCCACTCCTCCCCGGCGAGGGGCAGCACTGCCGTGTAGGTGTCCAGAAGCCTGCGGCCAAGCTTCAGATTCCATCGGTGCTTTTCCAGGATCTTCCTCATGAAATAATAGAGGTCGGACGCCTGGATCCCCCTTCTCATCCTGGAAAAATCCGTGACCGCAAAAACTCTGTCTCCGAGAAGCACATGATGATGGCTGTATTCCCCGTGGCACCAACAATCCTCCGGCATCGGAGGCAGGCCTGCCGCCAGCAGGGCTGCCGTCTCCGCCTGGCGGTAAAATTTTTCAAACCCCCCGATGACCACCAGCTCAAAATCTGTTTTCTTCTTCCTGGACTTTACAAAAGAACGGGTCCTTTTCAGTTCCCGGTTGTGGCGCACCAGCATTTCGGCGAGGGTCTCCTCCGATCCCTGGCAGAAAATATCCTCCGGCTCTTTTTTTTTCGGTCCTGCCGGTTCTGTCTCTTCCCGGCTCTGCCCTTCCTCCTGTGCCGCCTCCAGCGCCTTTCGCTCTTCCCGCTCTCTCTGCTCCTGAAGAAATTCCTCCTGTTTCCTTTCAAGGATATGCTCCGTGTCCAGACGGCGGAGAGCCTGATGCAGCTTTGCCAGAAGCTTTGCCGCCGTCAGGATCTCCCCGGTCTCCCTGGTGCTGCACTCCCGCCCCTCGTACCAGTCCCGGAGCACATATCTGGTCTGGTCCTCATCGACACTGACCAGATCCCCCTCTCTATTCTGTATGCAGCAGTCCACCTGGAGGCCGAGCTCCGAGAGTGCGGACAGCACCTCATATTCAAGCTGGATCCTCTTGTCAGATCCGGTCCATTCCTTCAATAATTTAAGGCCCTGACTGGTCTCACACAAAAAGGCGCCCCTGGTCCGCCAGGTTTTTAACACCTCCAGCCCGTACTGCTCCAACACGCCGCATCCTCGTTCACTCACGTCCACCCCTCCAAATGACTGATAAAATCTCCTGAAAATTGGCTACTTCTATCCTATGAACGCAGGTGCGGAAACATGATTCTATTTTTGAAATACCATTTTTGATTTCAAATGCAATCGTATGATGATATTTGCAGGAGCCGAAAATTCTGTTTTCCTCATGGCCGGACACGACAAAACCCCCGGCCTTCCGCTGCAAGACCGGAAGGCCGGGGGGCTCTTTATACAACAGCCGTCTCTATACAAGTAACAGCCAGGACTTCTGTCCGAAAATGCTTCAGGCATGGACCGCCCGGTACACGGCCCGCTTCATGCGGCCGTACACCTCGTTCAGGCTGCAGAACTTGTCGGCGTAGACGATGACCATCCCCTCCGCACTCCTGGGCGGAATGGGGGTCAGGGGCCACATGTGCCGGAGGATGATGTTCTGCTCCTGGGGCGTCAGGTCAAAATACTTCCTCGCGTTGTTCATAGCCACCCGGGGGTGGGTAAAGCCGTGGATGTGGTTCCCGGCCGTGTGCCAGTCATAGAGGAACAGGTCGTGGAGCAGCCCTGCCCGGGCCGCCGCCACGTGATCCAGGGAATGCTTCCTGCAAATGCAGTAACTCAGATAAGATACCTGGATACAGTGGGTCTTGGTGGTAGTATTCCCATGCTGGATGTAGCGGTCCATGGACTGGAAGACCGGGTTCTCAATGATGTCCCGCACGCAGGACATGTACTCCTCATCCTCCTGATATTCCCTCCGCGCCGCCCAGGCGCCGTTCTCCAGCCATTCCACGGCTCTCTTCCGCTCCTCGCCCTGCAGAAACGAGGAACGGAGCTTCTGGTGCGCTTTATAAGACATTGTAGAGCTCCTCGTACTTCTTCGCCGAGCTGATCCAGGAGAAATCTCTGGCCATGCCTCTGTCGATGATCTTGTTCCACTCCCGTTTCCGGTTGTAATATACGTCCTTCGCGTAGAGGATGCTGCCAAGCATCTCGTGGGCGTTGTAATTGGTGAAGGAGAAGCCGGTCCCGGTGCTCTCGTACTCGTTGTAGGGCTCCACCGTGTCCTTGAGGCCGCCGGTCTCCCGGACGATGGGGACCGTCCCGTAGCGGAGGCTGATGATCTGGCTCAAGCCGCAGGGCTCAAAGAGGCTGGGCATCAGGAATGCATCGCAGCCCGCGTAGATTTTGTGGGACATGGCCTCCGAATAATAGATGTTGGCGGACACGCTGTCGCCGTATTTCCAGTCGTAATGGCGGAACATGTTCTCATATTTCTCGTCGCCGGTCCCCAGAACCACCAGCTGCAGCTCATCGGAGCAGATCTGCTCGATGACGCACTGGACCAGGTCCAGTCCCTTCTGGTCCGTCAGCCTGGAGACGATGCCGATCATGAATTTCTTCGGATTGACCTCCAGGCCCAGATCCTTCTGGAGGGCGGTCTTATTCTTCACCTTCTCCTTGCGGAAGGTCCTGGCGTCATAGCCGGCCGCGATGAACGGATCTGACGAAGGATCCCACTCCTGATAATCGATGCCGTTCACGATCCCCCAAAGGTCGTGGCTCCTGGCGAGCATCAGGCCGTCCAGCCCCTCGCCGTAGAAAGGCATCTTGATCTCCTGGGCATAAGTATTGCTCACCGTCGTCACCTTATCCGCATAGACGATGCCGCCTTTTAGCATATTTCCGTTTTTGTAGGACTCCAGCTTATCCGGCGTGAAATAATAATCGGAGAGCTCCGAGATCCGCTGGATGACCTCCACGCTCCAGACCCCCTGGAACTTCAGGTTGTGGATCGTCATCACGGACTTGATCCCCCGGTAGAAGGGGTTATCCGCAAATTTATCCTTCAGATGGACCGGGATCAGTCCGGTCTGCCAGTCGTGGCAGTGGATGATGTCGGGCCTGAAATCCAGCACCGGAAGGGCGGAGAGCACCGCCTTGGAGAAAAAGGCAAACTTCTCCAGATCGAAATACATATCCGTATAGGGCTTCGCTCCGCTGAAATACCACTCATTATCGACAAAATAGAAGGTGATCCCCTCATGGACGATCTCGAACAGGCCCACGTACCGGTCCTGCCACATGTAATTCATGTAAAAATTCGTCAGATACCTCGCCTTCTCCCTGAATTTCGCAGGGATGCACTGATAGTAGGGTAGGATCACCCGAACGTCGTACTCCTCCTTGTCAAAATACTTCGGCAGGGACCCTGCCACGTCTGCAAGACCGCCCGTCTTGATGAACGGTACGCACTCTGATGTTGCAAACAAAATTTTCTTCACGCTGCCACCTCCAGAAAAACCTTTTTCCCTTCCAAAAAACATCTAATGTCTATTATACTCGATTCCTTATCAATTGGGAAGCGGTTTTTCCGGGTATTCCCCACATTTTTCACCGGGCCGGGCCTGCCTCTCCCTGCCCCGCTCTCCCTCCTGTCTACCGGTTTTTATATTCCAGACGGATCTTGTCCGCGATCAGGGCCACAAATTCCGAATTGGTCGGCTTCCCCTTTCCCGTGTTGATGGTGTAGCCGAAGAGGGCATCGATGGTGTCCATCTTCCCCCTGTTCCAGGCCACCTCGATGGCATGGCGGATGGCCCGCTCCACCCGGCTGGGCGTGGTCTGGTGCATCTTGGCGATGGTCGGGTACAGGAGCTTGGTGATGGAATTGAGCATCTCCATGTCGGACACCGCCAGGATGATGGCGTCTCTCAGGTAGCTGTATCCCTTGATGTGGGCCGGCACGCCGATCTCGTGGATCAGGCTGGTCACGTCCGTCTCCAGATTCCGCTCGATGTACTGCTCCTTGCTCTCGTAGGGGGCGATCCTCCGGTTTTCCCCTCCCCGGCCCTTCCCCTTGCCGATATGCTTCATCCGGTTTAACACCATGTCCGAGTCGAAGGGTTTCATGATGTAGTAGGAGGCCCCTAAGTGGAAGGCGTCCTCCGTGATCCGCTCCTGCCCGATGGCGGTGATCACGATGAATTCCGGCCGTTTCTTAAGGGCCTGATCCTTCCCCACCTTCTCCATGACGGACAGTCCGTCCAGCTTCGGCATGATGATATCCAAAAGCATGATATCCGGTTCCTTTTCTTTTATCAGACTATAGGCTTCTTCCCCGTTGTTCGCTTTTCCAACCACCTCAAATTCATCATCCCGGCTGATGATATTATCTAATAGCTGCAAAATTCTTTCGTTGTCGTCAGCAATAGCCACCTGTAGTTTTGCCATTTTTCTTCCTCCTTTTTCAAATCCGGTGGTACTTCCCCATTATACGAAAAAAGACGTGGAAAAGGCAACGGAAAACAGCCGCCAAAATCGACAGGAACCGGTCTGTTTTTGTCGACTTTTAGCGGCTGTCCCGAAAATAGGTCCGAAAATCGCTTATTCTGTAAAAATTTCCGTCTGTGCGGCGAGGCGTTTTTCCTGTCTCCGTCAGGGAACCGTCATTTTCGCAGACACGTTTATTACAGGACGAAAAATTTTATGCGAAGGCCTCCGCCACCCGCGCAAGTTCCTCCCGGATCTTGATGTGCTGAGGGCAGACCTCCTCGCATTTCCCGCATTTCAGACACTCGGAAGCGCTCTTCTTTTCGTGGCGGCCCACCAGCCAGCCCTCCTGGCTCTTCGCCGCCTCCAGGTTGTTGTAGAGGGTCAGATAATTGCGGGCCGTAAAGGAGCCGGAGATCCCGATATTCCCCGGACAGACCTTGGCACAGTAGTTGCAGGAGGTGCAGGGGATCAGGGGGATCTTTGCGAGGGCCTCCCTGGCCTCCTTCAGTACACCCCGCTCGCTGTCGGAAAGCCCTTTAAAATCTTTCATGTAGGACAGGTTGTCCTCCATCTGCTCTACGCTGCTCATACCGGAGAGCACCGTGATGACGCCGTCAAGGTCGGCGGCAAACCGGACCGCCCAGGATGCGTAGGACGCGTTGGGATCGGCTTTCTTAAAGATCTCGGCCACCGGCTCCGGCGGGCTGGCCAGCATCCCGCCCTTGACCGGCTCCATGATCACCACCGGCTTGTCGTATTTCCTCGCCATCTCGTAGACGGCCCTGGACTGGACCACGGGATTTTCCCAGTCGCCGTAATTGATCTGGAGCTGGACGAATTCCACCTCCGGATGGGCCTTTAAGAGCTCCTCCAGCTCCTCCGGCGTGGAGTGGAACGAGAAGCCGATGTGCCTGATCAGCCCCTCCGCCTTCTTCTCCTTCACGAAGCTCCACATGTCAAAATCGTCGAAGAAATGGGTCCGCCCCTCGCCCAGGTTATGTAACAGGTAAAAATCAAAATAGCCCGCCCCGGTCTGCTTCAGGGACGTCTCAAACTGGGCCACAGCGTCCTCCCGGCTCCTGCAGTCAATCCAGGCCGCGTTCTTGGTGGCGACGGTAAAGCTCTCCCTCGGGTACCGCTCCACAAGGGCCTGGCGCATGGCGTCCTCGCTCCCCGCATAGGCCCAGGCCGTGTCGAAATAGGTGAATCCCGCCTCCATGAACCGATCCACCATCTGCTTCGTCTGTTCCAGATCGATGACCTCCCCCTGCTTCGGCAGCCGCATCAGGCCGAATCCCAGCTTTTTAACATCCTCTCCCAGATATCCCATAAATGTTCGTCCTCCTTCTCTTGAAAGGTTTTTTTCCTCGTGGTATAATGATAGCACCTTCGACTCACTCGAAGTCAAGTACAAATCCGCCCTCTGGCGCAAAAACATACCGGAAAGAGGAAAACGATGACTTACACCGTAAAAGAAATTTCAGAAAAGATGGGACTCACGGAGCATACGGTCCGCTTCTACACCGACAAGGGCCTTCTGCCCTGCAGGCGCGACAAAAACAACCGCCGCATTTTCGACGACGAATCCGTAAACTGGCTCCGCACCATCCAGTGCCTGCGCAAGTGCGGGATCTCCATCGAGGACATCCGGTCCTACTCCGCCCTCTGCATGGAGGGGAGCTCCACCCTTTCTGTCCGCTATGAATTTATGAAATCCCATCGGAAACTGGCCTTAAAACGGCTGGAGGAGGCCAGGGAACTGGTAAGCTACATGGACCATAAGGTCCGCCATTATGAGGATATCCTGGAGGGCCGGGCGCCGGACGACACCAACCCGTCGGCCGGCAGGCCCCGGCAGAAAGAATAGAGAAAGGAGAACATGATGTCAGGAATACCCGCCCATACAAGCCCGTATACAGAGGATGATTACTACTCCCTGCCGGAAACGGTCCGTTCGGAACTGATCGACGGAAGGTTTTATGACATGCCGGCTCCCGGCCGGATCCATCAGGAAATTTTAATGGAGCTGGCCGGAACGATCCGGGATCATATCCGTTCGAAAGCCGGGACCTGCAGGGTCTATCCCGCGCCTTTCGCCGTCTGCCTATCTGACGACAAAAAAACCGTGGTGGAGCCGGACATCAGCGTCATCTGCGACCCAGGGAAGCTCACGGACCGCGGATGTGACGGCGCTCCCGACTGGATCATAGAGATCGTCTCCCCCGGAAATCCCGGCCACGACTACGTGCGGAAACTGAACCTCTATCTGGAGGCCGGAGTGCGGGAATACTGGATCGTCGATCCACAGGAAAAACAGGTCATCGTATATCTCCTGGATAAAGACCGGTTTAAAATGACCGCCTATACTTTCACGGACCGCATAAGGGCCGGGATATACGATGACCTGTGGATCAATCTCAAAGAATTTGAATGATACGTTTTAAAGTTTCTCGCCGCCGGGTTCTGCCCCGGGACTCAGACCTCGACCAGCTCGTACTCCCTGGATCCGATGCCCAGCTCCGCGGCCCGCTCGATGGTGTGGATGCCGTTCCGGGACTCGACTCGCTCCAGGAAATGGGCCTTTCCGGGGTCGTCGCAGGCATAGACGATGTCCAGGCAGGCCTGGTCGACGGCGATGGGGTCTAAGGATACCAGGATGCCCATGTCCTGGATACAGGGATCCTCCGCCACCGCGCAGCAGTCGCAGTCCACGGACATGTTCTTCATCACGTTGACATAGACCAGGTTTCCCTTCAGATACTTGACCACCGAGGAGGCGGCCTCCGCCATAGCCTCCAAGAAGCTGTCATGGTCCGCCGTCCAGAAATTGGCCGGATCTCCCAGGCCGTGGATATAGCCCTTGCCGTAGGAGGAGGCCACACCGATGGAGAGCTGCTTCAAGGCTCCGCCGTAGCCGCCCATGGGATGCCCCTTAAAGTGGGAGAGGACCAGCATGGAATCATAGTCCGCCAGATGCTTCCCTACGAAATTTTTCTGGATGTTCTTTCCCTCCGGGATCGGAAGCTCCAGGTCCGGACCCTCGTTGTCCAAGATCTGCACCGGGAACAGGCCGCTCCAGCCGTGCTCTTCTAAGAGGGCCGTATGGCGCTCTGTGGTGTTCCTCGCGCCCTCGTAGGCAGTATTGCACTCCACCACGGTCCCCTTCACATGATCCACCACCGGCTTCCAGAAATCCGGGGTCAGGAAGTTCTGATTGCCCTTCTCGCCGGAATGGACCTTCACGGCCACCTTTCCGCCCAGCTCTTTCCCCGCCAGCTTATAAAGCTCCAAGACTTTTTCCGGGGAAATCTCCTTTGAAAAATAAACCTTTTCCTTCATTGCGAAAACCTCCTGTTCTAAAAATAACAACTATGTCTATGATACTACCTTCGTCCCACTCGAAGTCAAGTCCGATTTTTCCGGGATTTTCCACTGTTTTTTTTAACTGGCCTTGTTGATTTTATCAAAACTGGATATACCAAAAATACCATTTATCCGTTACCATAAGATATGGCCGGAACAACCTGCCGGAAAACACAGATCACCTATTTCAAAAGGAGCCTTTTATCATGGAACGCACAAGGACACAGAAAGAAGGACCAACTATGTATAAGATCATGACCCCCGGCCCCACCCAGGTGGCCGAAAACGTGAGACTGGCCAGGAGCCTCCCCTGCACCAACCCGGACCTGGACGAGGCATTCGTGGAATTTTATAAGGAAACCTGCGAGACCATCAGCGGCCTCCTCCACACGGGAAACGAGACCCTGATCCTGGGGGGCGAGGGGATCCTGGGCCTGGAGGCCGCCTGCGCCTCCCTGACGGAGCCCGGTGATAAGGTCCTCGTCCTCGACAACGGCATCTACGGAAAGGGCTTTGCCGATTTCGTCTCCCTGTACGGGGGGATCCCGGAGCTCTACACGGTGGATGACAGGAATGCGATCGACGCGGCGGCCCTGGAGCGGTTCCTGGCCAAAAGCCACGACTACAAATACGCCACCGTGGTACACGGCGACACGCCAAGCGGCATGTTAAACGACATCGCCGCGATCTGCCCGCTCTTAAAAAGCTATGGCATCTTAACGGTGGTGGATTCCGTCTCCGCCATGTTCGGCGAGGAGGTGGACGTGGACGCGGCCCGGATCGACTTACTCTGCGGCGGCTCCCAGAAGGTGGTGTCCGCCCCTCCGGGGCTTACCTTCGTGACCCTGAGCGCCGATGCCAAGAAGGCCATGGACGAGAGAAAGACGCCCGTCGCGTCCTTCTATGCAAACTTAAAAACATTTGAACACTATTACGAGGAAAAGTGGTTCCCCTACACCATGCCCATCAGCGACATCCGCGGGCTGCGCGCCGCCATCGACAACATCGCCGCCGACAAAGACATCCTGAAGCGCCACGCCGCCATCGGAGCCGCCGCAAGGGCCGCCGTCACTGAGGCCGGCCTCTCCCTCTATCTGGAGAGCGGCTTTTCCAATACCGTCACCGTCTTCTGCGTGCCGGAGGGCATGACGGACAGGGAGATCCTCACCGCCATGCGGGAGGAACACGGCATCCTTCTGGCCGGCTCCTTCGGGGACCTGGCCGGAAAGGTCATCCGCATCGGCCACATGGGGGAGAACGCCAGTGTTTCCGACATGACGGAGGTGTTCGGGGCCCTGGACCAGGTGTTCGCAAAGCTTCATGTGCCTCTGAAGGTCAGTCTGAGGGACTGCTTCCTGGAACGGCTTTCGGTCTGAGTATGGATCAGCGCTCCGGATGGACAGACCGTCTTCCTGAGCACAGGGGCGCCCGCCGGAGATGGCGGGCGCCCCTTGAATATGACCAACCTATGCACAAGATGAAAAACGAAAAAGGCTTTTTTATTTCTTCACGTCCGGATACTTCTGATCCAACATGTGGATGATCGTCATTCCGGGCATGCTCTACGGGCTGTCCTCGGCGGAGATCTACATCATCGGCTATTCCTATATCCGTGATATCTTTGACTCCAAGAAGGCCGCCTATTATCTGGGCCTTACCGCAGCCATGCAGAGCATCGGCCAGATCGCGGGGCCCGTGGTCGGCGGCGCCAATCCGGCCTCCATCGCCGAGCGTCTCTGCATCAGCGTGACCACCGCCTACAAACACATCGCCAATATGTACAAAAAAATGGAGGTCTCCAACCGCCGGGAATTCATCGCCAGGCTCTACGGAACCTCGAACCGGGAACTCCTGACCGGGCCCAACGCCTGACAGGCGCAGGAAGTCCGTCCCATGCATCCGGGAAACTACCGCGTCCCAAAGCCGCCGCGTCCGCGCCTCATCCCGTTTTCTTTCCCGTCTGGAACAGGAACATGCCCCCAAGGACCAGGATCCCGCCCAGGACCGTCTCGATCCCGGGCACCTCGCCCCGGAAGAAAAATCCGATCAGGCTGGCGAGGAGGGGCTGGGCAAACATAAAGTTGGACACGTCGCTGGTCCGCTCCGCCAGGGAGAATGCCTTGGTCCAGAACACGTAGGCGACGGCTCCGCCGAACACGCCCAGATAAGCTACGGACCCCCACGCGGCCGCTGTGGCTTCTCTCATCTCCGGGACGGCCCCCGGCAGGAACACCAGGAGGAACAGGGTTCCCCCGATGATGCTGTAGGCCGTGGCCTGAAAGGCGGTATAGTCCTTCACAAAGACCCTCTGGGTCAGATTGTAGGCGCTTAAGGACACGGCCGCCAGCAGCATCCAGAGGATGCCCGGATCGACGGAAAAAGCCCCGTTCCAGAGGGCCATCACCAGGATCCCGGCGAAAGCCATGGCGATGGCCGTCCAGCCCCGGAGGGGGATCTTCTCCCGGAGGATGACGCAGGAAAACACGGCCGTCAGGATCGGGATCACCTGCCCGATGATGCTGCAGGTGGCGCCGGTGATGCTCTCCATGGCCAGGTTAAAAGTTGTCACATAACAGGTAAAGCCCAGAAACCCGGAAAGGAGGAATTTCGGCACATCCTTAAGGCTGGGCGGCCCGATCCGTTTTACCGCCATGACCACCAGGATGGCCGCCGTGGCAAAAAGATAGCGGATCACCCCGGCACTCTGGCTGGAAAAGCTCTCCTGGGCGCTCTGGGTAAAGACCGCCGCCGTCGCCCAGATCACCGTAGTGATCCCCGCATAGATCATATAAGCATTCGTACTCTTCTGTCCCTTTTTTTCCATGTCTATCCTCTCTCTGCCTCCTGCTCCCTCACCGCCTCCAGGAACCGCTTCCCCTGGATCCATTTCCCGGAATAGTAATAGAACTGGATCCCCACATGGGTGACCAGCCAGCTGAAGGGAAAGGCCAGATATACCACCCGGATGTCATACCAGAACTCCGACGCCACGAAGATGAACCCGACTCTGCCCACGCACATGCCGAGCAGGCTGATCACCATGGGCGCCACACTGTGGCCGGAGGACAGCACCGCCCCGTTGATGATCTCATTCCAGGAGAAGATGATATACAGGGGCAGCTGGTAACGGAGCTGTAGCGCCCCGTAGAAGACGGCCGGCTCTTCTTTGGTAAAGATCCGGCAGATGGGCTCCGCCCAGACGCAGAGCACCACCACCATGACAACGGTCACGGCCGCCGCGATATTCATGCAGATCTGCTTTCCCTTTTTCGCCCGCACGTAATCCGCCGCGCCGATGTTCTGGCCCGCAAAGCTGGTGAGGGCCAGGCTCAGGGCGGAGATCATGGCGTAGAGATAGCCCTCGATCTTAAAGAAGAGGGTACAGCCGGCCATGGCCTCCATGCCGAAGGCGTTGATCCTGGACTGGACGATGACATTGGAAATGTTGATCAGCACCATCCGAAGCCCCGCCGGTACTCCCACCCGCACGATATAAAGGGTCTCTTCTTTATACAGGCGCAGCCCGCGAAGACGCAGACGGTAGCCCTCCTCCAGTCTGGTGAGCTTGAGGAACACCAGAAGGGCCGGCAGCACCTGGGAAATGGCCGTGGCCGCCGCCGCGCCCTTCACCCCCCAGGAAAAGCCCCGGACGAAGAGCAGATCCAGTCCCACGTTGATGAAGCCGGCAGCTGCCAGATAGAGAAGGGCGCTTTTGGAATTCCCCATGGCCCGGAGGATCCCGCTTCCCATGTTGTAGACCATGACCGGGATCATTCCCATAAAATAGATCTCGATATAGTCCACCGCCATGGGGAGCACGTCGTCCGGCGTGTTCATGGCCACCAGAAGCTTCGGCGCCAGCCAGATCCCGACCGCGGTCAGGAAAGCCCCGGATAAAAGCCCCAGCGTCACCGAGGAGTGGACCGTGCGGGAAAGGCCGTCCTCGTCCTTGCGCCCAAAAGCCTGGGCCACGGCGATGCTGGCCCCGGTGGACACGCCCACAAACAGGTTGATCAGCAAAAAGACCAGCTTGTCACAGGAGCCGATGGCGGCCAGCGCCCCCGCCCCCACACTCTGGCCCACAATGGCCGCGTCCGCCGTGCTGTAAAACTGCTGCAGCAGATTGGAAAACAAAAAAGGCAGGGCAAATAAAACCAGCTGCCTCCAGATGACTCCCTGGGTCAGGTCCGTGACCGCCCCGGTCCGCTTTTTCTCCATAGTACCCCTCCCCGGCATGGCCGCCGGCTCCTGTGATCGTCTCTTTCGGGGTTATCTTATCATCATTCTCCTTCTTTTTCCATATGAGAAACTGCTTTCTCAAATACTTTTTCTTTCAAAAAAGCTCCCTTTAAAATCTTCAAAAAAAGAGCAGCTGCAAGCTCCGCTCTCTTGTTATTATTCGGCTTTCTCTTTTTCTTTCTTTTCTCTCCGCAGCTCCGCAATTTTTCTCTTTGCTTCCTCCAAATCCTTGCAGCCATCTATGATCATCTCGATCATCTGCAAAATTCCATCATACTGCCGATCTGTCATAACCTCTACCATATCCTTTCCTCCGTTCTTTATCGAAAAAGCTCCTGATCCCCAGGAGCTCATAAGTCGGAATGACAGGATTCGAACCTGCGGCCTCTCGGTCCCTAACCGAACGCTCTACCAAACTGAGCCACATTCCGATCTGATCTGGCTCTGGAATGTTTCCAGAACCAAATCCTCATATACTTTACCACAAATTATCCATTCTGGCAAGTGTTTTTTTTCATTTTCTCCGACAGATTTTTCAATCAGATGTTTCTAGCTTTTATGCCAGCTTCTCCTTGGCAACCTCCGCCAGCTTCGCAAAGCCCGCCGCATCGTTGACCGCCATGTCGGCCAAAATCTTCCGGTTCATCTCCACGCCGGCTTCCTTGAGACCGTACATGAAACGGCTGTAGGACAGGCCGTTCATCCTGGCCGCCGCATTGATCCGGGCGATCCAGAGCTGCCGGAACTGTCTCTTTCTCTGCTTCCTGCCCGCGTAGGAGCTGGTGAGAGCTCTCATCACGGACTGCTTTGCCACTCTATACTGCTTGGAACGGGCTCCTCTGTAGCCCTTCGCCAGCTTCAACACTCTGTTATGTCTCTTCTTTGCGCCTAAACCGCCTTTGATTCTTGCCATTTTAAGTCGTCCTCCTTCTCTTTCTCGCTAATCAGTAGGGTAAAATCTTCTTCATCACCTTGGCGTTCGAAGGAACCGCCACGGTCGCTTTTCTGAGATTTCTCTTCCTCTTCTGAGACTTCTTGGTCAGGATATGGCTCTTATAGGCCTTCATTCTCTTTAATTTGCCGGTACCGGTCTTTTTAAAACGCTTTGCTGCTGCTCTGCTGGTCTTTAATTTAGGCATGATTCTTCCTCCTTATTCTTTGTCTCAGGTATACCCTGCGAGTCCGCCGCAGCACATGCGCTTCACGGCTGCTCCCGGATATGGCCCTGTTGTCAACGCTTTTCTGATAAAAACATCACGAGGCTCCTTCCCTCCACCTTCGACGGCTTGTCAACCACCGCAATGTCGGAAAGCTGTCCCGCAAAGTCTTCCAGGATGTGTCTGGAGTTATTCATATGGCTCATCTCCCTGCCGCGGAACCTGAGGGTCACCTTGACCTTGTTCCCCTTCTGAATGAACTTCCTGGCGGCGGAAATCTTTGTATTCAGATCATTGGAATCAATGTTGGGAGAAAGACGCACTTCCTTGATCTCGATGATCTTCTGCTTTTTCCTGGCCTCTTTTTCTTTTCTGGCCTGTTCATAACGGAATTTGCCATAATCAATGATCTTGCACACCGGCGGCTTCGCCATCGGAGCGACCTTCACCAGATCCATCTCCGCCTCACGGGCAAGCTTCTGCGCTTCCCTCGCCGATACAATTCCCAGCTGCTCGCCGTTTGCCCCAATCAGGCGGACTTCCTTGTCCCTGATCTGTTCATTCACCATTAAATCGCTAATAACTCGACACCCCCATCGCTAAAATTCGGCCGTAAAAAAGAAACTCCTCTTAATAATAGAAAAAGTGGATAGAAGAACTATCCACCTGACATCCCAAATTCACCGCCACAGGAAATCTCCTGCACCGGAAGAAGAAAGATATAGGAACCCGAGTCGCTCGGAGGCGCTAAGGTGAGAGCGGATACTCTTCTTTTCTCAATACAGCTTCTTCATGATACCACCAAAGCGGTGGTTTTGTCAACTGTTTTTCACGGGTTTCCGCATTTTAATTTTCGCAGGAAATGCGGGAACCTGCGGTCACGGATAGCCACAGAGCCTGCAGAGCGGCCGACAAAAGGATTGTTCCATCCTTGCCATCGTCATACGGCAATGCTATAATAACTGCACCAAAGCGAAACTGCGCAGAAAGAGATTGATGACATGATGCCTTTATTGAGCGTTTTTTTAGACGGATTTTTGGACACCCTGACAGGGCATTTGGTCCTGACGGCCTATCTGCTGGCCGTGACAGATGAGCGTGCGGTCTGGAGGCGGTTAAAAAAACTGCCGCTCCTGCTCCCCTCTCCGCTCATTGCCACCCTGCTGTCCCTCGGACTGTACGCCGTCCCGGCATTGCGGACGGCCCAGTATTACATCGTCTCCCTGGCCATTCTGCTCATGTGCAGCTTTTGGGTGCAATGGGCGTGGCGGCTCGAATTTTGGCGGGCCTTCGCCGCCGTCTGCATGGCGGGTATTTTCCAGGTGGCCGAATCCACCCTGTCCAGGATGCCCTTTGGGGGGACGCCCCTTGGCGATGGCACTCCCTATGCGGCGGTGCTGGGACTCTATCTGTGCATCAGTGCGGCAGCGGCTCTGCTGCTATACAGGCTGGGATTCGGAAAATGGTTCCGCCTGCTGCTGGAGCGGGGACCCGCCCCGAAGCAGACGGCCCTGCTCCTGTTTGCCCTGGAGGCCGTCACAGAGGTGCTGCTCCGATTGGTAAACGGCGTTCAGGCCTCATTCCTGGTATTCTACTACCCGATGGCGGCGGCCATGGTAATCCTGATGGCTGTGCTGATCGTCCATTTGGCCCAGAGGTTCGACACCGCCCGGAAAATGCAGGCTCAGCAGGATATCATCGTCCAACAGCGGCTCTATGAGCAAGACCTGGAGCTCATCCGCCGTGAGGTGCGCTCCTTTCGTCACGACTATAAAAATCTGCTGGCGGGTCTTTCCCGACAGGCAGGGGAGGGAGATCTGGAGGAGCTGCGCCACACATTGTCCGAATTGGATGCCGGGTTTGACCGGCAGCTTGGAAAAAAGATCCGGCAATCTGCCCAGATCGGAAATTTACAGCTTCCGGAGGTGAGAAGCCTCCTGCTCGGCAAACTCACGCTCATGCGGGAGAAGGGGATCGATTGTCATCTGGAGGTGCTTTACCCTGTCACGGCGGTGGATATGGACCTGTGGGATTTTGTCCGCTGCCTGGGCATTCTGATCGACAATGCCATGGAGGCCGCACTGGATACGGAAAACCCCTGGGTGGAGATCGTCCTGCTGGCCCAGAAGGGGCAGGTGTCTCTCCGGGTGTCAAATCCCTACATAAATGTCATGGAACCGGGAAAAATGTGGGACGAGGGCTGGTCTACAAAGGGAGCGGGCCGGGGAATAGGCCTGTCCGGTTATCGGCACATTTTGGAGGGCTATCCCAATGTCTCCACCGGCACCGGCTGGGAGAACGGCGTATTTGTGCAGGAGATGACGGTGGAGGGCAGGCCATGATCGGAATATATCTGTGCGATGACGAGGAAGTCGTCCGTCACCAGATCCGGACGGCCCTGGAGTGGAGGATCGCTGTGGAAGACTATGACATGAAAATCGTGTGCAGTGCCGCCACCGCCCAGGAATTACTGGCCGCATCGGAAGGGGAAAAATGCGGAATCTACTTTTTGGACGTGGAATTAAAAGACAGCGAATGGGACGGCTTTCGGCTGGGCCAGGAGTTACGGCGGCGTGACCCGCACGGCACGCTGGTCTATATCACCGCCTATGGCGACCTGGCCTGGCGCACCTTTCAGTACCACCTGGAAGCATTCGACTATATCATCAAAGCACCGGAGCAGATCGGGCCGTCCATGTCACAATGTCTGAGCGAGATCCATCTGCGCCTGCTGGCAGAACGCCAAAACCCGGCAGAACTGTTCACGCTGCGGACAGGGGATGCGGTGCGCCATGTCCCCCTGAGCGATATCCTCTTTTTTGAGACCGCCCCCATTCCCCACCATGTCTTACTCCATACCTCCTGCAGCCAAATGGATTTTTTAGGCAGTCTCAATGAATTGGAAATCCGTCTGGGAGACCGCTTTATCCGCACGCACCGGTCCTATCTGGTGGCAGCGGATAAGATTGAAACGGTAGATCTGAAACACAATAGACTGTGGGCCGGCGGATACGAGTGCCTGCTCTCCCGCACAGGGAAAGCAGCGCTTCGCAAAAAAATGGGAGGGGGCCAACGAGGCCCCCGTTCCATTTAGGAAATATTTCTGTTGATTCAGGAAATCTGAGCCATACCCTTCCGCTTATGTGGTATCGTCATAGGGTCAGACCACAAGAGAAAAGGAGGTGAGCATATGGCAAAAGATCGTTTTGTGGAGGTTTATAACCAGGGCATTGTAAACGTGACCAGGGTCATCGTGGATACGGAAACCGGCGTGAATTACCTGATGGCTTCCCATAATAAGGCCAATGGCACCGGACTGACCGTGCTGGTCGATCCGGATGGCAAGCCGGTTGTCACGCCCGTCAAGTAACCCTCCATGTCGGCATTACAAATACCGCCATGGAGCCGGCCATTGTCCCTTGCGGTTCTCCTATTCCTCCGTATACCTCGCCAGGAAGCGCCTTGTGCGCTCCTCCTTCGGGTCCCCGAAGACCTGCTCCGGCGGTCCCTGCTCCAAAATCTGCCCCTCGTCCATGAAGATCACCTGGTCGGAGACATCCCTTGCGAAGGCCATCTCGTGGGTCACGATGACCATGGTCATATTCCTCTCGGCCAGCTCCCTCATGACCCGGAGGACCTCGCCCGTGAGCTCCGGGTCCAGGGCCGAGGTGGGCTCGTCGAAACAGAGGATGTCCGGATTCAAGGCCAGCGCCCTGGCGATGGCCACCCGCTGGCACTGGCCGCCGGAAAGCTGGTGGGGATAATTCTTCATCCGGTCCTTAAGCCCCATCTGCGTTAACAGTTCCACCGCCTGCGCCTCGATCTCGCCGTGGATCTCCTTCTTTTTCGCCTTGTAATCCGGCCGTTCCCTCGCCAAGAGCTCCTTCGCCAGCATCACGTTCCCCAGGGCCGTATATTGGGGAAACAGGTTGAAGGACTGGAACACCAGGCCGAAATGGAGCCGTTTCTTCCGGATCACCGCCTCGCTCCTGGAAAAAGAGTCCGCCCCGTCAAAAAGCGTCTCCCCGTTCACCCGGATGATGCCGCCGTCCGGCTGCTCCAGGAAATTCAGGCACCGAAGGAGCGTCGTCTTCCCGCTCCCGGAGGAACCGATCAGAGAAAGCGCCTGCCCCTTTTCCATGGAAAAGCTGATGTCCTTTAGCACCTCCGTGCGGTCAAAAGACTTGCTGATATGTTCTACCTCTAAGATCGCCATGGTCTCTCCCTCCTTACCTGAAATAATCCAGCTTCTTCTCCAGCCTGCCGAGAAGCACCGTCACCAGACCGTTCCAGACCAGATAATAAAACGCCGTGAAGAACAGGGGCCAGATGGCCCCGGAAATCCCCTGGGAGCCTTTCATGAACGCCTGTCCGGCCCAGATGATCTCCTGCAGGGCGATGATCCTCGCCAGGGAGGTGTCCTTCACCAGGGTAATGATCTCGTTGGACACCGGGGGCACGATCCGCTTCACCATCTGCAGGAGCTTTACCCGGAAGAAGATCTGGCTCTTCGTCATGCCGAGGACCATCCCCGCCTCGTCCTGCCCTGCGGGAATGCTCTGGATGCCGCCCCGGTAGATCTCCGAAAAATAACAGGCGTAGTTGATGATGAAGCCGATGGCGGCCGCCAGGAAGCGGCCGGACTCCCCTCCGCCCCAGATGTTGTTCTTTAACACCAGTCCCGGAAAATAATAGACGATCAGAAGCTGGATCATGAGGGGCGTTCCCCGGATGATCCAGACGATGACCTTGGTCAGAAAACTCAAAGGCTTAAACCGGGACATGGAGCCGAAGGCGATCACCAGTCCCAGGGGCAGCGCACCGACGAGCGTCACGAAAAAGAGCTTCAAAGTCTGCAAAAAGCCGACGTTGAGCGCCCGCAGAACGATCGGCATCTGTTCCATAATCAGTTCCATAATCCTCTCCCGCTTTCAAAATTTACCCTGTCCGGACGCAGGTTACCTGCTGCCCGGGCGGGGCAAAAGGAGAGCGGAAGTCCCGCTCTCCCTCACAACCGCTCCTTATAACGGCAGGGCTCACTGCTCAATGAGCGCCGCCTGCACGCCGTAGGTCTCGGCGCACTTCATCATGGATCCATCCCCATAGCTGTCCGCAAAGAACTGGTTCAGGGCCTCCGCCAGATCGGAACCCTTGCGGAATCCGACGCCGTACTCCTCGCCGTTCAGCATGAGGGTGTAGGTCAGGTCCCCGTAACCGGTTCCCTCTCCCACCATGGCGCCCGCCATCAGAGAGTCAATGATCGCCGCATCAGAGGTTCCGGCCGCCACTTCCATCAATGCGTCCGCCTGCTGGGCCACTTCCGTGTAATTCCAGCTTCTTGTCTCCGCCTCCGCTTTTCCGGCGCTCCCCGCCTCCACGGCAAAGCTCAGGTCCGCAAGGCTTGCCTCGTCGGGATACTGGTCCGCCTTGTCCGCAGGCAGGATCACGGTCTGAGCATTCTGGCAATAGGGCCTGGAACACTCCATGGCGCTTTTCACCTCGTCCGTCAGGGTCATGCCGTTCCAGACGCAGTCGATGCTCTTGCCGTCCAGTTCCAAAATCTTGTTATCCCAATCAATGATGATAAATTCCGCTTCCACGCCCAGACTCTCCGCAAAAGCCTTTGCCATGTCCGCGTCAAAGCCGATCCACTCGCCGCTCTCGTTCTGGTAATCCATGGGTTCAAACTCGGTGATACCGACCACCAGGGTTCCCTTCTCCTTCACATAGGCCATGTCGCCGTCAGAAGCGCTCTCCGTCCCGGCCGCCGCTTCCGTTCCCCCTGCGCTCTCCGTCCCGGCCGCGCCTTCCGTCGTCTTCGCTTCCGTGTCCGCCTGCGCATCCGTCTCCGCCGCGGTCGTCACCGCCTCCGTCTCTTCCTTTGCGTCCTTTCCGCCGCAGCCTGCAAGGACTCCCGCAGCCACCACGACCGCCATCAATAACGCTGCCAGTTTCTTCATAATTTAATCTCCTCCTCGTTTCGACAATCTTCTTTCTTTTGCCGGCATTTTCGCCGACTATGCTATAGTAGCACATTATCACGATAAAGCGCAAGTGTTTTTTCAAGTATTTTTCTGCATTTTTCGGAAAATAATAGAAATAGCCCTTCCCTTCGGCAAGAGCCCTATGCTATAATAACGACTGATGCGGACTGTCAAAAACAAAATTCTATAAAGGAGTGATCATCCATGGAAATTACAAAGGACATTAAATATGTAGGCGTCAATGACCATGAGGTAGACCTGTTCGAGGGCCAGTACGTGGTCGAGAACGGCATGGCCTACAATTCCTACGTGGTGCTGGACGACAAGACGGCCGTCTTCGACACGGTGGACGCCCATTTCACCCACGAGTGGCTGGACAACATCCAGAACGTGCTAGGGTCCAAAGCGCCGGATTACCTGATCATCCAGCACATGGAGCCGGACCACGCAGGCAGCATCGCCGGCTTCATGCAGACCTACGGGGACACCACCATCGTCTCCTCCGCCAAGGCCTTCGTCATGATGAAGCAGTTCTTCGGCACCGATTACGAGGACAGGCAGGTGGTCGTGAAGGAGGGCGACACCCTCTCCCTGGGCGCCCACACCCTGGCCTTCGTGGAAGCGCCCATGGTCCACTGGCCCGAGGTGCTCGTCACCTATGACACCCACGACAAGGTCCTCTTCTCCGCGGACGGCTTCGGAAAATTCGGCGCCCTGGACGTGGAGGAAGACTGGGCGTGCGAAGCCCGCCGCTACTACATCGGCATCGTGGGCAAATACGGCGCACAGGTCCAGAACCTGCTCAAGAAAGCCGCCGGCCTGGACATCCAGATCATCTGCCCCACCCACGGCCCCGTCCTCAAGGAGAACCTGGGCTATTACCTGAACCTTTACAACATCTGGTCCTCCTACGAGGTGGAGACCGACGGCATCGTGATCGCCTACACCTCCATCTACGGCCATACGAAAAAAGCCGTGGAGGTCCTGGCCGACAAATTCCGCGCCAAGGGCTGCCCGCAGGTGGTCGTCCACGACCTGGCCCGCTGCGACATGGCGGAAGCCGTGGAGGACGCCTTCCGTTACGGCAAGCTGGTGCTCGCCACCACCACCTACAACGCGGGGATCTTCCCCTTCATGCGGGATTTCATCGAGCATCTCACCGAGCGGAATTACCAGAACCGCACCGTCGCCCTCGTGGAGAACGGAAGCTGGGCGCCCATGGCCGCCAAGGTCATGAAGAACATGCTGTCCGGCTGCAAGAAGCTGACCTTCACGGACACCACGGTGCATATCAAGTCCGCCTTGAGCGACGAGAGCAGCGCCCAGATCGACGCCCTCGCCGACGAGCTCTGCAAGGACTACCTGGCGCAGCACAGTGACACGGCCGACAAAAATGACCTGACGGCCCTCTTCAACATCGGATACGGCCTCTACGTGGTGACCTCCAACGACGGAAAGAAGGACAACGGCCTCATCGTCAACACGGTTTCCCAGGTGACCAACACCCCCAACCGGATCGCCGTCACCATCAACAAGGCCAATTATTCCCACCACGTGATCAAGCAGACGGGCGTCATGAACTTAAACTGCCTGTCCACGGACGCGCCCTTCTCCGTGTTCCAGACCTACGGCTTCCAGAGCGGCCGCACCGCGGACAAGTTCGCCGGCATCACGCCGCTGCGCTCCGACAACGGCCTTGTGTTCCTGCCCAAATACATCAATTCCTTCATGTCCTTAAAGGTGGAGCAGTACATCGACCTGGACACCCACGGAATGTTCATCTGCAGCGTCACCGAAGCCAGGGTCATCACCAACGTGGAGACCATGACCTACACCTACTACCAGAAGAACGTGAAGCCCAAGCCCCAGACAGAGGGGAAGAAAGGCTTCGTGTGCAAGGTCTGCGGTTACATCTACGAGGGAGACGAGCTCCCCGACGACTTCATCTGCCCGCTCTGCAAGCACGGTGCGGCTGACTTCGAGCCCATCGGATAACAACGGTAGTGTAAAATAGTTTGTGTCTTTA
>CAMSZT010000020.1 GCA_947066815.1 uncultured Lachnotalea sp.
CATTATATCACAGGTCGAGCAATTAGTCTATTTATTTATTTTACAATATACTAGCTGTTGCAAAACATACTGTTCTGTCAAGGATCCTTTAAATTCTTCAAATAATCTGTTACCTTCTAAAATTGTTCTTGCGTTCAAACCGGACATAGCGCCCAACAAACCAACATCAACAATAAACAACTTGAATGCTGAAAAATCCTGATATGCTCTAAGCGGAAAATCAGGTTTTTTTACTCGGCCGATTCTATATACCAACCCCACATCCACTAACCATGTAATGGCTACCTCATATTCTCTGGCTCTGGCTCCTTTACGGATTAGTCCATAAATAAATTTCTTATTTTCTTTTGCCAACTGGGTCGGAATAGAATTCCACAACATTCTGATTCGTGTAACAATTTCCTTTGGAGCATGCTTGGACAAATCATATTCATAGGCATATAATAACCTGTTTTGGATTTCTCTTACCCTTTTCAAATCCCTGTTCGTAATAAAATCCGATACAGCCTCTGGCATCCCCCCAACATAATAATAGTATTTAAGATAATCCGTATACTTTGTTTTAAATGCCTGCATGATATCCACATCATTCCTGTCTAATACTTCTATAAGCTTCTCTTCTCCGAATGCCAGTAAAAATTCCCGAAATGTCAATGGATATAAATTACAAAAATCAACCTTTCCCACTGGAAACGAAGTTCCTTCATGCAACGCAATCCCCAAAAGAGAACCTGCCGCTATAATATGGAACTGAGGTGCATTTTCCTGAAAATACTTTAAAGATTTTAACGCTCTGGGTATTTCCTGTACCTCATCGAAAATAATAAGTGTCTTCTCAGGTTCGATTTTAAACCCTACTTCTATTTCCAGCATTTCAATAATTCTGTCAATGTCAAATGCTTCCCGGAAGACCTCTTCCATTCTCTTATTCTCATCCATACTAATGTAAGCGCATTTCTCATAATATTGCTTACCAAACTCTTTTATAATCCATGTTTTACCTACCTGCCGTGCCCCTCGCAGGACCATCGGTTTTCTGTTAGCTTCTCGCTTCCACAATTCTAACTGTTTTATTGCTTCCCTGTACATATACATCACCTTCTTATCCAATCTTTATGATTTCTATAATACCCTGTTTAACATTTCTATGCAATCATAAAATCACTTTTTTTAAATCACTTTTTCTTATAATATTCATTTTTCCAAATCACTTTTTCTTTTTTTCTACACATTTTCCAAACAACTTTATCTTCATTAAATAAAACGGAGAGCCTCACGCTCTCCGCTTCCCGTCCATCACCTTGCAAAACACCACCGCCGCTACCGTGCTCACCGCCGTCGCCACGATGGCCGGCCCCACAATCGCCGCGGGATTTACCGCCCCATACTGACTCCGGTAGGCGATCATGTTCACCGGAATGAGCTGCAGGGACGAGATATTTAAGATCAGGAACGTGCACATCTCATTGCTGGCGGTCCCTTTCGGCACGGCGGGCCGCCGCAGTCCCGGCCGGCCGCCTTTTTGATCTTTCCTGTTATTCCAGCCGCTTCCCACAACCTGCGGCCCCCGCACCACTCTCCCGTCTCTTTCTATGAGACTCTTGTTTTCATCCTTCCGCTTTTCCTCTCCCCCGGCCTTCCGCCGTTCCTCCTCCAGTTCCTCCAGGCTTTCCATGGCCTTTAATCCTGCCGGAGTAGCCGCCCAGCCGAGCCCCAGCACGTTGGCCGCAATGTTTGTCGAGATCTCGTCCGCCGCCTTATGCCCCTCCGGTATCCCCGGAAACAGGAAGCGCACGAAGGGCCGCAGGAGGCGGGTCAGCCCCCTTATGATCCCCGCCTCCTTAGCCACCTCCATGAGCCCGCACCAGAATGCCATGACCCCCGCCATGGTGATGCAGAGGGAGACCGCGTCCTTCGCCCCCGTCAGGATTCCGTCCGTCAGTTCCGCAGGCCGCCCGGAGAGGATCCCCCAGAAAACGCCCACGAGTATCATAATTCCCCACAGATAATTCAACATTTCGAAACCCCGTCTCAAGCTCTCGTTTCAGAATATGAAAAAAGGACGGAAATCATTCCGTCCCTTTCCAAACCACACAAAAAATCACATCAAATCCGCCATCACCTCATGGACCGTCTCGATCCGGTCGGCCAGATACGCCTTCGCCCCGCAGAAAAGCAGGGCGTCCTGGATCTTTCCTTTCGCCGCATTGACAAGGGCCTCCGTGATGCAGTAGGGCGTTTCTTTGGGATTGCACTTTTCCAGGCACTGGAGGCACTTTTTTGCCGGTTTCCTCGCCCGCCCCGCCTCCTCCAGGAAGCGGTTCTTTATGGCCCGGCCGGGCATTCCCACCGGGCTTTTCGTGATCACGATGTCCTCCTTTTTGGCATCCAGATAGGCCTGCTTGTAGGCCATGGGAGCATCGCATTCCTCCGTGGTCACAAAGCGGGTCGCCACCTGGATGCCGTCCACTCCCAGTTCCTCCAGGTAATAATCCGCATCCTTTCTGGTATAGATTCCCCCTGCTGCCGCCACGGGAATCTTTTTCCCGTACTTTTCCTCGTAAGGGCGGACGCATTCCATGACGTCCCGGACCTCTTTTCCGAAATCCAGCGTCTCCGGACGGGACAGGGCTTCCTCGTCAAAGCCCAGATGGCCTCCCGCCTCCGGCCCTTCGACGATCATCAGGTCCGGCGCCGTCTGATAATGACGGTCCCATAGCCTTAAGATCACCGAGGCCGCCTTGACGGAGGAGACGATTGGGGCAAGCTTTGTCCGAAAGCCCTTCACAAGTTCCGGAAGATTCGCCGGGAGGCCCGCCCCCGACGCAATCAGGTCTGCCCCGGCCTTCGCCGCCGCCCGCACGTAATCCCCGTAGCGCCTGGTGGCCACCATGATGTTGCAGCCGATGATCCCCTTCGGTGCGATCTCTCTGGCCTTCTCAAGCTCCTTCCCAATGCACTGCAGGTTGGTCTCTATGGGCGCCCTCTCAAAGTCCGGTTCCCGGAAACCGATCTGAGCCGTGGAGATCATGCCGATCCCGCCCTCCTTCGCCACGGCGCCCGCCAGGTGCGACAGGCTGATCCCCACGCCCATCCCACCCTGGATCAGCGGACGCTCCGCCTTTAAGTTTCCTATTATCAGTGGCTTTCTACTCATGATCCGTTTCCTTTCCGAGCCCTCTTTTCTGCCGCCGGCCTGCTCCTCACATATTTCGGAACCGCTCATACCTGCGGGCCGTCAGCTCTTCCCCGCTCAAAGCCCCGTACCGGGCCAGAAATTCCTCAAAGCCCGCCGCAAGAATCCTGCAAAAATCCCCGGAATTTTTCTTTTCCGCCGGGACAGGCTCCGGAATCACCCGCTCGATGATCCCCAGGGCCTTTAAATCCTCCGCCGTGATCCGCATGACCCCGGCCGCCTCGTCCGCCCGCTTGCTGTCCTTCCAGAGAATGGACGCAAAGCCCTCCGGCGACAGCACCGAATAAATGGCGTTCTCCATCATCCACACCTCGTCGGCCACCGCCAGGGCCAGGGCTCCGCCGCTCCCGCCCTCCCCAATGACCACGGAGAGAATCGGAACCTTCAGAGAAGAAAGCTCGAACAGGTTCCTGGCAATGGCCTCCCCCTGTCCCCGCTCCTCGGCCTCCATCCCGCAGAAGGCCCCGGGAGTATCCACGAAGCAGAAGACGGGACGGCCAAATTTCTCCGCCTGCCGCATCAGCCGCAGGGCCTTCCGGTAACCCTCCGGGGAGGGCATGGAAAAATTCCGCTCGATGTTCTCCTTGGTGTTCCGCCCTTTCTGCTGGGCAATGACCGTCACCGGGCGGCCATGGAAATAAGCGATTCCGCCCACGACGGCCCTGTCGTCCCCGTAAGCCCGGTCGCCGTGAAACTCCGTGAAATCCGTGAAGATTCCCTGGATATAATCCAGCCCGGTGAGCCTCCCCTGCTTTCTGGAAAGCTTTACCCGCTCCCAGGCGGAAACCTCCTCCTTTTCCGGCAAAACAGCGGGCTCCGTCTGCCCGTCTCCCCCACCGGAACCATTCCGGACGCCGGAACCGTTCTCCTCCGCAGGGACTCCCTCCCGGGCTGTCCCTTTGCCGGTCCGCCCATGAAGGGCCAGCAGCCTGGCCAGCGTTTCCCTGGATTCCTCCCTGGGAAGGATGGCGTCCACGAAGCCGTGTTCCACCAAAAATTCGGCCCGCTGGAAGCCCTCCGGCAGCTTCTGGCCGATGGTCTGCTCGATGACCCTGGGGCCGGCAAAGCCAATGAGGGCGCCCGGTTCCGCCAGAATGATATCTCCCAGCATGGCGAAGCTGGCCGTCACCCCGCCGGTGGTGGGGTCCGTCAATACGGAGATAAAGAGAAGCCCGGCGTCACTGTGCCGTTTTAGGGCCGCCGCCGTCTTCGCCATCTGCATCAGGGAAACGATCCCCTCCTGCATCCTGGCCCCGCCGGAACAGCAAAAGAGAATCAGGGGAAGCCCCAGGGCCGTGGCCCTCTCCGCCGCCCCGGCGATCTTCTCCCCCACGTTCCGCCCCATGCTTCCCATGATAAAACGTCCGTCCATGACGCCTATGGCCGTCTCATGGCCGTCTATGGACAGTTTCCCGGTGAGCACCGCCTCGTCAAGGCCCGTCTTCTCCTTAAGCTCCGAGAGCTTTTTCGGATAGCCGGGAAGGCCCAGCGGATTGGAGATTGGAAGACCTTCCCCCCACTCCTCAAAGCTTCCCGCATCCGCCAGCATCTCGATCCGCCTTCTGGCGTGGACCCGGAAATATCCGCCGCACTTGGGGCAGATATAGTTCCCCGCCTTCACATCCTCCGAAAAAATGGGGGCGCCGCATTTGTTGCATTTGCGCCACATGCCCTGGGGGACCTCCGGCTGTGCTTTCGTACCCTTTGTCTCTATTTTAATGTAAGAATTAGAAGGGGTTTTTCCCCACAACCGTCTCATATATCACACCGGCCTTTCCGTTTTCTACAGTTTATTCCGTCTCCGTCAGGAATCAGCAGTTTTCGCAGACACGTTGATTTTTTGATTTTGCTGCGCCGCCTATTGTCATCGGACTGCCTTCCATCAAATCGGGTCAGACAGTCCGATGACGCTATACTCGCAAAATCTGCCTATCGTCTGTTGCAAACAGCTGCTTCCTGACGGAGACGTCTTAAAATATTCAGCCACACGGGTGGAAATATCGTTCTATAAAGCCCGTATCCACCGGCCCGGCCTCGTAAACCGGGTGGGTAAAGATCTCGTACTGTTCATCCAGGTTCGTCTCCACGCCCTCGATGACCAGCTCCCCCAGGGCGCACTGGATCTTTTTCAGGGCCTCCGCCCGGTCCTCCCCGTGGGCGATGAGCTTTAAGAGCATGGCATCATAGTAGGGGGGCACCGCACAGCCGTTATACATGGCCGTGTCCACCCGGATCCCCATGCCTCCCGGCACCAGAAGGTTTTTAAGCTTCCCCGCCACCTTCGCATTGATCCTGCACTCGATGGCGTGACCGGAAAGCCGCACCTCCTCCTGGGAAATGACAAGAGGCTCCCCCGCCGCAATGCGAAGCTGAGCCTTGATCAGGTCGATGCCGGTCACCGCCTCCGTGACGGGATGTTCCACCTGGATCCTCGTGTTCATCTCGATAAAATAATAATGGTTCTCCTTGTCCAGGAGAAATTCCACCGTCCCGGCGTTCTCGTATCCGGCGGCCTTCGCCGCCCGCACCGCCGTCTCCCCCATCTCCCGGCGGAGGGCTTCCGGGACCCACGCCGAGGGGGCCTCCTCGATGAGCTTCTGGTGGTTCCTCTGGACGGAACAGTCCCGCTCCCCCAGGTGGATCACGTTCCCGTGCTCGTCGGCCAGGATCTGGAACTCGATGTGCCTGGGGTTCTCCACATACCGCTCGATGTACATGGTATCGTCGGAAAATCCTTTGACCGCTTCCCGCTGGGCATTCAAAAAGCCGGACGCAAGCTCCTGCGGATTTCTGGCGATGCGCATGCCCTTGCCGCCCCCGCCGAGGGCCGCCTTGACCATCACCGGATACCTGACCGCCTCCGCCGTCTCCTTCGCCTCTTCCAGAGTCCGCACCGGCTCCCGGCCTCCGGGAACCACGGGGATTCCCGCCTGGATCATGGTGTTCCTGGCCTCCGCCTTGTTCCCCATCTTTGCGATCACCCGGCTGTCCGGCCCGATAAATTTGATGCCGCAGAGGCTGCAAAACTCCGCAAATCTCGCATTTTCCGAGAGGAAGCCAAAGCCCGGATGGATGGCGTCCGCCCCCATGGCCACCGCCGCCGACAGGATCCGCTCCATGTTCAGATAGCTGTCCTGGGACTTGGCCGGCCCGATACAGATGGCCTCATCCGCCAGCAGAGTGTGGAGGGCTTCGCTGTCCGCCTCCGAATAGACGGCCACCGTCCCGATTCCCATCTCCCGGCAGGCACGGATCACACGGACCGCGATCTCCCCCCGGTTGGCGATCAACACCTTGTTAAACATGGCACGCCTCCCATCAGCCCATCATAAAGGTCAGCTCCGCCGAAGCCGCCACCACGCCGTCCACGGTCGCCGTCGCTTTTCCGACCCCAACCGGGCCTTTTGCCTTGATGATCTCACATTCCAGACGAAGCTTATCTCCGGGCGACACCTTTTTCCGGAACTTGGCATTGTTGATGGCCCCGAAATAAGCCGTCTTTCCCTTATTTTTCTCCACGCTTAAAATTGCGACGGCGCCCACCTGGGCCAGCGCCTCGATGATGAGGACTCCCGGCATGACCGGCTCCTCCGGAAAATGTCCCCGGAAAAAGTCCTCCCGGAAGGTCACGCATTTGTAGCCCACCGCCCGGACGCCCGGCTCCAGCTCTTCGACGCAGTCCACCAGAAGAAACGGGTGGCGGTGGGGAATGATCGCTTCAATCTCCTTGACTCCCAACATACTCTCTATCCTTTCCGGCGGATACGGAACAGGGGCTGCCCGTACTCCACCACCTGCTCATTGGAAATGAGCACGGCCTCGACGACGCCGTCGTATTCGCTCTCGATCTCATTCATCAGCTTCATGGCCTCGATGATCCCCAGCACCTGCCCCTTCTTCACCGTGTCGCCCACGCTCACAAAGGGGGCCGCATCCTCCGAAGGGGCCGAATAAAAGGTTCCCACCAGGGGAGCCTTCACGATCTCCTCCCCGGGGACCGCTTCCTTCCGGCCATCGGCCGCCGCTTGGGCCTCTACGGGAGCCGCAGGGCCTTCCGCAGCCCCGGACAGGGCTGACAAAGCCGCAGAAACCGCAGGCTGCATCTCTTCCGGCGAAGGAAGCCCCGCTGCCTGAGGGACCGCCTGAACCGCCGCCTGAGGGACCGTTTGGACCGGTGCCTGCACGATAGGCGTAGTTTTTAGTACAGAGAGCGGCTCCGGGGAAGCCAAAGCCCCTCCCGGCCGTTTTTCCAGTATGAGCCTCGTTCCGTTCTCCTCCAGGGTAAAACCGGTAAGCCCCGAGGCCGACACCGCCTCGATCAGCTTCAAAACCTTTTCAAATTCCATGGCTCCCTCCTCACGCCTCGTACCGTTTCACCAGAATGGACGCATTGTGGCCGCCAAAGCCCAGGGAATTGCTGAGGGCATAGTCCACGTCCATGGAAACGCCCGCCCCCGCCGTGTAGTCCAGGTCGCACTCCTCGTCCGGGACGAGAAGCCCCACCGTCGGGTGGATGTACCCATTCTCAATGGACTTCACGCAGGTGATGAATTCCACACCCCCGGCCGCCCCCAGAAGGTGGCCGATCATGGACTTCGTGGAACTTACCTTCACCCGGCCCGCCGCCTGGCCGAAGGCCGCCTTGATGGCCCTGGTCTCGAACAGGTCATTGTGGTGGGTCCCGGTGCCGTGGGCATTGATGTAGGTCACCTGCTCCGGGGTGATGCCCCCGTCCTTCATGGCCTCCGTCATGGCCCTGGCCGCCCCGGCGCCGTCCTCGGCGGGTGACGTGATATGGTATGCGTCGCAGGTAGCGCCGTAGCCTGCCACCTCCGCATAGATACGGGCGTTCCTGGCCTTCGCATGTTCCAATTCCTCCAGGATCACCACGCCGGCCCCCTCGCCCATGACAAAACCGTTCCGTTCCTTGTCAAAGGGGATGGACGCCCGCCCCGGGTCCGTGGACTCGCTTAAGGCCGTCAGGGCCGAAAACCCGGCCACCCCGATGGGGGTAATGCTGGCCTCCGTGCCCCCCGCTGCCATCACGTCCGCATCTCCGTACTGAATACTTCGGAATGCCTCACCGATGGAGTGGGTCCCTGTGGCACAGGCCGTCACCACGTTGATATTCTTGCCCTTGAAACCAAGCTGAATTCCCACGTTGCCCGCCGCCATATTGGAGATCATCAGCGGCACGAACAGCGGGTTTACCCGGCCCGGCCCTTTTTCCAAAAGCTTCACATGTTCCCGCTCTATGGCTTGAAGGCTTCCGATACCGGAGCCGATGCTCACACCCACCCGGAAGGGATCTTCATTCTCCATGGAAAGCCCGGAGTCCTTAAGGGCCTCCTTCGCTGCCGCCACCGCATACTGGCTGAAAAGCTCCATCCGCCTGGCCGCCTTCACGTCCATACGCTCTTTGGCGGTAAAACCCTTCACTTCCGCCGCCAGCCTTATCTTAAAGTCGGTCGTGTCAAACCGGGTGATCTCCCCGATTCCCACACGTCCGTCCCGTATTCCATTCCAAAATTCCTCCACCGTATTCCCGATGGGGGTAACGGCCCCCAGGCCGGTCACAACCACTCGACGCTTCATCATCCTGCTCCTCTCACATCGCCATTCCGCCGTCCACGGAAAGCACCTGTCCGGTAATGTATCCGGCCCGCTCCGACGCCAGGAAGGCCACCGCCTCCGCCACGTCCTCCGGCCGGCCAAAACGCCCGAAGGGAATCTGGGCGCAGGCCTGCTCCTTCACCTTGTCAGGGAGCACCTGGGTCATCTCCGTGTCGATAAAACCGGGAGCCACCGCATTGACCGTGATGCTCCGGGACGCAAGCTCCCTGGCCGCCGATTTGGTCAGGCCGATGATGCCCGCCTTGGAGGCTGAATAATTGGCCTGCCCGGCGTTGCCCATGACCCCCGACACGGAGGAAATGCTGATGATGCGCCCGCTCCGCTGCTTTAACATCTGCCTCGACACGTGGCGGATACAGTTGAAGGCTCCCTTCAGGTTGATACCGACGACCCGGTCAAAGTCCTCCTCCGTCATCTTCATGAGGAGTCCGTCCCTGGTGATCCCCGCATTGTTGACGAGAATGTCGACCCGCCCGTATTTCCCGATGACCTCCTTGAAAAATTCTTCCGCAGCCGCAAAGTCCGACACGTCGCACCCCATGGCCTCTGCCTTTCCCCCGGCCGCCTCGATCTCCGAGACCACCGCGCAGGCCCGCTCCCTGGAACCGTTATAATTGACGACGACCGTGGCCCCGTCTGCCGCAAGGGCCAGGGCGATGGCCCTGCCGATGCCTCTGGACGCCCCCGTCACCACTGCAATCTTTTCATTCATATACTTTCTCCATTTTCCGGCTTAGAAAGTCTCTCCAGCTTCCCAAGGTCCTCCCAGGTTTCCACGTTGACGAGGACTGCGCCCTTGACGATTTTTTTCACGAAGGAGGTCAGGGTCTTTCCCGGCCCGATCTCCACAAAGGTGTCCACGCCGTCCGCCGCCATGGCCTCCACGCTCTGCTGCCATTTCACCGGCGAAGAAACCTGCTCTCTCAAATACTCCTTGATGGGCCCCGTCTCCCGCACATACCCGGCGGTCACATTGGTCACGTAGGGAATCCGCGGATCCGAAAGCCGCACCGGCGCAAGCTGCCCGGAAAGCTTATCCCCCGCCCCCTTTAAGAGGGGGGAATGGAAGGGGCCGCTCACGTTGAGGGGAAGCACCCGCCTCGCCCCTGCCGCCCTGAGGGCCATCGACGCCTCCGACACTGCCTCCTTCCGCCCGGAAATTACCAGCTGCCCGGGGCAGTTGTAATTGGCGATCCACACTTCCGGGATGGAGGCTATCACCCTGGAGACGTCCTCCGCCTTCATGGAAAGGACTGCCGCCATGGCTCCCTCGCCCGCCGGAACTGCCTCCTCCATGAAAATTCCCCGCTTCCTCACCAGGACAACGGCGTCCATGGGTTCCATGGCCCCCGCCGCCGCCAGGGCGCAGTATTCCCCGAGGCTTAAGCCCGCCGCCACGTCCGGCTCCGGGATGGGATGCCCCGCCTCCCGCCTGCGGTCAATCTCCGCCATCATGGCCAGGCTGGTGGTCACCATGGCCGCCTGGGTGAATTCCGTCTGGTTGAGTCTCTCATTCTCCTCAAAGCAGAGCTCCCGCATATCCAGCCCTAAAAGCCCGCCGGCCTGGTCAAAGACCCGCCGGGACGCCTCGCTGTTCTCATAAAAATCCTTTCCCATGCCGGGCTTTTGTGCCCCCTGGCCGGGAAACAAGTATGCTATTTTACCCATGAGCTGCGCTCCTTAACTATCCCAATGGTCTCCGCCATCAGTTCGTCGATGATCTCCTTACAGGACTGTTCCTTCTTGATCAGCCCCGCAATCTGTCCCGCCATGACGCTGCCCCGGTCGGCGTCCCCCTCCATGACGGCCTTCCTGAGGCCCCCGATGGTCAGGTTCTCCAGCTCTTCGAAGGAAGCGCCCTCCTTCTCCAGCCGCAGATATTCCCGGGTGGTCTTGTTGCGCAGGGTCCGCACCGGGTGTCCCGTGCTCCTGCCCGTCACCACGCTGTCAATGTCCTTGGCCGAGAGGATTTTCTTCTTATAATTTTCATGGACAATGGACTCATTGGCCACCACGAACCGGGTTCCGATCTGGACCGCCTCGGCCCCCAGCATGAACATGGCCGCCACGCCTCTCCCGTCCCCTGCGCCCCCTGCGCCGATGACGGGAATCTCCACCGCATCCGCCACCTGGGGCAGGAGCGCCATGGTGGTGAGTTCCCCGATGTGGCCGCCGGACTCACAACCCTCCGCCACCACGGCGTCCACGCCGCTCCGCTCCATCCGCTTTGCAAGGGCCACCGAAGCCACCACGGGAATCACCTTGATTCCGGCCTCCTTCCACATGGGCAGGAACTTCTCCGGGCTTCCGGCGCCGGTGGTCACCACCTTCACGCCCTCCTCCACGACGACCTTCGCCACCTCTTCGGCATAGGGGCTTAAGAGCATGATGTTGACACCAAAGGGCTTCTCTGTCATTTCCTTTGCCTTCCTGATCTCCGAACGGACCCAGTCCGCCGGGGCATTGGCCGCCCCGATGAGGCCCAGCCCGCCGGCCTTTGACACCGCCGCCGCCAGGTTATGCTCCGCCACCCAGGCCATGCCGCCCTGGATGATGGGATACTCGATACCAAGACATTCCGTCACCCTGGTCTTCATGCTTCCGCACCCTTTCCTTTTAAATAATCCATCACTGCTCCCACCGTCGTCAGTTCCTCCAGATCCTCCGCCGGGATCTCCACGTCATACTCTTCCTCCAGCGCCATCACCAGCTCAAACAGGTCCAGGGAGTCCGCTCCCAGATCATCCTTAAAAGAACTGGCCTCCGTGACGTTCTCCGCATCCACATTCAACTGCTCCGCGATCATTTCCTTCATCTTCTCCAACATGGCTTTAATCTCCTTCATAATTTTCATTTTAATTAAGTGTAGATAGTTTCCTTATATAAGCAACGGTAAGGTTCACCGTCTGCTGCCGTCTTGTTCGCCCCGCTTGAGGCAGGCCGCCTGGCCGCCCGATGGTCACCACACCAGGTACGTGGCCCCCCAGGTGAGGCCCGCCCCAAAACCGGCCAGGGCCAGCTTATCTCCCCTCCCCAGTCTCCCCTCCCGGTTTAGCTCGTCTAAGAGGATGGGAATGCTGGCGCCGGAGGTGTTTCCGTAATGCTCCAGATTCATGGGGAATTTGGAGAGGGGCTGCCTCATCCGCTTCGCCACCGACGCAATGATGCGCTCGTTGGCCTGGTGGAGTACGAAATACCGGATGTCCTCCGCCGGGACCCCGGCCTTCGCAAGAAGCTCCTCCAGTGCCTCCGGCACCGTCTTCACCGCAAACCGGAACACCTCCTGTCCGTTCATGGACAGGTACCCGAAATCCCCGGCGTTCTCTTCCTTAATAAAGGGATTTCTGAGGGGCGCCGCCTGGCAGCGCAAAACCCCTCCCCGGCCTCCGTCCGCCCTCATGAGAAAGGGTCCCATCCGGCTTTCCCGCTCTCCGGCCGCCGGGCGGTCCACGTTTTCCCTGCCGGCGTCCTCCGATTTCCGTCCGCCCGCTTCCGGCTCTGCCCCGGATTCCGTCCGCTCAAGGAGAGCCGCCCCGGCGCCGTCCCCGAAGAGGATGCAGGTGCCCCGGTCACTCCAGTCCACCGTCTTGGAGAGGGTGTCCGCCCCGACCACCAGGGCCGTCCGATATGTCCCCGCCTCCAGATAGACGCTGGCCGTATTCAGGGAGAACAGAAACCCCGAACAGGCGGCACTAAGGTCAAAGCAGGCCGCACGCTCCGCCCCCAGGGCCGCCTGCACCTCACAGGCAGTCCCTGGAAACAGGCAGTCCCCCGTGGAGGTCCCCACCACGATCAGGTCCAGCTCCCCCGGCGAAAGCCCCGCCATCTCCATGGCCCGCCTCGCCGCCCGCACCGCCATGTCCGTGGTGCCCGTCTCCGTGATCCGGCGGCTCCCGATCCCGGTCCGCTCCCGGATCCAGGCGTCGCTCGTCTCCACCATCTGTTCCAGCGCCGCATTGCTCAGTGCCTTCTCCGGCACAAAACTTCCCGTTCCTATGATTTTTATCCGCATAATATTTTTATGTCCTTATTATTTGAATATCAAACTATTTAGCACAGTATACGGGATTCTGCGCCCTTTGTCAAGAGGAAATTTGCAGAACCCCGGAAAAATTTCACCTCCGAATTTTTTTAGGATTTGTTTCAGGAGCCTCCCTGTGGGCGATGGCAGTATGACGGCTTACATTCGCATCGGAAACGAGAGTGTTCCGGCCAATGCGGCGGTTTCGCGGAGGCTTGTGCTGCGTGGCAGCGGAAAACATTATGACGCTCTGCCGTCCCGCTATAAAATAGAAAACATTCCCGTCTGTTCTGCACAAGGTGGTTTGGACTGGATAAGGCATCCGGTATTATGGACGCAATTGACGATAAGGAATTTGAGGGCAGCCTGATATCCCTTTTGCAGGACGGAGATGCCTATGGAGCGCAGGGGAAGCGGCTTCCGAAAAATAAAAACTGATTATCACAATGCCGTCAATTTTAGGCCGGAGTTGGAGCCGAAGTCCAGTTCAACCCCAACATCCTTCTTTGTAACACTTTACAATCTAAATTACCATGTTCCAATTGCGGAAAAGCCAGCCGAGGATAAGAAAGTAACGTTTGAGAATGACAAAGCAGCGTTTGACGCAGACAAAGTGGCGTTTGACAAGGAAAAAGTAGCGTTTGAACGCCGCCTTTCTGAAATAACAGCAAACACTCCAACCAAGAACAAGGCAATACACCTTTTCGATGCTTATGGCTATCATTTCCCCAAAAATAAAACAAACAGTATATAACACTTGACAACAGTTTCGAACTGTTATATACTGTTATCAGTCAAGGGAGGGCCCCCAACCATGAAAATAATCATCAACACCACCTTAATGGTCCCCATCTATGAGCAGATCACAGACCAGATCAAGACGCTCATACGAAACGGGGAGCTAAAGGAAAATGACAATCTTCCGTCTGTCCGCACGCTGTCAAAGGAATTGAAGATCAGTGCCTTAACCGTCAAAAAAGCATATGACAATCTGGAAAGTGAAGGCTTTACCATAACCGTGCATGGAAAAGGAACCTATGTGGCGGCCACAAACGCAGAGCTTTTGCTGGAAGAGCAAAAAAAGGAGCTGGAAGCTGATCTGGAACAGGCGATCCAAAAAGGCAGGCGCTGCGGGATCAGTGACGAAGATATCAGAAGCTTATTTGAGTTGATCTTGGAGGGATAACGGCTATGCTGAAAATCGAACATCTGAAAAAGCATTATGACAATTTCTCGCTGGATTGTTCCCTGGAGGTGCGGCCCGGCTGCGTAACCGGGCTGATCGGACAAAACGGCGCCGGAAAAAGCACCAGCTTTAAGGCGGTGCTGGGACTCATCTCCTCCGACAGCGGAAGCATCACGATACTCGGGAAGGATCTGCGGGAGTTCACGCCAAAGGACAGGGAGAATCTAGGCGTTGTCCTTTCCGATTCCGGTTTCAGCGGGTATCTGACCGTCAAGGACATCATCCCTATTTTGAAAAATTTGTATAAGAATTTTGACGCTTCCTTTTTTGCAGAACAGCTGCGCAGATTTAGGCTTCCGCCGGACAAGAAGATCAAGGACTTTTCCACCGGCATGAAAGCCAAGCTCAAGATCCTCGTCGCCGTCTCGCACCATGCGAAGCTGTTGATTTTAGACGAGCCGACCGCAGGCCTGGACGTCATCGCCAGGGATGAGCTGCTGGAGCTTTTGCGGGAGTTCATGGAACAGGACGAAGAGCGTTCCATCCTCATCAGCTCCCACATTTCCAGCGATCTGGAATCCCTGTGTGACGATATCTACATGATCCATGACGGAAGCATGATCTTACACGAAGACACCGACGTTTTACTGAGCGATTACGCTCTGCTGAAAGTCGACGAAGACCAGTTTGCAAAACTGGATAAACAGTTCGTCCTGCGCTCAAAGAAAGAGAGCTATGGATATCGCTGCCTGACGGACCAGAAACAGTATTATATGGAAAACTATCCGAAAATTGTAATCGAAAGAGGAACCATAGACGAAGTAATCACGATGATGATAAGGGGGCAGAAATGATGAAGGGTTTATTGATCAAGGATTTCAAGTTGATGAAAGGGCAGAAAAATTTCTTCTTTTTGGTCGTACTCGTATCCATCGGCATGCCGGCCTTTTCCGGGGACGCCACTTTCATGCTGGGTTTTCTGCCCTTTGTGCTGTCGATGTTTACCTTGAGCACCATCAGCTATGACGAATTTGACAACGGCAATGCATTCCTGTTCACCCTGCCCGTCAGCCGCACGGGCTATGCCGTTGAAAAATATATCCTCGCCCTCCTGCTCGGCGGCGGCGCATGGGTCTTTGCAACGCTTTTAGCCGTTGCCTTTGCGGTGATCAAAGGGACCGCCAACATTTCGGAAATCCTCATGGCCGCCGTACTGATCCTGCCCGCGCTGATCGTGATCCAGGCATTGATGATTCCCTTCCAGCTTAAATTCGGTAGTGAGAAGGGACGGCTCGCCCTGATTGGGGCCTTTGGGCTTCTGGCCGTGATCGGTGTCGTCGCCGTAAAGGCGGCCGAAATTCTGGGAATCGATCTGTGGGAACTCATCGGCAATCTGCCCGCAATGGGCATGGGCGTCATGATCACCCTCCTGCTCCTCGCCGCAATCCTGGTCCTGCTCACATCCATGAAGATCAGTTGTTCCATTATGAAGGGCAAAGAGTTCTAGGGGAACGCTGATTAAATCAGCGTTCCCCCAATGAAAACCGCAGGGATCGAGTAGAGAAGATTTATCTCCCCCTACACGCCGGAGTATGCCGAAAACCCGGCGTCGATGGGCAGGACCACCCCGGTGACCGCGCTGGCCGCCCGGTCGTCACAGAGGAAGAACACGCCGCCGAGAAGCTCCTCGCTCTCCACGAACCGGCCCTGCGGCGTGCCGGCCAGAATCTTCTCCGCCCGTGCCGTGGGCGTCCCGTCCTCTTTAAAGAGCAGCGCCCGGTTCTGATCGGACACCAGAAACCCCGGTGCGATGGCATTGCAGCGGATCCCGCTCCCCGCAAAATAGGTCGCCAGCCACTTCGTAAAATTAGAGACCGCCGCCTTGGCTCCGGAGTAGGCCGGAATCTTCGTCAGGGGAATGTACGCATTCATGGACGAGATATTCAGAATGCAGCCGGAGCCCTTCGCCGCCATATCCTGCGCAAAAACCTGCGTGGGAAGCAGGGTTCCCTGGAAATTCAGCCGGAACACCGCATCCACCCCCTCCGTTTCCAGGTCGAAAAAAGTCTTCTGTCCCACAGACGCCTCGTGATGGTACTCATTGTCCGTGGTCGCCCTCGGATGATTGCCGCCCGCACCGTTGACCAGAATGTCACAGGGGCCGAGATCCTTTAACACCTGCCGGTGCACCTCCTCCAGGGCCGCTTTATCCAGCACGTCGGCCTGGTAGGCCCTGCACACATATCCTTCCGCCTCACATTCCGCTTCCAGCTTCTTTATGTTCCCTTCACTCCTGTTTAAAGCCGCCACCTTGGCTCCCGCCTGGGCAAAGGCCCTCGCCATGGTCCCGCAGAGCACTCCGCCGGCCCCGGTCACCACCACCACTTTTCCTGAAAAATCAACATTCAACGGTAACTTCATTCCCTGACTCCTTTCCTGAGATCCCAAATCCAAAAAACCGGTCCGTATTGTAAAAGCAGATGTCCTCCACCAGTTCCCTGAGCTGCTTCTCATCCGCCGGGTACTGCCCGCTCTTCACCCATTCGCCCACAAGCTCGCAGAGGATCCGCCGGAAATACTCATGCCTCGTATAGCTTAGGAAGGAACGGGAGTCCGTCAGCATGCCGACAAAGCAGCCGAGCATCCCGCAGTTTGCAAGCTCCGTGAGCTGGCTCCTCATACCGCTCCGGTTGTCGTTGAACCACCAGCCGCTCCCCTGCTGCACCCTCCCGGCCAGGCCGCCGCCCTGGAAGCACCCGGCAATGGTGACCAGCGCCGTGTTGTCCCCCGGGTTCAGCGAATACAAAATCACCTTGGGCAGCCCCCCGTTTTCCGCAAAGGCATTCAGGAGGGGGGCCACGTTCTCCACGCCGGACCTGCTGTTGACGGCGTCGTACCCCGTGTCCGGCCCCAGCCTCGCAAACTGCGGCTTGTTGTTATCCCGCAGACATCCGAAATGGATCTGCATGACCCAGCCAAGCTCCGCACATTTTTTGGCGCAGGCGACGGTCAGAAGCGTCTTGTAGGCGTCCGCCTGGGCCTTCGTCGGGCGCTCCCCCTTCATGGCGAGGGCAAAGGCCGCATCGGCAGCCCCCTCGTCCGGCTCCTCAAACATACAGGCGTCCAGCCCGTGGTCGGCGCAGAGGCAGCCGTGGGCGCCGAAATATTCGATACGGGAAAGGAGCGCCCTCGCCACGTCCGCCGCAGAGGCGATGGGAAAACCGCACACCCCCGACAGCTTCCGGATATATTCCGCAAAGCCGGCCTTCTCGATGTTGACTGCCTTGTCGGGCCGGAATGCCGGAAGCACCCGGATCTCCATGGTCTCATCCTCCGCGATCACCTCGTGCCAGTGGAGGTCGTCGCAGGGATCGTCCGTGGTACAGACAGCCCTCACGTCAAACCTGCGCATGAACTCCCTGGCCGAATACCGGGACAGTTGTTCATTGCAGCGGTCATAGACCTCGTCCGCATTCTCCCCGCTCAAAGGCTCCGTGATCCCGAACACCCGCCGCAGCTCCAGATGGCTCCAGTGATACAGAGGATTGCCGATGAGCTTCGGCAGGACAGCGGCATAGGCACGGAACTTTTCCCGGGGCCCGGCCTCCCCGGTGACAAGCTCCTCCGGCACGCCGCCGAACCGCATCTGACGCCACTTGTAATGGTCACCCCCCAGCCAGACCTCCGCCATGTTCTCAAACCTTTTATCCTCCGCAATTTCCTGCGGACTGATGTGGCAGTGATAGTCGATGATCGGCATCTTTTTTGCCACCTCATGATACAGCCATTTCGCCGTGTCCGTGGACAGAAGAAAATCCTCGTCCATAAATGTGTGTCCCATGTCAGTCTCTTCCCCCTTCCGCTTTTTTCTCCGTCTTTTCCAGCATGTCCCAGCAGCCCAGAAGGTACATGATCCCGAGGGCCCTGTCATAAAGCCCGTAGCCCGGACGGCAGGTCTTCTCCTCGCCCCAGAGATGACGCCCGTGGTCCGGACGCACATAGCCGGAAAAGCCGCAGTCGTGGTACGCCTTCATGATGCCCAAAATCCCGGTGTCCCCGTCGCAGTCCCTGTGGGAGGCCTCCGTGAAATCCCCGTTCGGATAATGACGCACGTTGCGGATATGGGCGAATGCGATCCGGTCACAGTAGGTCCTCACGATGTCCGCCACGTCATTGTTCGGGTTCGCCCCCAGGGAACCGGAACATAAGCACAGACAATTATGCTCGTCGTCCACCATGCCAAGGAAGCGCCCGATGGACTCCTTGTCACAGAGCAGCCTCGGAATGCCGAAGATGTCCCACGGCGGATCGTCCATGTGGATTGCCAGCTTGATTCCCGTCTCATGGCAGGTGGGCATGAGCGCCTCCAGAAAATATTTCAGATTCCCCCACAGCTTCTCCCTGGTGACCGGCTTATAGGCCTGAAAGAGCTCGTCCAGCTTCGCCATCCGCTCCGGCTCCCACCCGGGAAAGGTCATGCCGTGGAGATTCTCAAGAATATACTCCGCCATCTCCTTATAATCCTCCCGGATACGGCTCTGCTCATAATAAAGCGCATTGGAGCCGTCCCCGAGGGGGTGGAAGAGATCCGTCCTCGTCCAGTCAAAGATCGGCATGAAATTGTAGGTCACCACCTTGACGCCGAATTTTGCCAGATTCCGCAGGGTCGTTTTATAATTTTCAATATACTGATCCCTCGTCGGAAGCCCGATCTTGATGTCGTCGTGGACATTGACGCTCTCCACCACGTCCATGTGGAAGCCTGCGCCCTCGATCCGCCTGCGCACCCTCTCGATCTCCTCCGTCTCCCAGACCTCGCCGGGCTGCTTGTCGTGAAGCGCCCAGACCAGCCCCGTCACCCCCGGGATCTGTCTGATCATTTCCGGCGTAATGCTGTCATTCCCCTCGCCGTACCAGCGAAACGTCATCTGCATATCCATTTCCTCCCTTCCTTCCTCATAGCAACAGGCAATTGCGAAACGTGGAATTGTCAGAATCCTTCCCATGTTTCGCGATTTCGCAATTACCTGCTCATACCAAACCTGCCGCCGTCGATTTTGATGATTCCAGTATATAAAAAATCTTGGGATCAGACAACTCTGTGATCCGTTCTCGATCAAAACCTTACAGAAAAGAGGCGATTGCCATATCTAAAGAAATCTTTATAGTTCATACGGTTTTCTCTTTATACTTCCTCCTTATACTGAAATCATCAAACGACAATATCGCACACTGAATTCATGATATGAGGAGGGACACCCTATGTGGCAGTTTTTAAGAGAATACCTCAGTGCTCCGGACACGATCGGAGCGATCGCTCCCAGCAGCAGGCATCTGGCGGCGTCCATGACGGCTTCTATTGATTTCGGTCAGGCGCACTGCATCGTAGAATACGGGGCGGGGACGGGAGTATTTACCAGGGAGGTGGCAGCAAGAAAAAGGCGGGACACAACTTATATCGTAATTGAACAGAATGACCGTTTTTACGAAATACTGCAAAAACAGTTCCATGGAACGCCGGGAGTGGTGCTGATCCATGGAGATGCCGGAAATGTATGCGGATTCTTAAAAGAACAGGGGGTTCGGCATGCGGATCATGTCATTTCCGGTCTGCCATTTACCTCTCTTCCCCGGCAGGTGTCCCACAGGATACTCTCACAGACCCAAAAAGCCATCGGAACCGAAGGCGTATTTACCACATTTCAGTATACCCTGCTGCGGAAAACCTTTCTTGAACATTATTTCAACATCCAGAGGATTGTGCGGGTCTGGCGAAATCTGCCCCCGGCATATGTGCTGGACATGAAATTAAAATACTGCCAGAGGAAGCAGACTTCTGCTGAAGGTGCGGTATCGCGTTTGGATTCTTGGCGTACTGCTGATCGTTCCCCTTGTATCTGACGAAGCGCTCTGCTTTCTTAAAAATATCCTTGCCCCAGTTTTTGAAAATTGGTATAATTGCTAAAATCATCTCCGTCGGTATGATTTCCTTTTCGGGTTTTTTTGGCAGCTTGTGCGGTCTGAGGCGATGGCAGATGATCACTGTGGAGCTTCTGTTCCTGTTCCTTGCCCCGGCGGCTCTGCAGCATTTTGGCAAAAAGGGAGTGGCAAAGCTATCATGAAAGAATTCATATTGATTGTTGACGATGATAAAGACATCCGCAGGCTTCTGGGCATCTATCTGGGCAATGAGGGCTACCGTTACCTGGCCTGTGAAAATGCAGCGCAGGCGCTGGATATTCTGGAGCGCTATCAGGTAGATCTGATCCTGATGGATGTGATGATGCCGGAAATTGACGGTATCAGTGCCTGCCTGCGAATAAGGGAAAGAAGCAAAATTCCGATTATATTTATGTCGGCGAAAACGGAAGATATAGACATAATACAAGGTCTCACGGTGGGAGGGGACGATTACGTGACGAAGCCTTGGAGGCAGAGGGCCTGACGCTTTCATGGCGGCTGGAGGCGGAAAGCCATACCGCCGATATCAATACGCAGCAGATGGTGCGGGTGTTTCAGAATCTGCTGGACAACGCCCGCAAATACGCCGATCACTCCGCTCCGGTAACCGTGACGGCACAGGAGGCGGACCGGCTCCATATCTGTTTCACGAACCGATTGACAGATGCCAGAGGCATTGAGCCTGACCGAATCTTCGAGCGCTTCTACTGCGGAGACCAGGCCAGAAGCATCCCCCAAAGCTCCGGGCTGGGGCTTGCCATTGTAAAGCGCATCGTGGAACTCCACGGGGGCGAGGTCGATGCCTCGTTACAGGGGCAGGAACTGTCCGTCCATCTGTTCCTCAAATAACCCCCATATCGACATTGCAGATATATTAGTAAAGTATAAATTAGTAAATCGTAATTGACGAAATTGCAACGGCATGGAGACCGCCGGACAGATGGGTAACGTCACGCTGGTCTCCTACAAGAACATTCTGGAAAAGCTTTTACCGTAATGTTATTACCATCACTTCCCTCTTCGATAGATCCCGATCGCCAGACAGATCACAGCAATTCCGATGCTCCCCGTCAGGAACATCCACTTGATATTTCCGTCGCTGGTGTGGAAATTCCAGACCCAGGGATTCCACCTGGGCCAGGGATGCAGTTCTCCTTCCCCCAAAATCAGGCCGATCACATGGTCGACGGAAAAGGTATAGACTCCGGTCATGACGCTGGCAAGTCCCGCCCGGAAGAAGCGGTTCACCCGCAGATACCTGCATACCAGGAACAAAAGCCAGAGGAAACCTCCGTTAAAGAGGGCGATGGGCGGCATAATGCGCCAGTAGGAAGCACTGCCGGCATAAAAACCGATACAAAGCATCATGAGGGCAAATAAAATCGTATCTGTCCCCAGCACCAAGAGGCCCCTGTTCCGTTTCCAGAAGGCCGGGAGGGGAAGGGCATGGGCAAGGTACGGCATAAAGAGGACGGACAGGCCAAAGAGCACCGAGCTTGCCGCCACCGGGAACCAGCTTCCGTGGGTATAAATGGAGCAGGTCAAAAGCAGCAAGAGAAGCGTTCCGGTAAAGCTGAACATGGTGCAGAGGATCCTCTGTTTTTCGGCCACCAGGGGGACCACCAGAAGTGAGGCCACGACCATCAGTGCCGTCAGGACAATGAAAAACCAGTCCAGCCCGTGGCCCACGGCCAGATTCACGATCAGGCAGACCAGGACCGGGACACAGAGCACCCCGGCGATTCCCATCCCCACGGCCAGGGTATGCCTCCTCTGCCGTTTGGCGTGATGGGCGAGCACCCCCTCCGTTTCCCGCCGCAGACTCTCCTCATATGGATTAGATTTCATGGACTGCAAAAATGCCTTGCATACCTCGCATTCCGAAAGGTGCTCCTCGATTATCTGCGCACTGGACTCGCTGCAGGCGCCGTCCATGTACAAAGGCAGAAGATCCCGTATGATCTCACATTGTTTATTCATGCTCCCTCTCCATCCTTTCCTTTATTTTCAGGCGGGCCCGATGATAAGTCACCCTCGCCCAGCTCTCCGTTTTCCCGAAGATCGCCGCAATTTTGGCAAAGGGCAGCTCGCCGAACACCCGCAGGGAGAAAACTTCCTTATAAGGCTCCTCCATCCCATGGAGGATCACGTGAATCCGGTAAGCCGTATCCGCATCGGCCGCCGCCTTTTCGACATCCTCCCCCGACGGCAAATCCTCCTTCGGCAAAGCCCCCGGTGCCAGACGCTTTCTCTGGCGCATCTCATCATAAAACAGATTTTTTGCGATGGCGCACAACCAGGTCAGCTCCCCGGAACCCCCGGCAAAATCCGCCCGTGTCACCATAGCCTTATAGAATGCCTGCTGGGTGAGCTCCTCCGCCAGATCCCTGCTTTTTGCAAGGGTCATCACAAAAGAGTATACCTGCATGTAATAGCTGTTGTATAATTGCTCATAGTCCATGCCGCTTACCATCACCTCCCGTCTCTGTCGGTTAGACGAAGCATCCGGGTTTTCGTTACAAAGTTTTTCTATCTGCCCAGCAAATTTTTCCGATACTCCTTGTAGTTTTAATTATCGGCGTATATAATGAATATCAAAGCCTTTATAGGCTAAAATATTCAATACAGGGAGGCATCCATGGAGATAAAACGTGACACCTATTTACAACAATTGATTTCCTATCAGTTTGACGGATTAGTAAAAGTCATCACAGGCATTCGCCGTTGCGGAAAATCCTATTTACTGAAAAAATTATACAAAAATTATCTGCTGCAAAATGGCGTAAAAGAGGAGCAGATCCTATGCATCGAGCTTGACCTTGCAAAAGACGTCCGTTTCCGCAATCCGCTGGCACTTTCTTCCTACGTAAGAGAAAAAATGGAAAATCGGAAAGACGAATGTTACCTTTTTATTGATGAAATCCAGATGTCCGACATGGTGCGCAATCCCTATGATCCGGAGGGAAAAAAAATCACATTTTATGATGCGCTCAACGATCTGCGCAGCATAGAAAACCTGGATGTCTATGTTACCGGCAGCAATTCCAAAATGCTCTCCCGCGATGTCCTGACTGAATTCAGAGGACGAAGCGATGAAATCCGTGTTCACCCCTTAAGCTTCTCTGAATATTACTCCGCCGCCGGCAAGGACAAACAGGAGGCCTTCGAGGATTATGCGTTTTACGGCGGAATGCCCTTAATTTTGTCCAGACCCAACGATGCGGCAAAAATGAATTATTTAAAATCTCTGATCACAGAGGTATATATCAAAGATATTATAGAGCGAAAGCACATTGAAAGGCAGGACGTCCTGGAACAGATCCTGGATTTCCTCTGCTCGTCCGTCGGCTCACTGACAAACCCCTCAAAGATTGCAAATACCCTGAAATCAAAGCAAATAAAGGGGATCTCCTCAAATACTGTCCGTGCATATATCAGCCATCTGGAGGACGCTTTTTTGTTTTCAGAGAGCAAGCGTTACGACATAAAAGGCAAATCCTATTTTGACACGCCCAATAAATATTACTGCGAAGATCTGGGGCTTCGCAATGCGCAGATCGGTTTCCGGCAACAGGAAATGACACATATCATGGAAAATATCATCTACAACGAATTAGTGAACCGGCAATTTTCTGTCGACGTCGGGGTTGTATATGCGAGAACAGTCAACGAAAACGGAAATTCTGTCCGCACACCAAGGGAAATTGATTTTGTCGCCACCTATGGAGGAAAAAGAACCTACATCCAATCTGCATATGCTATGCCGACAGAGGAAAAAATGGAAATGGAACTTCGCCCCTTTGCCCTCACCGGAGATTTTTTTCCAAAAATCGTAATCAGACAGGACATCGGAAGGCGCTGGTACGACGACAACGGCATCCTGAACATCGGCCTGCTGGATTTCCTTTTAGACAAAAATTCCATATAAATTTTTGTCGTTCCCTATAAATATAGCGAATATTTTCTTCCCGTTCCTGTCTATAAAAGTGAGAGGGGGAACGATACCTATGAAAGATGAACAGATCGTCGCCTTGTTCTGGGAAAAGGACGAGGCCGCCATCAGAAACAGCGACACAAAGTACGGAAAAAGCCTGCACCGCATTTCCTTCAACATCCTCGCCAACAGGGAGGACAGCGAGGAGTGCGTAAACGACACCTACGTGAAGGCCTGGAATGCCATCCCGCCGGAAAGGCCCCTGCGGCTTTTCGCCTGGCTGGGGCGCATTACCCGCAACCTTTCCCTGAACCGGTTTTATGAAAACCATGCGAAGAAGCGGGGCGGGCAGGCTTTGGTCCTTTTGTCGGAATTATCGGACTGCATTCCGGCCGGGCAGACCGTGGAGGAGGAGGTCGAGGGGAAGCTTTTGACCGAGGCAATCGTCCGCTGGCTAAAGGGCCGCTCCGAGGAAGAACGGGCCCTGTTTCTCGGCCGCTACTGGTTTGGCGAAAGCCTGGTCTCGCTGGCCATCCTCGCAGGAACGGATCCCAATCGGCTGGCCGGCCGCATGTTCCGCCTGCGGCAGTCCTTAAAAGACGCACTGGAAAAGGAGGGAATCACCATATGAAACGAGAACGAAAGCTTCTGGACGCCATTGCGGACGTCCCGGACGAGATGATCGAAGAAACGGAAAAACGGCTGAATCAGACCTATTCTGCCAAAAGCAAAAAACGCCTGCTCTGGCTCCTTCCGGCCGCCGCCTGCCTTCTCCTGTCCGCAGGCGCCATTCTGTGGTTCGCCCTGTCCGGAACAAAACTTCAGAAAAATCCCAAGGAAACGCCCCGCCTGCAAGCTGCAGCTCCCCTCATGGAGGTTTCCATGCCGGAAACCTACGCTTTTGACGACTCGGAAACCCGCTGGAAGATCCGGGAGGAAAATCCCGTGGAGGATTCCTTCACGGAGGGCCTCCTCACATTTTCCTACGAGACGGCCTCTGCCCTGCTCGCAGAAGGAGAAGAAAACGTCAATTACTCTCCCCTCTCCTTATACTATGCCCTGGCCCTGGCCGCCACGGGCGCAGAGGGAGAGACAAAAGAAGAACTCCTCGCCCTGCTGCATGTTCCCGACACGGACACCCTGGCTGCCCAGTGCGGCAACTTCTTCCGCCTCTCCTATCAGGACAACGAGATCGGCATCCGGAAGATCGCCAACTCCCTGTGGATGGACAAAGACACTGCCTGGAAGCAGGACTTCATTGAGGGGGCGGCTAAGAATTTTTATTCTTCCGTCTTTTCCGTGGATCTGGGAAGCGAAGAGGCAGCGGCAGCCATATCCGCCTGGATCTCCCAGCAGACCAACGGGAGCCTTGCCCCCGCCCTTTCCTCGGACGAAGAATCCGTCCTGAGGCTGATCAACACGGTCACCTTCCACGACGAGTGGGTGGACCGCTTCAATAAAGAGAAGACGAAGCCGGACAGCTTTACCCTGTCCGACGGTTCCTCCGTCACCTGTGACTTCATGAACCGGACTTACGATTCCCACGGCTTTTCGAGGGGAGACGGCTACACCCGTTCCTCCCTCTCCTTAAAAAACAACACCATGGTTTTCATTCTTCCCGACGAGGGCGTTTCCCCCAGGAGTCTCGTCGACACGCCGGAAAAAATGCGGGAAGCCTTCGAGGGCGGCGAGAATTACATGGGGGAGGTAGTCTGGCAGGTCCCCAAGTTCGACTTCGTCTCCAGCCTGGATCTGAAAGAAACCCTGAACAACCTGGGCGTGAGCTCCGCTTTCGGGGCGGACGCCGACTTTTCCGGTATCACCGACGATGCGGCTTTCCTCTCCGGCGTCACCCAGGGAACCCACATCGCCGTCAACGAGGACGGCGTGGACGCCTCCGCCTTCACCATGATTGATTATACCGGAGCCGCAATGCCGGAGGGACGGGCGGACATGCGCCTGACCCGCCCCTTCCTCTACGGGATCATCGGGGCGGACAGTTCGCTGCTTTTCGTGGGGATCTGTGAGAATCCGACCGCAAACTAGAGCGGCCGGCCGGCTTGGAAACGAGCCGGATAATCGGCCGGATTCTAAATTTACTGACGAAAAGCGCCCTCTGATTTCCTCCGCAGACACGTCGGTTTTACCGATTTTGCTCCGCCGCCTGTTACAGGCCATTCCCGCTACTATAGAAGCTGGCAGCGAAATGGCCTGAGCTATGCAAGGCACTAAGGCTCGAAAATACCTCGCCAAGAGCCTTTACATGTATCGCACGTAAGCGCCCAAAAGACGAGCGCTGAGTGCTCATAACGATGCTCGCAAGATCGGCAAACCCTTCCTATCGTCTACTTGAGGAAATCAGGAGGCGCTTTTCTGCAATTCAGGTGAAGCTCAGCCGATTTATTCAGCCTGCCTCCAGGGTGGCGGCCGCCACCGACCATTCTAGTTTAACTTCTCGCTGAGCACCTCAGCCGCCTCGAAGAGGCAGCGTTTGATATACTCAAAATTTTCCGGGTTCCGGTACTCCTCGATGTATCCGGTGACTCCCAGGGCGGCCGCACACTGGCCCTCCCCGTCGAACACGGGGACAGCCATACAGCCGACGCCCGCCGTAAACTCCTCGTCGTCCATGCCGTAGCCCCGTTTTTTCGTGAGGGCCAGCTCCCTGCGGAGTGCGTCCATATCGTCGATGGTGCGGGCCGTCCGTTTGTGGAGCGTGACCCCGGCCAGATACTGCTCCCTGGCCTCCTCGCTCTGATTGGCAAGGATGACCTTCGCCCCGGCGCTGGTGTTCACCTCCAGGGGCATGTAGAGCTGGGCCAGTACATTGAGCTCCGCCGCCGACAACGCCTGCTCCGTGTAGATAAACTGCCCGTTCTGGAAAACCGCATACTGGGCCGTCTGGTTGGTCTTTGCCGTCAGCTCCTGCATGACGGGCTTGATGACATGCTTCCGGTCCGTCCGGTTCTGATAACCGGTCACCAGCCGGAAGGGCTTGTGGCCGATGGCGTAGCGCACCGGCGTACCGTCAAGGACCGTCACATATTCCCGGCTGGCCAGATTCTTCATGATGCGGAACAGGGACGCAGCCGGGATCTCCAGCTCCCTCGACAGCTCGTTTAACGATTTCGGCGCAGGGCTTACAAACAATGCTTCTATAATGTTGAGCGTCCGCATGACTGCGGGCACCACGACCATTTCATCCTTCAACTTTCCATCCTCCTGCCGGACAAGCTTTCCACCAGATGATCCTCCGCCGGACAAGCCTTCTTTCGGACAGTCTCTCTTCCACTCCCATGCCGGACGGCTGTCATGGAAACAAGCGGTTCAGAGCCAGCAAAAGTCCCTCGTGGTCATTGTCCTCCGTGACCTCCGAAGCCGCCGCCTTCACCGCCTCCGGCGCATTTCCCATGGCAACGCCGTGCCCCGCGGCCCTCAGCATGTCCACATCATTGTAATTATCCCCAAAGGAAACGGTTTGAGCCGGACTTATCCCCCATTCCCGGCACAAAATGCGGACAGCCTGGGATTTGGAGGCGCGCCCGTCCATGATCTCCAGCAGATGGGGGGCCGATTTACAGAAGATGCATTGGGGAAACCTCTCCCTTAACCGCTCCGCCGTTTCGTCCAGAAGCTCCTCCGGCCCCACGCCCCAAAGCTTATGGATCGGGGCCGCTCCGGAAAGCAGCTCTCCCCAGGTTCCTTCAGCGGCACAGACTGAGGTGATCTCCTCCTCCGCACGGACAAGCGGATGCCTTCTGTCCGTGACCATCCACAGATCCCCGGAATAGGCACAAAAACAGCTCTCCTCCGTCTCCGGCGGGAATTCTTTCCAAAGCTCTGCGGCAAGGGACTGGGAGAGCCCGATACTTGCCAGCGGTCTCCTGTCCTCGTCCAGGACCAGACCCCCTCCGTAGCTGATCACCGGCCCCCGGAAACCAATCTCCTCCTGAATGGGATATATGGCTGCCGGCATGCGGCTGGAGGTCAGCACAAAGGGAATCCCTCCCTCCGAGAGCTCCCGGACCTTTTTTGCCGTATCCGGCGTGACCCGGTGGTCCCTTGTCAAAAGCGTCCCGTCTATGTCACAGAAAACCGCACGATATCTTCCCATACCTCTTCCTCCCGCCATCTCTTTCTCCGTTCTCCGGGCAGTGCAGCCGCTCCGTCCCTTCATTATAGCATGTCCCCCTGTTTTTATGGAAGCTTTTGTTTTTCGATTGTTCAACGCGCATTCCCGTGATATGATAATAAGAGAGATAAACTTCATTGACCTGAACGATGATATGAATAAAAATCTTGCAGTTTTCCAGGATGTTTTGGCTAAAATAAAATAAACGCAGCGAAATTTGCCATAGAAAGCGAGGTGTTACCATGACCATGGATGCCATTGCCAATGCGGTATCTGACAGCTGTGAGCCGGCAATAATCCCGGATATAACTCTGCAGACGATAGATGGCAGGACCGTCATTGTGGTTGAAATCTATGAGGGCAGACAGCGTCCTTATTATATCAAAACATTGGGCAGAGATGGCGGTGTGTATGTCCGTGTCGCCGGAACAACCCGCCTTGCAGATGAATATATGGTAAAAGAGCTGATGTTCGAGGGCAGCAACTATTCTCCTGGGGGATTTTGATCGAACGTGAAGGGAAATATTATCCCTCCAATGCTGCCGATAAACTGCCGGAAGACTTCCAGAAGACTGCCGATAAATTACCAGTAAGCGAACAGGAACGGCAAATTTACAAATTTGTGCTCGAAAATGGTGCGATCACAACGGCACAGGCGATGGTTCTGCTAGGTGTAAAACAGCGCAGAGCCAGAGACATTCTGGTTAAAATGATCAAAAATAAATGGCTGACAGTTGTCCATCAGTCCCCATTTATGCTATACTTCTATTGGCAAAACAGGAGGCCCCCTATGGAACATCAAACAGGGATCCGGGACATCGTATTGACGGAGCTTCGCACTCTGGCCCGGACATACGAGCTGGATAAACTCATTCTCTTCGGCTCAAGGGCCCGCGGCGACTACCGGAGGACCAGTGACATTGACCTGGCCGCCACAGGCGGAGACGTCGTGCGCTTTTCTCTGGATGCGGATGAAGAAACCTCAACTCTGTTGTCCTTCGATGTCGTCAATCTGGACAGGGCTGTTCCGGAAGAATTGAGAGAATCCATTGAAAAAGAAGGGATCGTTCTCTATGAAAAAACATGAAAATTTTTGTGCCGCTTTGAAAAACCTGCATGCGGTCTTTGAATACAGCGAACCCTATGACAATGTCGTCCTCACTGGACTGACCGCCCTCTATGAAATCTGTTTCGAGCAGTCGTGGAAAGCTATGAAGGAAATTCTGGAATGGAACGGCGTCTCGGAGGCGAAAACCGGTTCTCCCAAACAGGTCCTGAAAGCGGCTTACCAGGCAGGGATGATCTCTGACGAAGCGCTGTGGCTGGAAGCGCTGTCCAGCCGGAACAACGTCGCCCACGCCTACAACCAAGCTATCGCCCTGGATATCGTAACGGCCGCCAGGCAGACCTATTATCAAATGTTTTCAGAGTTAAAAACGGAACTGGAGGCAAACTGGCTTCCCTAAAAGGTCAAATATAAAAACACAAATACAGGAGGTCAAAACATGAGCAAAAATTATCGCGCGGAGCTGGTCGGAGCTTTTGGAAACCCCATCGATGAAAATCCCACCGGTGTCATGGAGGAGGCGGCCTTTGCGGCTAAGGGCTTAAACTTCCGGTATCTGACGGTCAGGGTGGAGAAGGACGACCTGGAAGCCGCCATGAACGGGGTGAGGGCCTTCGGCATGAAGGGGATCAATCTCACCATTCCCCACAAAGTCAACGTGTTAAAGTATCTGGACGAGCTCTCCGAGGCGGCGAAGATCATCGGCGCCGTCAACATGGTGGTCAATAAAGACGGAAAACTCTGGGGAGAGAACACCGACGGCAAGGGATTTCTCATCTCCTTAAAAAATGAGGGGGTCTCCGTGGAGGGGAAACAGGTGGTCATCCTGGGAGCCGGCGGCGCCGCCAAGGCGATCGGTGTGGAATGCGCCCTGGCCGGAGCGAAAAAAATCATTATCGTCAACCGGAATCGGGAGCGGGGCGAAGATCTGGTCCGGCTCATCGAAGAGAAGACAAACGCCAAAGCCGAGTACGCCCCCTGGGACTCCACCTATAAAGTCTCACCTGAAACGGACATCTTCATCAATGCCACCTGCATCGGCCTGTATCCCGATGTGAACAGCAAGCCCGACGTGGATTATGACACCGTTACTTCCGACATGGTCGTCAGCGACGTGGTCTTCAACGACCCCAACACCTTGTTTTTGCAGGAAGCGGCAAAACGAGGCGCCCACACCGTCAACGGACTGGGAATGCTGGTGAACCAGGGAGCCCTGAATTTTACCCTCTGGACCGGAGTGGAGGCGCCGATCGACGTGATGACAGATACCTTAAAGAAAGAATTTTCTTTGTAAATATTTTTGTTTCTTTGTAAAGTCTGAAGCAAATAAAAAAAGACAAAAAATTTCCATCTGCGCGGTTGAGGGTTTTCTATGTCTCCGTCAGGGAGCAGAACAAGACGCTCCAACCGCACAGGTGGAAAGATTTTTTGCCCTTCGTTTCTCAGCTCTCCACGACCTCCAGGATCCCCATGGGACATGCCTTCGCACAGATCCCGCAGGCAATGCACTTGCTGGGGTTCGCAGCTCCCGCGGGCATCACCATCACCTTCATGGGACATGCCTCCACGCACTTGCCGCAGCCGACGCAGAGCTTCTTGTCGATCACATATGTACCCTTTGCATTCTGCTTGATGGCTCCATGCTCACAGGTCCTCGCACACTTGCCGCACTGGATACACATCGCCGGCTTCACGACATCCTTCTTCTCCTCGATGCGGATACAGGCCTTCCCCGGATCGAACTCCTTGTAAAAAGCCTCAGAACAGGCAGATACACAGGCAAGGCAAGCCATACACTCGCCGCCCTTTTTCATGGTCAGTTTCTTCATTTCCGTTCCTCCAATCGTATTTTCCCTTCAAAAACAGATTTGTATCTTCCCATAAAATTATAGCATACAAGCATCGCCTTTGACAAGACACGATTCACGGCAACCCAAAAACCACTCACCCGAAAATCAGTCTTTTGTCATGCTAATACCATGATTATTTCTAATATTCGATTGACTTTATTCTATCAAAATAGTATATTATAGTAAGTACGTTTCTCTTCGTCGCCGCTTCCCGTCCACCCATCTGCCTTTTCGGCGCAGAACCTGCATGAAAGGAAAATCAAATGCCTAAAAAAAGAACCCTGAAGCGACAACTGTGTATCATACTGAAAACTATTTACTGGGAATATCTTTCGACAATTGACGATCCCTGGAAATACGGTGTCAATGGGATGACCCCCAGATATCTTCCCTCTTTTTTCAAGATCTACACCCCGGAAGAAGCGGAGGAGATCATAGAGGAAGACCGCAAATTTTTCCAGGAAAAACTGGAAGCCCTGGGCAGATGGGAAGAAGCCTGGAAGGCAAAAGAGGCCGGGCTGATCTCGGAAGCGCCAAAAGCCAAGCACTATCTCTGATCGTCCCGGGCCCTCAAAAGCCCCTGGTAGACCTCCCGCCTGGGGATCCCCCGGTCCTTCGCCACCGCCCGCATGGCCTCCTTTTTATCCATGCCCTGATCCAGGTAGTATCCCATATGCTCCGCCAGGGACAGGCCGGCCCAGCCTTCTGCCTCCGCCGCTTTCAGCTCCTGCCTGCTCCTTCCCTCGATCACCAGCACCTGCTCCCCCCTCGGCGCCTCCGCCTCAAACCGGGCAAGGGCCCCGGAAAGGGTAGTCCGAAATACCTGCTCAAAGGCCTTGGTAAGCTCCTTGCACAGAGAGATCCTCCGGTCTCCCAGCACCTCATAAAGTTCCCCCAGGGTCCGCGCCAGCCGGTGGGGGGCCTCATAGAGGATGATCGTCCTGGTCTCCTTCTCCAGCTCCTTTAAAACTTCCCTCCGCTCTCTCTTATCCGCCGGGAGGAATGCCTCAAAGCAGAACCTCCTGGCCGGCAGGCCGGAAACCGTCAGAGCCGTCACACAGGCAGAGGGGCCCGGAAGAGAGGTCAGAGGGATCCCCGCTTCATAGCACTGGCGCACCAGCTCCTCCCCCGGATCGGAGATGGCCGGAGTCCCCGCATCCGTCACCAGCGCCACCGTCATGCCCGCCTCCATCTGTCCCACCAGATACCTGGCCTTTTCTACTTTATTGTGCTCGTGATAGCTGGTCATGGGGGTTTTGATCTCAAAATGATTCAGAAGCTTGACGGTATTCCTCGTATCCTCCGCCGCGATCAGGTCCGCCTCCCTTAAGATCCTGAGCACCCGCAGGGTGATATCCTCCAGGTTCCCGATGGGCGTGGCACAGAGATAAAGCTGTCCCGCCATGTGCGCTCTCCTCCCTTCTCCCGGGATATCCCGCGGATTCAGTATCCATAGATCTCATAGATTTCTCTCGTATAGACTCCCGGCCGTTCATAGACCACCACGGGCGCCTCCACCCGCATCTGGGGCCTTCCGCCCCGAAATGCCTCCAGAAGGACCATATTGGCCTCCGCCGTCACAAAGGGGTGCACAAATCGGATCCTTTTGGGCTCCAGCCTGTGACGCCTCAGAGTCTCAAGGAGCTCCAGGAGCCTGCGGGGCCTGTGGACCAGGTAAAACCGGCCGCCCGGCTTTAAAACTGCCGCCGCCTCCCTGGCCACATCCTCAAAGGTGCAGAGGATCTCATGCCTGGCAATAGCCTTCGGCTCCTCCGGATTTTTTAACCCGTGGTTCTGGTCCATATAAGGCGGATTGCAGGTGACCACATCAAAAGAAGCCCGTCCGAAAATCTTCGAGGCCTCCTTCAAATCCCCTGTCACGATGCTGACCTTTTCCTCCAGGCCGTTGAGCGCCACGCTGCGCCCGGCCATCTCAGCCATATCCTCCTGGATCTCCAGGCCGGAAAAATGATCTCCCCGGGTCTTCGCCTCCAGAAGGATCGGGATGATCCCGGTCCCAGTCCCCAGATCCAGCGCACACTCCCCCTCCTCCACCAGGGCAAAGCCCGACAACAGCACCGCATCCATGCCGAAGCAGAATTTCTGTTCATCCTGGATGATGCGGTAGCCGTTCCTCTGCAGCTCGTCAATGCGCTCGCGGCCCAAACGCCTACTTTCCGTTGTCAAGCTTTGACTTCCCTTCTTTTTTCTCCAGAGCCTCCAGCTTTTTAAGCTCCTGCTCCTCCCTCTTGTCGATCTTTTCCTTATCCTTTTTCTTCCGGGGGCGGAACTTAAGCTGCTCCACCCGGTATTCCCGGATGTCCTTCTCGTCATTATCCAAAAATACGATCACCTTGACCCGCTGGCGTAGCACATTCACACTGGACACCTCGCCCTTCAAGCCGTCGTCCGTGGTCACCCGGTCGCCCACCCCGGGAAGCTTGCTGTTCAGATAACGGTAGGTCTCCTCCTCGTTTTTCAGGCAGCACATCAGCCGGCCGCAGGTGCCGGAGATCTTCGCCGGATTTAAAGAGAGATTCTGCTCCTTTGCCATCTTGATGGACACGGGGATAAACTCCGACAGATAAGAATGGCAGCACAGAGCCCGGCCGCAGATGCCCACGCCCCCCAGGATCTTTGTCTCGTCCCGGACGCCGATCTGTCTGAGCTCGATCCTGGTCTTGAACACGGAAGCCAGATCCTTCACCAGTTCCCGGAAATCCACCCGCCCGTCGGCCGTAAAATAAAACAGTACCTTATTGTTGTCAAAGGTATATTCCGCATCGATCAGCTTCATCTCCAGCTTGTGCTTCTCGATCTTTTTCTGGCAGATTTTAAAAGCCTCCCGCTCCTTCTTCTCGTTCTTCTCCTCAACGGCATCGTCCTCTTTGGTGGCGATCCGGAGCACCGGTTTCAAAGGCTGCACGACTTTGCTGTCATCCACTTCCTTCGTGCCCATGACCACATGACCGTACTCCACACCTCTGGCCGTCTCCACGATGACATGCTGTCCCTTTTTGATCTCCAGACTGCCCGGTGCAAAAAAATAGATCTTGTCCGCCGTGCGGAACCGCACGCCCACTACCTTCGTCATACAAAATTCTCCTTCATCACTAACAGCATAAGCTCCATGGCCACCTCATAATTGACATTGGCAGCAAGCCGCACGCCGGCTTTCTCAATGGCCTTCAAAATTTTATCGATCCCGTCAAAGGAGCTATGGTCCGCGATCTCTTTGATATATTTATACTCATCCCGGAAGATGAACATGGAGGTATCCCTCGTGGCCTTGAACATCAGCACGTCCCGGTACCAGAGCTGCATAAAATCCAGGCAGTCTCCCACGTTCAGGTCCGCCTCTTTGATCTCCTTCAGGACCGCCAGCATCTCCCGGATCTCCATATCCTTCACATGCTTTAAAAGCTCCAGGACGATCTCCTGCATCCTCACAAATTCCTCCGAGGAGGCCAGGGCCACCGCTTTCCCCAGGTTTCCCCTGGCAAAAGCCGCACAGACATCGGCCTGGTGATCCGACACCTTTTCATGCTCCTTCAGATAATCCTTGATGACCTGATCGTAGAGAGGCTTCAGCTTGAGCTTCGTGCACCGGGAGAGGATCGTCGGCAGGAATGCCTCCGAATTGGTCGTCAAAAGCAGGATGACCGCATATTCCGGCGGCTCCTCGATGGTCTTCAGAAGGGCGTTCTGCGCCTCCGGCGTGAGGAGCTCCGCCTGATCCACAATGTAGATCTTATAGGGGCTGCCATAGGGCTTTATCTCCACGTCGTTGATGATCTGCTCCCTCACGTCGCCCACGCCGATGCTCCCCGGCTTTTCATGGCGGACATAGATCACATCCGGATGGTTCCCGCTTATGAACTGGCGGCAGGAATGACAGACGCCGCAGGCCCTCACCTCCCCGCTCTCACACTGGAGAGCCATGGCAAAAGCATTGGCCAGCATCTTTCTCCCCATACCCGCCTCTCCGGTCAGGATGTATGCATGGGACACCTGATGGCGCTCCAATGCGTTTTTGAAATAATCCTTGATCTGTTCATGTCCTAAAATCGCTTCAAAAAGCATATCCGCGCCTCCCTTAAAGACATACTATAAAGACACACTATGGCTTTAGTATACCACATTTTCTGTCAGATTTTCAAGGATAACCGCCCGGATCTCCTCTTTGCAGGCGGAAAGCTCCCGATTTTTAAAAACCCTGTCGATCCCGAGCCGCTCCAGACGCTCCCCGGAGAAATCCTCCTGGTCCGCCAGAAACCTGCGGCAGACCTCCGCATAGTGGGGCTCCTCCTCGCGCATTTCCCGCTTCACCGCCCGGAGGAGCCGCTCCCCGTCCTCCACCTCGATATAGATGGGGATCAGCGCCTTCCCGCCGGCCCGGCCGCCCGCCGCGCGGCCCTCAAAATACCGCCTCGTATTTTCATAGGATTCCGGCGTCCCCATCATCAGATAGCTGTGCCTCTCCAGGTCGATCTGCCCGTCGTCCAGGGTAAAATAACTCCAGGGGCCCAGCACCGTCTCGTAGGTGCGGCATTCCACCACCCGGCCTGCTGCCTCCTCCCGCAAAAGGAAGGCCCGGTCCCGGAAAAAATACTCCCGGCCGTCCTCCTCATTGCTTCTCTTCGGCCTCGTCGTATACATGGTGACGGTTTTTAACGGGAGCGCCCCGTCCTCCGCCAGCATGCGGAACATACTGTCCTTGCCGGATGCGCTCTTTCCCATGATATAAAAGATCCTGCCCAAGCTCCTACTCCTCTTCCTCGATCACCAAAATCTCCCCGCCTGCAAAATTCTCCGTCCCCGCCACCGCAAGGCCGTTCTCCTCATACCGTTTAAGTACCGCAAGGACCTTTGCCGTGATCCTCTCTCCCGGCGCCAGAACGGGGATGCCCGGAGGATAGAGATAGGCGAATTCTCCGGAGACCCTTCCCTCACAGACTTCCAGGGGACAAGACTCCTTCCGCCGCTCCATGGCCTGCCCCGGAGTGAGGACCACCTGCGGCTCCGGGAGCCCCGGGAACCCGGGAGCCTCTCCGGAAGTCTCCCCTCCGCTTTTCTCCGGCCCGGTATCCGAAGATTCCCCGCCGCACGGCCGGCCCATGCCTGCGGCCCGTCCTTCCCCGGCCGCCTTCCGGTCCATGTCCGCCAGGGCCTCATACAGCTTCCCAAAATCCGCCGGCTCATCGGCCACGGAGGTCATCAGGACCACATAGGTCTCCGTACACATCTCCGGCTGTATCTCATACTCCAGCCGCAGGCGGTCATAGAGTGCCTTCCCGCTCTGTCCCTCCGCCCGGATCACCAGCTTGGAGATATCATAGGAAGATCCCCCCGCCTCACGGCCGGACAAAAGCCCGATGCGGGAAAGTCCGCCAATCCTCTGTCTCAGCCCTTTGAGCCCGGATACGTATGCCTCCATATCCCGCTTCCCCTCCTCCCCTGCCATATAGGAAATGCAGGAGTCCATGGAGGCCATCAGCACGTAGGAGGGGCTGGAAGTCTGATAGACCTGCAGATACCATTCCAGACGCCGTTCGTCCACAAGGCCGGAATTTTTGTGGAGGATGGCGGTCTGTGTCAGGGACGGCAGCGTCTTGTGGAGGCTCTCGACGACCAGGTCCGCCCCACAGGAGACGGCCGACTCACAGACCTCCCAAAATGAAAAATGCGCCCCGTGGGCAGCATCGACAATGACAGGAAGCCCCCGCCTGTGGGCAGCATCACAGATACGTTTCAGATCGGAGCAGATCCCCTCATAGGTGGGGGAGGTGATCAGGACCGCCCTCACATCCGGATGCTCCGAGAGAGCCTGCTCTGCTGTCTCCGCCCTGACCGCCCCGCTCGTCCCCCAGCCCGGGACCGGCTCCGGAAAAAGATATACCGGAGAGAGTCCTCCGAGCACCATCCCGTGATATACCGATCTGTGGCAGTTCCTTGCCACGAGGAGCTTCCCTCCCCGGGGAACGCAGGCCGAAACGGCCGCCAGGATCCCGCAGCTGCTCCCGTTCACGAGAAAATAGCTTTTCTCCGCCCCGTAAAGTGCAGCTGCCTCCTCCATGGCCTCCCTTAGGATCCCCGCCGGATGGTGGAGATCGTCAAACCCGTCGATCTCCGTGATGTCAACGGCGAAAGGATTTCCAAAAGAAAACCGGTCCTTTTTTCTTTTATGGCCCGGCATATGGAAAGGAGAAACATTTGAGTTTCCATATGCCGCCAGCCGCTCATATAACTCTGACATTTATTATTCCCGGTATTTTTTTCTTAAGAAACAAAATAATTTCACTTTTCAAACAGAATCTCTTCCACTAGCTCCGCCGCGTCCAGGATACAGCCCTCGCAGGAACGGAGTGGCTTCTTCGTCTCCACCCCTTTTAACTCCCCGCAGACCAGGCTTCCGTTCTTTTCCTGGAACCGGTCCGCGATCATCCTGGAAAGCTTGTAGGTCTGTCCCTTGCTGACCGGCTTCTGCAGATCCCCGCAGCTGTTTTTGAGCCCCGCCAGGAACACGGCCCCGGAAACGGCCCCGCAGGTCCCCTTCATGCCGCCCATCCCGGCTCCGAAGGCCTCGCAGGCCTTAAAGGCCGTCGCCTCATCCATCCCCAGCAGTTCACAGTACGTACAGGCAACCGCCTGACAGCAGTTATAGCCCTTATCGTGGCGTTCCTTCGTCTCCATCACTTTTGTATCCATATGCGCTCTCCTTTATCAGGGCCGGATCCCATGCCGGTATGGCCACGGTGATCCACGTGGATCATGCCAGGACAAACTCCCGGATCTTCCTGCCCTCCATATTTTTAATGGTAAAGACCCCGTCCTCGTAGATCATATAGCTATTCTCATTTCCATTCTTCGGAATTGAGACAGAACCGGGATTCAAATAGATATAAACTCCCCTGTCCTCCATGGCCTGCACATGGGTGTGTCCGTGCAGAAGGATATCCCCTTCCCCCAGCGGCGGCAGATTCTTCTCATGGTAGACATGCCCGTGGGTCGCGAAGACCGTATGCCCATCCAGGTACAAGAGCATGGAATCCGAGAGGATTGGGAAGTTTAACACCATCTGATCCACCTGGGCATCGCAGTTCCCCCGCACGCAGAGAAGCTCCTCCCTGGCCTCATTGAGCATGGAGATCACTTCCTTCGGCGCATACTCCCTGGGAAGGTCGTTCCTCGGTCCATGGTAGAGCAGGTCGCCCAGGAGGAGAAGCCTTTCCGCCGCCTCCTCCCGGTAGCGCTCCAGCATTTTCTTACAATAATAAGCAGAGCCATGGATATCCGACGCGATCATCAGCTTCATATCCTATCTCTCCTCCAGCGCCCTCACGGCTTCCTCCATGCAGGTTCCCGCAAAATCCTCGATCGTTCCGCTGTCACAGGCCGCGGCCAGGGCCGGATCGATGGGGATCCTCGCGAGGACCGGAAGCCCGTGTATCTCGGCCACCTCGTAAATATGGCTCTCCCCGAAGATCTGATAATCCTTTCCGTTATCCGGGCAGTGGAAATAGGACATATTTTCTACCAGGCCCAGCACCGGGATCTTCATGAGCTCGGCCATCTTCACCGCCTTCGCCACGATCATGGACACCAGCTCCTGGGGGGAGGCCACCACCAGGATCCCGTCCACCGGCAGGGACTGGAACACCGTCAGGGGCACGTCCCCGGTTCCCGGAGGCATGTCCACGAACAGGTAATCCAGATCTCCCCAGATCACGTCCGACCAGAACTGCTTCACCGTATTGGCGATGACCGGCCCCCTCCAGACCACCGGATCCGTATCATTCTCCAGAAGCAGATTGATGGAGACCACGGGAATGCCGCCCTTACTGTACACCGGGAGCATTCCGTCCTTCGACCCCATGATCTTATCCTTCACGCCAAAAGCTTTCGGAATAGAAGGCCCTGTGATATCCGCGTCCAGGATCCCGCATTTGTATCCCTTTTTGCTCATGGTCACCGCCAAAAGGGAGGTCACCAGGGATTTACCCACGCCTCCCTTCCCGCTGACGACACCGATCACCTTTTTCACGTGACTCAGCGAATTGGAAGGCGCCGAAAAATCCATCTTTGCCTTGTCGCAGCCCTCGCAGGATTCCTTGCTGCAGGAGGTGCTGGAACATTTTCTTTCTTCTGCCATTTTCTTTCCCTCTTTCCGTTACCTGTATTCTATGATCTGTTTTTTAATTTCATGGTTTCCCGATCCCCGCCTTTTCATCCGGGAAAAGACAACATTTTTATTATAACAGACCCGAGGGGGGTATTACAAGAAGTTTCTTACGGAATCTCCTTTTCCAATGAAAAGTCTCATACTGCCTTCACCCATACAACTTCCCTTCAATATACTGACTAATAGGAGGTGCAACAAAATGAATACTATAGTCCTTATGGCACTGACCGCAACCCTTGGAACCTGGTTTGTGACGGCCCTGGGAGCCGCAACCGTCGTTTTCTTTAAATCTCCCAACCCGAAAGCCCTGAACCTGATGCTGGGTTTTGCTTCCGGCGTCATGATCGCCGCCAGCTTCTGGTCTCTCCTTCAGCCGGCCATCGAGCGGGCCGAGGCTTCCTCTTCCGGGCTGCCCGCCTACGTCGTCGCCACCCTCGGCTTTCTCTCCGGCGCGGTGTTCATGTGGGGTTCCGACAAGATCGTTTCCTTCTCCAGAAAAAGGACCGACAATGCCCAGGGAAAACCCAACGAACGGCTGAACCGCATCATCATGCTGATCCTCTCCATCACCCTTCACAATATCCCGGAAGGCCTGGCAGTAGGAGTCGCCTTCGGAGCGCTCCAGGGCGGCATCCACAATATGGAAAGCTTTATGGGAGCCGTCACCATCGCCGTGGGGATCGGCCTGCAGAATTTCCCGGAGGGAGCCGCCGTCTCCATCCCGCTGAGACGGGAAGGCTATTCCAGGAAAAAGAGCTTTCTTTTGGGGCAGGCATCCGGCCTGGTGGAGCCCGTCGCCGGGGTCATCGGCGCCATGCTGGTGGTCTACGTGGAAGCCATCCTTCCTTTTGCCCTTTCCTTTGCGGCCGGCGCCATGATCCTGGTCGCCGTCCACGAGCTGATCCCGGAATGTCAGCAGAACCAGAAGGCGCAGCCCTACACCGCGACCATGGGCATCGTCACAGGCTTTGCAGTCATGATGCTGCTGGACGTGATGCTGGGATAAAGGAGACGGCGGCCCGTGCGCCCCATCTGCGGCATCCTTCCCCTGCGCGGGCCCGCGCATAAAAAGCAGAAATCTCCCTCTCTGTCCGGTCTGATATCCCACAGAAAGAGAGATTCCTGCTTTTATAGGAAACGACAAAAAGATTCATGCCGTCTGCTATATCTTTGCTGTCATCCCCTATCGGTCAAAACTGAAAGGCCACCTTAAAATCCCCGTATTTCCCGGTTGCGTATTCAAATGCCTTCTCCCAGTCCTCCAGTGCAAAGATGTGGGAGACCATCCCCTCCGTGGTAAGGCTGCCGTCTTTGATGTGCTCGATGACAAAAGGAAACGCATAGGGCGACAGATGGGACCCCAGCACATCCAGCTCCTTTCCGTCGCCGATCACGGACCAGTCAAGGGTCACCGGAGCCCCAAATACGGAAAATTCCACAAACCTTCCCAGCTTCCGGATCATCTCCATTCCCTGGCTCACGGAGGAGGGATGCCCGGTTGCTTCTATATAAATGTCACAGCCGTACCCTTCCGTGAGCGCCATGATCTCTTTTACCACGTCTGTCTTCCCGGGATTCCAGACAAGATCCGCGCCGAACGCCTTCGCCTTCTCCAGCCTCTCATCCATCATATCCAGCACGATCAGCTTTGCCGGATTTTTCATCCTGGCATAAGTGACCATCCCGAGTCCCAGCGTCCCTGCCCCCGAGATCACGACCACATCCTCGTTGGTGATCTGGGCCCGGTCCACACAGTGTTTGGAGCAGGCGTAGGGTTCAATGAGGAGGGCCTGTTTCAGAGGCATGTCCTCCGGCACCCGGTGGATCACCGCCGTCTTCGGGTAGCGGACGTATTCTGCCATCCCTCCGTTGTTCTCCTTCTGAAATCCAAAGGTGGCATGGGGCTGGCACATCCAATAACGGCCGGATCTGCAGAACCTGCATGTGCCGCAGGGAACGATCTGGTCCGCCGTGACCCGCTCTCCCGGCCTGTACTCCGTCACATTCCCGCCGACCTCGGCGATCCTTCCCAGAAATTCATGGCCCGGTATGAAGGGCGGCCTCACCCAGGAAGGATCCTTTTCATTCCCCCAGAACCGCTCGGCACCGTGCATGCATTTCAGGTCTCCGGCACAGATCCCGCAGGCCTCCGTTTTGATGATGATGTCGTCCGGCCCGCAGACAGGGACCGGATACTCCTTTTCATAGCGGTAATCCCCTTTTCCATATGCCACAAGGGCTTTCATTGTCTTGGGAAGACTCATTTTTCTCTCTCCTTATCTCTCATTATACTTATCGGTTCAAAAATCTCAGAATCCTCTCTTTTACGGCCTCCTGGAAAAAATTCCGTTCCGCGTGGTCGGCCCCTTCGATCAGCAGAAGCTCTGCCCTTCCCCCTGCCTCCAGGATCCTCTCATAGATCCGTTCTCCGTGGGAATACGGCACAAGGGAATCTGCCGTGCCGTGGAGGATCATGACCGGAGGCATCCCCTCCCCGATCTCCCCGAGAAGCGAGGGGAACCGGTCCGCGCCGCAGGGCAGCTCCAGCACACATTCCCCCGTCTCCTGATCCACGAGCGCCGTGGGACTGACCGGCGGATAAAATGCCACTGCTCCTGCTGCCCCTTCCCTGGCGGCATATAAAAGCGCCAGGTAAGCTCCCGCAGATTCCCCCATCACCACAGGATGCCCCATATCGATGTGGAGCGCCTCCCCGTTTGCCTTCAGATAAGAGACGGCCTTTTTTACCGCCTCCAGGCTCTCCGGAAATCTTGTCGCGGCCGTCACGGGGTACTGGACACTGACCACCGCATACCCCCGCTTGGCAAACCAGGAAAGCTCCGGGAGCCACGCATTGTGGTCCGTCTCACTCCAGCCTCCCCCGCATAAAAACAGGAGCGCCGGAACGGTCTTTTTCTCATCGTAGGAGAAATGGATCCTCGGCCTCATCAGGCTCAGCTTCAGAGGAAGATACTGTGCCCCGCAGAATTCCGTCCGATATCCGTACACCACATCCGTTGTCAGTAAGATCACATCCTCATCCGGTTCTATTTTGATCCGTTCAACCATAGCTCCCTCCTTATTCCTTTTCCTTTTTCCCCTCCGAGCGGACGATCCGGACGGTCTTCTCCGCCTTTCTGGTCCTGGCATAATAGTCAAAGCCCACGGATATCACCAGGACGGCCCCCTTCATGAGGAGCTGGTAATACTCGTTGAGGCCGAGGATGGTCATCCCGTTTGACAGTACGCCCATCACCAGGACGCCTCCGACCATCCCCACGATGCTGCCCTCCCCGCCGGAGGCGCTGACACCGCCGAGCACACAGCCGATGATGATGTCCATGGAAGTATCCGCACCTGTTCCCGGCTGGCCCGCGTTCAGACGGCTCATCATGATGATCCCTCCAAGGCCCGCCAGAAATCCCGCGACCGTGTATACGGCGACCTGGATCCTTTTCACGTTTAACCCGGACAGGCGGGAGGCCTCCTGATTGGAGCCGATGGCAAATACCCCTCTTCCATAGGAAGTCCTCTTTAAGACAAAAGCCCCGATCAGAGCGATCACAACAAAGATGATGACCGGGATGGGGATCGGGCCCACATAGCCCTGTCCAAGGGTCTGCATCTCCTTCGGCAGGCTGTAGACCGGCATCCCCCCATGGATCAGATAGGCAGCGGCCTTGATCACATAGCTCATTCCCAGTGTGGAGATGAGCGGAGGCATATTGGTCGCCGTGATGGAGAGCCCGTTAAAAAGCCCGAAAAGTGTCGCCGCAAAGATCCCGATGAGGCAGGCCGCAAAGATCGGTATCCCGTTTTCCACCATCAGCATGGCCGCCAGGGTTCCGGTAAATCCCAGCATCGGCCCCAGCGACAGATCGATCCCTCCGGATACCAGCACATAGACCAGACCCACGGCCAGGATCCCGTTGATGGACACCTGGCGCAGGATCGTGATCGCATTGGATATCTGGCGGAACCTGGGCGAAAAAGCGGAAAAAAAGAGTACCAGCACCACCAGGATGATCCAGGAAACATATTTTTTTACATCGATTTTCATTTTTCTCATGCTCCAACTCCTTATTGATTTCCCGACGCCAGCGCAAGCACCGCCTCCTGGGAAAAATCCTCCCTCTTAAGGATCCCCTCCTGCCTTCCTTCACACAGGACGACGATCCGGTCGGACATGCCCAGGAGCTCCTCCATCTCCGAGGAGATCATGATGATCGAGGCTCCCTGTTCACATAGTGCACACATCAGCTTGTAGATCTCCTGCTTCGCGCCCACATCAATCCCCCGGGTGGGTTCATCGAAGATCAGGACCCTGGATCTGCTCAAAAGCCACTTTGCCAGGACCACCTTCTGCTGGTTCCCTCCCGACAGATTTCCCGCCAGCTGTCTCATGGAAGGGGCGGCGATCCGAAGGGCCTTCATCTGCTCCGAGACAAGGGCTCCCTCCTTCCGCCTGTTGATCACGGAATACTTCGTCACCAGCTTTAAGTTCGGCAGGATCACATTCTCCAGGATCGGAAGGCTCAAGACCACCCCCTGCCGCTTCCGGTCCTCCGGGATCAGAGCGATCCCCTCCCGTATGGAGATCCTCGGAGATTTCATGGAGAGCTCTTTTCCTTCCAGCCATGCCCTCCCGCCTGTCCGTGCGTCCACCCCGGAGAGGACCCGCATGATCTCCGTGCGCCCTGCCCCCACCAGGCCTCCAAAGCCCAGGATCTCTCCCCGGTGCAGCTCAAAGCTGATATCCTCCACTCCGTTGCCGGAAAGATCCTCTACCTTTAATGCGACCTCCTCCGTTCTGGCCGTATTTCTCGGAAAAGTTTCATTGAGCTCCCGTCCCACCATCTGACAGATCAGCTGCTCCCTGGTCATCTCCCCGGTCCGAAAGGTGCCGATCTTACAGCCGTCCCGGATCACCGTCAGCCGCTCCGTCACCCGGAAGATTTCATTGAGCCTGTGGGAGATATAGATGATCGTCACGCCCTGTCTGTGGAGCTTATCCATCAATTGAAAGAGGACCTCCACCTCGCCGGCCGTAAGCGGGGCCGTCGGCTCATCCATGATCAGGATCCTCACCTTCTTTGCCAGGGCCTTCGCGATCTCCACCAGCTGCATATAAGCCATGGAAAGACCCGACACCGCCGCGCGGGGATCGATCCTCACCCCCATACTTTGAAAGATCTCGTCTGTGCGGCGCTCCATCTCCCTGTGATCGATGATCCCGTACCGCTTCGGATAATTCCCCATGAAAACATTCTCCGCAACGGACAGCGTCGGCATCAGATTAAACTCCTGATAGATCACTTCAATGCCCAGATGCCTTGCCAGGGCCGGCGTAATGTGGCTGTAGGTCTGTCCGTCCAGTTCGATCTCCCCTTCATCCGGCCGGATCGCCCCGGCCAGAACCTTGATAAAGGTGGATTTTCCCGCTCCGTTTTCCCCCACCAGGGCATGGGTCTCTCCTTCATAGATATCCAGGGATACCCGGTCAAGTGCCAGGACTCCCGGGTACTGCTTGGAAATATTCCTCATAGAAAGCAAAGTTCTTTTCTCCATAACCCTCCCTCAAGAAAATCTGTAATATCCATGGGGCCGCCGCATCTCTCCTTTTTCTCTATACCAAAAGCACCGGATATGCAGCAGCCCCATATTCTTTGATAATCTCTCAACTCTGATAAAAAGCCCTCTTACTGCCTGGAAGCCAGATATTCATCCAGATTCTTTAAGGTCACCTCTGTCATCGGGAAATAAGTAGTGGCGTTCTGCTCGTCGATGACGCCTGTCAGGGCCGTCTCCGTGCAACGCTTATACATCTCATAAAGTCCGGTATCCAGTTCCACAGAGATCGTCCCTCTGAAAATGCCCCCGTCGCGGAGAGCCACCTCGCCGGGATCCGTGAGCTCGGCGGTGAAGATCCCGATATTCTCGTCATTTCCCTTTCCTGCAGCTTTGAACACCTCATAGCTGGCCAGGGCGCCCATCTCCCCGAGGGTCATGATCACATTGATATCCGGATACGCAGATAATACATTCTCACTGGCTGCCGTCGCCTCGTCTACCCAGCAGCCTGCCGTCCGGATCACGATCTCGGCATCCGGGCAGACCTCGTAAAACCCGTCCTCCATGCCGTTTCCTCTCTTCTGGAATTCTTCCGTCAGATCATAGGTCAGGATCGCCGCTTTTCCGGTCCCGCCCGTCGTCTCCTTCAGCCAGTTTCCGGCCATCTTCCCGATATTGTATCCCACCTCATAGTTGTCTGCCATGAAGCAGTAGGTGCATCCGTCCACATAAGTATCATAAGCTGCCAGCATAATGCCCTTTTCCTTCAGTTCATCCACCTTGGTGGCCACCGTATCCGCGCTGAGTACATGGGCAATGATGATGTCGCATCCGGCTGCCTCCAGATTCTCAATGGCCTCCGGAATATCGTCGGCGCCGTTCAGTTCGGAAGTGATCAGCTTATATCCTTTCTCGTCCGCATCTGCCTGGATCAGATTTACCGCGTTGATAAACACCGGATTCGTTGAGATCGCCTGCATCGTGATCCCGATCGTAAGGCTTTTTTCCGGATCGGCCCCCTGCGCCTCTGTCCCTGCGGGAGTTTCCTCTTTTGCCTCCGTCGCAGCCTCCCCCTTCGTCTCGGCAGAAGCCTCTTTTGTCTCCTGTTTTTCCGTCCCCCCGTCATCCGATTTTCCGCACCCGGCCAGAGTCCCCAATAACATGGCCGCAGCGAGGATCATTGCCAACACCTTTTTCATTTTCCTTCCTCCTTTAATAAATTTATTTTCTTAATTCATTTTTATAATTTAATTATAAAAATGAATTTATATTTATTATAACAATCTGTCTCATTTTGTCAATTGGTTTTTAAAAACTTTTTATAAAAACGACTTGTTTTTATAAGATACTATGCTATAATTATAAAAATGAAAGGGCATTGTTTATAAAAACAATTTTAAAAAACTGATTCGATAAAAGGGGGATTTCAATCTTAATGACAGTAAAAAAAACGGCAAACATGGAAATTAAGAAAAAAAATCATTCAGATATCTTTCAGCTGCTCCGGAAAAGTGACGGTTTGACAAAACAGGAGATCGTCAATACCCTTCAGCTGTGCCTTCCCACCGTGACCCAGAACATCAACGACCTCTCCGGCCAGGGTCTGGTCACCGAATACGGGACAAAAGGAAACACCGGCGGCCGGAGGGCAAAGCTATATGGGATCGTCAAAGACGCCCACGTCGCTGTGGGCATCGACATTACGAGAAATCATGTCGCCATTGTGGCCGTAGACCTGACCGGCTCCATCTGCTACAAAAAACGGGTGAGGCGGAAATTTGAAGAGACCGATGATTATTACCGTTATCTGGGGGAATTGGTGGACGACTGCATCCGCTCCGTCAACATTACGCCGGAACGGGTCCTCGGCGTCGGGATCGGCGTTCCCGGGCTGGTCACTGCCGACAACCAGACTGTTTTTTACGGGGAGATCCTCCATTTCACCGGGGCTACCTGCTCCCAGTTTTCCAGATACATCTCCTATCCCACCGTTATGCTCAACGATGCAAAAGCGGCAGGCTTCGCGGAAACCTGGATCAAACCGGATATCAAAACCGCCTTTTATCTGATGCTTTCCAACAACATAGGAGGAGCCGTGATCATGAACGGCTCCCCCTATATGGGGAGCCATTTCCGAAGCGGCGAAGTGGGACACATCTGCATAGAGCGGAACGGCCGCAAATGCTACTGCGGACAAAGGGGCTGCGTCGACTGCTATCTCGCCGCGACAGAGCTCTCCGACCTGACCGACGGCAAGATCGCCGGCTTTTTTTCCCTGCTCGCAGAGGGCGATCCGGAGGCCAAAGCCCGCTGGGACAGTTATCTGGACCATCTTGCCTTTACCGTGAACAATGTCTACATGCTTTTTGACTGTCCGATCATTCTCGGGGGATATGTGGGGGAATACCTGCCCGCCTACATGGGTGAGATCAAAGAACGGGCCAGGAAATACAATTCTTTTGAGACAAACGCAGATTACCTGCTCCCCTGCATGTACCGCACGGAGGCCATTGCCGCGGGCAGCGCCCTGCATTTTATCACTCAATTTTTGGAATCGATCTAGACTATCCAGATCCGGACAGGATCAGAAAAAATTTGGAGGTGCTCTATGAAAAATAAGATCGACAAGCTTTCCTTTATCCTCGGAATGACCGCCGCCTTCGGCGAGTGTGTCGCCTGCGAGGCAAAATACCTTGCCTTCAGCCCGCCGATGACAAAATCCCAGGCCGACGCGGTCCGGGAAGATATGGTTTCCATTGCGGACGGGATGGGATTAAAGCTCCATTTCGAGGAAAACCCGGATCTCGAGGAGGACATTGTCTGGTGGGTCATCTACAAATTTGACAGCCAGCTCGACTCCTATCTCTCGGCGAGAAGCTCCGGCCTCAATCCCTGGAAAAGCATGGAAGAATTCCGCCCCATGCTGAGCTACGGCATGGTCTACGGCGACGGGGCCGGAAAGGTTACCCCAAAGCTCCGCGTTCCCGCCAATCCCATAAGCGTCGTGTCCGATATCCTGGGCATATGATCATGCGCCGCTCCCGCGGAAAATTTCCACCTGTGCGGTCAAAATATTATATTTTGTCTTCGTCAGGGAACAGCCATTTGAAGCAGACGATAGGCAGATTTTGCGAGCATCGTTATAAGCACTTAGCGACCGTAGTCTGGTCGCTTACGTGCGATACATGCAAGGCACTTAGCGAGGTCTTTTCGAGCTTTAGTGCCTTGTATAGCGTCATCGAACCGGCTGACCCGATTTGATGGAAGCAGGTTCGATGACAATAGGCGGCGCAGCAAAATCAAAAAATCAACGTGTCTGCGAAACTGGCTGTTCCCTGACGGAGACATGCAAAATCTTCAACCGCACAGATAGAAAATTTTTTCAATATCAAATCCTCGCAAAGATAACATCCTCGGGCCGCAGAGGCGGGTAGGGAGACTGTGAGGGATAACCGACATCCACATAGGTAACAAGATCTATGTACTCCGGAATGGCAAACCGTTCGATCAGCCGTTCCCGCATCTTCCAATGGCGGACAGAACGGCGCTCATAGAGAGCCCTCTCAAACACCCTGACCTCCCGCGGCGTGAGCCACTCCGGTCCATAGGAGGAAAGATCCGGAACCTCCCCGGCGATCAGGGTCCTTGCGAACTCCAGAAGCTTCTGCACATAGCGGTATTCATGGCAGTCATGGGAGAGTCCCCTCCTGTCCCAGGAGCGCAGATATTTTTCCGCTGTCGCGATCTGTTTTTCCGCGAGGGGTTTCCCGCGGAATGCATGCTCGTATACCTGGATCTCCATGGTATGGTGGCAGCGTTCCCGGAATCTGGCCCTAAACTCCACCTCGTCCATGGCCGCCAGCTCATCCTCACTCCAATCAAAGAGGCTGCTTACCTCCGCCGCCGACAGTTCCTCTGGCATCATTTTCCCAATATCCATCTCGTTCTCTCCTTTTTCACCATCAGCCCTTCCAGGGTGTGGTCCAGACCAGATCCGTATCCTCCATGGAATTCTTGCCGCCGTCCACAGGGATCACCGCACCTGTCACATAGCTGAAGGGATCGCCGGCCAGACAGATGATCACATCTCCCACCTCCATGGGAGAACCGGCCCGGTGAAGAGGGCCTTTTTACAGATAATTTTTGCAGGTAATTGCGAAACTCAAAAGCTTGTCGAATATTCTCATAATTTTACGTTTCGCAATTACCTGAATATTTATGACCGAAGTTACTTCAGGGAAGGGATCTCCGTAACGGCATGGAATACACCGTCCTCTATATCATACTTACTCCAGATGGTGGGACGGTCCGCATCGCCGTCGATAAATTCCAGAGTACCAAGCTCCGTTTCCTGTGTCCCGTTCCTGAGGGCATCGCGGATCGCCGTCATGTCGTCAAGCCCGTATTCCTCGATGGTATCAAGGAGACGCTGTGCGGCACAGTAACCAAAGTAACCGTGGACAATGGGCTTCTCCCCGTAGAGGGACTCATTACTCGGAGACAAACTTCTGGAAAGCCTCGTCGGGATAATCCGCCGCATAAGAGTCACAGCAGTAAATCTCTTCCAGACCGGCGATCAGCTCATTGAACTCGTCATTCAGAGCCATGGAGTTTACCTGGATCAGGCAGTCCAGATCCATGTCCCTTGCCTGGGTACAGATCAGGACAGAGTCGGCCGTCGCGCCGTACATACAGATGAACTCGATCCCCTGGCTCTTATATTTCGTCATCAGCGGAGTGAAGTCCTTGGTGCCGGCCGCATAGCCTTCCACCGTGACCGTACCGCCGCCTTTCGTGAAACGCTCCTCAAACAGCTCAGATCCCTTGGTAGCGCCCTCGTTGGTATTGTCATACAGATATACGCCATTGGTATACCCGGCCTCAAGAAGCGTGTCCGCACAGCCATAAGCCAGGGTGGCGGCCAGAGGCGTCTGGCGGATGATCCATTCGCTGGACTTGGTCAGATCCGCATGGCTGGGGGACGTCGCATACATGATAAGGCCCGCGTCATCGATGATGGGAGCCATGGCGAGGCCCACGGTGGAAGACCAGGGGCCGATGATCGCAGTGACGGAATCGTCGGTCACTAATTTCTGAGCGATCATCGTTCCCTCGTTGGCATCTGCCTTGGTATCGTATTCCACATACTCAACCGGAGTCCCGTTGTAGCCGCCCGCCTCCTTGTACGCGTCGATCACCATCTTAGCGCCATTGAACATGGCCTCGCCCGCATAAGCGTTGTTGCCGGTCAGAGGGCCCACAAGGGCAAATTTGACCGCGCCGGTCCCGCCTGAAGATGCGGCCTGCGTGCCGTCATCCTCTTTTGCCTCTCCCTTTGTCTCGGCCGCCGTCGCGGCGCCTTCCTTTGCCGTTTCCTTGCTGTCCCCGCCTCCGCATGCCGCGAGAGACATTGCCATTGTCGCTGCAAGGATGATGCTGAAAATCTTTTTTCTCATAGTTATCCTCCTTTTCTTTTTCTTATATAAATTGCTCATGCAATTTACCGCATTGTAATAAGATCCCTACAGGCCGCCCAGATAAGCTTCCTTCACTTTTTCGTTATCTGCCAGCTCTCTTCCCGTACCCGAAATGTTGATCCTGCCATTCTCCACCACATATCCTCTGTCGGAGAGAGTCCCCGCCACCTGGTCGAACCGTTCCTTCAGTCTCGGAAACAGCTCCGCCGCCGTTCGCACCGATCAAAGTTACGATTTCTCCCTTCTCCACCCGGAAGGAGACCCCCTGTACCGCTTTGATCGCGCCGTAATTTATCTGAAGGTTCTCAACCTGCAAATATGCCATATCACGCCTTCTTTCCCAGATATGCCTCTATCACCAGAGGATCCTGCCTGATCTCATCCGGCTTCTCTGATCTCACGGATAAATCCTGTCAGATCCGCCGTTTCACCTTCGTTCATACCGGCTGCCGGCTCATCAAACATCAGCACTTCGGGATCGCTCGCAATGGCCCGTGCGATCTCCAGCCTTCTTTGCTTTCCGTAGGGAAGATCCGTTCCGTAATAGTAGGGATTGTCCGACAGACCTGTCAGTTCCAGCGCTTTTTGGGCTCTCTCTTCTGCCTGCTTCTCCGCCTTTTTATAAGCCTTTGTATGGAAAAACACATCCCATAAATTTTCCTTGATCCGCGTATGGGCGCCGACCATTGCATTCTCCATGATCGTCATGTGAGGAAACAGCTTGATATTCTGGAAGGTCCTGCACATCCCCAGTTCCGTGATCTGAAAAGGAGTCATGCCCGCGAAAGCCGCGGAGATCACAAAAGCCATGATCTTATATCTGGAGTCCTTGATACCCATGGCCTGTGCCGCTATGTAAACTGCCACTACCGCCCGGCGGTGGAGAGCCCATGCCGTAGTCATCTTTTTAAACATTTATGTGCCCTCCTTACACTTTTTTGATCTCTTTGTGTCCGAACAGGCCGGAAGGCCGGAACAAAAGCACCAGGATCAGCACGACGAAGGCAATGCAGTCCTTCCAATCGGCACTGACATAACCGGCGACAAAAGCCTCCAGGACACCGATGATGATACCGCCCAGGGCTGCCCCGGGCAGGGAACCGATCCCGCCGAGCAGGGAAGCCGCAAAGGTCTTCATAGAAACGCCCAGGTACATGGTCGTGTCAACGGAGCCCTAATACATTGCCACCAGGATCCCCGCGATCGCAATGATGACCTGATTCCATTTCATGATCACATTCCCCACATAGAACTTTCCAAGATTGATCGGATTTGGAAAAGGCTTTGTCTCGCTTCCATAAAGCACCATGATGAGATTCAGGATGAACGTCGAAACTCCCAAGGTAGCCGTCATAACAGATTCGCCGGAAGAAGTTTTTTGTGCATTATCCCGATTTCTGGATTCAAAAAGCTTTCCTATTATATATCTGCGGGACTTTTTTATATGACAAAGGCTCCCGGGAGCAGAACGATATCGCACTGCTCCCGGGAGCCTTCCTTAAAGAAGGGCAGACTGTTCTGCTTATCCGGCTTTTTACAAAAAACGCGCTTCCTCACACACTACACCGGGATGTCGATTCCCGGATCACCAGTTCCGGTTCCATCCTTACATTCTCTGTTACACATTGATCCTTCAATTCAATTTCTTTTAACAGCATATCGACAGCCTTTGTTGCCATCTTTCCAATGGGCTGGCCGATCGTTGTCAGAGAAGGACAAGTCATACATGCTCCCGCCCGTCTAAAAATTGATATACCGCATTGGCCCCGCTGATCACGCCGGAAACCTGGTAGTTAAACTCACATTCACAGATATCCTGCTGACGGAGTTCTATATGATACCTCGCCAGCCCGTCCCGAAAGCCATGCAGCCTTTCCCGAAGATACTCCATATTGGTAGGACCAACCGTACAGGCCATACGCCGGTGGCCAAGCTTCACAAAATGCTCTGCAGCCATGATTCCCGCCATATAATTGTCACATGCGACGACTCCTATCTGGCTGCTGGAAAAACTGTAACCATATAAGACCATGGTATTCCTTCAGCATGGCAGAAACATTCTGTCCGTCAAACACCGGCTGCAAAATGATCCCGATCAGTCTGCTGCTCTTCGCGCGCAGTCCATATGCCACCAGATTAGGCTTATAATTCAGCTTTTTTATCGCAAGCTCCACATTCTTCTTAGTCTCCCGATCCAGCAGACTGCTTTCATTCAGTACTCTGGACACAGCAGAAACGGAAACTCCGGCTAATTTTGCAACATCCTTTTGTGTAGCCATCTTTTCTCGATCTTCTCCTCATTCGAATTTTCGTCCACGTCCAATATGCTGCATCAGGAGCTCTATTTATGAATTCCGCTTGTCGTCTTTCCGCGGTCGGAAACCGCCTTCGCAACAGAAAAAGCGATCTGCTCGATCTCTTTGCGGATAAGCCGGTCTTTCTCGCCCTTGCCCCATTTTCTCATCTGATCCTCTATGTACTTATAGCCGCCGTTATTGATCGTGATCAGAGCCATCTCCAGATATCCGCCGGGAGTTGCATGATTTTTGGTATTCTGTACAAGGACTTCCTTGGGCTCCAGCTGGGCTTCCATGTGGAACGTCTCCATAGTGCCGCAGATCATCCTGTCCGCCGCCTCATGAGGGATACCGGCAGTCTCGGAAAACCGGTAGACGCCGTCATACCAGGCATCAAGCGTCATCTCCATAAATTCCCTCATATTCTCATCATCGATGCCATCCAGGCTCCAGGGAAGCACCTCCACACAGGGCTCATGAAAACGCTTCCGTAAGAGTGCACGGAACGCAGATGCCGACTGTGCCAGAGAAATCTCTTTCCCGTTTTCCTTCGCAATATCCTGAACAATGTAATTCAGCTCAAACATCAGATGACAGGCCACCTGCATTGCCAAAAAGGAATTCGCTTTCTCCCCGGCAATTTCCACAACAGTGCCGGTCGGACTTAAAAACTCCTTCGCCCTTCTCTTTTTCTCTTCCGGCCATTCCCTTCTGGAATCAAAAGATACAAAGGAAACTCCGGCCTGAGAGAGATCATAGCCCTCCACATGACTTATCATATTCGGTAACTGATTGGCTGCATTTACATCACTGCCCAGCGCATCGTAATAATAGCTTACCGGCGGAGCGGGAGCAAAAGAGTACAGATCTGGAAGCTCCTCCTCCTTTTCCCGGAGCATCTGATAGTACGGCGCAAGAGTTCCTTCCACCATATCCGCGATCTGATCTGGTTTCACGGCGAGAATAATGAGACCGGGATCCTTTTCCTCCAGTGTCTCCCTTACCTTTCCCACCTGCACCGGAAAATTACACTGGGCCTGCCTTTCTTTAAGGCCCCGGTCACTTCCTTTGATCCCCACCAGACGGCTGCCTATCTCGTCTCCCAACAATCTCTCATAACAGGGTATTGCATAAGTTGCCAAAAAACCCATACCAATGATCACAACATTCTCTTTTTTCATAGTATTCACCTTTCCTGATCTGTAAAATACATACAGAACAACATTAAAATCCTTTTATCTTCATGATTAACACTTTAGGGATCATAAAAGATTGAATCAAGATATCAGAGAAATACACACAGAATAAAGTGTTCTCTCAAACACTCTATCAAGCTTATAAAAGAATTTATGAAATCGACTGAATTTATTATACCATTAATATTAAGGATTTTTCAACAGGATTTTTATTTTTCCAAATTAAAAATGCCCAGAGCCGGAATCGAACCAGCGACACGAGGATTTTCAGTCCTCTGCTCTACCAACTGAGCTATCTGGGCATGACACAAATGTGCCTAGTTGCGGGGGCAGGATTTGAACCTGCGACCTTCGGGTTATGAGCCCGACGAGCTTCCGAACTGCTCCACCCCGCGACATTATCAATATGAAATTTTATAAAACTGTCTGAGTGGGGGAAGGTGGATTCGAACCACCGAAAGCACTGCTAACAGATTTACAGTCTGCCCCCTTTGGCCACTCGGGAATTCCCCCATAAAGCCGATGATCGGACTCGAACCGATAACCTGCTGATTACAAATCAGCTG
>CAMSZT010000021.1 GCA_947066815.1 uncultured Lachnotalea sp.
CAACCCAAATTATAAGGCATCCATATGTCAAACGAATGCAATGAACGCACTTTTATATCGCCATCCGCTAAAATATCGTAATTATGCTTAGAATCATTTTGCCTACAAAATTTCAAAAAATCAATAGTTTCTTGCGCAAAATAGTATTCTCCTTCTCAAAGTAATCATCATATTTAATATTTATATCTTTAACTTCATAATCAGTCTTCATTATTTTCCCCATTTTGTCTTCTCTTTCAACCATTCTTTCCATAAAACATTTATAATTCAGAAGCAAAATACCACCGTGCTGCATTTTGCGTACTAAGCAGTCTGCCGCTGCTATGCCGTTTTTTGTAAGTGTCTCTGTGTTACATTCCCATCAGGAAAGGGTGGGATCCTATGGGGTTTATTTTACAATAGAATGGGGGAGATTGCAAGGTTTTCGGCCTTTCGCAACTGCCGGTTGACAGATTTCAAGGCATACTTGCTGGCCGCCGGCGGCTTTTTCTGATAAAATATCCTTGACCGCCGGGGATTTCAGGAGGCAGGAATGCTCTGGGAAAACAGACCGGAAAATCAAGCAGGGAGGAATTCGTTTATGACAATGGCAGAGAAGATCATAAGACTCAGGAAGGGGAGAGGCTGGTCCCAGGAGGAACTGGCAGGACAACTGGAGATTTCCAGGCAGTCCGTCTCCAAGTGGGAGGGGGGCGTGTCCGTTCCGGAGCTGGATAAGATCGTGAGGATGAGCGAGATCTTTGGAGTGACGACTGACTATCTTTTAAAAGAAGAGCAGGAGGAGACAGCCCAGGAGAGGAAAGAGACGGAAACAGAAGATTTTTTTTATAAGAACGCCGACGCTTTTGAGGGTGGAGGCGTGAAGCCCAGGTTTGTCTCGGCAGAGGAGGCGGCCAGATTCATGGAGGTCACGGAAAAGGTATCCAAATGGATCGCTCTGGGTGTCTTTCTGTGTATTGTTTCGCCGATCTGTCTGATAACTTTCGGGGGACTGGCCGAGTTGGGGATCCTTTCTTTTTCGGAGAATGCGGCCGGAGGAATTGGCCTTGTGATCCTTCTGGTGCTTGTGGCGGCGGCAGTGGCCATCCTCATCTTTCATGGATTTAAGCTGTCAAAATATGAATATCTGGAAAAAGAGGCGATCCTGCCCGAGAGCGGTATCATACAGCAGGTGAAAGAAAAAGAGGAAGCCTTTGAGCCGAGATTCCGTATGGGGATCATGGCCGGGGTGACCCTCTGCATCGGGGGCGCCATACCGGTCGTGACTGTGGCATTTTTGGAAGATCCGTTCTGGGAGGTTTTGTCCGTGGGGGTACTGCTCCTTCTGGTGGCCTGCGGCGTTTATATCCTGATACGGGTGGGAATGATAAAGGGAAGCTATCAGAAGCTTCTGCAGGAAGGAGACTACACCAGAAAAAATAAGGAAGCGTCGCGGGCGGTTTCGGCCTTTGCGGGTTTTTATTGGTGTATGGTCACGGCTGTTTTTCTGGTGGTTTTTTTTCGGACGGAAAACGGTAAGGCGGCCGGGCTGATCTGGCCGGTGGCGGGAGTGCTTTTTGCGGCGCTTTATACGGCGGTGAAAGGGATCGCGATGCGGGAAAAGAAAAAATAAGGGGGGATGCGGGAAGCCGGCAGGCATTATGTCTAACGCAAACATGGCAGCGGATCGCCAAGCGTTTGCTTATAGAAATAATGCCTGCCGGCTTCCCGCTGACGGTCGGGCAGACGTAGGAGCGGCAGCGGATCGCCAAGCGTTTGCTTATAGAAATAATGCCTGCCGGCTTCCCGCTGACGGTCGAGCAGACGCAGGAGCGGCGTCAGTCGAAAAATTCCACTTCAACCCCAAAGTGCCGCGTCTCGCCGGGTTTGATAAATTGCAGGGCGCCCTCCCTGCGGAGGTTCGCGCGGCCTTCCAGCTTATTGGTGCAGGGCTCCAGGCCGAGGACATAATCCCGTTCGCCCATCATCTTCCATTCGGTCATATAAGGGAACTGGGCCTTGTCCCAGCGGATGGCAAGTCCCACGCCCGCGTCGCCGTTCCAGATCTTTGCGCAGGGAGCGTTCTTTTCAAATTCGTGATAGTAGCACTGCTCCTGGAAATTGGGGATCGGTGCGAGCATCTGATCCCAGGTGTCCAGATCCTCTGCCGCGCGGTCGTCGCGGGGGATGACCCGTTCGGAAGAGACAGTAAGCTTTGCGTGTTCACTGAGCAGCGGATAGCCGATGTTCATATGATAGAGGAGCAGGAGCGGTTCGTCGGCCGATCCTGCGTTTCTGACCGTGTCGGAGATCGTCAGGATGTTTTTGCCGTATTCACAGGAGATGGTCCTGTCCAGGATCAGCTTCTGCTTGAAGATCTCCATGTCGTTGATCCTGGCGTGGAGCTCGATCTTCCCGTCCTCCTCCGTGTAATAGATCCGGTCGGCGGGGAGGTTGGAGACTGTGCCGTGGAGAGGGCAGGGGACACTGCCGTCCATGCCGGGAGTGCCGATGTTCTGCAGGCCGCAGGTGGTGAGGAACCCGCAGGTGAAGGATTTTAAAAATCCGAAGCCCGGCTCGTCGTAATAGGCGGGAGCCACGTAACCTGCGGAGCCCATGTAATTCAGATTGACGCCCTTATAAGAGACGCGGGAGATGTCGGCGGCCCGGTCGGCGGAGACCGTAAATTCCAGCCCGCTCCCGTTGCGGATCTGAAACAGCCGCATGCCGTCGCCCCGGCCCCCCACCAGGCGGTGCTCCTCCACTCCGTAAAACTGGGTATCGTGTCCGTAATAGCTTCTGTTGACCATTCTGAAAACCTCCTATCGATATGTTCTTTTCCTTATTATAATGCGAAAGCGCAAAAATACCAAGAGAAATCTGCACGGTCAGCCGATCCGTATGCAGTAATAAAGATTACAGAGGAATACCAGGGCGAAGGCTCCGAAGAGAAGCTTTACCGTACGGTTTCCCAGTGTTTTGCCCCGGAGCCTCGGCTCGCCCAGGGTGATGACCGTGAGAGTCATGATCCCGGTGTGGAAAAAGGTGGCGTCCAGCAGAGTGTGGACGAAAAAGGCGGTGAAGCCGGCCTTGCTCCAGGGCTTCAGATCCTTCCGGAAGATGCGGACGGAGGCAAAAAGCAGGAGTATCAGGGCAGTCATGCCAAGCTCGGCGCCCACATGGATCAGGGAATTATGGATGTACCAGGTATTAAAATATTTGTCCGCGTCGAACCGGTTCCAGATCCTCCACTGGTCGGGGCCGATCCCGAGAACGGGATTTCGGAGGAGATATCCGGCTCCGTTCCGCATCATCTCCAGCCGCTCCAGAAAGGTCTCCGGCGAGCTGGGCCTGGAGAGGATGATGACGGCTGTCACGAGAAACCCGCCCACAGCGGCCAGGGCGGCTGCCTTTGGATACCTGTCAAAAAAGATGCCGAGTTTTTTCCAGCACAGGGTCATGGCCAGGGCGTATAAGAGCAGGAGCAGGCAGCACCAGGGGGCGCCGGTGCGGGCCGCGGACAGGTAGAGCAGCACACCGGTGCCCACGGCCAGGCTGACTTTCGCGAGGATCCGGCAGCCGTACCGGAAAGCTTCCCGGAGAGAGGACTGCCGTTTTTTACGGATCAGGACCACGAGGATCCCCGCCGCCATAGCTAAAAAGCTGCCCATGGACAGGGTCAGGGCCAGGGGGACCAACAGGACCGGTTCCAGATAAGGGAGGAAAGACGAGAGGCGGCCGAATCGCTCCTCCTCTTCCGAGATGCAGTGCATGAGGGCAAACCAGCTTACCACCAGAAAGATCCCCAGGGCGTTGGGATTGCCGAGGACACCGCCCAGCCTCCCGGCCCTGCCGTAGAGCAGGGCATCCAGCACAAACCGACCGGTGCTGACGGCGGCGGCCCCTCCCGCGCAGAGCAGGCACAGCTGCTTTAAAAAGGCGTGCTGCCTGTGATCGAGGGCCGCTGTCAGAAGATAGAGGGCCGGGAACAGGAGCTGCCTGGAGACATAGGAACCGGCGGAAATGTTCCGATACACATTGACGCAGGAGAGCATGCCGACCAGGCAGTAGAGGAGATAGGGGCGGAAGATACGCAGGTCGATCTGCGCGGATCTCCGGGAGAAGCCTGCCGCGCACAGAAGGAGACCGAACAGGCTGACAATGAGCGTGCTGCCCACGCCGGCCAGGATCAGCGGGCACAGTGCGGCGGCGATGACTGCGGGGAGCAGACAGCCGGACAGGGAATGGCTTGCGGTCTTCATGGAAGGGACCTCCTTTTGCGTTCCAGGACATGGTGCGACAGGATCGACAGCTCGATCAGCAGGGCGAGATACAGGAGGAAGTTCGGCCGCTGATCCGCGATCTGGAGTCCGAGTCTCCCTTCCAGGAAAAAGAGCCATCTCGCGAAGGGAACGTGCCACAGATAGACGGAGAAGCTGCATGCCCCGAGGGCCTGCAGGGGAGGAAGGCGCAGCAGCCGGATCAGGGGTCCTGCCGATACGGCCAGACAGACCAAACTCAGGCAGCAGGCCGATACGGCCCATCTCATATCTCCGGGCATGCCCTCCAGGCCGAAGCAGGCGATGCCGGCGGCCGCGGCGCACAGCACGATGCAGCCTGCGGCCTGCAGGAGCCTCCGGCTGACGGAGGGACTCGTCAGAGCCTCCACGAAAAGCACGCCGAGGAAAAAATTCAGATATCCCTCCCCGCAGGTGCAGCAGAGCAGGGGAAGCTCCGGGGAATGCCTCATGAGGACCGCTCCGGAAGCCGCAAAGAGAGCACACAGGGGCAGGTACAGGGCAGGGCGGCGGAGGGAGATCCTTCCGGTCAGATAATAGAACAGGGAGCATATCATCAGGACACACAAAAACCAGGCAGGATCGTTATAGGGGACGAAAGGGCAGCCGGCAGCCAGCAGCAGAAATGTGGAGACGGTCCTCTGCGGGGTGATCCGCACGCCCGGCAGCAGCATGACGGCCAGGTTGGAAAGGACATACAGGGGATAGATCCGCAGGAGCCGTTTCCCGGCAAAAGAACGGAAAGGGCAGCGGCCCTCTGTCAGGGGCTTTTTATAGCGGAGCGCCGTGAGCAGCCCGCTGATGATAAAAAATATGTAATTCCCGAAATAACCGCCGAAGGCATAGACGGGGCCGAGCAGCCCGGAAAAAACAGAGTCAAAGGCATCGCTGACATGAAACAGCACGACCCCAATGCAGAATATGGCCCTCAGGCCGTCCAGCCCGGGGAGCCTTTCACCCGGGGATCCGTGCTGAGAAAGGGCAGATCCCCTGTCATTTTCCGCCATCCTGCGCCGCCTCCTTTGCGATATCTGATACAGGCAGTTGCCGACCTCTCTCTATATGATTTCATTATCGGGGCCAAAAGTCAAGTGTCAATTTTTTTAGAAAAAACCCCTTTTCCCCGGGTTCTTTGACGCTTTTTTTGACGGCCGGGATGTTATACTTACAAAGAAAAGAGACGATATAATAGTTATGTATGAAAATTACCGGATCGCAGTTCTGTTTTTGTAGCAGAGCAGTTGTGCTTTTCCGGCTTTTGTTGTAGGATATTGACAGGTTGACCGAAGGAAACGGCAGGTCTTTCGCCGCATAATATGATAGGGAGCGGGGGCCGCCGACGGGGAGAATGCCATGACAGAAAAAGAATTCCGCAAGCTGAACCGCCGGGAGGTTCTTCAGTTATTACTGACACAGGTACAGGAGGAAAAGGAGCTCCGCCTTCAGCTTGACAAGACAGAGACGGCGCTCAAGGAGCTGGAGGAAGGCTATGAGCGCCTCAAGGCCCGCTTAAACAGCAAGGATGCGAAGATCCACAAGCTGGCCGGCCGTCTGGATAAAAAGGATCTGCAGATCAAGGCATTGAAGGGCGAGCTGGAGAGACAGAGGACGGACCGGAGGATTCGGCTGAGGGAGGCCGGATCGGTCGCGGAGGCCGCATTGAGGCTGAACGGAGTGTTTGAAGCCGCCCAGAAGGCGGCAGACCAGTATCTGGAAAATATCGAGAGGATGTACGGAGGCCGGAAAAAGGCCGGCTCCGAGCCAAAGGGCGGGGAAGAGCAGCCCTCTGAAAGGAGCCATACATGGGAGTAGAAGAGAAGTCGCTTGACGAGCTGGTCAGAGGGGAGCTGCAGAAGGAGAAGGACAAACGCTCCCGCCGCCGGGTCCTGGGGATCACCGCCGGCGCTCTGGTGGTCGTGATCGCGGTCGTGGTGCTGATCGCGGTGTTTGTCTGTCCGGTCCTGCAGATATCGGGGGATTCCATGGAGGATACCCTCTCCGACGGCGATATTGTTGTAGCCATAAACAGCAAGAATTTAAAGGCCGGTGATGTGATCGCGTTTTATTACGGGAATGAGATCCTGTTAAAGCGGGTGATCGCGACGCCGGGGCAGTGGGTGGACATCGACGAGGAGGGCAATGTCTATGTGGATGAGCAGCCCGTCGAGGAGCCCTATGTCAGTGAGCGGATGCGGGGGGAGTGTGATATCGAACTGCCGTACCAGGTGCCGGAGGAAAAATTCTTCGTGCTGGGAGACCACAGATCCGTCTCCGTGGACAGCCGGAGCCGGGCCATCGGCTGCATCGAAAAAAAGATGATCATCGGAAAAGTCGTGTTCCGTGTCTGGCCTCTGTCAGATATGGGCTTTGTAAATGAATCTTAGGGAGGAGGAATCAGGATGATATCTTCGGTTTTCAGACAGGCGGCAGAGATGCTGCGCAAACGGAGAAAAAACAAATGGTGGCTGGCGGCGTTCCTTTGCCTGGCGGCGGTCGCCGTGGTGGGCACGGTCATGGTCCTGAAGCCCACCGGCCGGGCGAAGACCCGGGAGGAGAGGACGCTCGCGTGCAAGTATGCGGTCCATCAGCATACGGAGGGCTGCTATGCAGCAGGCGAGAACGGTAAGGAGCTGGTCTGCGGCTATGCGGATTTCGTGATCCATCAGCATGCGGAGGGCTGCTACGACGCGGCGGGCAGCCTGGTCTGCGCACTTCCGGAGGTGGAGGCCCATGTCCATGAGGCGGGGTGTTTTGAGGAGGATCGGACTCTGGTCTGCGGCATGCTGGACGGCGACGGAGGCCATGTGCATACGGAAGCCTGCTACGGCGAGGCGGAGAAGATCCTGATCTGCGGACAGGAGGAAAGCGAAGAACACACGCACACGGAGGAATGCTATCAGACGGGAGAGGCCCCCCTGATCTGCGGGACAGAAGCAGGGGCGGGCGGCCATGTGCATACGGAGGAGTGTTTCCAGGTGGACCGCAGGCTGATCTGCACAAAACCGGAGGCAAGGCCCCATATCCATGACGGCTCCTGCTATGAGAAGGATGAAACCGGAAATGAGATCCGCATCTGCGGCCTCCTCCAGGTGGAGGAGCATGTCCACAGGGACGACTGCTTTGAAGTGACAGAGGTCGCGGTGGACGAGGCGGAGGCTCCCGGCGAGTCCCCTGCCGAAGCGGAGAGCGCGGGAGAGACAGAGAGCATAGAAGAGACAGAGAGCGCCGGGGAAACAGAGAGTGTCGAAGAGACGGAGAGCGTCGGGGAAACGGAGAGCGCTTCCGAGACAGGGCCGGAAGGATCGGAAACGGCAGAGCCTGTCTGGATCTGCGGCCTGGAGGAGCATACCCATACGGAGGAATGCCGGGACGAGAGCGGAGAGCCGATCTGCGGCCTGGAGGAGCATGTCCACAACGAGGCATGTGCGGCGCCGGAGGAGGAGAAGGAGTATCTCTGCGGCCTGGAGGAGCACACCCACACGGAAGCGTGCTATGACGAAAACGGAGAGTTGACCTGCGGTCTGGAGGAGCACGCCCACACAGAGAGCTGCCTGGCCGGGCCGGAGGAGATCACCCAGACCTGGCAGAATGAACGCTACATCATCAAAGCCACCTATACCGCGGCGGCAGGACTTCCGGAGAACGCTCTGCTCCAGGCGGAGGAGATCACCGAGGAGAGCGATCCGGAGAAATACGCGGAGCGGGAGGCCGAGGCCAGGGATCTTCTGGATGAAGCCCTGAGCATGCGGGGCCTGTTCAAGATCGGTTTTTACGTGGACGGCGCGGAGGTCGAGCCGAAGGACACGGTCGGCATAACGATCCAGTTCCTGGACGAAAACGGATATGCCGAGGGCGAGCCCATCAAGGTGATCCACTTCGCGGAGGAGAAACCGGAGGTACTGGAGGCATCCCAGGTTGACGGGGAGGGTGCGACCAGCTTTGAGGCCGGGTCTTTTTCCGAGTACCTGGTGGTTGGCGAATCCGATCCGGAAAATGTCGGGACTTTTCAGGAATTGAAGGGCCTGATCGAGACAATGCGGGATGGTGAGGAACTTGTAGTCAAGTTATCGGCAGACATCCGGGCGACGGAGGCTGTCAGGCTGCCGGCTAATACGCGGGTGACTCTGGATCTGAACGGGAAGACAATTACCGTGGCGTCCGGGGACAGCCTGTTTAATGTGATGGATAATTCCTCCCTGACGATCACCGACGGCAGCGGCACAGTTGCAGATGTGAGGGATGGAGGAAAGCCCTGGGACGGATATGGCTGGAAGGGAGCAGGGGACTGGAGCGGGGATACGCTGACCTATCATGAAATTGATTCTGTCCCCGATGGAAAAGGAGGTACTTCCGAAACCTTATATACCCATACGGTCACTGGCGGCGGGAAGATTATCCGCGACGAGGCACAGACCGTGGCGTCCCCCCTGATCTTTGTGATGAGCGGCACCTTTACGCTGCAGGGCGGCATGCTGAACGGCAGCGGGCTGGGAAGAGCGGTCGTTGCGGCTGCATCGACAGGGAGTATTGATAAGCCACTGCCCACGCTGGCTACGAATGTCCTGAATTTGGAGGGGGGTTATATATGCAACTGTAAAGCGGCTTTTGATACGAATGTGCCCAAAAGTGATATCCGGAACTGGAACGGCGGGGCGGTCCTTGACGCTTCCGGATACGGTACGGTCAATCTGTCCGGCACGGTCATAGCGAACAATACTGCTTTGGATGACCAGGGGGAATGCAAACACCTGAGCTGCGGCTGGAATGTGAAAAAGGACGGCGTGCACGGGAACGGCGGCGGGATCGCCATGGTGCGGGGCGGCGTCCTGAATATCACCGGTGGCATCGTCACCGGAAACCAGTCCAGCAAGTACGGCAAGGGCGGCGGCATCTACACCTCGGGCGGCGTGACGGTCAACGTGTCCGGCGGCAATCTCTGCAACAACCGGGACGACTACAGGACGCCGGGAGATACTTATCAAGACAGGGCAGATGAATACAATCAGTACGACGGCGGCGGCGGGATCCTGATCGGAAGCAATGGCACGTTAAAGATGACGGGCGGACAGATCGCGGGAAATTCCGGAGCCGGCGGCGGCGGGATCCAGACCACCTCGGGCGGTTCCGAACTCTACATCAGCGGCGGCATCATCGCCCGCAACCTGGCGGAGGTCCATGAGGGCGGCGGCCTTGTGACGGTGGGAGCCGGAGGCTATGCCCAGGTCATCGCGGGGGGAGCCGGTACGGTTTACGTCACAAACAACAAGACCGCGACGGCCTACGACTGGGGCGGCGGCGGCATGTTCTGTGTGGAGAGCGCCCATCTGGTCATCCAGAGCGCTCTGATCACCGGGAATGAGGCTCAGGGCTTCGGCGGCGGCGTCGGGGGCTGTTCCAATGCGCAGATTTATGACAATGTAGGGCCGCTCACGCTGGAGAACGGGACCGCGGTCTATCATAATACCGCGGCAGGAACCGGCGTGACAAACGCTTATTATCATGAATATGATTTTGATGATGCCGGGTATGCCCTGGGCGACCCGGTATTTACACAGGATGAAAGGTATCAGGACTACTACTGCGAGCAGTACAGCACGGTGAAAAACCAGATGCTGGGCGGAGGGACCTCAGACTGGGTCGGAAGCTATAAAAATACGGATGAGGATTCTCGAACCGTCGATTTTAAGGCAGAGCAGATAGACGGGATTTCGTCCAGCGACCGCATGGGGCTGAATGCGAACCCCACGCCAGAGGCGGTTGAGGCGGCAGCGGCCAGGGCCTCTGTGTACATTACCGGAAACCAGTCCACTACCCATGGAGGCGGCGTCCAGTGCAACGGCCTGCTGGTCCTCGGCGATTATGACGGCGCGTCCTTCAGCGACAGCCTGCAGATCCGGGCGGGGAAGAAGCTGATGGCTGTGGACGGCAAGGAGAAGGTACTTACGGGTAAAGAATTTACCTTTGAACTTAACCGGTATGTGGATGGCAAAGAGACTCCCATCAGGAATGTGGAAAACGGGAAAGACGGGGTGATCGACTTCGGCACGCTGTCCGTTTCCGGGAATAACAGCAGCGGCGTCTCCACGGTGCAGTACGTGATCCGGGAAAAACCCGGCACCGATCATGCCGGCATCCTCAGGGATTCCACAGAATATCTGGTGACCATTCCGGTGGCCGGCTATACCGAGACGATACGGATTGGTCAAAAGACCTATACGAAGCGGCAGTACACGATCCTGGATAAAGAACCGTATAATGGAAACGGCGAGCTTTATCATGTGACGGTTCAGAAATGGTCCGACGAAAAGAAGAACTGGGGAGATCCTGTCATCATGAGACTGGAGAGAGGAAGCTCCGGCGAAAAGATATTGAACCTGACAGAAGTGGATGCCAGCTTCACAAACTGGGAGATCGAGAACAAAAACATTGTGGTGACGAAGGAATGGAACGGTGGAAGCGCCACCCAGGAAGCCCTCAAAAACGTGGAATCCGTTACGGTGACCCTCTACAAAAAGAAGAGTACGGACGACGGGACGACGTGGGCCGAGGACGGAACGGAGACGGCAGATCTGAACGAGGGTAACAGCTGGACGAAGAAATGGGAGGATCTGCCGGTACGGGATTCCCGTACACCGGATACGGTTTACGACTATGAGGTGAAGGAGACCGAGATCCGTTTTACGGACGGCACGACACAGACATTCGATGAGAAGAACCGCACGGAGAACTTCAAGAGCGAGGCGGGTTCGAAGACGGATGCGGCTGCAAATACCGAGACGATCACCTTTACCAACACCCATGTGGACGATCTGACCTACAGCCTGCAGCTGTGCAAGAAGGCGGGGGATGCCGAAGGAAACGCGACGGCCTCCACACTGGCGGGTGCGGAGTTTGCACTTTTCCGGGAGGGAAGCGAAGAGGCTCTGCGGTTTAGCGGAAGCGGCGGTACCTATACGTATGCGGCGGATCCCAAGACGGACGGCACCACCACAACCCTGGTCACAGACGAGAACGGTTACATCCTGATCCATGGCCTTCCGGCAGGAACGTATCAGTTTGAGGAGACGAAGGCGCCTTTGGGCTATGTGATCGCAGAGAACATACAGCCGGTTACGGTGACAATGGCCAAGGTAGAGGATGTGGCCACCAGGCCGGGCGGCCAGACGATCGAAGTGGTATCGGTCGAAGTGGTCGATCCCCTCTACTACTATGAGATCCCGGAATCCGGCGGCGTGGGTACGGGCCGTTACATGACTCTTGGCGGCGTATTGTTCCTGCTGACGCTTGGTATCGGCGGCTTCTGCTTGGGGAAGAAGAGAAGCAGAAAGGAGAAGGTCTGATATGAAAGGAGAAAGAAGAAGACGGCTGAAAAGAACGATCAGTATCCTGATGGCGATCATCCTGCTGGCCGCCATGGCAGTACCTGCCGCGGCGGCCGGCCCCGAAGCCGGAGAGCCGGACACTCAGGGCCGGGACGGCGGCCAGGTTCCCGGAAGCGAAGCCGGTGATCCGGCCGGTGCCGCACAGGTTCCGGAGAGCGAAGCCGGGACGGCGGCCGATGCTGCACAGACTTCGGAAGAGGGAAGCACTGAGGATCCGGGGGACGGAAACCAGACTCTGGCGGACCCGGGTGCGGCAGGATCCAAAAAGGTGACGATCAGCGCCGTGGCCGGTGAGTATGTGGTCTATCAGATTTTTACCGGCGGGGCAAAGGTAGTCGCGGACGAGACGGGAAAGATCCTGCGGTATGAGCTGGAGAATGTGCGCTGGGGGAAAAATGCAAAGCCTCCCGCAGGTGTGCAGTCTGGAAGCTATGTGATGAACGATATCGATATAGAGAATGCGGATCAGATCGTACAATATGTGGATTTTGACAGTGATCCTTATGCAGATATTACGGCTGGCGGCAGCACTCCGGTGGAACCTGGCTACTACCTGATCCGGGATAAGAGCAGGCCTTCGGACGAGGCGGAGGAGGCGAATGTCCTCCGGGTCATCGGCGAGGACATCACCATCAAGCCCAAGAGCGCAAAGCCCACCGTCGACAAGCTGGTACAGGATGAGCCGGAGGATAAGGATACATCCAGTGGAGATAAGGAGGGCTGGGGAGAGACGGCGGACCATGAGTTTTATGAACCGTTCCGGTTTAAGCTGATCGCCCAGCTCCCGGACGACGACGCCCTTGCGGGCTATGACACCTACCGGCTTGTGTTCCGCGACAGCATGTCGAAGGGGGTGACCTTTGACGGGATCGAGAGCGTGAAGGTGTTTGAAAAAGACAGCCCGTCCGATGCGGAGGGATTCGAGATCGCAGCAGAGGATCATGAGGTGGCCGGTATTGCGGAGGGCGATGCAGGCACAGAGAACTGGACGCTTGAGATCGAAAATCTGAAGGCTGTGGTCGATAAGCTCGGTATTCCGCTGCAGGGCGCCCGGGTGGAAGTGATCTACAAGGCGTATTTGAACGAGGATGCCCTGGTGAACGAGCCCGGGGACGGGACATCGGGGGAGACGGAAAACAAAAATACGGTGCGCCTGGAGTATTCCAATAATCCCGATCACGAGGGTACCGGAGAGACGGAGGAGGATTCCGTCTGGGTATTCACCTACAAGATGCCGAATAAAAAGATCACCATAGACGACAAGCCGAACGGCCCCTATCAGAGCGATTATTACGCGGACAGCATGAAGGAGGTCCCTCTCGGGGGAGCAGGCTTCCAGCTGTACCGGGTGGTGAAGGCTGGGACCGAAAACGAGACAGAAGAGAAAGTGGATCTGGTCGCTGTGACAGCTTCGGCCGACGGGGAAGCGGGGGCAGATCCTTCCAATGTATACCGCCCCGCGAAGAATGGCGAGACGGGAGTAGATAAGATCACATCCGATGACACGACGGGACGGTTTGATATCATCGGCCTGGACGCGGGGACCTACATCCTGCGGGAGACGGATCCGCCGGAGGGGTATAATCCCTGCGACGACGTCAGGATCGTGATCGAGGCAGAACACTCTGAGGATGATACGCAGACCGGTACGGTCACCGTGACGATGAAGCAGAACGGCAAAGAGGTATCGGAGGAAAATGTGATCGTCAATATGAAGGGCAGACTCCTCCCCGGCACCGGCGGCATCGGCACGACGATCTTCTACACCGTCGGAGGCGTTCTCGCGGTGGGGGCGGCAGTCCTGCTGATCGTCCGGAGGCGGATGCGCAGAGCGAAAAAGCTGGCAGGAAAGATGTAGAGAGAAAAGACCGTATCCGGGGGTTCGGCCCTGCCTTCAGAGGGCAGGGCCGGGGCGCCCGAGATTCGTTCCGGTATCGGCGATACAGCAGTAAGGAGAGGCCCGCAGGATGAAAGATTTTTTAAAAAAATATGTGATAGAGTTGATCTTATCCATAATTTTAGTTGCGGGGTTGTGCTTAATCCTGTATCCGACGGTCAGCGACTGGTGGAATTCCCTCCATCAGTCCAGGGCGATCGCTTCTTATGTGGAAAAGGTGGAGGGGATGTCGGAGGAGGACTGTGAGGAGATGCTCGCGGCGGCCCGCGCCTACAACGAAAAGCTTGCGGCGGGGAACCGGGGGTTTGTCCTCACGGAACGCGAGCTGGAGGAGTACCGGTCTCTGCTGGATGTCTCCGGCACGGGGATCATGGGGTATGTGCAGATCCCGTCCATCGGCGTCAGCCTCCCGGTCTATCACGGAACGGACGAGGCGGTGCTCCAGACAGCCATCGGCCACATTCCGGGAAGCAGCCTTCCGGTGGGAGGGGAGAGTACCCACTGCCTGGTCTCCGGGCACCGGGGGCTTCCGTCCGCAAGGCTGTTCACGGATCTGGACCAGCTGGAGGAGGGGGATATCTTCACCCTGACGGTGCTGGGTGAGGTCATCACCTATCAGGTGGATCAGATCCGGGTGGTCCTTCCGGCAGAGCAGCAGGACCTGATGATCGCGGAGGGAGAGGATTACTGCACATTGATCACTTGTACCCCCTACGGGGTCAACAGCCACCGGATCCTGGTGCGGGGAAGGCGCATCCAGAATCTCACCGGCGCCTATGAGGTCCGGTCGGAGGCCGTGAAGCTTCCGGTTTACCAGGTGGTCCTGGCGGCCGGGATCCCGCTTGCGCTGCTGGTGCTCCTGGGAGTAGGGATCTTCCGCCGCGTAAGGCGTCCCAAGAAGACGACGAAGGAGCTTTTAGAGGAACTGAGAAAAGGTTGAAGATAATGTTGTTGTTTCATGATAAGTGAAGGAGGGACAGAATATGAAGAAAAAAGGAATCTGTCAGGCAGCGGCGCTTTTCCTGGCTTTCGGCCTGTGCCTTGTAAGGCCCCTGACCGGAAGCGCCGTGGAGGGAGGGCAGGGCACGTTCCGGCTCGACCTGGAGAACAACAAGTGCTCCCTGACGGTGGAGGCGGTCCAGCCGGGCGCCTCGCAGGAGTGGGAGGAGGACGTAGAGAAGGCGGATCTGGCCGTGGACCTGTACCGGGTGGCAGAGGCTGTAAAAATGCCCGGGGCGGACAGCAACAGATCGCAGTCGGACGGCAGCTATGAGGCGAATCCGAACAGCCGCCTGTCTGGGCCGGACACTTATTTCTACAAGCTGGATGAGTTTTATGAGAATGCGGGGCTGTCCCTCCCGAAGGAGTTTGGGGAGAGCGACTGGGAGGAGCTGGCCAGGGAGGCGGCGCTCCTGGCCCTGGATCCGCAGCATCCGGATACTCCGGTGAAGACCGGGAAGCCCGGGGAGGAGCTGGGAGATCTTTCCGGCGGCCTGTACCTGATAGTCGCAAGGGGAGAGTCGATGACGGATCCTGTGGTGTTCCGGGAGGAAGAGGGTCAGCCGGCCAGTGTGGCCACACTGGCCAGATCCCCTCTCAACACCTACACCTTTAAACCTCAGATCGTCTCCCTGCCTATGAAGGACCCGACGGCCGACAGCACGACGAGTACGGCGGATCCGGGACCCTGGATCTACAATGTGACGGCCTATCTGAAGCCGGAGGCGGAGAACCGGTACGGTTCCCTGGAGATCGTAAAGACCCTGCGGACTTACGAGACGAAGGAGCCCGGTATCTTTGTATTCCAGATCGAGGCGGTCCTGGGGGGCCAGACGGTCTACAGCGATGTGGAGAGCCTGATCTTTACGGAGGCCGGGCAGCAGACCATTCGCATCGAGAACAAATTCCCGGCGGGAGCGACTGTGACCGTGACCGAGATCTACGAGGGCGGCACCTATGAGGTCCAGTCGGCGAAGGAACAGACGGTGCAGATCGTGGCGGAGGACTTTGTGAGGGCGGAATTCGTCAATGATCATACAGAAGACCGGAAGGGCGGACACGGCATCATCAATCAGTTTGATTACACCGGGACCGGTGAACATGACGGATGGGACTGGAAGTCCGACCCTGTGCAGAAGGCAGAATAGGAGGGGGATGGATATGAAAAAGAAAAGCAGTATCCTGGCTGTTCTTGTCCTGGCGGCAGTCCTGACCGCCGGGATCGGGAAGGCGTGGGCCTATTTTACGACCTTCGCGGAGGCCGCCGGGGGCTATACCATTGAGCTGGGCGACCGGACGGAGATCACAGAGAAGTTCGACCAGTGGGTGAAGCATGTGGTGATCACGGCCGACGAGGATTCGAAGGAGCCGGTCTATATCCGGGCCAGGGCATTCTGCGGCAGCGCCTACACGGTGGAGTACTCCGACGCCTCCGGGAAATGGACGCCGGGGGAGAAAGGCTACTATTATTACAGCGATATCCTGAATGCGGGAGGATCCACCGACGAACTGCTCGTGCGGATCGGAAACATCCCGAAAGATGCGAAGGAGGGCGACAGTTTCCATGTGGTCGTCGTCTATGAGAGCGCGCCGGTCCGGTATCAGGAGGACGGGACGCCCTACGCGGACTGGGACGAGGTGCTTGATTCCGTCAGGATGGAAGGAGGCGGGGAATCGTGAGGATCTGGAGACCGAAAAAGCTTTTGCCGCCTGCGGCGACGGCGGTGATGTTTGTGGCAGCCATGGCTCTTCTGCTTTTCGGCTCGGTGGAGGGCACGAGGGCCGCACTGACCTATTATTCCGAGACCTATGCTTCCAGGGTGCAGATGTATGACATCGGCGTTTCCCTTCTGGAGAACGGGGAGCGGGTCTCCTGGAGAGATTACAACAGCTCGGCCGACGGGACCTGGGATGAGAATACCGGCGTCCTTCTGGCGCACATGCTGGAGGAGGGGGAGTCCCTGAAGCTGGGGAAGACCTACCCGGAGCAGCTGAGCGTGGCCAACAGCGGGACTATCAATCAGTACGTCCGCGTGACCATTTACAAATACTGGACAGATGCGGAGGGCACGAAGCTGCCGAACTTGTCCCCGGAGCTGATACGCCTGAACCTGGTCAACCTGGATACGGACTGGATCCTGGACGAAGAGGCTTCCACGCCGGAGCGGACCGTCCTGTATTACAATAAGCTTCTGTACGCCGAGGGTGAGGGCGTGTCGGAGACCCCTCTCTTCGCGGATGCCATCACCGTCGACGCCATGGTCGCCACGAAGGTGCATCAGAAGGTGGAGGAGTCGGGGGGATATACCACCATCACCACCACCTATGATTATGACGGGACGCAGTTTCGGATCGAGGCGAAGGTGGACGCCGTGCAGGAGCACAACGCAAAGGACGCGGTCCTGAGCGCGTGGGGGAAAAATGTGACTGTCAGCAATAACATGCTGAGCCTGGATTGAGGAGGGATAGCATGGGAAAGAAAGGGATTGGATTGGTCCTGGCGCTGGGGCTGTTTCTCGGATGCATCACTCCGGCCCGCGCGGAGACCTACTATGGCGATGACAACTGGCATGTGGCCTTCACTTCCGAGGAAAAGATGGAGAGCACCTTTAAGACGGCCGATCTGGACGAGGTGGTGAGCGGCCTGCAGCCAGGCGACAATATCATCATCGAGCTGAAGCTGGAAAACGAGCATAAAGAGACCACAGACTGGTACATGACAAACAAAGTCCTCTACTCGCTGGAGGACCGGAGCGCCAACTCCGCCACCGGCGGCGGCGCCTACACCTACCGGCTCGCCTACACGGATAAGGCCGGCGCGGAGACCGTGCTCTTTGACAGCGACACGGTCGGCGGCGAGAACAGCGGCGCGGCGGGCGAGGGCCTCCACGGAGCGACCAATGCCCTGCAGGATTATTTCTATCTGGATACTCTGGAGAACGGACAGAAGGGGACCATCACCCTGGAGGTGGCCCTGGACGGGGAGACCCAGGGCAACGATTACCAGGATACCCTGGCGGATCTGCAGATGAACTTTGCCGTGGAGCTGCGGAGGGATACCCCGGCAACGCCCCAGACGCCGGAGACTCCCGGAACGCCGGAGACGCCGAAGAAACCCGGAACTCCCGGAACACCGGGGAAGCTGATCAAGACCGGCGACGAGAGCCGGCCGGTGCTCCTGGCCGTGGTCATGGCGGGAAGCGGCCTGGTGCTCCTGCTGTTCTGTATCCTTCAGTGGAGAGAAGGCAAGAGAAGGAAGAGGGAGGGTGCGTAAGATGAAAAGATGGAGACGGTTTTTTAGCATGGCGCTTTCGCTGTGCATGCTCTGCTTTTTGACGGTCCCCGGCCTGGCAGCCGAGGAGAAAGAGCCCTATACCTATAAGATCCGCTTTTTTTCCGGCCGGCAGGGCAGCTTAAACGGCGAGGAGATGGCGGTGATCGAGGGCCTCCACTACGGGGACCAGGTTACCTTCAACCGGAATTCGGTACAGTTAAATGACGGGAGCAAATATTATTTCAAGGGCATCCGCAGGAGCGGGGAGGACAACAATACGGTGGGCAGCCTGTCCTTTGAGGTGAAGGGGGATCAGGACTATGTGGTGGCCTACGGGATCCTCGGGAACGTTGCCTCCTACACGGTCAACTATGTGGACGAGGCGGGGAATGCCCTGGCGGAGAGCGAGACCTATTATGGGAACGTGGGAGATAAGCCGGTGGTGGCTTACCTCTACATCGACGGCTACCGCCCGCAGGCCTACAACCTGACGAGGACTCTGTCCGCAAATACGGCGGACAACGACTTTACCTTTGTGTACAGCCCGATCCCTGCGCCCCTCCCGCCGGAAACCCAGGCTCCGGAGGAGACGAGCGCGGCCGAGACAACGGCGGCCGAGACGTCCGCGCCCGAGACGACTGCTCCAGCGGTACCTGAGGCGGCGGCGCCGACGGATGTGGCGACCGTACTCCCGGAGGAGGCGGTGCCTGCCGGGCGTACTCCCGGAGAGGAGGAAGGATCGGAGGCAGAGACCCGAAATATCGACGATCCGGAGGCGCCTCTGGCGGCCGCACCGGAGGAGATCATGGATCTGGACGACGAGGCGGTTCCCCTGGCGGGAGGCCTGTTCAGCGGGAACGCAAAGCTTCTGGGGATCCCGGTCCCTGTGATCATTGTGGCGGCAGCGGCGGTCGCGGGCGTGGTCCTGTGGTATTTCCTGCTGTTGCGTAAGAAGAAAAAGGGAAACAGAACATGACAATGAGATCAATGCAGCCGGAACGTTCTTCCGGTAAAAGGAGCAGGAAGTCGATTCCTGCCCTTTGCAGATTTATCGGAACTTTTATCCTGATCGCGGTCATCGCGGCATTTCTGCCGCTGACCCTCCCGCGGGCGATCGGCTGGGAGGCCTACGAGGTGGTCAGCGGGAGCATGGAGCCGGAGCTCCCGGTGGGCAGCATGATCTATGCGAAGGCGGCGGGACCGGAGGAGATTGGGGAGGGCGATATCATCGTCTTTCAGAAAAACGGGGCGGTGATCACCCACCGGGTAGTCCGGGACTGTCCGGAGGAAAAGGAGTTCATCACCAAGGGGGATGCAAACCAGGGGGAGGATATGACGCCGACCCCTTACGGGAGCCTGATCGGAAAGGTGGTTTTTCACATTCCCTATGCAGGTGTTCTGATGACGATGCTGTCCGGCACGACCGGGAAGATCTATGCGGTGTTGTTTGCCGTGTGCGGAGTCCTGCTGCGTATGGTGGGCGGGATCCTTGAGAAACAGGGAGGGGAAAAGGAGGATGGAGTATAAGGAAGACGGAGGGCAGGGAGTCCTGTCCGTGCAGATGTTCGGCGGTTTTTCCATGAGCTGGCAGGGGCTGCGCCTGACCGGCGGGTCCAAGAGCCGGGAATCCCAGTTTGTCTATCTGATGCAGCTTCTCTTGCATCATCCGAAAACTGGGGTCGGCAGAGAGCTCCTGGAGGAGGTCCTCTTCGGCGAACGGGAGATCGATAACATCCACAACGCCCTGCGGAGTATTATTTACAATGCAAAGAAACGGCTGCAGAAGGCAGGGCTCCCGAACGTTCCTTATATCGTACAGAAGAACGGGATCTTTTACTGGACGGATCAGATCGCCGTCTCGGAGGATTCCGTCAGGTTCGAGGAGCTTCTCCGGAAAGCGGAGGAGCTGTCGGATCCGGAACTTAAGCTCAGGCGCCTTCTGGATGCCTGCCGGCTTTACCGGGGAGAATTCCTTCCTCAGCAGGCGGCGGTCCTCTGGGCGGCCCAGGAGGCCAGAAGGTTTCGACAGATGTTTTTTTCGGCCGTGGAGACGGCAGCGGAGCTTCTCAGGGACCGGCAGGACTGGAACGGGCTGAAACAGCTCGGGTTCCATGCGGCTGCCGTCAGCCCTTTTGCGGACTGGGAGCTCCTCACCATGGAGGCCTTTACTGCCATGGGCCAGTATGAGGAGGCCAGGAAGCTGTACGATGATACGGTGGAGCTTTATGTCCAGGAGCAGGGGGTCCGGCCCGACGGCCGCCTCAGGAAGCTTTTGGAGCGGCTGGGAAAGCAGATGAACCATCAGTATGCGGTGCTGGATGCCATCCAGGCGGACTTGGCGGAGGGGGCTGAGATCGGAGAGGGCGGTTACCTGTGCGCTTATCCGGAATTCCGGGGGATCTACCACATGGTGAAACGGATGATGGAGCGGGGAGGCCAGTCGGTGTACCTGATGCTCTGTACGATCATGGACAGCCGCGGGCGGCCCATGAAGGGCGGGACTGTCCTGGAGGAGCTGGCAGAGCGGCTGGAGGAGTCGATCTGCCATTCGGTCCGCCGGGGCGATACGGTATGCCGCTACGGGAGAGGGCAGTATCTGACACTCCTGGTGAACACCACCAGGGAAAACTGCCAGGTGGTCCAGAAGCGGATCAATGAGAAGTTTGTCATCGGCCGTCAGCGGATCGGCGTGAAATATCATGTGAACAGCGTACTGTGCCCGATCGACGAGTAGAGGGCTTCGGAGATCCTGCGGGAGAAAGGGTGAGCTTTATGGAAAGGTCGGGCTGGTATATCGGCGCGCCCAACGGAGTCGTAGTCTGTGTCACAGGGCTGGAACGCCGTCAGATACGGGGCTGTTTTTATCATGCCTACAGCGAGGTTCCGACAGAATTTGAGAATATCGATCAGATCCTTTTTGGTCTGGAACGTTTTTTTGATTTTTTGAATTTTCCCTATGCAACGACTGCGGAACGGGCGTTTTGGCCGGTCCCCAGGAAAAATGAGAACAGACAGGAGAAAATAAAAGTCATGAAAGATGAAGAATTGCTGCAGAAACACGGAGAACTGGGGACTTTTATCGTCCGTGTCCAGCACCGCCAGCATAACAGCTGGCAGGGACGGGTCACCTGGATGGAGCAGAACCGGACGGTCTCCTTCCGTTCTGTATGGGAATTGATGAAGCTTCTGGTGAGCGCGGTGGAGACGGCTGCGCCGGAGACGGAGGCAGAGGAGCCCTCCTGGTTTGAGGAAGATCAGGCCGATCTGTAAAAAGTCCGCCTGAAAAATGTGATTTTATTAGGAAAGTCCGCCTGAAAACCGTGGATGCATAAAAGATCTATTTCGAAAAAAGAAGTCTTGACGGGCTTCTTTTTTTGTGCTATTATGTCTGCAGACGATATGTCGATGAGCGACGTGTCCAGACACGACATGTTGAAATGCGACATAGAGGAAGGAAACCGGAGATCAGACGGCCTGAGACAGAAAAGAGAGGGAGATATGGTGGAAGGAGCGCTTCTTAAAAAGTACAGGCCCATGACGGAGACGACCTATTATACGCTTCTGGCGGTGACAAAGCCGAGGCACGGTTATGCGATCATGCAGTTTGTGAACGGACTGACTGAGGGGAGGATCCGGCTGGGGACGGGAACCCTTTATACCATGACAGGGAGGCTTTCGGAAGACGGGCTGATTACCATTGTCTCCCAGGAAAACGGGAAAAAGACCTATGGGATCACGGAGACAGGCCGGGAGCTTCTGCTTTTGGAGACGGAGCGGCTGAAGTATCAGCTTCGGAACGGACTGGAAATTCTGCAGGAGGAGATGGAAGATGGCGGACAGGCGTGAAAGGACAGACGGAAGCAGGAAAAAGGTGTTCCGATGGTTTGTGAGCCTCATGGAGGAGCGGGCCTGGTTGGAGGAGATGTCCCTGCAGGGCTGGTTCCTCGCGGACCTGCACCTGGGGATCTGGTACGTGTTTGAAAAGGGGGAGCCAAGGCGGACGGCCTATGACGTGGAGCGGTTCGATCTGGAGAAGAATCCCACCAGGAGGGAGATCCAGGAGAAGTCGGAGTTCATGGACATGGCGTCGGAGACGGGCTGGCGGCTGGTCTGCCGGGACGAGGGCATGAATTATTATCTGGCTAAGGCCTGGGAGGACGATGAGACCAATGAACTCTACGACAGCCCGGAGGACCGGGCGAGGCGGGTGGAGCGCTACAGCCGCATGTTCTCCGAGAAGATCCACCTGATCCTCTGGGTCTGCGTGCTCACGCAGGGCCTTTCCCTCCTGTTCTGGTTCCTGCCGGCGGAGGACGGCTTGGGATGGTTTTCGGCCTTCGACATGTTCTACACGATGTTCTGTCTGCTGTTCTGCCTGACTCTTCTGCGCTGGAGGAAACGGTATGCCAGGGAGTTAAAGCTTTCCATGGAGGAGTGGAAGGCCATTTACGGGAGGAAGGATACGGTGACCAGGTTCCGGCCGGTCCTGACCGTGGGCAGCCTGGAGCGGTATCTGGAGCGGCAGTCCGCGGCCGGGTATCATTTGAAGAACATGCGGGTGTTCCGCTTTGTCTTTACGCCGGGGGAGCCGGAGGAGATTTCCTACATGATGGATACGAAGTATCTGACCAACCGGCGGAGAAAGAGAAGCGGCGGCAGCACGTTCAAAGACGGCCGGGACTGGGAGGGACGCAACAATGACTGGCAGGTCCAGAGCCTTAAGGAGGCGGAGGCCGCCGGGTGGACCTTTGTCGGGGCCGTGGAGTGCAGGAACATCCTGTACCGGGCCGGGAAGGGCAGCGCGGTTCCCCTCAATGACGCCGGAGGGCTCCGGATCACCTCGGCAGTGGGAGGTCAGGCAGTGATGATCCTGACGGCCGGACTCATCGGGGGGATCATCGGCGGCCTGGTGGGATATTTCTTCTTATAGGAGACCGGGGGCAGAGCCGGCCCATGGTTTTGAAGGTTGAGATATAATCCTAATACGGACATCCGATATTTTGCGCTTTTGGCGAAACCGTGGTAGAGTAGGCTTCGGCAGCGCAGAGCCTGTTTAAAAGGGCAATTGCGAACCTCAAAAACCGGACGGATATATTGTCAGAATATTCCCGTGATCTTATATTTCGCAATTGCCGATTTATATTAAAGAAAGGAATTTTGGATCTATGAAACTGGAAGTGAGAAAGATCAGGAAGAGCTTCGGCGGCAAGGAGGTCCTCCACGGGATTTCCTTCGAGGTGGAGAGCGGCAGGGCGCTGGGGCTTCTTGGGAGGAACGGCGCGGGCAAGACCACGACCATCCGGGTACTGATGGACGTGTTCCGGCCAAACGGAGGAGAGGTGCTTGCCGACGGGAAGCCCTTTGTCCCGAAGGAGCACAAGATCGGCTACCTGCCGGAGGAGCGGGGGCTCTATCCCCAGAAAAAGGTGCTGGACCAGATGGCCTATCTGGCAAGGCTCCGGGGCATGGGGACGAAGGAGGCGAGGGAGAGCGGGAAATGGTGGCTCGAGCGGCTGGAGATCGGGGAGTACGCGGACCGGAAGCTGGAGACGCTGTCCAAGGGAAACCAGCAGAAGGTGCAGCTGGCCCAGACGCTGATCTGCAATCCGGACATCATCATCCTGGATGAGCCCTTTTCCGGCCTGGATCCGGTCAACTCCCAGATCCTCAAGGACGTGGTCAGGGAACAGATCTCCATGGGACGGCTGGTGATCTTTTCCAGCCATCAGATGGGCTACGTGGAGGAATTCTGCGAGGACATCGCCATCATCAACCATGGGGATATCGTCCTTTCGGGGAGCCTTAGGGAGATCAAGCATGAGATGGGGATGGACCGGCTGACCCTGTCGGCAGTCAATTATGAGGCGGGCCGGCTGGCGGAGAAGGTGGAGACGGAGCTTTCCCACCTGGTCCGGGTGGAGCAGGTGAAAAAGGAATATCTGATCCTCAAGGGGCAGTGTGAAGATGCGAAGAGGAAACTCCTCGCGGCCCTTTCCGGGACAGACATCGACGTGGCGCAGACGGGGATGTACGAACCGTCCTTAAACGATATTTTTGTGGCGAAGGCAGGTGACGGAGAATGAAACAGTTTGGGATTGTATGGAAGCATGAGTTTCTGAATTATGTGAAGACCAAGTCTTTTATCGGGATCACGGCGGGGTTTGCGCTGCTGTTCGTGATCATTTTGAGCCTCCCGTCGTTTTTCGATCTGTCGGGACTGATCCCGGGGCTTCCCGGCGGGCAGACGGAGACGGAATATGAGGAGCAGGTGCCGGACGCGGGGTCAGGCGGGGCTATGACCGGAGCGGACGGGAGCATCAGGACCAGCGGTTATGAGGGGACCATCTACCTCTGTGACGCGGGAGGACAGGTGGGGACGGAGTTTGTCGCCGGGCTGTTCCCGTCAGCGAGGGTCGTGGAGGCATCCTCGGAGGAGGAGTTAAAAACGCTCGTGGAGGAGGGCGACGCGGCCCTCATGGAGGCAGCCGAGGCCATCGGAGACGGGGAGAGCGAGGGGGCCGGAGGCCCCCGGTGCGGCTTTTTTGTGGAATCCCTCGGCGCATACCGGTATTATGTGAAAAACAGGAGCTTCAGCGATCAGGTGGAGGGAACCTTTGTGGAGGGGATCTCTTACCTTTATCGAAACGCGGAGCTTGAGAAACTGGGGGCGGACAGCCGGGCGGTGGAGAGGATTTACGGTTTTTCGCCTGCTTCCGAGACCATTGTGCTGGGAAAAGACAGCATCAGTAATTTTTTGTATACCTATTTGATGATTTTTGTGTTATATTTTATGGTGTTGTTATATGGGAATTCCGTGGCGGTTTCCGTGGCCCAGGAGAAGAGCAACCGGGCCATGGAGGTCCTTGTGACCAGTACCTCCAGCAACAGTCTGATCTTCGGGAAGGTGCTGGCGGGAGCGGCAGCCGGTTTTGTGCAGACCGGCGTCATGATCGGCGCGGCCCTGGCCTCCTACCAGCTCAACAGAGAGGCGTGGGGCGGGATGCTGGACTTCGTGTTCCACATTCCGGGGACGGTGCTTCTGGCCTTTGCCATGTTCGGCCTCTTCGGCTACATCCTCTATGCCTTCTGCTATGGCGTGCTGGGCGCCCTGGTGTCGAAGACGGAGGATGTGAGCCGGAATGCCGGACCGGTCATGTTCCTGTTCGTCGCAGCCTTTCTCCTGACCATGTTCAATCTGCAGAACAGCGACGGCATCGTGATGAAGGTGCTCTCCTTTATCCCCTTCACCTCGCCCTACGGCATGTTCGTGCGGGTGGCTATGGGGAACGTGGCCCTCTGGGAGATCGCGCTGTCCTTCCTGCTCCTTCTGGGGACCGTCTGGCTGGTCGCCGGGACGGGGGCAAAGATCTACCGCATGGGTACGCTGATGTACGGAAATCCCATCAAGCTTTCCCGGGCTTTCAGGATGAGCCGGGAAAAGAACCAGTAGTCTGGAGTGATGGGTTATGCGGAGGATTCTTCGCAGCTTTCGGGAACTGCTCCGGGTGGGCCGGGGCAGTCTCCTGATCTTTGAGATCGTATACCGGATCTTTACGGCCGTCGTTCTCCTGGAGACGGCGGGCCACGGGCTTTCCTTTGCCCTGAAGCAGTCCGGGTTCAGTTATCTGACCGCAGGGAATACTCTGCGGTTTTTCGCTTCGCCTGCGACCCTGGCAGTTTTGGCCGGATTCTTGCTCCTGTGCCTGTTTTTCGCAAACCTGGAGGTCTGTGTCCTCTACACCATGTTCCAGGCGGGTACGGTGAAGGAGCGGGTGAGTGTCCTCAAATTTTTGTTCTTTGGGATCAAAAACCTGGCGGGCTTGTTCCGGGCGGGGAATGTCCGGGTACTGTTTTTGAACGTCGCCTATTATCTTCTGACCCAGGGCTGGATCCTGTTGCGGTTCCTGCACCACGTCCGTCCCCTGAATTATATCTTGGACGGCCTGTCTAAAAGCCGCATGACGCGGGCGGCGCTGTGGCTCCTTCTGGCGGCGTTCCTGGCAGTCTCGGTCCTTTACCTTTTCGTGCCGGTGGTCTCGACCCTTTTTGATCTTGGATTCAGGGACTCCAGGGAGAAGAGCCGGGAACTTGTCCGGAAGCGGTGGCTTCCGACGGCGGTGCTCCTGGCGGGGGTGAACCTGTTTTCCTGGCTGTTTTACCTGGCGGGCCAGTTTGTGTTCAAGGTGCTGGCAGCTTTTCTGGTGGCGATTTTTGCGGATCGGAGCATTGAGCTGGCCCTGGCCCTGACCATCAGCAGGGGGATCGATATCGCGGCCCTGGCGGTGGTCTCGGCGGTCTCCTGCTGCCTGAACGCGGGGGCCCTGACCTTCCTCCTGTACCGCTACGAGGATGAGAAGTACCTGACGGAGATCCCGCCCTACCGGTATTCCTTTCCGGCCGGGCTTCGGAAGGTAACGACGATCCTGCTGACGGCCTGCCTGACGGTCTCCGGCATCCTTTACGCCTATGACAGGATCCACAGCGGCGCCATTGCGGCGGCCAGGGGGGCCATCTCGGAATCGAAGATCACCTCCCACCGGGGCTTTTCTTATCAGGCGCCGGAAAACACCCTGCCGGCCATCGAGGCGGCCATCGACAGCATGTCCGACTATGTGGAGATCGACGTCCAGGAGACGAAGGACGATGTGGTGGTGGTCTTCCATGACGCCAGCCTGAAGCGGATCACGGGACAAAAAGGGGGGCTGTGGGAATATACCTACGGCGACCTTTTGATGATGGATTTCGGCGGCTGGTTTTCGGAGGAATTTGCGGGGACCCGGATCCCGACGCTGGCGGAGGCCCTGGAGACCTGCAGGGGGAGGATCGGCATGAATATCGAGCTGAAGGCAGATCACTACAGTGACACGCTGGTGGAGGAGACCCTTAGGCTGATCGAGGAGTACGACATGGAGGGGCAGGTGGTCTTAAGCTCCACCAGCTACCGGTATCTGAGGGAGGTGAAGGAGCGGAACCCGGACATGGAGACGGGCTACATCCTGACGGCGGCTTACGGCACCTATTTCGAGGACGGGAACATCGATTTTTTCAGCATCCGCTCCGGCTTCGTCACCGGGAAGCTGGTGGACAGCGCCCACGCCTTCGGAAAGAAGATCCACGCCTGGACCGTCAATACCAGGGGGGAGTTAAACCGGATGAAGCGGCTCCAGGTGGACAACATCATCACGGACCGGCCGGTCCTGGCCAGGGAGACCCTGTATCAGGAGGAGGATACGGAGAACCTGATGGAATTCATCCGGCTGGCGCTCAGGATGGAGAAGTGAGGAGCTGGGCCCGGCGGCGTTCGGGGTTTTGCGATGAAAGAACCCGCATTTCTTCTGTCATTATACGAAAATAAAATATGCGGACTTGTGGATGACGGGTGTATTTCTGGGGAAAATTGTGGTACAATGACGGTAACGGGCCGGAAAACGGCAGAAAATAGAGATTGCCGAAATTTTTGACGGGCCGTGGGAAAGGAAACGGATTTTATGAATATTTTTGATTTTAAGATGGTGATGGGCCAGAGGCCGGGGGGCGGCGAGGCGCCGAAGGAGAAGGTCATACGGCCCAGGAAGCCGAAGGGGGGCCCGGTGACCAGGGTGCTCATTAGCCTCCTCGTCACGCTGGTGTTCGGAGGGATCTATTTTTATTTCAAGCTGCCGGCGCTCAACCTTCACAACCGGGAGCTTTACACCTTCGTGATCCTGCTGTGCGTGGTGTTTGCGGTCTGCATGGTGCTCCTGCAGGGATTCCGGGCCGGCTCTGTCAAAGAGTACGTGGCCTATACGAAGAAGAACCTGGCGGTGCCGTTTATGCTGGCGATTCTGGCGGTGATGGTCATGATCGTTGGCTCTCTGTTCGGCTTTATCGTGTTCCGGGCGAAGGCCTATTCAGAGCTCATGCCCATGAATACGGGAGATTTCGCGGCGGAGGTGTCGGAGATCGGCTGGAACCAGATCCCTCTTCTGGACGAGGATTCTGCCACCAATCTGGCCAATCGGAAGCTGGGAGAACTGAGCGACCTGGTGAGCCAGTTTGCCGTGGACGATTCTTCTGCCCAGATCAATTATCAGGGGCATCCGGTCCGGCTCAATTATCTGAATTACAATGATTTCTTTAAATGGTGGAACAACCGGGGGGACGGGATCCCGGCCTATGTGCGCATCGACATGAGGACCCAGGAGGTGGAGGTGGTCCGCCTGGAGGAGGGAATTAAGTATTCGCCCTCGGAGTATTTCAGCCGGGACCTGATGCGCCACCTGCGGTTCTCCTATCCGACCCTCATGTTTGACGATGTGAATTTTGAGATCAACGACGACGGGACGCCCTACTGGATCGCGTCGGTGATCGAAAAGCGGATCGGCCTCTTCGACGGGACGGACATCAAGGGGGCGGTGCTCCTGAACGCCGTCACCGGGGATACGGAGTATTATGATATCGCGGATGTGCCCACCTGGGTGGACCGGGTGTACTCGGCGGACCTGATCGTGGAGCAGTATGATTATTACGGGGAGTACCACAACGGCTTCTGGAACTCCATATTCGGTCAGACGGACTGCACGGAGACCACCGACGGCTACAATTTCATTGCCCAGGACGACGACGTGTGGGTCTACACCGGCGTGACCTCCGTCACCGGTGACCGGGGGAACATCGGCTTCATCCTGGTGAACCAGAGGACCAAGGAGGCCCATTACTACTCCTGCGCCGGGGCGGAGGAATATTCGGCCATGTCCTCGGCGGAGGGTGCGGTCCAGCAGTTCAGCTACGGGGCGACCTTCCCGCTGCTCTTAAACATTTCCGACCAGCCCACCTATTTCATGGCCTTAAAGGATGCGGCCGGACTGGTGAAGATGTACGCCATGGTCAATGTGCAGCAGTACCAGATCGTGGCCACGGGGAACACGGTCGCCGACTGCCAGAGGCGGTATCACGAGCTTCTGGTGGAGAACCGGATCCTGAGTGATGAGGAGATCGCGGAACCGGAGCCGGAGGAGAAGGCCATCGAAGTGTCGGGGAAGGTGGAGGAGATCCGCTTTGCCGACATGGACGGGAACACAGTCTATTTTATCAGACTGGAAAAGGGAAAGGCCTATTACATGGTAAGCGCGAAGGACTACCCGGAGGCGGTCATTCTCGACGTGGGGGACAGCGTCGCCGTCACCCACTACCCGACGGAGGATGAGCTTGTCGAGGCGGTGGGCTTTGAGCGGAAATGACATAGGCAATTGTGAAATCGTAAAACATGGGAAGGATTCTGACAATTCCACGTTTCGCAATTACCGGATGAAATAACAGGAGGAAAGGAGTATCCCTATGGCACCTGCATTAAAAGAGACGGGGCTTTATACGGAAGAGGATTATTACGATCTGCCGGAGGAGGTGCACGCGGAGCTGATCGACGGCCGGCTTTACGACCTGGCGGCGCCGGGCCGGATCCATCAGGAGATTTTATCTTTTCTGCATTTAGAGATCGGAAGCCATATCCGTGACGGAAAAGGGGCCTGCAAAGTTTACCCGGCGCCCTTTGCCGTCCGGCTGTTTGGGGACGACAGGACGGTGGTGGAGCCGGACATCAGCGTGATCTGCGACCCGGGGAAGCTGACAGACCGGGGATGCGACGGCTCGCCGGACTGGATCATCGAGATCGTGTCCCCGGGCAATGCGGGCCACGACTATGTGCGCAAGCTGAACCTCTACCTGGATGCGGGAGTCGGGGAATACTGGATCGTGGACCCGGCGAAGGGGCAGATCTTCGTCTATCATCTGACGGAGCCGGGGGTTGACGTGGATGCCTATACCTTCCGGGATAAGGTGAAGGCCGGGATCTATGAGGATCTGTGGATCGATTTCTCGAAGATAACCTTTTCGTGACAGCCGGTTCTGCGACCGGAAAACAGAAAAACAGGAGGAATGCCGGGAAATGCCCCGGCGGGGAGGAAGAAGATGGATCATCAGGAAGTATTGGAGAATGCACGGACCTGTATTGGGGAATATTGTAAGGCATGTCCGGTCTGCAACGGAAGAGCCTGCAAAAATCAGGTTCCCGGGCCGGGGGCCAAGGGAGCGGGGGACACAGCCATCCGCAATTATGACAAGTGGCAGGAGATCCGGGTCAACATGGACACCCTCTGTGCCAATGAGCCGGTGGACACGGGCCTCACGCTGTTTGGAAAAGAGTTCCGCTATCCGTTTTTTGCGGGGCCGGTGGGGGCGGTGAACCTCCACTACGGAGATAAATATGACGACAGGAGATACAACGAGGTGCTGGTATCATCCTGCGCGAAAGCGGGGATCGCGGCTTTTACCGGGGACGGGACGGATCCGGAGGTGATGAGAGGCGCGGCGGCGGCCATCAAACATGCGGGAGGTCTGGGGATCCCCACGGTGAAGCCCTGGAACCTGGAGGCGGTTAAGGAAAAGCTTGCCCTGGTGAAGGAGGCGGGTGCCTTTGCCGTGGCCATGGATGTGGATGCGGCAGGCCTTCCCTTTTTAAAGAATCTGACGCCTCCGGCGGGGAGAAAGACGGTGGCGGAGCTTAAGGAGATCGTGGATTCCTGCGGGGAGCTTCCCTTCATTGTAAAGGGGATCATGACCGTGAAGGGAGCCCTGAAAGCGAAGGAGGCGGGGGCGTCCGCCATTGTGGTGTCCAATCATGGCGGACGGGTGCTGGACCAGTGTCCGTCCACAGCGGAGGTGCTGGAGGAGATCGCGGAGGCTGTGGGCGGCTCCATGAAGATCTTCGTGGACGGCGGGATCCGTTCCGGCACGGATGTGTTCAAGGCGCTGGCGCTGGGGGCCGACGCGGTGATCATCGCCAGGCCCTTCGTGACGGCCGTCTACGGAGGAGGAGCGGAAGGCGTGGAGGTTTACACGGAGAAGATCGGGGCAGAGCTTGCGGATGCCATGTCCATGTGCGGGGCGGCATCCCTCGCCGGGATCACCAGGGATATGGTGCGTTAGAAAGTGAGTGGGCAGGAATGAGGAATCAGCTGACAGAAAAAGACGTGAAGCGGATCGAGGAGGAGATCGAGTACCGGAAGCTGGTGGTGAGAAAACAGGCGCTGGAGGCGGTCAAGGAGGCCAGGGCTCACGGGGACCTGAGCGAAAATTTTGAATACCACGCAGCCAAAAAGGACAAAAACCAGAACGAGAGCCGGATCCGCTATCTGGAGCGGATGTTAAAAACCTCCGAGGTAGTCTCCGAGGATTCCAGGGAGGACGAGGTGGGGCTCAACAACACCGTGACCCTCTATTTTGAGGAGGACGACGAGGAGGAGACCTACAAGCTGGTGACCTCCGTGCGGGGCAATTCCCTGAAAAATTACATCAGCACCGAGTCTCCTATCGGCCAGGCCATCCTGGGGCATCGGGCCGGGGACAGGGTCCACGTGAAGGTCAATGAGGCCGTCGGCTACGACGTGGTCATCCGCTCCATCGAGAACACGGGTGACGACGGGAGTGATAAGCTGAGGAGTTTTTGAAAAATTCCAACCGCCCAGGTGGAAAATTTTTGGAATGGCTCTGGACAGGCAGGAAAAAATATTGTATAATGAAACGGGGGTTAGAGATATCTAACCCCCACAAAAAGAACGAAAGTTAGAAGAGGCTAATTAAAAACGGAATCCGGAAAGGAGAGGAGTGCATGAGCATCGTGATCGTAGGGGGACATGACCGCATGGTCTGTCAGTACAAGAAAATCTGTAAGAGTTATCGCTGCAGGGCGAAGGTTTTTACCCAGATGGCTGCCGGGATGGACAAACAGATCGGGAAACCGGACCTTTTAGTGCTTTTCACCAACACGGTGTCCCACAAAATGATCAGATGTGCGGTGGACGAGGCCAGACGTTCCGACATCGAGGTGGTGCGGTGCCATACCAGCAGCAAAAGCGCCCTGACGGAGATCCTGGAGAAAAAATGCGGCGCGGGCTTGACAAAAGGAGAGACCGGTGTTAATCTGTAGTTGATAGTTAGGTGTATCTAACCAATTGGAGAAAGAAGGAAGGCATGATGTTGGGATTTCTATATGGGAACCTGTCAACCATACTGATCGGGCTGGCGGTCCTGGTGTTGGTGGTTTTGGCGGTGCGGAGCATCTGGAAGGACAAAAAACAGGGGAGATCCTGCGGAAGCTGTCCCGGCGGCTGCTCGGGCTGCTCCGGGTGCGGAGCTGTCGGTCCGGAGCAGCCCTCTTCCGCCGCCCGCCGTCGATAGCCGCTGCATTACAGGGAGTTTACCAAACTCCCGCTTGCCATCCCTCCCGGCTGCCAGTATAATAAAAAGAGGAGAAATCGGCAACAGGACGGCAGACCATATTTGGAGAGGGGGAATTTGATGAAACGGGTATTTTTGATCGTGCTGGACAGCGTCGGCATCGGGGAGATGCCGGACGCAAAGGATTACGGGGACGGGGGCAGCAATACGCTGCGGGCCTGTGCAAAGAGCAGCCGGTATTCCATGCCCAATCTGGAGCGGCTGGGGCTTGGCGCCATCGACGGCGTGCGGGACTGGTATCCAAAGCCCGTGGGAGGGGCGGCAGGATATGCGGGGGCGGTCGGACGGCTTAAGGAGGCTTCCAGGGGGAAGGACACGACCACCGGCCACTGGGAGATCGCGGGCCTCGTTTCGGAGACGCCCATGCCGCTCTTCCCGGAGGGATTTCCCAGGGAGCTTCTGGACGAGTTTGAGAAGCGGACCGGGAGAGGGATCCTCTGCAACCGGCCATACTCCGGGACGGACGCCATCCGGGATTTCGGGGAGGAGCATATGAGGACGGGGGCGCTGATCGTCTATACCTCCGCGGACAGCGTCTTTCAGGTGGCGGCCCACGAGTCGGTGGTCCCCGTGGAGGAGCTGTATCGGATCTGCGAGACAGCCAGGGAACTCTGTGTGGGAAAATTCGGCGTGGGCCGGGTGATCGCCAGACCTTTTGAGGGGGAACCGGGGAGTTTTAAACGGACGGCGCGGCGTCATGACTTTTCCCTGCTTCCGCCGAAGGATACCATGCTGGACATCTTGCTCGCCGGCGGAAAGGAAGTCCTGGCGGTGGGGAAGATCAACGACATTTTTGCGGGAAAGGGCATCGGGGAGTTCGTCCGCACGTCGGGGAATGCCGACGGGATCGACAGGACCGTCGAATACATGAAGCGGGATTTTGAGGGACTCTGCTTTACGAACCTGGTGGACTATGACATGCTCTACGGACACCGCAACGACGTGGACGGCTATGCGGAGGCGCTGACGTATTTTGACGGACGGCTTCCGGAGCTGCTCGCGCTTCTCGGGGAGGAGGATATCCTGATGATCACGGCAGATCACGGCTGCGACCCCTCGACGCCCTCCACCGACCACTCCAGGGAATATGTCCCTCTCGTCATGGCCGGGGGCCCCGTAAGAGCGGGAGCCGGGATCGGGACCAGAGATACCTTCGCGGATATCGGGGCCACGATCCTGGATTATTTCGGACTGAGGGGCGGGATCTCGGGGGAGAGCTTCTTAAAAGAAATTTTGTGATTCCCATATTTTATAGGAAAAAATCCGACAAAATATGCCGTCACGCGGGACAGGACCCGGTGCGGCATATTTTGTCGGATCTTTTATGGGCAATGGGCACGCCGATGCAGAAGAAATCGCCGTTATTCCAGCCTGCCCACATGTCGTTTGATGGCGGAAAAGCTTTCTGCGCTGATGACGTGCTCGATCCGGCAGGCATCCTCCCTGGCGGTCTTTTCCGATACGCCGAGCTGGATGAACCAGTCGGAAAGCAGGGTATGCCGCTCGTAGATCATCTCCGCGATCCGGCGGCCGGATTCCGTGAGGGAGATGTAGCCGTCGCCGTCTACCAGGATATGCCCGGAATTTCTCAGATTTTTCATGGCGACGCTGACACTGGGTTTGGAAAATGCCAGTTCATTGGCGATGTCGATGGAACGGACATTGCCGTTTTTCTGACTTAGAATCAAAATGGTTTCCAGATAGTTTTCAGCAGATTCGTGGATCTTCATTCTGTTCCTCCCCCCCTTTTACAGGCCCTTGAATTGCCATATAGTATAACATAAACACCGGTATCTTGCAATGGCGGGCAATAGCGGGTATCTAAAATACAATAATCGCATTCTGTACAAGCTGAAGACTTTATGGTATACTAAAATGATATTTTTTGAAGAACACAGGATGGAATGTATATGTGGAGCAGACGGGAACTGAAACGAAACAGCAGGGGCATCATGAAAAAGCATTACTGGCGGGTGGTCGCCATCTGCTTTATCGTGGCCTTTCTGTCGGGCAGCAGCAATGACACCTTTTCGGCCGTGTTTTTTTATGACTCCTCCAAGGAAGCGATCGATGCAGTCCAGGAGAATACGGTTTTTGACATCAATGACATTCAGGAGAAGAAACCTCTGGACTACCTTCTGGAGAAGTTTGAAAAGAGGAGTGAGGAGGAGCGGGAGGTCATGGAACGGAGCCCCTACAAGGAAGGGGTGTTCTCCGCCATCTTCAACCGGGCGGTGGCGACCGGCTCCGTGTTCTCCGGCATCATCGCCCTGTTTTTGGATCCGATCCTGGAGGGGGCATGGCTGTCCCTCATTTCTGCGGCAGCCGGTGCGGCCCTTCTGTTTTTCTGGTGGCTCCTGGTGCGGAATATTCTCCAGGTGGGGAGCTGCCGTTTTTTCCTGGAGGGCCATACCTATAAAAATACAAAGGGGAACCGGATCTTCTTCCTATACAAGGTGGGGCGCATGTGGCGGGTGGCCCTGATCATGCTCCGGAAATTCCTCTACCACTGGCTCTGGTCCCTGACCATCGTCGGAGGCTGGATCAAGGGCTATTCCTATCTGATGGTGCCCTATCTGGCTGCGGAAAATCCCGATCTGAAGGGCGGGGAGGCCATCCGTGTTTCCAGGCAGATGATGAAGGGGAACAAGTGGCGGGCCTTTCTCCTGGACTGTTCTTTTCTGGGCTGGCATCTGCTGAGCTTTCTCACCCTGGGACTGGTCGACGTCCTCTATGCGAATCCCTACAAGGCCGGCGCCAGGGCGGAGCTTTACCTGGCCCTCAGGGAACAGGCCCTGACGGAGGGGGCCGGGTACTGTCACGTGTTCACGGACGCGTACCTGACCTGTCCCCCCGGGGAAGAAACACTCCGTGAGGCCTTGCTGCGGGAGGCTGTCCTGGCAGAGGGGGCCGGATGGAAGGAGCAGAGAGAGAATGTCCGGAAAGCGGGCTTCGACGTTCTGGAGGAATATCCGGTCGTCCTGTTCACGCTTCCGGAGGAACTCCGCATCAAACGGCCGGGGATCGACTATCACTGTAAGTACGGGATCACGGGGATCATCCTGCTGTTTTTCATTTTCTCTTTCGCGGGCTGGTGCTGGGAGGTGGGGCTCCACATGGTCCAGAGCGGGGAGTTTGTCAACCGGGGCGTGTTCCACGGGCCCTGGCTTCCCATCTACGGCTCGGGAGGGGTCCTGGTGCTGGTGGTCCTCAAGAAACTGCGGGACCGCCCGGTGGCCACCTTCTTTATGACGGTCCTGCTCTGCGGCATCGTGGAGTACGCGACCAGCTGGGGGCTGGAGCGGATGTACGGGGTCCGCTGGTGGGATTACAGCGGCTATTTCCTCCAGTTAAACGGACGGATCTGCGCGGAAGGGCTTCTGGTGTTCGGTCTGGGCGGCTGTGCGTTTATCTATATCCTGGCCCCGCTGATGATGGAATACGGGATCCGGCGGATGTCCATGAAGGTGCGGGGCCTCCTGTGCGCCCTGCTCCTGGCCCTGTTTGCGTTGGATTTCTGGTACTCCAGGGAGGCGCCCAACAGCGGAGAGGGCATCAGCGGCCAGAGGGAGGCGTTTTTCCAGGCGGATCTTTCCGGGGGAGTCCGGACAAAAGGAACCAGGCAAAGAGGATGCTCCCTTTGAATATGCTGGAAACGGTGATGCTCCACCAGATGCCGTCAAGTCCCAGGGAGGTTTTCGTGAGGACCATGGCAGCCGGGATCCGGAGGGAGGTGAAGACGATGCCCACCAGGGAGGGCGGCAGGGTCTTTCCCAGGCCGGAGAAGGCGCCGGCGGTGGTGATCTCCACGCACATGAAAAGCTGAGAGAGACTTAAGATCTTCAGGTACTGGATGCCCAGGGGAAGGACCTCGGCGTCCGGGATGAAGAATCGGAAAATGGGGCCCGGCAGGGTGAAGAGGACCAGGTTGCAGAACGATCCCCAGAGGACGATGACGGTCATGGAGATCCGGTAGCCCTTTCTTATGCGGGCGCGGTCTCCGGCTCCAAAGTTCTGGGCAGTGAAAGCGTTCACGGCGGCGGAGAAGCCCTCCGCGGTCATCCAGGAGATGGACTCGATCTGGCTCCCGACCTTCTGGACCGCCACGGCGGCGTCGCCCCAGCCGGCGATCATCCTCGCGATGCACATGGAAATGGCGGAGAAGGCCATGTTCTGGAGGGAGGAAGGAAGGCCGATGCGGACGATGGTCCGGACCCGGCGGCGGTCCGGCTTGGTCCGGAGCCTGACATGGGAAAAGATGACCGGCTCCCGGCGGACGCAGAGGAAGAATAAGAGGAACACGAAAGCCTGGGAGCCGACGGTGGCGGCCGCCGCTCCGGCCACGCCCATGGCGGGCACGGGACCGAGACCGAAAATGAGGAGCGGATCCAGGAGGATATTTAAGACCATGCCGGCGGCATTTGCCAGAAACGGCGTTCGGCTGTTTCCCATGGCGGTTAACAGTCTGGTGAGGATCTGGTTCAGGATGGGGAAGATCACGAGGCCGCAGGTGATGACCAGGTAGAGTCTTGCGTCTGCCACGACAGAGCCGGAATTCAATCGGAAAAATCCGATCAGCGGGCCGCTCAAAAGGACGCACAAAAGTCCGAATAGAACGGAGAGGGAGACGCCCATCTGGAGGGAGACGCGGGCGTAGGAGACGGCTTCCTCCCGGTCGCCCGCCCCCAGCTTCTGGGCGACCAGGATCTGCCCCCCGGTGCTGGCGACGAGGCCGAGTCCCAGGGACAGCCAGGAGAACATGCCGGAAGCGCCCACGGCGGCCACGGCGCCCGCGCTCAGGCGGCCGATCCAGATCATGTCGGTTAAGTTGTAGGCCATCTGCACCAGGGAGGTGAGCATGATGGGGAGCGCCAGAGAGGCGAGGGCGGGAAAGATCTTACCATCCAGCAGATTGACGGTTCGGTTCATGGGAAAGCCTCCTTTATCATAGGCAGTATAGTAGATTGTAGCAAATCAGAGAGGAAATTTCAACGGATAGTTTTTGAAGACAGTGCGGGATGGGAAAGGAAGGCGGAGATGGAAATGCAGATTGCCGAGGGACAGGAGCGGAGCAGGGTGGTGCTGATGCCCTGTGATTCTTATGAGGAGGAAACGGTGTATCAGGCTCTTAAGGCGGGCGTGGAGGCGCTGGGGGGGATGGGGGCGCTTGTCGGGCCGGAAGAGAAGGTGCTCCTAAAGCCGAATCTGGTGCGAAAGGCGAAGCTTTCCAGGGCCGTGGTGACTCATCCGGTGGTGATGGGGGCGGCGGCCAGGCTCCTTCGGGAGGCGGGAGTGAGAAAGATCACGGCGGGAGATTCCTGCGGAGTGGGACAGGCGACGGCCGCGGCGGCAGCCGTGGGGATGGATGTGGTCCTGGAAAAATACGGGGTGCCGCTGGTGGATCTTACCGGAATGGGGGAGGTTCCCTATGAGAAGGGCGTGCAGGCGAAGAGTTTCTTTGTGTCGAGGGAGGTGATGGAGGCGGATGCCGTCATCAATATCTGCAAGATGAAGACCCACGCTCTGGAGCGGATCACGGGGGCCGTGAAAAACATGTACGGCTGCATCCACGGCCTTCACAAGGCCAAGGGCCACACAGTATATCCAAACGCCGACAGCTTTGCGAGGATGCTGGCGGACTTGAACCTTTTTCTGAAGCCGAGGCTCTACATCATGGACGGCATCGCGGCCATGGAGGGGAACGGCCCCACCTCCGGAGACCCGGTCCCCATGAATGTCCTGCTCATGTCCCGGGATCCGGTGGCCCTGGACAGCGTATTCTGCCGCCTGATCAACCTGAAACCGGAACTGGTGCCGACCAATTACCATGGGGAAAAGCTGGGGCTCGGCGTCTGGCAGGAGGAGCGGGTGGAGCTTGTCCTGGCGGAGGGAGGACGTTTTGGAGAAATTTCCATGGAGGAAGCGGCGGCCCGGTTCGGGAAGACGGATTTCGACGTGGACAGACGCCGGGTGAGGAGCGGTTTGTGGGTGAGGATGGCCCGGTTTTTTGGCATCTTTCAGAAGAAGCCTTATGTGGACCGGGAAACATGCGTGAAATGCGGCGTCTGTGTGGAGAGCTGCCCGGTGGAGGGGAAGGCCCTTTCATTTCAAAACGGGCGAAAAGAGCCCCCGGTCTATGACTATAAGAAATGTATCCGGTGCTTCTGCTGTCAGGAGATGTGCCCCCACAAGGCGATCAAGGTGCGGTAAGGGCCGCTTAAGGGAGCCGGAGGCTGTCTGCGATTGCGGCTTTCACGTCTGCGTCCGGAAAGGAGGAGCCCTTTAGTTCTGATATCCGTCGATCTGATACATGTCCGCCCTGTGGAAGGGGGTGAGCAGGCCGGTGCAGGGGAGAAAATCTCGTTGTAAAAGGTCCGTGCCCTGATTGTAGATCCCCTGTCTGGAAAGCTCGTCTTTCATGTCGTCCGCTTTCGAGGCGCTGAATGGAAGCGGAAGGCACAGCCGGTCACGGAACAGTTGTTTATGGAATTGTGCAGATGGACGAAGAGCCATCTGTCGGAAAGCTCCTTCCACCAGTCGACCCTCTTTGTCCGGAATCCGGCCTTTTTTAACAACGGTTTCACAACAGTCTTGATGGCCAGATCCCGCTTCTTTCCCGGCGGCATGGAGATTTCCGTTTTTTTCTGTTTCTGATAATTCCAAAGTTCTGCTTCAGTCATGTCGTAAATGCTTTTCATAAGAACCCCCTGTTTTTCCAGTATACCTTATAAAATGCGGGGACGCAAGGAGGGCGGTCAGAAATGACCGCCCTCCTTTGCGTTTTGCAGTGTAAAATCTTGCATGCCGGATCTTGAGCCCTTACAGGCTTCCAAGCCTTGCCAGGGTGTTCAAAAGGCTGTCGGGGGAATCGGAGGGAGCCGAAAGAGACTGATCATCGATTTCTATATCCACATCGTGCTCTGGCGGCGGTGTGACGGCCGTACCGCCTCCCGTGTCGCCGCCCGCCGCTGTCCCGTCTGTGGGAGGAACTGTCTGAGCGGGAGGGCAGCAGCCGGAGCCGGAGGGCACACACTCATTTTTCAGGGTCTCCTCGTTATGGGGCGGCCCGAGCTCCAGGGGCTTGATCTCCCGGTCCAGGAGCCCGCCGGACACAAATTCCATGCAGACACTGTCTTCCTGGGGAATAAGGCTTCCTTTGGGCACCACGGCGCGGCCGTTGTGGGGGATCAGGTACTGAGAGTAATAGATGCTCTTCAGATAGATGGAAAGTCCCATGGAGACCTCGCCGGTGGCCGGATCGAAGCTTAAGACCTTGGGAATGAGGATCATGTTGAGTCCCTGGGCCGGAGTGGCGGAGCCTGCGAGGAAGCCCACATAGTTGATGACGGGTGCCGCCGCGTCGGCAGCGGAGTAGGAGACGCCGTAGGGGGCATAAAGCTCCAGCTCCACCGAGGAGGGGTTGGTATCCTCGTCGAAGTAGGTGTAATCCGGTGTCCCGGAGGCGGGAAGGTAGGTGGCGGAGACCGGAAGAACAGTGATCAGCCGCCTTGCGCAGTCGTAGAGCTTGACGGCGAAGTTGACCGTGAGGTTCCTTAAGGTCACGGAGTAGCAGTTGGGCCGTCCGCTTATGGGGGCGATGGCCGGGGCTTCTCCGGGAGCCGCGGAGAAGGTCACAGAGACCGCCTCCGCCGTGGCGCTTTCCACATTGGGGTAGGTGGTGGCGAAATCTGCCGCCAGGGTGATCTGCCGGCACAGGTTGATGCCGATCTCATCGTAAACGACGGGAGCCAAAAGAGTCAGATACTGGGGCGTCCCGCAGATGGGATTGGTACATACGTCGAAGCAGGGCTCCGGGGCCGGCGGAGCACCGTTGCAGTCTCCGTTGGCAGCAATGACGGTTACGGCATTGGAACGGCCGCATTTGCAGCCTTTGGGCTTGTATTTAGGCATATGCTTAAATTCCTTCCATATGGATCGTTCACCAATAGTATATGCCTTCTGTCATAAGGCGGTGATTCCTTCCATATATATAGAAATAGGTGATTGCGAAACGTGAAATTGCGGAAATATTGCCAGGATATTTAACAAGTTTTGAGCTTCGCGATCATCTGATAGAGAGAACAGAAAGGGAGCCGGCTTTATGGAGTGTATACACAGTCTTCCGGACGGGACAAAGCTTGCGGTGTGGGAGGAGCGGAACCGGCTCATGACGCTTGCGCTTCCGTTCCGTAGAGGAGCGGGGATGGCCGTCCTCGCGGGAGATGTCCTGAAGGACCTTACCTCCGTCCTGTTCCAGGGATCCGTTTATTACGCTTATCACAGTCTGGAGCACAGAGTGATCTTCGGGGCGGCAGGCGGGGAGGGGCCGACGGCCGTTTTGTCGGATCCTTCCGACGAACGGCATTACTCGGCGCTGCAGCTGCTGGGATGGAAGGGGGAGCTCTATCTGTTTTTCCGCTCCGGAAACAGGGAGGGGAAGGTCTGGGAATTAAGAGTCATGAGACCTTTATCCGACAGGGAGGCCAGGGTATTGTGGGAAGCCGTTCCGGGGCCTGCAGAGCCGGTGTATGCCGCGGGAGACCGGCTGGTCCTCCTGGCGGGAGGGGGGATCCGCACCTGGGACGGGACGAACCCGCCGGAGCAGGGGGAACTTCTCCGGTACGGCACCGGGCAGAAGGCCAGGGACGCGATCCTTAAACTGGAGGCGGAAAACAGACAGTACAGATTGAGGGAGAAAGCTCTTTTAAAGGAACGGGAGAAGCTTATCAAAGAGCAGGAAGCGCAGATCGGGGCGGTCAGGAAACAGTATGACGAGCTGGCAGCCTATGCGGGGGAGCTTCAGCAGGAGGGAAAGCGGTGGAGGGAAAAATACTATAAAAAGCATTAAACAGGGGATTCCTTTGTACAAAATACAAAAATTGGAGGGCGATTTTTGGAATTAAAACGATGAAATCACAGGTTTCCTTATGCTATCATAAATCCAGTGAAAGTTGTGCAATATGACCATAACGGTGAGGGGGAAATAACAAAAAGTTAGAGGTTTTTTGGCTGTTTCCTGCATGATTGTACGAGAAGAAAAACAATATTATAGAAACGAGGAGGAAAGGACATGAAAAAATTGTACGGCGTGGTCACGGCGATGGTGACACCCTTTAACGAGGACGAGTCGGTGAAAACGGAGGCCATCAGGCAGCATGTGGATTTTCTGATCGAGAGAGGGGTCAACTGCCTGTATCCCCTGGGAACCACGGGAGAGATGATGCTGATGGATGTGGAAGAACGGAAGCTGGCGGCAAAGACGGTGGTAGACCAGTGCGCCGGCCGGATTCCCGTATTCATCCATGTGGGGGCGATGAAGACGAAGGACGCCTGCGAGCTGGCGGGGCATGCCCGTGAGATCGGCGCGGACGGGATCGGCGCCGTTTCCCCTGCCTTTTACGGGGCAACGGAGGTCTCGATCTATGACTATTATGCGGCCATTGCAAGGAGCGTGCCGGAGGATTTTCCGGTGTATCTTTACAACATTCCCCAGTGTTCCGCCAATGACCTGCCGGTGGCCGTGGCGGACCGGCTGGCCGGGGAGTTTCCAAACATCGTGGGGATCAAGTACAGCTTTGCGGACATGTGCCGGACCCTGGAGTACCAGAAGGTGAACGACGGGGAGTTTTCCGTACTCCACGGCTGTGACAAGCTGATCAATGTGCTGATGGCCATGGGGTGCGACGGCGTGGTGTCCGGCGTCTCCAGCGTCTATCCGGAGCTTTTCGTGGATGTATACCAGGCCTGCATGAAAGGGGAATGGGAGGAGGCCAGGAAAAAACAGCGGCTGGCCAACGAGGTGGTGGATATTTTGAAAGGAGGCGCCAGCATGGGCCATTTCAAGGAGGCACTGAAGCTTCGGGGGATCGATGCCGGCTATGTGCGGGCGCCGCTCCACAATCTGACGCCGGACGAGCTTGCGGTCATGAAAAAGGAACTGGCGGCCGTGGGACTCCAGTGAGGACGGCAGCATTATTACATAAAGAAGGAACGAGTGTGCGCCGTGCGCACTTGAAATAAAAAGGAGGATAAGAAATATGAAAAAAGCAGTATCTTTGATCCTGGCTCTTGCCATGATGTTTTCTCTGGCCGCGTGCGGAGGAGGGGACGACAAGGGGGACGAGGCGGCGGAAACGCAGAACGCCTACGCCCGCATTTTAGAGAACGGCTACATGACCGTCGGTATCGACCCTACTATTGAGAATATTATCTTCACGGAAGCGGGATCCGACGAGCCGACCGGCTTCATTCCCGACATCGTGAGAGGGTTTGCCGAGGAATTGGGCGTGGATGTGAAGTGGGAGATCCTGGAGTGGTCCGCCATGCTGACGGCAGTCAACACGGGGAAGGTGGACTTCATCGCGGCCAATATGAACATGCGGCTGGACCGGGAGGCGGAGATCGACTTCTCGGATCCCTGGCTGGTGGACTCGGCCATGGCCTGTGTGGCGAAGGATTCTTCCTATCAGAGCTTTGAGGATCTGAAGGCGCCCGGCACCAAGTTCGGGATCGCTTCCGGGTCGGTGTATGAGTCGATCATCGCAGAGCAGTTCCCGGAGGCGGAGATCGTGACCCTTCCCCTCGGAACCTGGCAGGAATCCCTGGCTTCCGGCGTCATCGACGTGTCCTTAGACGACAGCATCGTGTTCGCAGGCCCCATGACGGAGAATGAAAACCTCCGGCTCCTGCCCGACAGGGGAGATTCCTATCTGTATGGCTTCGCCTTTGCAAGCGGCGATAAGTCGGTGGAGGTCTTCAATCTGTATCTGACGAAGTTAAAAGCCTTCGGCACTTATGCGGAGCTTTACAAGAACTGGATGGGCTTCGACTGGGAGCCGAACAATTTCGGAACTGCTTATTAAAAACAGAGACGGATGACGGCACAGACCGGCGGGCGGCGGAGGCTGTCCGCCGGTTTTGACACAGAAAGGAGCATGCCATGTCGTTTAATTGGAACATTGTGGTCAAGTACTGGCCCAGATTCTGGAGCGGTACGCTGCTCACTTTGAAATACGCAGCCATCGCGATCGTGATCGCGACCGTGTGGGGGGTGCTGATGGGGGCTGTCAGCTACCGAAAGCCCAGGATCCTCGGGACCATCGTACGGGCGTATATCTGCTTTTTCCGGGAGACGCCCCTGCTGGTACAGATCTATTTTCTCTTTTACGGGGTTTCCCGCTACGTTTCTGTCTCTGCGGGAGTTATGGGGATCGTGGCGCTGGTCCTGAACGACGGGGCCTTTATCGCGGAGATCATCCGCGGCGGCCTGCAGAGCATCGAGATCGGGCAGAGCGAGGCGGCTTATGCGCTGGGCTTCAACAAATTTCAGACCATGATCTATTTTCTGATCCCCCAGGCGTGGAAAAAAGTCCTGGATTCGGTGATCAACATGTTTTCCATCATCATCAAGGATACCTCCATGCTGATGTGGATCACCATCTGCGAGCTGACCTACCAGTGCAACCAGATCAACAACTATTCCTTTAACCCGATCACGTCTTATCTGGTGGGAGGCGCGATCTACCTGATCCTGTTTTTCGCTGTCCAGGGAGCCAGGAAGCTGCTCAGCATGAAAAATAATCCCAAAAGGGCCATTGAGAAAAGAGGTGAGAGTGCCGCATGACCTTTGAAGACCGTTATAATATCGTTGTGAAGACCATACTGGTCCAGGGACTTCCCATGACGCTGAAGCTGATCTTTGCCTCTTTGTTTTTTGCCATGCTGATCGGCGTGGTGCTTGGGACTGTCCGGAGCCTGAAGATCCCTGTGGTGGACCAGATCCTGGGGGCCTACGCCCTGATCTGCCGGGGTGTCCCGACGATCATCATCCTGCTGTTTTTCTATGCTTATCTGACGAAGGGGACCCAGTTCTGGATCTCGGTCCTGTCCATCTCCCTGGTGGAGGGAGCTTACATGATGGAGGTGGTCAAGGGAGGGTTCCTGTCGGTGGACAAGGGGCAGTGGGAAGCGGCAAAGTCCCTGTCCCTGCCGCTCATGCACACCATCACCCGGATCATCCTGCCGCAGGTCCTCCTGGTCACGATCCCGGCCCTCATGGGGCAGATCGTCATGCTGGTGAAGGGGACCTCCGTGGCGGCGACCATCGGCTGTATGGACACCTTGCGCAGGGCGCAGCTCCTGCTGCCGAAATATTCCTACCCCATGGAAATTTATGCGTATGTGCTGGTGATCTTTTTTATCATGTGCCATTTCCTGACGTGGCTGGGAAAGAAACTCGAACGAACCGTTGTGAAAAGGATAATGGGTGAGCGAAATGTCTGAGAAAAAAGAAATTGTGGTATCCCTGCAGCATGTGACGAAGCAGTTCGGCAGCCTGACTGTGCTGGACGATATGAGCCTGGACGTGTACGAGCATGAGGTGGTGGTGTTATGCGGCCCTTCCGGCGGCGGAAAGAGCACGCTGCTTAGGACCATCAACGGGCTGGAGAAGATCGGAAGCGGAAAGATCCTGTACCGGGGCACGGAGGTGAACCACAGGAACATCAAAGAGATCCGCAAGCATATCGGCATGGTGTTCCAGCAGTTCAACCTGTTCAACAACCTGACGGTCAGGGATAATCTGCTGATTGCGCCGGTGAAGACGCAGAAAAAGAAAAAGGACGAGATGTTGAAGAAGGCGGTGGAGTATCTGGAGATCTTCGGGATCGCAGACAAGCTGGATTCCTATCCCCACCAGCTTTCCGGAGGACAGAAGCAGAGGGTCGCCATCGTCCGCTCGCTGATGATGGAGCCGGACCTGATGCTCTTTGACGAGCCCACGTCGGCCCTGGACCCGGAGATGATCAAGGAGGTGCTGGACGCCATAAGAAGGCTGTCCTCCATGGGGATGACGATGGTCATCGTGACCCATGAGATGGGCTTTGCCAGGGAGGTGGCCTCCAGAGTCTGCTTCCTGGAGGGGGCGAAGATCCGGGTCAACACGGATACGAAGACCTTCTTTGAGGACACGGAAGACGAGAGGCTTAAGCAGTTCCTGTCCGTGATTCTGCACCACTAAGGAGGGAGCCATGTCTGAACAATTACTGCGGTCCGCATGGGTCGAAATTGATAAAGGCCGTCTGGAAGAAAACATACGGGCGGTGAAGGAGCGGGTGTCTCCCAGCAGGATCATCGGGGTCGTGAAGGCCAATGCCTACGGGCACGGGGCAGTGACGGTGGCAAAGGCCTATCTGGAAAACGGAGTCGACATGCTGGCGGCTGCCACTTTGGAGGAAGTGAGGGAGCTGCGGGAGGCGGGGATCTCCTGTACCATTATCATGATGGGGCTGGTCCCGGAGGAACTCGTCCCGGCGGCGGCGGAGCTTTCGGTGGTCCCGCTGATCTCCACCATAGAGTGCGCCAGAGCCTTTTCCGAGTGGGCGGTCAAAAACGGGAGAACGGCAGAGCTTATGGTGACCGTGGACACGGGGATGGGGCGGATCGGTTTCCTTCCGACAGAAGAAGGGATCCGTCAGGTAAAAGCGGTTTCCCGTCTTCCGGAGATCCGGCTCTTCGGACTGATGACCCACTTTTCCTCTGCGGACATGGAAGATCTTGCCTACACGTACCTGCAAAAGGAGCGCTTTGACTGGTTTTTTAAGAGGCTTCAGGAAGAAGGGATCCGGATCCCCATGAGGACGGCGGCAAACAGCCCGTCCATCTTCCGTCTGCCGGAGGTTTTTTACGAGGCGGTACGGCCGGGGACCATCGTATGGGGCTGTTATCCGGCCTGCGTGAAGGATCATGAGACGGTGAAGGTCCGCCCCGTTCTGTCGGTAAAATGCCGGGTGATCTATGTGAAACGGGTCCCGGCGGGAAGTCCCATCAGCTACGGGAGGAAGTTTGTCACGGAGCGGGAGAGCGTCATCGCGACGCTTCCCCTGGGCTATGCGGACGGCTATACCAGGACACTTCTGGGAAAGGCCAGGGTCCTGATACACGGGGCCTATGCGCCGGTGCTGGGGACCATCTGCATGGATCAGGTCATGGTGGACGTGACGGATATCCCGGACGTGAAGATCGGAGACGAGGCAGTGCTCCTCGGCAGGCAGCAGGGGAAGGAGATCCCGGTCGAGGAGCTGGAGCAGGCCTCCGGCTTATGTTCCGGAGAGCTGTTTTACGGCTTCACCTGCAGACTGCCCATCGTGGTGACTGAGGCAGCGCAGTGAGGAAAGGCAGTGCGCGGATGAAGTGCAGGAACAGGGTGCGAAAGCATAGTGCAGTAAAGATAATATAGAAAACACAGTATAAAAAGCACAGTATAAAAAACATCATTATGGAAAATCTAATATGATCAGGGGGGTATTCGGCTATGAGTCGTGTATCAAAGACCGGAAAATGCGTGGAGCGCTCTTCCATCCGCGTTTTCCTGGAGAAACAGAATCAGATCGCAAAAACCTGCGGCGACATGATCTCCTTTACCATCGGGGAACCGGATTTCCTGACGCCGCCGAACATTGTGGAGGCCGCGAAGAAGGCGCTTGCGGAGGGGAAAGTGAAGTACGCGCCCAACGCGGGCCTTCCGGAACTCCGTGAGGCCGTCTCCAGAGACCTTCTCCGGACCCACGGCGTCCATTACGATCCGGAGCGGGAGATCGTCATCACGCCCAGCGGCATGGATACCCTGCGGCTGGCGGCCATGGCCGTCCTGGACGACGGGGACGAGATGATCGTCAACGATCCCTGCTGGGCCAATCATCCCAACCATTCCAAGATGGCTCACGGGAAGCCGGTGATGGTGCCGGTTCACGAGAAGGACAATTTCTTCTATAATTTAGAGGAGTTGGAGACTTTTGTCACGCCGAGGACAAAGGCGATCCTGCTCAACACACCCAACAATCCCACCGGGGCGGTCATGTCGGAGGAGGAGCTGATCCGGTTCTGTGAGTTCTGTAAAAAGCACGATCTGATCGTGATCTCCGACGAGGTGTATTACAACATTATCTTTGACGGACTGAAATTTAAGAGCCCCGCCATGGTGGAGGGAATGAAGGAGCGGGTGGTCATTTCCCAGTCCTTCTCCAAGACCTACGCCATGACCGGCTGGCGACTGGCTTTTGCGGCGGGGCCTGCGGACATCATCGAGGCCATGGGGCTTCTCAACGAGAATTCCATTTCCTGCGTCAATACCTTCGTCCAGTGGGCGGGGATCGAGGCGCTGGAGGGGACCAGACAGTATATCGACGCCATGGTGGCCCAGTTCCAGAACCGGAGGGACATCGTCTACAAGGAGATCAATGCCATCGACGGGCTGTCCTGCGTGAAGCCCAGGGGGGCCTTCTACGCCTTCGTGAACATCCGGGGAACGGGACTTTCTTCCGAGGAATTTGCCACGAGGCTTCTGGAAGAAAAGCATGTGGGCCTGGTGCCCGGGACAGGCTTCGGGGCCTCAGGGGAGGGCTTTGTCCGCATCTCCTACGCCACCTCCACGGAAAATATCCGGGAGGGGATCCGGCGGATCGGGGAATTTGTGAGAGAACTGAAAAAATAAGGGCAGAGAGCTCCGCAGAAGATGCGGGGCTCTTTGGAATTATCCGGGTATTCCTACTTGAAAGGAGGAGGCGCCATGCCGATCACGGTGAAAGAAATCATGCAGCTCAAGGAATTTCAGAATTTTAATCTGATCGCGGGAAAGGAGGGAGAGCGGAACGAGATTTTGAACATCGGTATCCTGGATTATGAGTATGCCAACGAGGATCCTTATCTGGAACGTCTGTGGGCCTTCGGCAAAAATGCCTTTGTGATCTCCAGCCTGCTGTTTGCCAAGGACCATCCGGAGCGGATCCTCTCTGCGGTGAAGGGGCTTTGCCGGGACGGGGTGGCGGCCCTCGCCATCAAGACGATCTATTACGAGACGCTCCCGGAGGAGGCCCTGGCCTATGCGGACGAGCATGCCCTTCCGATCTATATGTTCGGCCGGGACGACGCCTATTTTCAGGATATCGCCATTTTGATCCGGGAGAAAATGGAGGAGCGGGACGACACGGAACTTCTGGAGCAGAAGATCGGCCTGATGGTGAACGGACAGATGAGCCTGGCCAATATCCGGAACCTGTCCCAGGAGATCCTGCCCCAGGGGGGCTACCGGAGCTATTTTTCCGTGTACTGCAAGGCGAGATCCTACTCGGAGAGCATTTACTATGTGAGGGCCTTTGGCGCCCTCCGGGACCGGGTGGGGAGGCGGGATGCGGTGTTCCGGTTCCAGAACGGATATCTGGTGATCCTTGACATGGAAGAACGGGTCCTGAAAGGAAGCCTGTCGGCCTTTGCCATGCGGATCCTCTCCCTCCGCCAGGAGGATTACCATATCGGGATCGGAAGATTTCATGACACCATGGACGAATTCCACCTGTCCATCCAGGAGGCGCTGTATGCCAGCCAGTACGCCAGGCTCTTCGGGGAAAATCCGGTGTGTTTTCAGCAGATGGGCATTTACCAGATCCTGCTCCCCTACTGCCGGAACCCGTGGCTGGAGCAGTACTGCCGGAGCATCCTGGATCCGATCCGGGAGTTTGACCGGCGCTACGACGGGGAGCTGTTCCGGACGGCGGAGCTGTACGTGAAGAAAAACGGCGACGTGAAGGCGGTGGCGGGGGAGCTCCACCTCCACAGAAACACCATACGATACCGGATGAACAAGATCCGGGAACTGGTGGGCGGGGAGGGGGACATCCGCTTCGACGAACAGCTTTTTGTGGCCTTTCGGACCTGGGAACTGCAGAAACAGTGACAATGCGGGATCAGGTGAACTCGGTGAAGCGGTCATAAACCTCCCTCATCCGGCCGGTGAGGAATGCCTTCGTCTCCGGATGCTCCAGAAGCTCGGTAAAAAAGAGGCAGGAGGTGAGCCCGTCGCCGAACACCTCCGGCACAAAGGACAGGATGCCCCGGAAGACGGCTTCCAGGCGGAGGGCCTCCTGCTCGGTCTCAAAGCGGACGGCCCCGGAGAGGGTCCGCATGAGGGAGGCCGCAGAGACGTCTGCCGTCGCGTTCACGTCGCTTCCTGCTTTTGAAGGTTCCGCCGACTCCAGGCTTTTCAGTCGGGCTTCCGTGGCCAGGGCCTTTACCCGGCCGGCCAGGAGCCGCTCCCGCGCCTCTTCCCGCTCGGAGAGCAGGCCGAATTCTTTCTTTTTCTGAAGAGAGGCGTCCCGCTTCGCGAGAAGGTCCGCGCAAGACTCCTCCAGCCCGGAAAAGTCCGGGCGGAGGGCTTCCAGGCCGTCCATAAAATATCCCAGGCTCTCGGCCAGGAGCCGTCTGTCCTCCCAGGACCCGAGCTGTCTGTGGATGTTCTGTACCAGGTATTCGGCAAGGCAGAGCTGCTCGTCGGCGGGGGCGTCCGTTAGGGCGGGGAAGCCCTCCGGAACCTTTCCGGAGCCGGTGAGGCCGTCCAGGCCGGGATGCGCGGCGAGTTTTCCGTACAGACGGTAGTAGGAAGAGAACCCCCCGCAGACTTCGCTGCACTGGAGGTACTGGGAGAAAAACCGGTGATCCGCGGGGAGGGAGAGGGCCTCGTAGGTCTCCAGTGCCTTCGACAGATCCTCCCAGCTTCTCGGCGTCACGAACTCGGTCCCCCTCTCCGTTCTCTGAAAGACATAAAAATGCTCCGGGCGGAGAGAGAGGTAGGAGAGGACGGCCCCGTGGACCGTCCGCCGCAGGGCATAGGACCGCCAGGCGTCGAGGTCCGGCTCCAGGGCGAGAAGGCGGACCCGGTCCAGGGTCACGATGTCAAGCTCCCTGGCGGACCGATTGCAGCGGCCCGGAGGATTTCCGGCGGCTGCGATGATCCAGCCGTCGGGGAGGCGGTGGCTGCCGAAGGACTTGAACTGGAGAAGCCTCAGCATGGAGGGGAGCAGGGTCTCCGACACGCAGTTGATCTCGTCCAGGAACAGCACGCCCTCCTCCAGGCCGGTCTCCTCCATGGTGCGGAGGATGTCGCCGACAATCTCGCTCATGGTGTATTCCGTGATGGAATAGGGAGTCCCCCGGAAGGACCGCTCCCGGATGACCGGGAGGCCGATGGCGCTCTGCCTGGTGTGGTGGGTCATGGCGTAGGAGAGAAAGGCCACCCGGCACTTGGCGGCGGCCTGCTTCACGACGGCGGTCTTCCCGATGCCGGGAGCGCCCATCAAAAGGAGGGGCCGCCGGGATTCCACCGGGATCCGGTAAAGGCCGGCCTCGTTTTTGGCCGTGTAGGCGGCGATGGTGCGGCAGAGCTCTTCGTAAGCGTCCTGGATGTTCATAGAGGGTTCCTTCTTTCCTGATGGATGTGTTTGTCCGGCCCCTTCGCCTGAGGGTTCCGGATTCCTTATTTTTCAGCCGTTTTCTATTCCGTCCCGGTGTCCAGGATCAGGATCTCGGCCCAGCCCGGCACGTCGATGGCGTCGTAGTGGTCTTTCAGAAAGAGAAAGACCGTCCTTACATCCGGTGGCTCCTCGGGATACAGCCCGGAGCCGTCGGTAAAAAACAAAATGGCGGACAGATCCGAAAACTCCCGGCAGTCCTGGAGGCGCCGGATGTGGGCAAAGGCCGGCCGGAAATCGGTGCCGCCCATGCCGCAGATCTCCAGAGTGTCGACGTAATCCCGAAGGTCCTCCAGGGAGGTCAGCTTGTCGTCCCTGCGAACCTCCCTGTCGCACTGGATGACATGGAGATTGAAGGGATGGAAAAACAGCGATTCCGCCGAGAGGAGATTCCTGGTCTCCTCCAGAAATGCCCGGGTCATGGAGCGGGAGCAGGAGGCGGAGGTGTCGATGACGACGGCCAGATCCCGGATTCTCGCCGTCTCTTCGTATTCCAGGGGCTCTAGGAGCGGCATGCCGCCGTAATGCTCCAGCCCGTAGAGATAGGGAGCATACTGGAACTCGCCGTCATTGAGCTTCATCTCCTCCCCCCACCTGGCCAGGCTTTTTAAAAGGTTCCGGTAATCGTGGCGGCGGTTATCGGAGAGCCGGAGGGAGTACCGGGCCCCGCCGGCCCCCGTTCCCCGTAAGCCGGGGCGTTCTCCCCGCTCTCGTTCCGGGGCGAGGGGAGCCCCTTTTTTTGTGAGCTGTCTTCCCAGCCGTTCCCAGAGGGCCTTCGTCTCGGCTGCGTTTTGGCCATGGCGTGTTGGCTGCGGGTTCCTTTGTTCCCCGTTCCCCTCCCTGCCCTGCCCGCCCCCGACGCCGGCCTTCCCCGAAAAAGGGACTTTGCCGGGCCGGAAGACGGGCCAGAGGCCGTGGCTGTCCGAAAAGGCGGTCTCTGAACAGGCAGTCTCCGAAAGGAGCATGGCCCTGATCTCCTCCTGCCGGGCGCTGTCCTCCTCCAGCCGGGCGGCCAGTCTGCGGGCCTGATAAAGCGGGAGCTCCTGCCGGGAAACATGCTCCTGTCTGGAAATATGTTCCTGCCGGGAAATATGCGGACGTCCCTGGGGAACGGTCTCAAAAAAGGTTTGGAACAGGCGCCGGACGCCCTCCGGCAAAAGCTCCGGCGTCCAGAGCCCCACAATGTGCCAGGCGGCCAGGTCGCAGGCCAGGTTCCAGACCTCCCCCGGGCAGGCGGCGGGCATGGAAAAGGGATGGCCGAACAGGCAGTGGACAACCTGGTGGAGCAAAAGTGCCTCGGCCCGGTCCGCGGTTTCCTTCGGGACATTTCCGTCCGGTTTGCCCCCTTTCAAAGCGATTCCTTCCAAAGCGCCCTTCGCTGATGCGATCTCGTCCAGGACCTGCCGGTTCCAGAAGATCCGGCATCCGTCCGTGGCACAGAGGGAACGGGAGCTGCCGGAAGGAATGTCCGGAAAGGAAATGTCCGGGAAAGAAACGGCGATATCCTTAAGCTCTGCCAGGGGCCTGGCCAGGGCGTGGAGCCGCCGGTACAGCCGTTTCCGTATACAGTTAAAAAACGGTTCCAGATCCCTGTCCACGAGGCCCTCCTTTCCAATCTGTCTGCGGTTACGAGACCCTAAAATCCGTCGGATATTCCGGCAATATCTCGATAAATTTTATGTTTCACGGTCATTTACAGTTCCATGAGTCCGGCCAGCCGCTCCCACAGGTGTGCGGCGGCAAACCAGGTGGTCTCGTAATGCATGTAGGACAGGATGTTTTCGTCCCACATGAGCTTGAGGACCGGCCCGAATTCCTCGTCGGAGTCCCAGAACTGCAGGATGACCGGAAGGAAGTCAAAGATTGGAAGCCGGTAGGAAACGTCCCCGACGGGCTCCCGCGTTCCGCCCAGAAGCTCACAGGCCGCGGAGAGCAGGCCTGTCCGGTGCTCGAACCGGCCGGCCGCCTCCTTAAAAAGAGGTTCCCCGACGGAGGAGGCCTGCACGGTCCCCTTTAACTGATCGACCGGGACAAACCGGCCGGACAGCCGGCAGCCCTCCTTCGCATAGCACAGGACGTCGAAAATGGTCATGGTCTCATTGTATCCGGCATGGACTGTGGTGAGAAATCCGTCCGCAGACCATTCCACCCTTCCGCTTTCACGGTTTACCCGGTAGGCCCTTCCGATAAAATCCAGATACAGATACGTTGGGTCCTTCCTCAGCCCATACCGCGCAGCCATCCGCTCCTGGTCATACTTTAAGAATTCCGACTCCATCTGATCCCGCATCCGGTCATAGTTCGACTGTTTCACAGCGCTTTTGCCGCCCCCTTTCCACGATCGTCTGTCTATACTATATATCAAAATCGGAGAAATGAAAAGTTTGAGATCGTGAAACTTTACACCATGAAAAGTTTTTCATGCTTTCTTGAAATAATAGTTGACAAGAATCTGGGAGTGGGATATAATAGTTCC
>CAMSZT010000022.1 GCA_947066815.1 uncultured Lachnotalea sp.
TTTTATCGAGTGTTTTGGATATGGTTTTGTGTTGACGGCTTTTCTGATCATCCGCTCCTCCGTCGGACCGGTCGAGTCCGTTGAATTTGTGTTTTCCATCCTCATGGACCGGTCCTATGCCCTCACCCGCATCATCCTCCCGGCCGCTCTCGCGGGCTGTGCTGCCGGAGTGGTGGGGATCTTTATCTGGCGCATCTGGATCATCCTTTCTACGGGACTCTGGGGCGGCGTCCTCAGCTGTGCCGGGCTGGTCTGTCTGAAGATGAACTTCACGATCGCCGCGACCGCCGCCCTGCTCATCGCCGTGTTTGGCATTGTCTGCCAGTTCGTGCGGACGGGGAAAGCCAGGAGGAGAGTACAGGAATCCCGGGAACCCTGGCCGGTGCAGCCGCATCAGCCGGAACCGTGGTCCGGGCAGCGGCAGCTGCCTCATCCAGAGCCCTGGTCCGGGCAGCAACAGCCGGTGCAGCCTGAAATCTGGCCTGGTCAGCGGCAGCCGGTGCAGCCGGAGTCCTGGTCCGGACAGCGGCAGCCGTCTCAGCCGGCCCCCTGGTCCGGGCAGCAACAGCCGGTGCAGCCGGAGTCCTGGCCCGGACAGCAGCCGGCTGCGGCTGCGGAGGAAGCCTGGGGAGAAGCGGCGCAGGAGGTGCAGGATGCCGAAGCGGTCCTGTTCTGCAGCCAGTGCGGGAACCGGCTGGGGGAAAACGAGATTTTCTGTCCCGAGTGCGGAAAGAAAGTCCGGTAGAAAACAACCCCGCATGACCGGATGCTGTCCGGATCATGCGGGGGAGATGGTCTGTCGTTTTGACGGCTTCATCCGGCTTTTTCGATTTTCGGGAATTTGATCCCCAAAATTTCAGCCAGCGCCTTTAAAGCTTCTTCTTCCGTGCTGCCTTTTTCCGCCTCTCTGTTTAAAAATCTCTGCATTTCTTCCTTCGTCATCGGCCTCTTCCTTTCTATAATATATGGTGAAAAACACTTTAGCGGTTCGGATCTATCTTTAAAGTATTATACTATAAATGATAATGTAGTTGCAAGGCTTTTGTTGAACATGTTTGATTGCAGTCACCGGCAGTCCTGTGGTATAGTATGGATATAGACGAGGCATATCCGGCGAAGACGCCGGGCGGTCCGGTGACAGGGGCCGCGGGTGATAGCGGGGGGCGGCGTATGGGAACAGGAGGAGAGACGGATTACGGGAAGGAGATCCTTTATCATTATACGGATTACCAGGCGCTGGACGGGATCTTGCGCCATGCCGAGCTGCGGGTGAACAATGTCCTGAATATGAACGACGCGGCGGAGATGAGCCATTTCATGGGCAGCCTGTGCAGCGCGGTGGTGAAGCGGCTGGAGTCGGAGGGGGATCTTGTCCGGGCGGAGAAGGTCCGGGAGCTTTTTGCGGAGGAACTGGAGAAGGAATTTTTCTATTCGGCTTACGCGGCCTGTTTCTCGCTGTACCGGGATGATGCGGCCCAGTGGGAGCGGTATGGGAACCGGGGCCGTGGGGTGTGCATTGCCTTCCGGGGAGAATATCTGGAGAAGCTGGCGGTGGGAGAATTGTCCCTGCAGACGGTCTTTTATGAGGATGACATGATGGAGCATAACCTGGCGAAGGTTTTTTACCGCATCCTGAAGCAGGAGAAAGGAACCCTGGAGAAAAGCGTGCTCATGAAGGTGGCGATGAAGAATGCCTGGATCCAGTCGGTGGCGTTCAAGCACCCGTCCTTTTCCTCGGAGCGGGAGGTCCGCCTGGTCCTCTCCCCCTTTGGAAAAGAGTATTTTGACGTAAAGCCCTGTTACCATATCGCAAAGGAGCGGATCAAAAAATATTATCCGCTGGATCTTCGGGCCATGTGTGAGAAGGCCGGGATCGGTCTGGAGGATCTGGTGGAGGAGATCATCATCGGACCGGAATCCACCCAGTCGGAATCAATATTACAGGATTATCTGAAGGACAACGGCCTGAGGCGGCTTTCCGGGCGGGTGTCTCTGTCGGACTGCCCTTTAAGGCGGCCGCCGGTCTAGGGATCGTTGCATTATTAACGAAGTAATGTGCCGGTCCGCCGGGATTTTGGAGAGCAGGGGGGAATACATCCAGATCCCGGCAGTCGGAATTGACAGTTTTTTCTTTGTTGTATATAATAGCTTATGAAATACTGCAGGCCTGCAGAGGGCAAAAGATCAAGGATAGGATGGGAAACGGCTATGGATGTCATAGAATGCCTGACAGAAGCGACAAAACAGGGGGCGTCTGATATTTTTATCGTGGTGGGACGTCCCATATCCATAAAGGTAAACGGAGTCCTGCGGGAGATGGGCGATGGAAGGATCCTTCCGGCGGACGCGAAGGAGTTTATCGAGAAGATCTATGAGTTGGAGGGACACCGGGACATGCAGCATCTTGAGGAATCCGGTGACGATGATTTTTCCTTTGCGATCCGGGGCGTGTCCCGCTTCCGCGTCAGTGTGTACCGGCAGAGGGGAAGCCTGGCGGCGGTGGTGAGGGTGATCACCTTTGACCTGCCGGAGCCTTCGGAGATCGGGGTTGGACCGGAGATCCTGGCCCTGTCGGATTATACCAAGGGCATGGTGCTGGTGACGGGGCCCGCCGGGAGCGGGAAATCGACAACTCTGGCCTGCATCATCGACCGGATCAACGAGACCAGGGAGGGGCACATCATCACCCTGGAGGATCCGTTAGAGTTTCTCCATTCTCATAAAAAGAGCATCGTGAGCCAGAGGGAGGTGGGGCTGGACACGGGAAGCTACCTGTCCGCCCTGCGGGCGGCCTTAAGACAGAGCCCGGATGCCATCCTTCTCGGGGAAATGAGGGATCACGAGACCATCCAGGTGGCGATGACGGCGGCAGAGACCGGGCATCTGGTCCTGTCCACCCTCCACACCATCGGGGCGGCCAATACCATAGACCGGATCATCGACGTGTTCCCACCGGAGCAGCAGAGGCAGATCGCGGTACAGCTTTCTTCCGTGCTGCGGTCGGTGGTGTCCCAGCAGCTGGTCCCGACGACGGACGGCCGTCTGACGCCGGCCTTCGAGCGGATGACGGTGAATCCGGCCATCCGGAATATGATCCGGGAGAGCAAATTCCATCAGATCGACGGGGCCGTGTATACGGCCGGCGGCGGGGAGATGTTCTCCATGGATTCCAGTCTTTTGAAGCTTTATAAAGAGGGGAGCATCACCGCGGACACGGCGCTGCGTTATGCGTCCAATCCGGATATGCTTTCCAAGAAAATGAAGTGATCGGGGAGATGTTTATGGAACGAAAGGGATTTTGCAGGTTTTTGTGTCTGATCCTCTGCCTCTGCCTGTTTTTGACAGGCTGCGGCGGGTCTTCGGACGATCCGGCGGGGGAACCGGCTTCTGCCCAGATGGAGGATGCGGGCGTGCCTGCCAGCGGTTCGCCGGGAAAGAAACAGACGGGGAGCGGGAAAACGGGCGGGAGCAGCGGGAAAAAAGCGGATCCGGCAAAGAGCTCGGAGGAGTCTCCCGCCGGAAACCGGGATAACAAGCCGGTGGCCCTGGTTCCGGAGGCTTCCGGGGAGACGGTCTATGAAAAAGAGCTGGCGGTCATGGATGCCTCCCATGTGGAGGACGGCTATGTGATGGTGGAATACCTGGGGAAAGTGGAGAAAGTCAAACTCCAGGTGGAGACGCCGGAGGGGGTCACCTACACCTACACCAAGGGAAAGGGGTATGAGGTCTTTCCCCTGACCGGCGGGGACGGGGACTATAAGATCTCGGTCTGGGAACAGCGGCCCTCCAAGGGGGATTACTTAAACGTGTTCAGCCAGACGGTCACGGCGAAGATCGCCGATGAGTTTTCCCCTTATCTTTATCCCAACCAATATGTGAACTTTTCGCCGGACAGCAAGACGGTGGCCCTCGGGGCCGAGCTGGTCAAGGGGGCGGCGGACGATCTGGACGCCGTCACCAGGATTTTTACCTATATCACGGAAAATATCACCTATGACACGGATAAGGCCAAGAGTGTCCAGAGCGGATACCTTCCGGTGGTGGACGAGATCCTGGATTCCGGCACAGGGATCTGCTTTGATTATGCGGCGGTCATGGCGACCATGCTCCGGACGCAGCGGATCCCGACCCGGCTGGAGATCGGTTATGCGGGGGAGGTCTATCATGCCTGGATCAGTACCCATATCGACGGGATCGGATGGGTCAACGGGATCATCCAGTTCGACGGCTCGGAGTGGCAGCTGATGGATCCGACCTTTGCGGCCAATTCCAGCAGTTCCGCGCTCAAGGAATTTATCAGTGAGGGCGATAATTACCAGGTGAAATACCTTTATTAGGGAGGATATATGGGACAGATATCGAAAAAGCCCCTAAAGGACAGGGAGCTGGCTTCTTTCTGTGAACAGATGGCGATGATGCTTAAGGCGGGGATCTCTTCCCTGGAAGGAATCTCCATCCTGAAGGAGAGCCTTCAGGACACGGCAGGGCGGGCCATCCTGGAGGAGGTCTATGAGGAACTGGAGCAAAGCGGGGAGCTTAGCGGAGCCCTCACGAAGACCGGGGTCTTTCCCACGTATTTCCTGAACCTGACGGAGATCGGGGAGCGGGCCGGAAGGCTGGATGAGGTGTTCTCCTCCCTCGCCGTTTATTATGACCGGCAGGATGCCCTGTCAAAGAATATCAGGAGTGCGGTCACCTATCCCTGTGTCATGATCGGTATGATGCTGGCTGTGATCCTGGTGCTGGTGATCCGGGTCATGCCGATCTTCGGCAGGGTCTATGAGCAGCTGGGGACGGAGATGAGCGGGGTTTCAAAGAGCATCATGGACATCGGGACCTGGCTTGGCCGCTACAGCCTGGCGATCCTGGTGATCGCCGTCCTTCTGGTGGCCCTGGCCCTGTATCTGGCTATGACCAAAAGGGGGAGAGGGTATCTGAAGGCCATGGGACGCCGTCTTCCTTTTACAAGAGGGATCTACGAGGCGACGGCTTTAAGCCGTTTTGCCGACGGTATGGCGATCACTTTGAAGAGCGGACTGGATTCCGACGAGGGACTGGAGCTCTCCGGAAAGCTGACGGACAGCCCCGACCTTCGGGAGAAGATCGAGGCGTGCCGCAGGAGGACGGCGGAGGGGGAGGAGCTGGGAGCTGCCTTCCAGGAGGCCGGCGTGTTTTCCGGCCTTCATGCCCGTATGGTGAACGTGGGGATCCTCTCCGGATCTCTGGATCAGGTCATGGAGCGGGTGGCGGAGCAGTACGCGGGGGAGGCTGACGAGCGGATCTCGAGGACCGTATCCCGCCTGGAGCCGACGCTGGTCGCCGTCATGTCCATCCTGGTGGGGATGATCCTCCTGTCGGTGATGCTTCCCCTTATGGGTATCATGAGCGGGATCGGCTGAGAAGGAGGTATGAGGTATGGACCGTTTCAGTGACAGAAAGAAAAGGCGTTCGCTTCCCGGTTTCCTGGTTCCGCTCCTTGTGTTCCTTGTGATCTTTTTGTTCGTGTTCCGGGGGATCGTCTCCATTTCGGATACCACGGCGGAGAAGGAGATGGAGGGGCTCGAGCAGACGGTTTACCGGGACATCGTCCACTGTTATGCATCGGAGGGATATTACCCCTCCGGCATCGATTATCTGAAGGAGCATTACGGCCTTACCTGGAATGAGGAGCGGTACTGGATCGATTACCAGCCGATCGGCTCCAACCTGATGCCGGATGTGACCGTGGTGAAGCGTGGAGGTGCAAGGTGAGGTTAAAGACGGACTTTCTGTTTACCCTGCTTCTGTTCTGCATATTTGCCATATCGGCTTTCAGCCTGGTGGTCATCGGGGCCGGCGTCTATGAAAAGAGCGTTTCCTCCATGGAGCGCAATTTCGAGGGACGGACTGCCCTGGCCTATGTGGCGGAGAAGGTGAGGCAGAACGATGCGGGAGCCAGTGTCTCCGCCGGGGACGGGATCCTCGAGATCACGACGGGAGATGCGGACGGAAGCTATACGCTCTATATCTATGAGCATGAGGGATACCTGAGAGAGCTGTTTACCAGGACGGAGCTGCCCTTTGACGTATCGGCCGGGCAGAAGCTCCTGGAGGTGGATGGCTTTTCGGTATCGGAGAAGGAGGAGGGGCTGCTGGAGATTTCTGCGGCCGGGGAGGGCGAGGAGCCGATCTCCCTGCTCCTTCATCTGAGATCCGGAAGTTAAGGAAACGCTGATCGGATATCGTTTCCTTAACAGCTCCGGCAGAGGCACACGGATCTGCAAGGGAATATGCCGCTTTGCGGCGCAGATCCGGCGCAGGAAACGCTTTGATCAGCGTTTCCTTAACTGATCATTTCCGAAAGGACGACGGATATGTCACAGAGGAGGCACAGATCCAGCCTGTTTCTGCTGGAGCTCATACTTGTCATTTTTTTCTTTTCCCTGGCAAGTGCAGTTTGTATCCAATTGTTTGTAAAGGCGCATCTGACGGAGCGGGAGACAGAGGCATTAAACCGGGCGATCCCCCTGGCGGAGAGTGCGGCGGAGGCTTATCACAAGGTCTCCGGCCGCCTGGAGGAGCTTGGGACCCTCTTTCCGGAAGGGCGGCTCAATGAGGCCGGGGACAGCTTTCTGGTCTTTTACGATGAGGACTGGCATCCTGTGGAAGAAGGGGTCTATACCCTTGCCATTGTACCGGCGGAGTCTTCCCCTGACGGAACGGACGGGCGGGCCTCAGGTACAGGGCAGACTCTTAAGCGGGCCGTGGTCCGGGTCAGCGGCGGGGACGGAGTCATCTATGAACTCGCGGCCGCCGTCCAGATCCCGAGGGCGGTCCCGGCCTCTTAGAGCAGGAATGCCGCAGTGATCTGACATGGGAGACGGGAGTTTTTATGAGACAGACAGAAAAAAACCGAAATTCTTCTTTTGGAATGGGGGTGGGGGCCACTTCCATCCTGATGATCTTTGTGCTGCTTTGCCTGGTGGTCTTTGCCATGCTCTCGCTTGTGAACGCCAATGCGGATAAAAAGCTGAACGACCGGCTGGCAAACAGGACGAAGGCCTACTATGCGGCCTGTGACAAGGCGGAGACCCTGCTGGAGGATCTGGACGGCCATCTGGAAGAGCTCTATCTGGATAATCCGGAGGCGGAGGATTATTATCAGGCGTGCCTTTCGTATCTGGACGGGGCCGGAGGAGTGGCGGCGCCGGAAAAGGACGGAACGGGAGTCCGTTTTTCCTTTTCGGTGATCATAAATGACGAGCAGCACCTCTCGGTGACGGCGTCGGTGCCGAAGGAGCCGGAGGCGGGGGGCAGCTATTATACAGTCAGGGCCTGGCAGACCATGGCAAGGCAGGCCTGGGAGCCGGATACGAAGCTGCCGGTCATGGAGTCGGAGATGCCGGAACTTTTGATGCCGGAATGACGGAGAAAAAGAAGGCTGTTTTTGGAAAGGAAGAGAAATATGAAGAAAAAACTGGAGATCTTAGAGAGACAGGAAGAGCTTTTGTGGTTTGATCACTTTACCAACGACGAGGGCTGGAAGCTGGGCTGTTATATGGTGAAGAGGGCGCAGGAGCAAGGGATCGCCATTGCCATCCGTATCTGTCTGAACAACGGATATACGCTGTTCCAGTATGGACCCTGCGGGACCAGTATCCTGAACCAAAGGTGGATGGAGCGGAAATACAATACGGTGAAGCTTATGGACAGGAGTTCCTTAAAGAGCCTGTATGTCATGGGCGAGAAGGGGCAGACCCTGGCGGATCACGGGCTGACGGAAGAGCAGTGCGTCCTGTGCGGCGGCGGGTTCCCGATCCGGGTAAAGGGAGTGGGGAATATCGGCGTGGTGACGGTGTCGGCCCTTCCCCACGAGGAAGATCATGGGTTTATCGTGGACTGCCTTTCCGGATATCTGGGGATCGAGGCGCCGAGGCTGCCGTAAGCCTTCTAGGACAGTATGTGAAAAAATTCTACCTGTGCGGTTGGAATATTGGATTCTGTCTCCGTCAGGGAACAGCCATTTGAAGCAGACGATAGGTGGATTTTGCAGATTTTGCGAGCATAGCGTCATCGAACCGGCTGACCCGATTTGATGGAGGCAGGTTCGATGACAATAGGCGGCGCAGCAAAATCAAAAAATCAACGTGTCTGCGAAACTGGCTGCTCCCTGACGGAGACATGAAAAACTTTCAACCGCACAGGTGGAAAAAATTGCCTGTTTTCATGATTGAGATCAGGCAATTTCTTCGGACCAGGGATGATACACAGAACAGAGAAAACAAAGATCTATGTTGTCGCCTATAACTTGGAATATCCGTATCCGTTTACAAAAGCGTCCAGCTTCTCCCCGTTCTTGCAGAAGGGGCAATTTTCAAATTCGTAGGCCTGGTAGCCGGGAATGTCCCTGACGGTGAAGGCGGAGACGATGGGGAAGCCCTGGATCACGTCGACGGCGCTGAAGAGAGAGCAGATGGCCGTCACGGTGCCGCCGTAGTAGCGGATGCACTCTAAGCTGCGGTTGATGGTCTGTCCGGTGGTGGTGGAGGCAAGGAGCAGCAGTACATGCTTGTTCCGGATGGAAGGAGCCAGGTTGTCCCGGAAGATCATCTGGTTGTTGCTGTTGAACTCCGGTGTGATCACGTAGACGGTCTCGTGGCTGTTGGTGGAGACAAAATCCCGGGCCTCCAGTTCGGAAGCCATGTAGGCGCCCACGACCTCGCAGCCGTCCATGCAGACGATGGTGTCGATGACGGTGGTGTTGACGATCTTGCCCACCAGGTTTTTGGCGACAGCCGTGGCTTCGCTGCATCTGGTCCGCAGGCCGGTCACGTCAATATAGTAGTTGACATGGGAATGGCTGGTGGCGAAGTGGCCGTGGATGGCGCGGAGGACAACGGTGTGATCATCTTTTGCATAAAATTTCATGACGCGTGATTCCATAAAATACCCCCTCTGTAATCGTATTTTTAAAATTGAAAAGAATCTGTTTCTATTTTACCGTACATATCGGAAACATGCAAGAAATAATCTGAAAAAATACAAAGATGGAAATAAAGTTTGGAAAAGGGGAACCCTGATGAAATGGAAGAAATATACCATCGCCACCACGACGGAGGCGGTGGACCTGATCGGCAGCATGCTGGAGGAACACGGGATCGAGGGGATCGAGATCGAGGATAATGTCCCGCTGACGGAGGCGGAGACAAAGGGAATGTTCATCGACATCCTCCCGGAGCTTGGGCCGGACGAGGGGAAGGCGAAGGTCTCTTTCTACGTGGACGAGGGGGCGGAGGACGAGGCGCTTCTTGCGGGGATCCGGGAGGGGCTCTCGGAGCTTCGGCTGTTCGTGGACGTGGGGGAGGGGACCATCTCCTCCTCGGAGACGGAGGATAAGGACTGGGTCAACAACTGGAAGCAGTATTTTCATCCCTTTACGGTGGACGACATCCTGATCAAGCCCACCTGGGAGGAGGTGCCGAAGGAGCATGCGGACAAGCTGATGATCGAGATCGATCCGGGTACGGCCTTCGGGACCGGCTCCCATGAGACCACCCAGCTCTGCATCCGGCAGCTCCAGAAGTATCTGAAGGCCGGGGACCGGGTCCTCGACATCGGCACCGGGAGCGGGATCCTGGCCATTGCGGCCCTGAAGCTGGGGGCTTCCTTTGCTTTTGGGACGGATGTGGACGAGAACGCGGTCCGGGCGGCCGGGGAGAATGCCCGGGGCAACGGATTTTCAGAGGATGTGTTTGTCCTGGAAGAGGGGGATATCCTGACGGAGGCCGCCCTGCAGGAGCGGGTCGGCGAGGGGACTTACGACGTGGCCGCGGCGAACATCCTGGCGCCGGTGATCATCCTGCTTGCGGGGGAGGCGGATCGGTATCTGAAGAAGGGCGGGATTTTCATCACCTCCGGCATCATCGACACGAAGGAGGAGGATGTGAAGGCGGCCTTTGGGGCCAATCCGGCCTGGGAGCTTTTGGAGGTCACCAGACAGAAGGACTGGGTATCGGTGACAGTGAGGAAAAAGTAAGATGTATCTGTTTTTTGTGGACGGCCGGGAGATCGGGGAGAAGACCGCGAGGATCACCGGTCCGGATGTGAACCATATCAAAAATGTGCTCCGGATGAAGCCGGGGGACAAGCTTCGGATCAGCGACGGAGAGCGGCTCTGCTACAACTGCCGGATCGAAGCCTTTGAGGAGGATGGAGTGTTCCTCTCCCTGCTTTCCAGGGATGAGGACGGCACGGAGCTTCCGGCGAAGGTCGTGCTCTTCCAGGGGCTTCCCAAGGGCGACAAGATGGAGCTTGTGATCCAGAAAAATGTGGAGCTTGGCGTCTCCCGGATCGTGCCGGTGGCCACGAGACGGTCGGTGGTGAGGCTGGACGAAAAAAAGGCGGAGGCGAAGGTGCGCCGCTGGAATGCCATTTCCGAGAGCGCGGCCAAGCAGTCGAAACGGACCGTGGTACCGGAGGTGTCCCGGGTCCTGCCCTTTAAGGAGGCGGTGGACCTGGCGGCGGATTTTGACTGCAGGCTGTTTCCCTACGAGCACGCCGAGGGGATGGAGGAGACGAGAAGGCTCCTCTCCCAGGTGAAGCCGGGCATGCAGGTGGCGGTCTTCATCGGCCCGGAGGGCGGCTTTGAGGAGGATGAGGCAGCATATGCCAGGGAAAGGGGATTTACCCCCATCACCCTGGGGCGGCGGATCCTCCGGACCGAGACGGCGGGGATGGCCCTCCTCTCGGCCCTCATGTTCCAGCTGGAGAAATAGGGAACCGGAAAGAAAATGCGGCGTAACGAAAAGGGCGTCGGCCCGGGGAAGCAGTATGATCGGACGGATCAGGAAGACGAGGAAGCGATGGAAGCATATTTAGATAATTCTGCGACGACGAAGGTGTTTGAGCCGGTAAAAGACATTGTGGTGAAGGCCATGACGGAGGATTACGGGAATCCTTCCTCCCTGCATAAGAAGGGAGTGGAGGCGGAGCGTTACGTGAAGGCGGCGGCGGAATCGGTGGCAAAGACCCTCAGGGCAGCGCCGTCGGAGATCATTTTTACGTCCGGGGGCACGGAGTCCAACAATATGGCCGTCATCGGGGCGGCCAGGGCGATGAGACGGGCCGGGAAGCATCTCATCACCACCACCATCGAGCATCCGTCCGTTTCCAATGTGTTCCGGTATCTGGAGGAGGAAGAGGGGTTTTCGGTGGATTACATCCCGGTGGATGAAAACGGCCATGTGAGACAGGACGCCCTCCTTGCGGCCCTCCGGGAGGATACCACGCTGGTGTCGGTCATGTATGTCAACAATGAAATCGGCTCACGCAATCCCGTCGGGGAGATCGGGGCGGTGATCAAGAAAAAAAATCCCAAGACGCTGTTCCACGTGGACGCGATCCAGGCCTACGGAAAGTACCGGATCTGCCCGAAGCGGGAACAGATCGACCTCCTGTCGGTGAGCGGCCACAAGATCCACGGCCCCAAGGGGGTGGGGTTTCTGTATGTGAAGAGCGGCACGAAGCTCCTGCCGGTGGTCTACGGGGGCGGCCAGCAGAAGGGCATGCGCTCCGGTACCCACAATGTGCCCGGCATTGCCGGGATGGGGGAGGCGGCCAGGCTGATCTACGAGGATCATGAGGAAAAGATACGGGCCATGTACGGTCTTAAAAAGCGGTTCGTGGAGCTGGTGACAGATCTTCCGGGGACTAAGATCAACGGACTGACCGGGGAGGAGTCGGCCCCCCACGTGGTGAGCGTGAGCTTTGAGGGGATCAAAAGCGAGGTGCTGCTCCACGCCCTGGAGGATAAGGGGATCTTTGTCTCCTCCGGCTCGGCCTGCTCCTCCAATCACCCGGCCCTCAGCGGGACCCTCCGGGGGATCGGCCTGAAGCGGGAGCTTTTGGACGCAACTCTCCGCTTCAGCTTCAGCGTCTTTACGACAGAGGAGGAGATCCGCTATACGGCAGAGGTTTTGAAAGAACTGCTGCCTATGCTGCGGAGATATGCGAGGCGCTAGTACTGCCTTGCACAGATAACGGTGAATAGCAGTACCTGATATTTGTATCAGGCAGTACCAGCACCTAAAAAACAAAAAGACAGGAGGATTGGAGCATGGCAGAGCGGGAAGGATTATTCCATGCATTTCTGATCAAATATGCGGAGATCGGGATCAAGGGGAAGAACCGGTATCTGTTCGAGGACGCCCTGATGCGTCAGATCCGCTTTGCCCTCCGGGGGGCGGAGGGGAAGTTTTCGGTCCGGAAGGAGACGGGACGCATTTACGTGGAGGAGGAGGGCGCCTTCGATCCCGACGAGGTGACAGAGCGGCTGGGAAGGGTCTTCGGGATCTCCGGGATCTGTCCCATGGTCCAGTTTGAGTATAAAGAGTTTGCGGATATCCGGGAGCGGGTCGTGGATTACGCGGGGAGGGTCCATCCGGAAGGGAACTTTACCTTCAAGGTGCAGACGAAGCGGGCCAACAAGGGATTTCCCATGGATTCCAATGAGATCAATGCCAGGCTGGGCGAGGCCCTGCTGGAAGCGTACCCGTCCCTTAAGGTCAATGTCCATGAGCCGGATGTGTTCTTTTACGTGGAGGTGCGGGAGCGGGTGAACCTTTATTCGAGGGTACTTCCCGGTCCCGGCGGCATGCCGGTGGGCACCAGCGGGAAGGCCATGCTGCTGCTCTCCGGGGGGATCGACAGCCCGGTGGCGGGGTACATGACGGCAAAGCGGGGCGTGAGCATTGATGCCGTCTACTTTCATGCGCCGCCCTACACCAGCGAGCGGGCGAAGCAGAAGGTGGTGGATCTGGCGAAGATCGTATCTCGGTATTCCGGCCCCATGAAGCTCCATGTGATCAATTTCACCGACATCCAGCTCTGCATTTACGACCAGTGCCCCCACGAGGAGCTGACCATCATCATGCGGCGGTACATGATGCGGATCGCCGAGGCCATCGCGAAGGAGAGCGGCGCCCTGGCTCTGGTCACAGGGGAGAGCATCGGCCAGGTGGCCAGCCAGACCCTTCCCAGCCTGGCCTGTACCGGGGAGGTCTGTGACCTGCCGGTGATCCGTCCGGTCATCGGCTTTGACAAGCAGGAGATCGTGGACATCGCTCTGAAGATCGATACCTTTGAGACGTCCATCCAGCCCTTCGAGGACTGCTGCACGATCTTTGTGGCGAAGCACCCGGTGATCAAGCCCAACCGGAAGATCATCCGCCGCTCCGAGGAGAAGCTGGCGGGAAAGATTGAAGAGATGGTAAAGACGGCATTGGAGACGAGGGAGGTCGTCGAGATCCAGGCCCCGTAGTATAGGTTTTTTATACAACGAAAAAACGGTCCCGCAGTCCTGCGGGACCGTTGCCTGACCGACAGAGAAACTGTCACGGGAGAGAACGGATATAAGTACGTTTTATACCAGATAGGGCTTCAATGTCTCCAAGATGGCCTCCACGTTGTCCTCGGCGTGGATGTTTAAGTCGATGGGCTTCGAAAGATCCAGGCTGAAGATGCCCATGATGGACTTGGCGTCGATGACGTAGCGGCCGGAGACCAGATCGAAGTCATAGTCATATTTGGTGAGATCGTAGACAAAGGACTTGACCTTGTCGATGGAATTTAAAGAAATCTGTACTGTTTTCATGAGAATACTCCCTTCTTTGCTGACGATAAAGTTCTGGAAAGGCTTCCCCCTCTCCGGTTCATTATAATACTAGACAGATTCGGGGGAAAAGTCAAGAGGAGATTTTACTAAAAGTGAGGAATCAGGATATGGAAAACCGGAAAAAGAGGGCGGCCCTGCACAATCTGGGTTGCAAGGTCAACGCATATGAGACGGAGGCCATGGGCCAGCTTCTCTCGGAGGCCGGCTATGAGCTGGTCCCTTTCGAGGCGGAGGCGGAGGTTTACCTGGTCAATACCTGCAGCGTGACCAACATGGCCGACCGGAAATCCAGGCAGATGCTCCATCGGGCCAGGAGACAAAATCCCGGGGCGCTCGTCGTGGCGGCCGGCTGCTATGTCCAGGCACAGGCGGAGGAGATCTTAAAGAGCGGCGCGGCGGATCTTGTGATCGGGAATAACCAGAAGAAGAGGCTTGTAGAGCTTTTGTCCGCCTGTGAAAAAAAACGGCGGGCGGGAGAGCCGGAGCGGCCTTCTGACGGCGGGGAAAAGAAACGGGGTGCAGGAATGGGAGCGGTCCTTGACATTGCCCATGAGAAGGAGTATGAGGAGCTCTCTCTTGTGCGGACGGCGGAGCACACCAGGGCCTTCATCAAGATCCAGGACGGCTGCGATCAGTTCTGCAGCTATTGCATCATTCCCTACACAAGGGGGAGGATCCGCAGCCGGAGGCCGGAGGATCTTCTGGAGGAGATTCTCCGGCTTGCGGGAGCCGGCTACCGGGAGGTGGTGCTGACCGGGATCCATCTGTCCTCCTACGGGAGGGATTTTGATCTACCGGTTTCTCTTCTGGAGATGATTGAACGGGTGGCTGAGATTCCCGGGATCGAGAGGATCCGTCTGGGCTCCCTGGAACCTAGGATCGTCACGGAGGAGTTCGTAAAAGGGCTCTCGGCCATCGGGGAGGTCTGCCCGCATTTTCATCTGTCGCTGCAGAGCGGCTGCAACCGGACCTTAAAGAGGATGAACCGCCATTATACCACGGAGGAATATGCGGCCTGCTGCCGCCTGTTGCGGAGCTATTACGACCACCCGGCCATCACCACCGACGTGATCGTGGGTTTTCCGGGGGAGACGGAGGAGGAATTTTCAGAGACGCTCTCCTTCCTTGAAAAGATCGGATTTTATGAGATGCATATTTTCAAATATTCCAGAAGACAGGGGACGAAGGCGGCGGCCATGTCCTCCCAGGTGCCGGAGAAGGTCAAGGCAGAGCGGAGCCGCAGGGCCCTGGCCCTTTCGGCGAAGCTTTCCGAAGACTTTCGGAAGTATTATGAGGGAACGGTTCGGGAGATCCTCCTGGAGGAGGAGCAGGAGATCGGCGGCAGACGGTATATGACCGGGTTCACGAGGGAGTATGTGAAGGCGGCCGCGGAGCTTCCGGCCGCAGGGGTTCCCGGCCCCGCGGCGGAAGAGGTGTTTTCTCCGGGACAGATCCTTCCCGTCCGCCTTTCCGGCCGGAGAGAGGCAGGCTGGGAGGAACTCCTCTTCGCAGAGCCCCTCATGAAGTGAAAATTTCCATCTGTGCGGAGGGAGGCTTTGTATGTCTTCGTCGGGGAGCCGCCGCTTGTAGCAGACGATAGGCAGATTTTGCAGATTTTGCGAGCATAGCGTCATCGGATTGGCTGACCCGGTTTGATGGAAGCCGGTCCGATGACAATAGGCGGCGCAGCAAAATCAAAAAATCAACGTGTCTGTGAAAGCAGCGGCTCCCTGACGGAGACAGAACAGACGATTCCAGCCGCACAGGGGAAAATTTTCCGGCCACCCGCGCTTTTTCGATGATTTTCTGACGGAAAAGACGGGATAATGTGAAGAAACTGGAAGAAAACCCCTCGACAGGCCGGAAAATTTGTATTAGAATAGAAATACAAGCATGTAAGGACGTGAAAAAAATGGGTGATATACACAGAACACAATTTTTTAATCCTTCCCAGGAGAATAAGATGGAGGCGGGAGAGATCCTGGCGAAGGTCTACGCGGCTCTGACGGAGAAGGGCTACAATCCGATCAGCCAGATCGTCGGTTATATCATGTCGGGAGATCCCACGTATATTACCAGCTATCAGAGCGCGAGGAGCCTGATCACGAAGCTGGAGCGGGACGAGATCCTGGAGGAGTTAGTGCAGGTCTATATTGAAAGCAAGCTGAAGGGTTAAGTGCCGGATATGCGTATCATGGGACTGGACTTTGGCTCCAGAACGGTAGGAGTGGCTGTCAGCGATCCTCTTGGGATCACGGCCCAGGGCGTGGAAACTGTGGAGAGGCCGCAGGAGAATAAGCTGAGAAGGACCCTTGCCCGTCTGGAGGAGTTGATCGGAGAATACCAGGTAGAGAAGATCGTGGTGGGCTGTCCGAGACATATGAACGGAGATTTCGGGGAGCGGGCGGAAAAGTCCAGGGACTTTGCGGAGAAGCTAGCGACAAGGACCGGCCTTCCCGTCGTGCTATGGGACGAGCGGCTGACCACGGCGGCGGCGGAGCGGGTGCTTATGGAGGCGGGAGTCCGCAGAGAGCGCCGGAAGGACTATGTGGATAAAATAGCGGCAGTGTTTATCTTACAGGGATATTTGGATTCCCTGTGATTTCTTTGCGTGCGGATACCGGAAGGAAGCCTGTCAGCGAAACTGACGGATATCCGGCGTGCAGGCAGGGGAACGAGGCGTTCCCTGCCGATCGTACAAAGCAGAAAGAAGGTTTTATGGAAGACAGGATCGTTTTGACCTCGGAGGACGGGGAAGAGATTTCCTGCTACGTGCTGGAGGAGACCAGAGTGGCGGGCTGTAATTATGTGCTTGTAGCGACGGAAGAGGAGGGGGACGGCGAGTGCCTGATCCTGAAGGATATATCGGACGCGGAGGACGCGGAGGCTGTGTATGAGATCGTGGAGGAGGAAAAGGAACAGCAGTACCTGGCACGGATCTTCAACGAGCTTCTGGAGGACGTGGACATCCGATAGAAAATTTTTAATCTGTGCGGTTGTAATATTGGATCCTGTCTTCGTCAGGGAACAACCATTTGAAGCAGACGATAGGCAGATTTTGCAGATTTTGCGAGCATAGCGTCATCGAACCGGCTGACCCGCTTTGATGGAAGCCGGTTTGATGACAATAGGCGGCGCAGCAAAGCCGAAAAACTGTCACTGGCAGTTTTCCGGCACGCTATGGCGAATCAAAAAATCAACGTGTCTGCGAAACTGGTTGCTCCCTGACGAAGACACACGGAAAACCTTCAACCGCACAGACGAAAAATTTTAAAAGCGTGAAATAAAAGAGTAAAACAGAGAAAGTGAGAGGTGTAATATTTGAGACAAACATCGAAGCAGACAGGAAGACAGACGGGAAAGCAGGGCAGCAGGACGCCGGGACTCAAGATCATTCCTCTGGGGGGATTGGAACAGATCGGGATGAACATGACGGTCTTTGAGTATGAGGACAGCATCATCGTGGTGGACTGCGGGCTGGCCTTTCCCAGTGACGACATGCTGGGCATTGACCTGGTGATCCCGGATATCTCATATCTGAAGGAAAATGTACAGAAGGTCAAGGGCTTTGTCATCACCCATGGCCACGAGGACCACATCGGGGCGCTGCCCTACGTGCTGGCGGAGCTGAACGTGCCGGTCTATGCCACGAAGCTGACCATGGGCATCATCGAGCATAAGCTTAAGGAGCGGGGGATGACCCGTTCGACGAAGCGGAAGGTCATGAAATACGGCCAGTCGGTGAACCTGGGATGCTTCCGGGTGGAATTCATCCGCACCAACCACAGCATCGCCGACGCGGCGGCCTTCGCCATTTTTACGCCGGTGGGCACCATTGTCCACACGGGGGATTTTAAGATCGATTACACGCCCATCTTCGGCGACCCGGTGGACCTGCCCCGGTTTGCGGAGCTTGGGAAGAAGGGGGTCCTGGCCCTGATGGCGGACAGCACCAACGCGATCCGGGACGGCTATACCATGTCGGAGCGGACCGTGGGGAGGACCTTCGACCGGCTGTTCGAGGAGAACAAGGAGCGGAGGATCATCGTGGCCACCTTCGCCTCCAATGTGGACCGGGTCCAGCAGATCATCAATTCTTCCTATAAATATGGAAGAAAGGTGGTCGTGGAGGGCCGCAGCATGGTGAACATCATCGGCATCGCCACGGAGCTTGGGTATATCCGGATCCCGGAGGGGACGCTGGTGGACATTGCCCACCTGGGCAACTATCCGCCGGAGAAGACAGTGCTCATCACCACGGGGAGCCAGGGAGAGTCCATGGCGGCCCTCTCCAGGATGGCGGCGGATATCCACAAGAAGGTTTCCATCAGCGCCAACGATGCGATCATCTTCAGCTCCACACCTATTCCGGGCAATGAGAAGGCGGTGGCCCAGGTGATCAATGAGCTCTCGGCCAAGGGGGCGAAGGTGATCTTCCAGGACACCCACGTATCGGGACATGCCTGCAAGGAGGACCTGAAGCTGATCTATTCCCTGGTGAAACCGAAGTTCGCCCTTCCGGTCCACGGGGAATACCGCCATCTGATGGCCCAGGCGGAGATCGCCCACGAGATGGGAGTGGCCAAGGACAATATTTTCATCATGCGCTCCGGCAATGTGATGGAGCTTTCCGAGGAGGGCGCCCAGGTGACGGGGAACGTGACGGCGGGACCGGTACTGGTGGACGGACTCGGTGTCGGCGACGTGGGAAATATCGTTCTCAGGGACCGGCAGAATCTGGCCCAGAACGGAATCATCATCGTGGTCCTCACCCTGGACCGCAGAGGCAACCAGCTGATGGCGGGGCCGGATATCGTGTCCAGGGGCTTCGTCTATGTCAGGGAGTCGGAAAATCTCATGGAGGAGGCCCACTCGGTGGTGGAGGATGCGGTCCGCAGATGCCTGGACAAGCGGGTCAATGACTGGGGGAAGATCAAGGCAGTCATCCGGGACAGCTTAAGCGACTATATCTGGAAGAAGATGAAGCGCAATCCCATGATCCTGCCGATCATCATGGATATCTGAGGAGGAAGCGCTTTTGAAGACACGAATTCTGGGGATGATCGTCCGGTTCATGGTGCTGGCGGCACTGGCCTCCTGCCTGTTTTTGCTGGCGGTCCGGGCCTATGGCTTTGGGAAAGCGGTTTTTGACGAGCGGGAGGGGAGGGCGAAGAATCCCCGTACCGTGCGGTTTGTGCTGAAGGAGGGGAACACCGTCTCCCAGGTGGCGGATGTCCTGGAGGAGGAGGGTTTTATCGACGACAGCCTGGTGTTCATCGTCCAGAAATATTTTTATGACTGCGAGCTGGTGCCGGGAGAGTACCGGCTGAATACGAATATGACGGGGAAGATGATCCTGGATATCCTTTCTGGGGCCGCTGTGGAGACGGAGGAGACTTCATGACGGACGGAAAGCGGCTTTCGGTGTATTTAAATTCCCTGGAACAGGAGGAGGCCGGGCTTCTCTCGGAGATCGGGGAGGAGGCGGCCGCCTCCTTTGTTCCTGTGATCCGGAGGGAGACGGGCGGTCTTCTGCGGACGCTCCTTGCCCTTAAGAGGCCGGAGCGGATCCTGGAGGTGGGGACTGCCACCGGCTATTCGGCTCTTCTTATGGGGAGTGCCATGCCGGATGGCTGTACCATCACCACCATTGAGAAGGACGGGAAGAGAGTCCGGACTGCCAAGGAGAATTTTCTCAGGGCGGGGATGGAGGGGAGGATCACCTTGTTGGAGGGGGACGCGGCGGAGCTTTTGCGGTCGCTGGAGCCGTCCTTTGATTTTATATTTATGGATGCGGCCAAAGGGCAGTACCTCCATTTTCTCCCGCAGGTGCTGCGGCTGCTCTGCGTGGGGGGCGTCCTGGTCTCGGACAACGTGCTGCAGGGCGGGGATATTTTGGAATCCCGGTTTGCGGTGGCCAGGAGGAACCGGACCATCCACGGCAGGATGCGGCGGTATCTCCATATCCTGACCCATATGGAGGGGCTCAGGACGTCGGTGCTGCCCGTGGGAGACGGGGTGACGGTGAGTGTGAAGACGGGAGAGACGAAGGAGACAGGGCTTCAGGCCGTGGAGAGGGAGGCCGGGGAAGGCAGGTGTATTTTATGACCACGAGATATCCGGGAAAAGACGCCGGTGATGCATTGGGTGCATACGGGCGCAGGGGGAAGGTTTGGAATGAGAGCGGGAGGGCCTCCCGGCCGGAGCTTCTGGCGCCGGCCGGGAGCCTGGATGTCCTTAAGACTGCCATCCGCTACGGGGCGGATGCGGTCTATGTGGGCGGGGAGGCCTTCAGCCTCCGGGCCAAGGCGAAAAATTTTTCCATGGAGGAGATGGCGGAGGGGATCCGCTTTGCCCATGAGAGGGGGCGGCGTGTCTATGTGACGGCCAACATCCTGGCCCGCAGCGGGGATCTTCCTAAGGCGCGCCGGTATTTTGAGGAGCTTCGGGAGATCGGGCCGGACGCCCTGATCGTCTCGGATCCGGGGATCTTCCAGATCGCGAAGGAGACGGCTCCGGAGCTGGAGCTGCACATCAGCACCCAGGCCAACAATACCAACTATGGGACGTACCGGTTCTGGCATGGCCTGGGGGCGAAGCGGGTGGTCTCGGCCAGGGAGCTTTCCCTGGAGGAGCTTCGGGAGATCCGGCGTGAGATACCGGAGGAGATGGAGATGGAGACCTTTATCCACGGGGCCATGTGCATTTCCTATTCGGGCCGGTGCCTGCTCAGCAATTTTTTCACGGGCCGGGACGCCAACCGGGGGGCCTGCACCCATCCCTGCCGCTGGAATTACGCGGTCATGGAGGAGAGCCGGCCGGGAGAGTATCTTCCCGTCTATGAAAATGAGCGGGGAACCTTTCTGTTCAGTTCGAAGGATCTTTGCATGATCGGGCACATCCCAAAGCTCCTGGGGACGGGGATCGACAGCTTTAAGATCGAGGGCAGGATGAAGACGGCCCTCTATGTGGCGGCAGTGGTCCGGACCTATCGGAGGGCCATCGACGACTGCCTTACGTCGGAGGAACTCTACCGGAGCCGGATGGAATGGTACCGGGAGGAGATCGGAAAGTGTACCGTCAGGCCCTTTACCACCGGGTTCTTTTTCGGGGAGCCGGGGACGGACGCCCAGATCTACGACGGAAGCACCTACCGCCAGGAGTATATCTATCTGGGCACGGCGGGAGAGGCGCGGGAGGACGGGCGGTTTTTTCTGGAGCAGAAGAATAAATTTTCGGTGGGGGAGACGGTCGAGATCATGAAGCCTTCGGGGGAGGATGTGCCTGCCGTGGTGGAGGGGATATTCGATCTTGACGGACGGGCCCAGGAGAGTGCGCCCCATGCCAGACAGGAGCTTTTGGTGAGACTCTCCGGGATGCCGGAGAAGGGTGATATCCTGAGGAAGAAGGGCGTTTCTGCATAGGAAGGGGTAAGAGTGAACATACTATTTGGAGTGCTTGCGTTGTTTTCAATCGTATATTATGTGGCCATTGTCGTCTATACGGGGCTCAGGGCTTCCTTTTCTCTGTTCTGGCTGGCTCTTTTTGTGGTTTTTGCGGGGCTCTGCCTGCTGTTTTCCCTGCCCCGGTTCCGGCTGTTCTTAAAAGGACTGCCCATGTGGGTGAAGATACCGGTGCGGACGACCATCGTGCTTGGTTTTCTCCTGTTTTTCCTGGTGGAGAGCTTTATCGTTTACCATATGTTTGAGCAGCCGCGTGAAGGTCTGGATTATCTGGTGGTGCTGGGCGCTCAGGTGCGGGGGGAGACGGTTTCCAAGTCCCTTCGCTATCGTCTGGATGCGGCGGTGGATTATCTGGAGGAGAACCCGGAGACCAGGGTGGTGGTCACGGGAGGAAAAGGGCCGGGCGAGGACGTGACGGAGGCAGTCGCCATGCGCAATTACCTGGTGGATCAGGGAATCGGCCGGGAACGGATCATCATGGAGCGGCATGCGACCAACACGGAGCAGAATCTTTCTTACAGCAGGTCCCTGATCGGGGACAATGAAAAGTCGGTGGGTATCGTCACCAACAGCTTTCATGTATTCCGGGCGGTCTCCCTGGCGGAGAAGGCGGGGTTTGAGCATGTGACGGGCGTCGCGGCTCCCTCGGTCGCCGGGCTTCTGCCCAATATGATGGTGCGAGAGTTTTTTGCGGTGCTCAAGGACCGACTCATGGGGAATATGTGAGAGACAGATACTTCTGGTGATTGCGAAACTCAAAAATTTGTCGAATATTCTGGCAATATTTCCGCAATTTCATGTTTTGCAATTACCTATAACTATTTTTAGAGAAGGAGCGGCTTGGATATGATTTCTGAAGCGTATGAGAGGATCGAGGAGAGGGAGATAGAGGAGCTTCACGGGAGGGCGTACCTGCTCCGCCACAAAAAAAGCGGCGCCAGACTGTTCGTTGTTTCCAATGACGACGAGAACAAGGTCTTTACGGTCGGCTTCCGCACGCCCGTGGAGGACAACACGGGGGTTCCCCATATCATGGAGCACTCGGTGCTCTGCGGTTCTGAGAGATTTCCGGCCAAGGATCCTTTTGTGGAGTTGGTAAAGGGCTCTCTCAATACCTTTCTCAATGCCATGACCTATTCGGACAAGACGGTCTATCCGGCGGCCAGCGTCAACGACAAGGACTTCCAGAACCTGATGGACGTGTACCTGGACGCGGTCTTTCATCCTAACATCTATAAAAATGAAAAGATCTTCCTCCAGGAGGGCTGGCATTACGAACTGGAGCAGGAGGAGGGTCCGCTCACCGTCAACGGCGTGGTCTACAATGAGATGAAGGGGGCGCTTTCTTCTCCGGAGAGCCTTCTGAGCCGTTATACCAGGCGGGCGCTGTTTCCGGATTCGCCTTATCGGTCGGAATCGGGCGGGGACCCGCAGGAGATCCCGTCTCTCTCTTACAGGCAGTTCTTGGATTTCCACCGGACCTATTACCATCCCTCCAACTGTTACATTTATCTCTATGGAAATATGGACGTGGAGGAGAAGCTTGGTTTTCTGGACAGGGAGTATCTGAGCCATTACGAACGGATCCGGGTGGATTCGGAGATCCCGCTCCAGAAGGGCTTTGTCACGGAGGGGGTCTACGAGAGGTTTTACCCGATCTCCGAGGAGGAGGAAGCGGCCGGGAAGACCTTTCTCTCTGTCAGTATGGTGGTGGGGACGGGCTTAAATCCCAGGCTTTACGTGGCCTTCCAGATCCTGGAGTATGTGCTCCTCACCGCCTCGGGGGCGCCCCTCAAGCAGGCCCTGATCGATGCGGGGATCGGGACGGACGTTTACGGAGGCTATGATTCCGGGATCCTGCAGCCGATCTTTTCCGTGGTGGCAAAAAATACGGACCGGGAGAAGCTGGATGCGTTCCTACGGGTGGTCCGGGAGACGCTGGAGCGGCTTGCCTGCGAAGGGATCGGGGAACGGGCCCTGGCTGCGGGGATCAACTATTTTGAGTTCAAGTACCGGGAGGCGGATTTCGGCTCTTATCCCAGGGGGCTCATGTACGGGCTCCAGTGCTTTGACAGCTGGCTGTATGACGAGAGGGATCCCTTCATGCACCTGCAGTATGAGGAAGTCTTCGCCTTCCTCAAGGAGAAACAGGCGGAGGGCTTTTTTGAGGACTTGATTCGGGAATATCTCCTGGACAGCCTCCATCAGGCGGTGGTCGTCCTCTCGCCCCAAAAGGGCATGGAGCGGGAGCGGCAGCGGGCGCTCTCGGAGGCGCTTTCGAAAAAGCTCTCGGCCATGGGACAGGAGGAGAGGCGGGAGCTTATCCGGAAGACCAGGGAATTAAAGGAGTATCAGCAGACTCCCTCTTCCAGGGAGGAGCTGGAGACGATCCCCTCCCTCGCCAGGGGGGATATCGGGCTGGAGCCGCTGCCTCTCGGAGGCAAAATGTGTGCGGAGTGCGGGGTCCCGGTCTTTTTCTCGGAGCTTCCCACCAACGGGATCGGCTATATCCGGCTGGCCTTTGACGTGAGCTTTGTCAGGCGGGAGGACTGGCCTTACCTGGGGCTTCTCCGGTATGTGCTGGGGCTTCTGGACACGGACAGGCACAGCTACCAGGAGTTTTCCAACGAGGTCAACGCATCCACCGGAGGGATCCAGGTATCTCTCGGCAGCTATCCGTCCCTGGACGGGTCCGGGGATTTCCGGGCGGCCCTGGAGCTTAACTCCAAGGCATTTTATGACCGGCAGGAAAAAGCCCTCGGGTTCCTGGAGGAGATCATCCACGGCTCGGTCCTTACGGACGGAAAGCGGCTCTTCGAGCTCTCCGCGAGGGGCAGGTCCAGAGTCCGGGAGTGGATGGGAAGCTCCGGCCACTCGGCGGCGGTGGTCCGGGCCGGTTCGTACCACTCCCCGGTCTCGGCCTTCGGGGATGCCACGGCGGGCATGGAGTATTATGAGCTCCTAAAAGCCCTGGAGGCGGATTTTGAGGGAGAGCGGGAGCGGCTGTTCCGGAAGCTTGAGGAGCTTTGCGGCCTCATCTTCCGGAAGGAGAATCTGTTTGCGAGCTATACGGGGGAGGCCGAAGGCTACGGTTCCTTTGCGGCTCCTTTCAGGAAGCTGGCGGCCGGCCTTGAGGAGAGCGGGGAAAAGCGGGAGTTTCCTCTGGGAAGGATCTCGCCGGAGCGCCTTCTCCTCTCCAGAAAGAACGAAGGTTTCATGACTCCCTCCCAGGTCCAGTATGTGGCGAGGAGCGGGAATTTCCTGGAGCAGGGCTATGGGTACACGGGGGCCATGCGGATCCTCCAGATGGTCCTGAGTTATGATTATCTCTGGATCCAGGTGCGGGTCAAGGGCGGGGCCTACGGGGTCATGAGCGGATTCGGCCGGAACGGGGACGGTTACTTCGTCTCCTACCGGGATCCGAACCTCAAGAAGACCAACGAAGTCTTTGAGGGGATCCCGGCCTATCTGGAGCAGTTTGAGGTGGACGAGCGGGAAATGACCAAATATATCATCGGCACCGTCAGCCATATGGACGCGCCGCTCACGCCCCGGACAAAAGGGGCCAGGAACGTGTCCATGTACCTGTGCGGCGTGACGGAGGAGATGCTGAGAGAGGAGCGGGAGCAGGTGCTTGGCGCCTCGCCGGAGGACATCCGCGCCCTGGCAGGTCCTGTGCGGGCCGTTCTCGCCGGGGAAAACCTCTGCGTCCTGGGCGGAGATGCCAAGATCGAGGAGGATCGGGAGTTATTTAAAGAGCTGAAGCGGCTTGTCTGAATTTCTGTGGGAGGATATTTATGGAAGAAGGAAAAAAGTCAGGCTTCGCGGCCCTGATCGGCCGGCCCAACGTGGGCAAGTCCACGCTGATGAACCATCTGATCGGACAGAAGATCGCCATCACCTCGGACCGGCCCCAGACCACCAGGAACCGGATCCAGACGGTCTACACCGACGAGAGGGGGCAGATCGTGTTCTTGGACACGCCCGGCATCCACAAGGCGAAGAACAAGCTGGGGGAATACATGGTGGCGGCGGCAGAGCGGACCCTGAAGGAGGTGGACGTGATCCTGTGGCTGGTGGAGCCTTCCACCTATGTGGGAGCCGGAGAGCAGCATATCCTGGAGATCTTAAAGCAGGTGAAGACGCCGGTGGTACTCATCATCAACAAGGTGGACACGGTGGAGAAGCCCCGGGTGCTCACCTACATCGCCGCCTATGAGAAGCTGTATCCCTTCGCGGAGATCATCCCGGTGTCGGCTCTTAAAGGGAAAAATCTGGATACCGTGCTGGATGTCCTGATGAAATATCTGCCCTGCGGCCCGATGTATTACGACGAGGACACGGTGACGGACCAGCCCATGCGGCAGATCGCGGCGGAAATCATCCGGGAGAAAGCCCTCCGGTGCCTGAAGGAGGAGATCCCCCACGGCATCGCGGTGACGGTGGAGAAGATGGCGGAGCGGAAGGACGGCATGTTTGACATCGAGGCGGAGATCGTCTGCGAGAAGGATTCCCACAAGGGGATCGTCATCGGGAAGGGCGGGACCATGCTTAAAAAGATCGGTAGCAGCGCCCGCCGTGACATCGAGAAGATGACGGAGAGCCGGGTGAACTTAAAGCTGTGGGTCAAGGTCCGGAAGGAATGGCGGGACAATGACCTGTATCTGAAAAATTATGGGTATCATAAGGACATGTGAGGAGGCATTTGTATGTCGAGGACGGCCGGGGAGATCGGGGACAATCTCATAGAGGTGACGGGCCTGGTCCTCTCGGCGTCGTCCGTCGGGGAATATGACAGGCGGGTGGTGATCCTGACCCGCGAGAGGGGAAAGCTCCACGCCTTCGCGAAGGGGGCCAGGAGGCCCAACAGCCCCTTGATCGGCGGGATCCGCCCTTTCTGCTTCGGGACCTTCACCCTCTATGAGGGACGCAGCTCCTACACGATCAAACAGCTCTCCATTTCCAGGGATTTCGGGGAAGTCACCTCCAGGATGGATCTGGTGTACCTGGGTTATTATTTTCTGGAGTTCGCCGACTATTATTCCAGGGAAAACGGAGATGAGTTTTCGACCTTAAAGCTTCTCTACCAGGCCCTCAGGGCCCTTTCCAAAGACAGCCTGGACAACCGGCTGGTGCGCCTTGTCTATGAGCTGCGCATGATGGCCATGAACGGGGACTTTGACGGGGACTGCTTCCGGAGCCTGACGGGTGCGGCGGCCTATGCCCTGGATTTTATCGTAAACACTCCGGTGGAGCGGCTGTTTACCTTTGCCCTCTCGGAGGAGGCTTTTGCCGCCCTCTCGGAGGCGGCGGAGCGGAACAGGGGCCGGTACATAAGCAGGACTTTTCGATCAGAAGAGGTGTTCAACAGCATAAACATAACATTTTCGTAATAAATTCTTCTGTTTTCCATGAAGAAAACATATTGAAAATATCCTCGAAACAAGGTACAATGATAAAAGTCTGTTATGAGGAGGAAGATCATGAAGAGAAGAACGGCAGGTCTTATGATGGCGGTGGTTCTGGCGGTGACGGCGCTGGCGGGCTGCGGAGGCAAGGTGAAGTTCGAGCCTCAGGCCAGCAGCATTTTCGTGAGGAAGGACGGGACCGTAGTCAGCGCGGATATAGAAGATTTTGTGGGGAATAATTACAGCGAAGCGGAGCTGAAAACCTATGTAGAAGACGCTGTGAAGGAATATAATTCGGAACACGGGGCGGCGGCAGAGGCCTATGTGGACGAGGAGGATGAGGAGGCATCCCTTCCGGTGAAGATCGATTCGCTTACCGTGGAGGAGGGCGTGGCCTCTCTGCTTTTAGGCTACGAGGGGTGCAGCGATTACCTGGAGTTTACGGGGAATTCCGGCACGGAGAGCGGAGTGAGCCGGCTGGAGTTTTCCACGGTAGGGGAAACTTCCTTTTCGGGGAATTTTAAAAACGCCAAAGGGGAAGACGTGACCCTGGAGGGAGTGACGAAGAAGGAAAAAAATCCTGTCGTGATCGTCGAGGGAGCCGTTACCGTCCAGGTGGAGGGAAATGTCCAGTATGTGAGCGCGGGCGCCGCCCTGGTGGATAAGCATACGGTGACGGCGAAGGCCGGAGAGGTAACCTATATCGTGTTCAAGTGATGCCGGAGGCGTCTTTTCCGCACAGGGCGGGTGGGCGGCGGCATCATGGACGATAAAATATGGAGAGGATTGAAACACATGGAAAAGACAATGGAAAAGATCGTAGCCCTGGCGAAGTCCCGCGGATTTGTATATCCCGGATCGGAGATCTATGGGGGCCTTGCCAACACCTGGGATTACGGAAATCTGGGCGTGGAGCTCAAGAATAACGTAAAGAAAGCCTGGTGGCAGAAGTTCATCCAGGAAAATCCCTACAATGTGGGCGTCGACTGCGCCATTCTGATGAATTCCCAGACCTGGGTGGCTTCCGGCCATCTGGGCGGCTTCAGCGATCCGCTCATGGACTGCAAGAACTGTAAGGAGCGGTTCCGCGCCGATAAGCTGATCGAGGATTATGCCGAGGAGAACGGGATCGTGCTGGAGGGCAGCGTGGACGCCTGGAGCCAGGAGATGATGATGGCCTATATCCGGGAACACGAGATTCCCTGTCCCAGCTGCGGCAAGCATGATTTCACCGATATTCGTCAGTTCAACCTGATGTTCAAGACCTTCCAGGGTGTGACGGAGGATGCGAAGAATACGGTCTATCTGAGACCGGAGACGGCTCAGGGCATTTTTGTCAATTTCAAGAATGTGCAGCGGACCTCCAGGAAGAAGGTCCCTTTCGGCATCGGCCAGATCGGCAAGTCCTTCCGCAATGAGATCACTCCCGGGAACTTTACCTTCCGCACTCGGGAATTCGAGCAGATGGAGCTGGAGTTTTTCTGCGTGCCGGACACGGATCTGGAATGGTTCGCCTACTGGAAGCAGTTCTGCATCAACTGGTTGAAGGCACTCGGCATGAAGGACGAGGAGATGCGGGCCAGGGATCATGAGAAGGAGGAGCTTTCCTTCTATTCCAAGGCGACCACGGACATAGAGTTCCTCTTCCCCTTCGGCTGGGGAGAGCTCTGGGGTATCGCCGACCGGACGGATTATGACCTGGGCAGACACCAGGAGACCTCCGGCGAGGACATGGGTTATTTTGACGACGAGAAGAAGGAAAAGTACATTCCCTACGTGATCGAGCCCTCCCTGGGGGCGGACCGGGTGACTCTTGCATTTTTATGCAGTGCCTACGACGAGGAGACCCTGGAGGGCGGGGATGTCCGCACGGTGCTCCATTTCCACCCGGCTCTGGCGCCCGTGAAGATCGGGGTGCTGCCCCTCTCCAAGAAGCTAAACGACGGGGCACTCAGGGTTTACGAGAAGCTCTGTAAGAAATACAACTGTGAGTTTGACGACAGGGGAAACATCGGCAAGCGCTACCGGAGGCAGGATGAGATCGGCACGCCCTTCTGCGTGACCTATGATTTCGATTCGGAGACCGACGGGGCGGTGACCGTCCGCGACCGGGACACCATGGACCAGGTCCGGGTGCCCGTCGAAGAACTGGACGCTTACTTTGCGGATAAGTTTGAATTCTGAGTCTGATTCCGCATAACTTGATTTTCTGCCTGTGCGGTTGTGTATCGCACAGGCGGAAATTGATATCATGAGAGTACATCTTCGGCATAAAAGCGGAGGCCGTATATCTGTGCCCGTGCTTATGCACCGGAGTGTATATAAATGCAACATACAAAAAGGAGAGGAGAAATATTATGAAGAAATTTGCAGCACTGCTTCTGGCAGGAGCCATGATTTGTTCCCTGGCGGCCTGCGGAGGAGACAAGAAGGAAACAGAGGCGCCGGACGCTACGGCCGCAGAGGCGGCGGAGGAGACGAAGGCGCCTGAGACAGATGCGAAGGCCGAGGAGACCACGGAGGCAGGCGGGACGACAGAGGCCGGGACGGAAAGCACGGAGACCAAGGCCGAGGGCGAGAGCGGCGGAAAGCTCATCATGGCGACGGAAGCCGGTTTTGCCCCCTATGAGTACACCGAGGACGGCGCTACCGTGATCGGCGTGGACGTGGACATTGCCAACGAGATCGCCAAGGCCATGGGAAGAGAGCTGGAGATCCAGAACATGGATTTTGACAGCGCACTTCTGGCCGTACAGCAGGGCAAGGCGGATTTTGCCGCCGCCGGGATCTCTGTGGACCCGGACCGGCAGAAGGTGATGGATTTTTCTGTCGAGTATGCGACCTCCAGGCAGGTGGTCGTGGTCAATAAAGAGGCGAAGCGGGTGGATTCCGTGGATGCTCTGACCGCGGACACGGTGGTAGGCGTGCAGGGCGGGACGGTCGCCGATTTCTACTGCCAGGATGACCTTGGGACAAAGGACCTCAAGCAGTACAAGAAATTCATGGAAGCGGCCATGGACCTGAAAAATGACCGGATCGACTGCGTGATCATGGATGCCCTTCCCGCCGAGGAGATGGTGAAGGCCAACGACGATCTGGAGATCCTGGAGGGCGAGGTGTTCACGGATAAGTACGCCATCGCCGTGCAGAAAGGGGATACGGAGATGCTGGAGCAGATCAACGAGGTCCTCCAGAAGCTGATCGACGAGGGCAAGATCGAGGAGTTTACCGTCAACCACACGACGAAATAAGGAATGCGGGGGTAGAGTATGAGCTGGTTTACAGGTGCCTGGGAAAGGTTCAGTAATGCTTTCCTGGAAAAAGACCGCTACCTGTCTTTTTTGAAAGGCTTCGGCATGACGCTGGAGATCTCCCTCTTTGCGGTCATTTTAGGCGTAGTCCTCGGCATCCTCCTGGCGGTTGCGAAATATATGGCGGCCAACCATAAAAGCTGCAGGCCTCTGGGATGGATCGCCAATGTCTATATCACCGTCATCCGGGGGACGCCGGTCTATGTGCAGATGCTGATCATTTATTACCTGATCCTCACGGCCAGGGGGATCCCGGCCATCGTTTCCGGCGTCCTCTGTTTCGGGATCAATTCCAGCGCCTACGTGGCGGAGATCATCCGGGCGGGGATCGAGGCCGTGGACCGGGGGCAGATGGAGGCCGGCCGTTCCCTGGGTCTCTCGGAGATGCAGACGATGAAAGAGATCATCATGCCCCAGGCAGTGCGGAACATCCTGCCTGCCCTCGGCAATGAGTTTATCGTACTGATCAAGGAGACGGCCGTCATCGGCGGGATCACCGTCCTGGATGTGACGAAGGCGGCCATGAATGTGGGCGCCAGCAGCTATGATTACCTGACGCCGCTTCTGATTGCGGCGGCCATGTACCTGGTGGTGGTCATTATCCTGACAAAGCTTCTCAGCATGCTTGAAAGGAGGCTGGCGAAGAGTGATCGACGTTAAGAATCTACATAAATCCTTCGGAGACAAGCAAGTGCTCTGCGGCATCGACGAGCATATCGAAAAGGGGGAGAAGGTGGTGGTCATCGGCCCCTCCGGCTCCGGGAAAAGCACCTTCCTTCGCTGCCTGAACCTGCTGGAGAAGCCCACGCAAGGGTCCATCGTCTTCGAGGGCAGCGACATCACGGCCGCCTCCGGTAAGGAACTGAACCGGATCCGCCAGAAGATGGGCATGGTGTTCCAGCATTTCAACCTGTTCCCCCATCTGACCATCCGGAAAAATATCACTCTGGCTCCGGTGAAGCTGGGTCTCATGAGCCAGGCGGAGGCGGATAAGAAGGCGTCGGAGCTTCTCCTGCGGGTGGGGCTTCCGGAGAAGGCGGACCAGTATCCGGCCCAGCTCTCCGGCGGGCAGAAGCAGAGGATCGCCATTGTCCGCTCCCTGGCCATGAACCCGGACGTGATGCTCTTCGACGAGCCCACCTCGGCCCTGGACCCGGAGATGGTGCGGGAGGTTCTGGATTTCATGAAGCAGCTTGCCACGGACGGGATGACCATGGTGGTCGTGACCCACGAGATGGGATTTGCCAGGGAGGTGGGCTCCAGAGTCCTCTTCATGGACGAGGGCCGCATCGTGGAGCAGAACAAGCCGGAGGAGTTTTTTGCCCATCCGAGGGACGCGAGACTGCAGGAATTTTTGTCGAAGGTGCTGTAAGGCAAAGGCATCGTAAAGGAAAGGCATTGTAAATCAGAAGAAAAGAGGGATCATAATATGGTTGATTACAGCGACGGATCTACATATTCCACCGCCTCCGGGCAGAACCTGCACTATGTGGTGCTGTAGGTGACATTAAAAGAAAAGTTCATGGGCACCGGCTCCGGAAATCTGACGGAGCTGGAGGCGGTGATCAACGACCAGGCGGCCAAGGGTTATCGCCTGCACACGATCACGACCTCCAACGGCGGCAGCAAGGGCCTGATGGGCGGAGACCGGATCCAGGCGACGATGGTGTTTGAGCGGCTTTAAAAAGAGAGAAAAGGGATGAGAGAAAAGCGGGACCTCCGGGAAAATGGACGGCCCCGCTTTTTTATGCACACGCCCGTGCAAAGGAAATATGCCACTGGGGTGGCGCACGGGCGGCGTAGCGAGTAGGGGAAAAGAACTCCCCCACTCGATTGCAAGAAGATGTGAGGCGAAATCGAGGTGTCTGGGAAGCGGGGCGTCAGCGCAATTTCTGGTAGGCCGCCACCCTGCTTTTGGTTATCTGAAGGACAACCCCGTCTCCGGTATATACCATATAAGACTGTATTGTTTTTTCCTCCGGCAGTGATTCGTCATAAAATACGAGCATTGGTGCTCCGATCAGATCGCAGATATCAAAATCCATGTTTGAAAAACTGTTTTCCTGTCCGTCGGCTGGACTCACGTTTTGTTCCGTAATTTCCCATTCGCTGACCTGCATCGCAGTTTCTTTATTTAGTATCCCATTTTCGTAATTTATTTTGCTGATGTCCGTGTAGCTTTCATATTCATAATTTTCCCATTGGACCAGTTTGCGGTCAACGGGACCACAAAAGATCCATTCTGTTTCTGTCAATGTGACCACGGATTCCCGCAAAAGATTTTTACGATACTCAATCTCTTCCGGTATGTCCGGCACATATTCTTTATAGGGACATACATAATCCACAAATTGATAGTCTCCATACCAGTCTGTGCGGGTGGTCATGTCCGGAAATGCAGAGAGCGCCGTTTCTTTTGTTTCTTCCTGAGTGGGGGACTTGGAAGGCATAACGGGTTTTTGCGTGCTTTTACAGGCACAAAGCATGACGCTCATGGCCGTTATGATAACTGTCATCCGCTTCATGATAATCTCCATTCCGCCGCCAAGTCGGCTGCGTAAATAGTAAAGAATCTCAACTTTTAGACGCCTTACTTTTTGTTAACTATCGAAAAAATGCAAATATATTAGTGTCATTATGGATTTTCAGAGAATAGAGGTGGCGGTTTAAAAATTATTCTTCTGTTTTTGGAAATCTTTCTACAATTATACGATATAATACAATAAAAAACAATATAGTTTTATATATTATATCTATAGTAAACGACAAAAGTATTTGCCGTTTACTATAAGCCCTCCGGGGGATGCGCACGATTTTTGTAAGGTAGATTCTGCGCTTACACGAAGCAAAAATCGGCGCAGCAGACGCCATAAAGAAAAGATTTATGTCGTCTGCTATAAAAATATATTAATTATTGACAGTTTGCAGGAAAACCATTGGAAAATAAACAACAGGGATCATTATGTTGATTGTAATGCGTTTTTTTCTGTGTTATGTTATAGGAAACGGAAAAGTATCTGCTGTGATCGATGGGGATCATGGCATGGTTCATCGTAACAGGAAGGAGGCAGCATTATGAAACGTGGGATCAAGATCGTGACCATCGGCGGCGGGAGCAGCTATACGCCGGAGCTGATGGAGGGGTTCATCAAACGGTACGGGGAGCTGCCCGTCCGGGAGATCTGGCTGGTGGACGTGGAGCCGGGAAGGGAGAAGCTCCGGATCGTGGGGGAGTTCGCGGAGCGGATGTGGGAGAGGGCCGGTTATCCGGTAAAGGTCCACACGACCCTTGACCGGAGGGAGGCTCTCCCCGGGGCAGATTTCGTGACGACCCAGTTCCGGGTGGGACAGCTCCCGGCCAGGATCAAGGACGAGCGGATCCCGGACCTCCACGGCATGCTGGGGCAGGAGACCAACGGGGCCGGCGGGATCTTAAAGGCGTTCCGCACCATCCCGGTAATCGGGGAGATCATCTCGGACATGAGAGAGATCTGCCCGGACGCCTGGCTCATCAATTTCACCAACCCCAGCGGCATGGTGACGGAGGCGGCTATCCGCAGGTTCGGCTGGAAGAAGACCATCGGGCTTTGCAACGTGCCGGGCATTGCCGAGATGCGGGAGCCGGAGAACCTGGGGCTTAAGCCCGGGGACCTCATCTACCAGTTTGCGGGGCTCAATCATTTTCACTGGCACAGGGCTTTTGACCGGAACGGGAATGAGGTGACGAAGAAGCTCCTCGCTCACGTCAATGAGAGGAACGGCGGAACGCCGGTGAACATCTTCCAGGCGCCCTTCCCGGAGGAACTGCTCTCCTCCATGGGGATGGTTCCCTGCGGCTACCACCGCTATTATTATATGGAAGAAGAGATGCTCGTCCACAGCATGGAGGAGTTTAAGGAGGGCGGCACCAGGGCGGAGCAGATGCTTGACGTAGAAAAGGAACTGTTCGAGCTTTACAAGAACACGGAGCTTAAGGAGAAGCCAAAGCAGCTGGAAAAGCGGGGAGGGGCCTACTACAGCGACACGGCCTGCGAATGCATCAGCGCCATCTACAACAACAAGCAGAGCCGGATGACGGTGAGCACGGAGAACAGGGGAGCCATCGCCTGCCTGCTGCCGGAATCCGTCGTGGAGGTGACCTGCCTCGTCTCGGCCCGGGGGGCGGAGCCGGTGGCCTGGGGAACCTTCCCGCCGGCCGCAAGAGGGTGGCTCCAGATGATGAAAGCCATGGAGGAATGCGTGATCGAGGCGGCCGTCACCGGGGATTACGGGCTGGCCCTGGAAGCCTTCACCTTAAACCCGTTAATTCGCAGCGGGAGGGAGGGAAAGCGGGTGTTGGACGAGCTTTTGGTGGCCCACGAGAAGTATCTGCCCCAGTTTGGGGAGAAGATCAAGGAACTCAAGGCGGCGGGCGTGGAGACGGACGATCCGGTGGTCCGAGAGCTTTTAAGGGAGGGACTGTGACGGCTTTTTCGGCCGGGAATCTTCCGGGGTGTGATCTTCCGGATCGGGATTTTTCCGAACGGAACCATGAAGAGGAGGTATGGGAAAGATGAACTATTCTATGGGGATCGATATCGGGGGGACCAAGTCGGCTTACGGTCTCTTTGATGAAAAAATGCAGCTGCTCTATAAAGAAACGCTCCCCTCCGACGAGGCCTTATCCGGGGAGGGGTTTTTCGGCCGCGTGGCAGAACAGATCGGGAAGTTTGCGGATCAGGCGGAGGCACTTGGCGGCAGCCTCGCCGGCGTGGGGATCGGGGTCCCCGGTTTCGTGGACTTTGACCGGGGCGTGGTGGGGCGGATCCCCAGTCTTCCGAAGCTGGACGGCTTTGCCGTGGCGGATTTTCTGCGGGGGCAGCTCGGAGAGGAATTTCCCATTCTGGTGGACAATGACGGCCACTGCGGGGCGCTGGCGGAGTACAAGCTGGGAGCGGGACGGGGGCGGCGGAATATGCTCTACTGTCCCGTGAGCACCGGCATCTCCACGGGGATGATCCTGGACGGGAAACTGTTCCGGGGCAGCAACGGGGCCTCCGGGGAGAGCGGCCACATGCTGGCGGCGGTCTCCGGGGAGGAGCGGATCCCCTGCATGTGTGGCAATTCCGGCTGTTTCAATTCCCTCTGCTCCGGGAAGGCCATCGTGAGCCATGTGAGGCGGTGGCTTGCGGCCGGGGAGGAGAGCATCCTGCCAAGCCTTGCCGGGGGAGCGGAGAAGATCACGGCCAGACATATCAGCGAGGCCTGTGAGAAGGGGGATGCCCTGGCCGTCCGGGCCGTCGGCCAGATGGCCCACTACATGGCCATGTGGATCTTCAACGTCTACATGCTCCTGAACGTGGACTGCATCGTCTTTTCCGGAGGCCTCCTCGCCATGGGGGAGAAGCTTTTCGGAAAGATGCGGGAGGAATTCGAGTCCTGCCACACCAACGGTTTCCCGGTGGAATTTAAATTCACGGAGCTGGGCGAGGATTCCGGGCTCATAGGCGCCGCCTGCCTGTTGTCGGATCAAGTGAGGCCGACGAGATAGAAAGGAAACCGGTTTTCTTTCGTATAATTTTTCAAAAACACCGGAGAGCCCTTGCATTTTCGCCTTATTTTTGCTACAGTGGTAGTACCTTGAGAAGGAAGTTCTGCGCTTCCGGCATAACGAGGATGATACCGGCAGGTAGAAAAAGAGAGGATTTTTGATCATGGCAAAAGAATTTGAGAAAGACTGCACCAGTGCGGGCTGCACCAGCGACTGCAGTTCCTGCGGCTGCGACTGTGAGCATGGCCTTTTAAACGAAGGCGAGGACGGCCACATGACCGTGACCCTGACTCTGGACGACGATTCCAGCCTGGAGTGCATCGTGCTGACCACCTTCGAGGCGGCCGGGCGGAATTATATCGCGCTGCTTCCCACCAATCCGCCGGAGGGCGAGGAGGGAGAGGTTTACCTGTACCGGTTTGTGACCGGGCCGAACGGGGAGCCGGACCTTCAGAATATCGAGGACGACGAGGAGTACGAGGCGGTGGCCGATGCTTTCGACGAGATCCTGGATGCGGCAGAGTTTGACGAGCTGGTGGAAGAAGAGATGGACGAGGAAGAATAAAAGAGACCGGGCAGGGAAGAACGATCGTCTCCCTGCCCGGTTTTTGGTCTCATAAGGACCTCTCTCTATACATTAAACCGGAACAGGATCACATCCCCGTCCTTTACCACGTAATCCTTTCCCTCCAGGCCTACAAGGCCCTTTTCCCTGGCGGCGGCGTAGCTGCCCGCATCCAGGAGAGCCTGGTAATTTACCACCTCAGCCCGGATAAAGCCCCGCTCGAAGTCGCTGTGGATCTTGCCGGCGGCGGCAGGGGCTTTGGTGCCTTTTTTGATGGTCCACGCCCTGGTCTCCTGTTCTCCGGAAGTCAAAAAGCTGATCAGCCCCAGAAGCCGGTAGCTGGCTCCGATCAGCTTGTCCAGACCGGATTCCGAGAGGCCGAGATCCTCCAAAAACATCTTTTTTTCGTCTTCCTCCAGCTCGGCGATCTCCTGCTCGATCTGGGCGCAGATGACAAAGACCTCGCTGCCCTGGCCGGAGGCGAGCTCCCGGACTTTGGAGACAAAGGGATTGGAGGCGCCGTCGTCTGCCAGTTCCTCCTCGGAGACGTTGGCGGCGAAGATCACGGGTTTTCCGGTGAGCAGGTTCAGAGAATGGAGGAAAGCTTCCTCATCCTCGTCGGCCGCCTCATAGGTGATGGCCAGGTTTCCGTCCTCCAGCCAGGCCTTGACGGACTTTAAGGTCTCCACTTCCTTTGCCAGGGCTTTGTCGTTGAAAGCGCTTCTGGCAGTCTTGGCGATCCGCCGTTCCAGGATCTCTAGGTCGGAGAAGATGAGCTCCAGGTTGATGGTCTCGATATCCCGCAGGGGATCGATGCTCCCGTCCACGTGGATGATGTTTTCATTCTCAAAGCAGCGGACCACGTGGACGACGGCGTCCACCTCCCGGATGTTGGCCAGGAACTGGTTGCCCAGGCCCTCCCCCTTGGATGCCCCCTTCACCAGGCCGGCGATGTCCACAAACTCGATGACGGCGGGGGTGACCTTTCTGGACGCGTACAGATCCGCCAGGAGTCCTAAGCGGAAGTCCGGGACGGCCACCACGCCCACATTGGGGTCGATGGTGCAGAAAGGATAGTTGGCCGATTCCGCGCCGGCTTTGGTCAATGAATTGAATAATGTGCTTTTGCCTACGTTTGGCAGGCCTACGATTCCTAATTTCATATATTAAAAATCTCCTTTATCATCAATGATCTTTCCTTGGAACAGGAAATCTGAGTTGATCACAGCATTTTACTCTAACATAAAAACACATTTTTTTCAATATATTTCCCTGTTTAATATAATACACATTGGTACGGACCACGTTATATGGGTGAAAGAAAAGTGGATTTTCACTCCCTGTTATTGGATCATGAAAATAGTACAAGCGTTTTTCTCAGTGCAGATGGATCACATTGGGGGCGGAGGAAAAGGTGAGTACCGAGATCCCCCTTCCTTCCAAAGTTTTTTTCAGCCGCCAGGCATCATAGCCTCTGTTTTCCTGGAGCAGCCAGCCCGGGGCATCCATGAAAACCGTTCCCGGTGAGAGGACGCCGTAAAAATCAAGAGTGGCTCCCCAGTTGCCGTGATGGGCGGCCTGGACGTAGTCCGCGTTCAGTTCGTCTCTGTGGCGTGTGAGGAGAGCAATCTCGGCTTCCTTCTGCATGTCGGAGAGAAAGAGCATTTTTTCCTGTTTTCCTGCGAGAAGGAAGACCATGGAACCATTGTTGCACAGGTCCGCGTCGAGCTCGTCCGTCGTCTCATCCCAGGCATGGAGCACCTGAAGCTTCAGCCCCAGCAGGTCGAAACATTCATTTTCAGAGACATAGTGGATGTTTTCAAGATCTTTTGTCAGGCGGCGGAATTTTTCATAGACCTCAAACTGGTCATAGGCCCGCGCGGTTTCCCGGTACCGCTCCTCATTGACCGGCACCGCATAGATCTGATCGATGCGGATATTTCCAGGCTCTTCCAGGATCGCATTGAGGGCTCCCACATGATCCGGGTGGGGATGGGTGACGATCCAGGCGCTCACGCGGCCGCCGTGCTTTTGGATGATCTCCCGCAGCATGGGGGCGTCGTTCTCATATCCGCCGTCGATGACGGCCAGATTTCCCTTCTGGTCCTCGAGGGTGTAGCACATGAGCTGCCTTCCGTTTGCTCTGCCGTACCGGGTGACCGTCACAGAGTCGGCTTTTTTGAAATAGGTTCTGTTCACGGGGCCGGGAGCCTCCCCGCCTTTTTGGACCAGGCGGATCTGGATAGCCTCCAGTCTCTTGGCGTAGCCCTCGCTGCCGGCCGGCTCCCCGCTTTTGGCCCAGCCAGTCCAGCCGAAGGTCTGGCAGTGGACCCGGTAATAAATATCGTACTGTTCTGCCATGGCTCCGGTCAGACGGATGCGGATAGCCTCCAGCCGTTTGGCCTCCCCGGTGGTCCCGGAAAGGGCGCCGTCCCTCACCCAGTCCTGCCACCCATAGGTCTGCACGTGGGTACAGTACTCCACACTGCCCGCCGTGGTGGAATGATTTTCCAGGCGGATGCGGATGCCCTCCAGCCGTTTGGCCTTTCCGGTGGTCCCGTTTGCCTGTCCGTTGGAGGACTCCGCCTGCCAGCCGTAGGTCTGCACATGGGTCTGATAGGTGACCTTCTGATTCTCCCGATAAGCGTTTTCGGTATCTCCGGGAGCCTCCCCGCCCTTTTGGATCAGACGGATCTGGATGGCCTCCAGTCTCTTGGCGTAGCCTTCGCTGCCGGCCGGCTCCCCGTTTTTGGCCCAGCCGGTCCAGTCAAAGGTCTGGCAGTGGACCCGGTAATAGATATCGTACCGCTCTGCCATGTCCCCGGTCAGGCGGATCTGGATGGCCTCCATCCGTTTTCCCTGCCCCATAGTCCCGCTTTCTGCCCCGTCTTTCACCCAGTCAAGCCAGCCGTAGGTCTGTACATGGGTACGGTACTCCACACCTCCGGAGAGGGAGGATACCGGATCCAGGCAGATACGGACAGCCTCCAGCCGTTTCGACTGGCCGTGGGTCCCGCTTTCCGCTCCGTTTTCTCTCCAGTCCTGCCAGCCGAGGGACTGGACATGGGTCATATAGGAGATCCGGGGAGGCTCTGCCCCATAGAGAACTGCTTCTTCCGAGAGGACCGATCTCGATATGGTTTCTCCTATCTCCGGCGCGGTTTCTTCTGCCTCCGGTATGGTTCCTGCTGTTTTTGGCGGGACATCTCCGTTCCCGGAAGCTGTTTCTTCTATTATAATAGCAGATTCTGTTCCGTCCGCGGCAGGTATGGTTTCCTCCTCATCCGCCCCTGCGTGGATGTCTGCGGCTCCTGCCGGGGCCGTCTCCCCACCGGCGGGCGTCTCCTGCAGGATCACAGCCTGTGCCTCCCCTGCCGTCTCTGCCTGAGCGGGGATCCCGGACAGGATGAGGGCAGGCAGGAGCCCGGCGATCATAAAAAATCGTTTGTTCCAGAACCTTTTTTTCAATTTGCTTCCTCCTTAGATCGATGTCCGCCTGTGCGGCACCTCCTATTATATAAGGAATTTCCCTATCCTGCAATCACCAAAAAAACAGGATTTCTCCGCTGCAGGATCGGAAGATGCGGGCTTCCTGCCTGAAAATGTCGAAATATGCAGGAAAATGCGACGGAATCCATTTGCCTTTTGACGAAAAATGACTTAGAATGACTAGTAGAAAGGAGACGGTAAAAAAACTACGAAAAAGGTCAGAGGGTGCGGAAGTTGAAAAAGAAAATTGAAGAAACAAGACAAAGATTAAATGAAGCCATTGAAGAACGAGTATCATCGGAGAAGGTTTTAGAACTGAGTCGGGAGCTTGATTTCTTAGTTGAACAGTATCTGGAACAGACCGAAAAGTAAAGGCTTCAGACTATGATGAAACCAAAGAGATAGAAGAAAGAGTGCGAGATTCCAGAACATATTCCGGCCGGAGGCGCCGTCGGCGCCGCCAGTCGGATGCCTTGGCAGTGGAGACGGGACCTGCAGAGCGGACAGCCGCTTTGCAGGTTTCGTTTTTTGTGTAGGAAAGATTTACGGTTTTGTGTCGAAAACTTTTTGGGAAAAATCATGGAAATCCCCTTGCTATTTCGATTCAAATCCCGTAAAATGGTATCAGGTGGTTAAAAAGTGGGTTTAAATGGTGCAAAGTGGTAGATAACTGGGTGGCACAGATGACAAATCAGTTTATGGGTGAATACAATCATACGATGGACGCCAAAGGGCGTCTTATTGTTCCCGCAAAATTTCGAGAGGCAGGCGGGGACAGATTTATCGTGACAAAAGGACTGGACAAGTGTCTTTTTGTGTTTACCCAGGATAAATGGAGTTCTGTCGTGGAAAATGTCAGCCAGATGTCGTTAACTAGTGGAAATGCCAGAAAATTCTCGCGATTTTTCATCGGAAGCGCCGGCGAGTGCGAGGTGGACAAGCAGGGCCGGATCCTGGTTCCCGCAAGTCTCAGGACCTATGCGGGGCTGGAGAAGGAAGTGGTCCTGGTGGGAGTGGGAAGCCGGGTGGAGATCTGGAACCGGGATGCCTGGGAGGATGCCAGCGACTATGACGGGATTGAGGAGATTGCCGAAGGGCTGGAGGAGCTGAGATTTTAACGGTGGAATTTGAACATAAGTCCGTGCTGCTTGCAGAAACGGTGGAGTACCTGAACATAAAACCGGACGGCGTTTATGTGGACGGCACCCTGGGCGGAGGCGGTCACGCCGAGGCGGTGTGCAGGAGGCTGTCCGGTTTAGGAAGATACGTGGGGATCGACCAGGATGAGGACGCCATCCGGGCGGCTGCGGCCCGCCTGGCCCCTTTCGGGGAGCGTGTGTCCATCGTCCGGGAAAATTACAGTCAGATGGGAGCGGTCCTTTCCTCCCTCGGGATCCGGGCCGTGGACGGGATCCTTCTGGATCTGGGGGTGTCTTCCTATCAGCTGGATACCCCGGAGCGGGGGTTTTCTTACCGGGAGGATGCCGGCCTGGACATGCGCATGGACAGGAGGCAGGAAAAGACGGCGAAAGATATCGTCAACGGTTACAGCGAAGCGGAGCTGTTCCGGATGATCCGGGATTACGGGGAGGACCGGTTTGCAAAAAACATCGCGAAACATATCGTGGCGTCCAGGAAGCGGGAGGAGATCCGCACCACAGGGCAGCTTGTGGAGATCATAAAAGGAGCGATCCCGGCAAAACTGCGGGCCGTGGGCGGCCATCCGGCCAAGCGGACCTTTCAGGCGATCCGGATCGAGCTGAACCATGAGCTGGAGGTGCTGGAGGAGTCCCTGGACGCGATGATCGGATTCTTAAAGCCGGGCGGAAGGCTCTGCATCATCACCTTCCATTCCCTGGAGGACCGGATGGTGAAGAAAAGCTTTCGGAGAAACGAAGATCCCTGTACATGCCCTCCGGGCTTTCCGGTGTGTATGTGCGGAAAGGTGAGCAGAGGAAACGTGATCACGAGAAAACCGGTTCTTCCTTCCGAGGAAGAACTCTCCGATAACAGGCGGGCGAAGAGCGCCAGGCTTCGGGTTTTTGAGCGGGCGTAGGTTCACAGACTGCGCCCCAGGGAGGACAGGAATGACAGCAAAAAGGAATTTGACAGGACGCAGAAAAGAGGAAGAGTACGGACGGCGGCAATTGTATGTGATCGAAGGAAGTACGGCGAGAGAACTGGCTCCGAAGGAGATTCCCATACCGGAGGAGCGGTGGGAAGAGGAGGTACGGAAGAAGGCAAGGACCAGGGAGCGGGTGATGCCCATGAGTCCCACCTTTGTGATGCTCCTGGCCTTTGCCTCGGCGATGATGCTTGCGGTATGTGTCCATTACCTGCAGGTACGGGTGTCTATTTACGGAAAGATCGGGCATATCGAGACCCTGGAGACAGAGCTTAAGGAGCTTCGGGATGTCAACGAGTCGGCCAGATCCCGGATCGAGTCGGCCTCCGACATCAGCCGGATCTACCGGATCGCCACAGAGGAGCTCGGGATGGTATATCCGGAGGACAGCCAGATCATCCGTTACGACAGGACAGAAAGCGAGTACGTGCAGCAGTATGAAAAGATCCCAGAGGAATAGAGACGGCCGCGGCCGCAGAAGTTACAGAGACGATCCTGAGAGACGCGGTCAGGAGGAGACGATACGGAATGAGAAGCCCCCGAGGCATTTTCTCAGATATATGAAAAAAAAGCTGGCGCTCACCTTTTTATTGGTGGCGCTGGTTTTGATTGGGCTGACGGTGGCCGTGGGTTTTATCGGGAAAGAAAAGGGAGAGGAGTACGGGCAGCGGGTGCTTTCCCAGCAGACGGCCTCCTCCGGCGTCATCCCCTTCCGGAGAGGGGAGATCACCGACCGCAACGGCACGGTGCTTGCGTCCAACGAGCCGGTCTACAACCTGATCCTGGACCCCTCGGTGATCGGCTCCGGTGAGGATATCAAAGGGCCGACTCTGGACCTTCTTGTGGAATGCTACGGCTATGACCGGGCCGATCTGGAGAAGCTGATAGCGGATCAGCCGAACAGCCAGTACATCCGCTACACGCTCCGGATGAGCGGGGAGGAGCGGGATAAATTCCTGGCGAGAGAGACGGAGATCAACGAAAATCTGGAAATCAGGGACAAGATCGACGGCGTCTGGTTTGAGACGGAATACAAACGGATCTATCCCTACTCGACCCTGGCCTGCGACCTGATCGGATTTTCCTCAAAGGACGGGTCCTTTGGCAGCTACGGGATCGAGCAGTATTACAATGAAAGGCTGGCCGGGATCTCCGGAAGGACCTACCGCTATATCAACGAGGACTCCGACGCGGAGCAGGTGATCCGGGACGCAGTGGACGGGCAGACCGTCGTGTCCACCATCGACGTGAACCTGCAGACCATCGTGGAGGAGCAGATCAAAAAATTCAATGAGGAGATCGGATCGAAAAATACGGCGGTGGTGATCATGGATCCCGACAACGGGGAGGTCCTCGCCATGGCCTCCTACCCTTATTTTGACCTGAACGATCCCTCCGACCTGACCGCCAGCGGCTATTACACAGAGGAGGCTGTGGCCGCCATGAGCGAGGAGGAAAAGAAGGACGCCCTGGCGGGGCTGTGGGCCAATTATGTGACCCAGTCCCTCTATGAGCCGGGCTCCACGGCAAAGCCCCTGACCATCGCGGCGGGACTGGAGGAGGGGAAGCTTGCCGAGTCCAACCGCTATTACTGCGACGGCGGCTGGGACTACGCGGAGGGGAAGCGGATCAGCTGCCATAAGCTGTCGGGCCACGGGGAGCTGGATCTGGAGGGCGCCATTGTGGAGTCCTGCAACGACGCCCTGATCCAGATCGGCCAGCAGATCGGAAAGGAAGTCTTCTGCAAGTATCAGCCGGTTTTCGGCCTTGGGACACGGACCGGGATCGACCTGCCCGGTGAGGAGAACGGGATCTTAAAGAAGGAAGAGGACATGTCGGAGATCGACCTGGTGACCAATTCTTTCGGCCAGAATTTTGACGCCACGGTGATCCAGATGGCGGCGGCCCACTGTTCCCTGATCAACGGAGGCCATTATTATACGCCCCATGTGGTGAAAGAGATCCTAAACCCCGACGGGTCCGTGGCGGAGACCATGGAGGGGACCCTGGTGCGGGAGACCGTCAGCGAGAGCACGTCAGAATTTTTAAAGAAAGCCATGACGGCCATGGTAGATGAGCAGAGTCCCTGGTCCACGGCCATCCCCGGCTATGAGATCGGCGGAAAGACCGGCACGGCGGAGAAGCTTCCGAGGAAAGACCGGAAATATGTGGTGTCCTTCACCAGCTTCCTGCCGGCCAGCGATCCGGAATATTTTATGATGGTGGTCATCGACGAGCCCAATGTGGAGGACCAGTCCACCGGCGGCCATGCCACCAATCTGACCCGCTCCCTTTGGGAGGCCGTCATCCCTTATCTGAACCTGCTCCCCACCAGGGATACGGGGGAGACGCCTTCCGGGGAGACCGCGCCGGAGACACCCGCGGGGACGGCAGAGCCGGCAGGCGGGGAAGCCCCAGAGGGGAACGGAACGCCGGAAAACAGGGAAGCCCCGGAGGGGAACGGAACGCCGGAAAACGGAGAAGCCCCGGAGGGGAACGGAACGCCGGAAAACGGAGAAGCCCCGGAGGGGAATGAAGCGCCCGGAAACGGGGAGGCACCTGAGGGGGAAGCACCCACAGAGGGAGAGAACGGGGCCTACAGCGATGGAATTTTTCAGGGAGACTTTGAATAAGCTTTACTAAAAGCCTTCGGAGGGAGCCATGGTTCCCAATTATACCTATCATCGTTTCAAGATTCTTGTGGTATTTGCCGTATGCCTGGCCGGCTTTGGGATCCTGGCGGCCAGGCTCGGCTATCTGATGCTGTTCCAGTCCGCCCACTACACGGCTCTGGCGGAAGAACTTCACGAGAGAGAGCGCTCCATCAAGGCGGCCAGGGGGAGGATCTACGACGCCAACGGGGTGGTGATCGCCGACAACCGGACGGTCTGTACGGTTTCCGTGATCCACAGCCAGGTAAAAGACGCCGGCGAGGTGGCGGCCGTGCTCTCGGAAAAGCTGGGGCTCGACAGGGAGACGGTACAGAAAAAGGTGGAGAAGGTGAGTTCCAGGGAGATCATCAAATCCAACGTGGACAAATCCGTGGGGGACGACATCCGGGCCTGCGATCTGGCCGGCGTGAAGGTGGACGAGGATTATAAACGGTACTATCCATTCGGGAGCCTGGCCTCCAAGGTACTGGGCTTCACCGGCGGCGACAATCAGGGGATCATCGGCCTGGAGGTGATCTACGAGGAATATCTGAAAGGGCAGGACGGCATGATCCTGACCCAGACGGACGCCAGGGGCGTGGAGATTGACGCGGCGGCCGAGGGCCGGGTCGAGCCGGTGGAGGGAAACAGCCTGTACCTGAGCCTGGATATGAACATCCAGAAATTCGTGGAGCAGGAAGCGAAGAAGGTCATGGAGCAGAAAAACGCAAAACAGGTGTCCGTGATCGTGATGAACCCCAAAAACGGGGAGATCCTGGCCATGGTGAACGTGCCGGAGTTTGACTTAAACGATCCCTTTACCCTGAACACGGGTGTGGATACGGCAGGTTTGAGCGAACAGGAGCTCCAGGATTTAAGGAACCGGATGTGGAGGAATTCCTGTATCAACGACACCTATGAGCCCGGCTCCACTTTCAAGATCATCACTTCGGCGGCGGGGCTGGAGGAGGGGGTGGTGACCCTCGACGACACCTTCAGCTGTCCCGGCTACCGGGTGGTGGAGGACCGGAGGATCCACTGCCACAAGGTGGCGGGCCACGGGGCGGAGACATTTCTGCAGGGGGTCATGAATTCCTGCAACCCGGTCTTCATAGAAGTGGGGTTAAGGCTGGGGACCGCGAACATGTGTAGATATTTCCGTCAGTTCGGCCTCCTTGACCGGACCGGGATCGACCTGCCGGGAGAGGCGTCGACCATCATGCACAAGGAGGAAAACATGGGGGAGGTGGAGCTTGCCACGGTCTCCTTCGGTCAGTCCTTCCAGATCACACCCATCCAGCTGATCACCACGGCCAGCTCCATCATAAACGGAGGAGTCCGGGTGACGCCCCATTTTGCCGTGGAGGTGAGGAGCAGCGACGGCACGGCCATTGAAAAGCTGGACTGGGGCGGGGGGAAGCGGATCCTGTCGGAGGAGACCAGCGAGACCATGCGCTACGTGCTGGAACAGGTGGTGGCAGAGGGAACCGGCCACAGGGCCTATCTGGAGGGCTACCGGATCGGCGGAAAGACAGCCACCTCCGAAAAACTTCCCAGAAGTGAAAACAGATACATCGCATCCTTCCTGGGATTTGCCCCGGCCGACGATCCCCAGGTCATCGCCCTGATCACCATCGACGAGCCGGAGGGAATCTACTACGGAGGCACCATCGCCGCCCCGGTGGTGGCGGGGATTTTTGACAATATCCTGCCCTATCTGGGGATCGAACGGGAAGAGGCCGCTCAGGAAGCAGAATAACGGTTGATTCTTCTTTTAAAAAGTCTTATACTGGAACAGTTAAAGAAAGTTCAGGGGTCTTTGGAGCCCCGGATAAAATACAGGAGTGTCCATATGAAGTATGCAGCGATTATTTCCGTGTTGATCTCATTTGCCATCAGTGCCCTGCTCTGTCCGGTCCTGATCCCGTTCCTCCGGAAATTGAAGTTCGGCCAGACGATCCGGGAGGAGGGGCCCAAGGCCCATGCGAAAAAATCGGGGACGCCGACCATGGGAGGGCTGGCGATCCTGATCAGTGTCTCCGTGACCAGCCTGTTCTTCGTGAAGGACCATCCGAAGATCATTCCGGTCCTTTTCACCACGGTTGGCTTCGGGATCGTGGGGCTCCTGGACGATTTTATCAAGGTGGTCTTAAAGCGCTCCGAGGGTTTAAAGCCCTGGCAGAAGCTTTCCGGGCAGCTGGTGATCGCGGGGATCTTCTGCTATTACCTGGTGACTTCCGACGTGGTGTCTACGGCCATGATCATCCCCTTCACGGGGGGGAAGAGCCTGGATCTCGGCTGGTTTTTTATCCCGGCCTTTTTTATCATCGTGCTGGGGACAGACAACGGGGTGAACCTGACGGATGGCCTCGACGGGCTCTGCACCAGCGTGACCATCCTGGTGGCGGTGTTCTTTTCGGTGGTCTCCGCGGGGGAGGGCGGCGGCATCGAGCCGGTGACGGCAGCAGTGGTGGGAAGCCTTTTGGGGTTCCTGGTGTTCAACGCCTATCCGGCCAAGGTCTTCATGGGGGACACGGGCTCCCTGGCCCTGGGCGGCTTTGTGGTGTCCAGCGCCTTCATGCTCCGGCTTCCGATCTTTATCCTGCTGGTGGGCTTTATCTATTTTGCCGAGACCCTCTCCGTCATGCTGCAGGTGACCTGGTTCAAAGCCACCCACGGGAAGCGGCTGTTCCGTATGGCCCCCATCCATCACCATTTTGAGCTGGGGGGCTGGTCGGAGACCAGGGTCGTGACGGTGTTTTCCACGATCACAGCGATCCTCTGTTTGGTCGCCTACATGGCCCTTTGATATTAGTCAGGTAATTGCGAAACTTAAAATTTGCTGAATATTCTGACAATATTTCCGGGAAAAGCCCTCTGCGCCGTGGAAGCAAGACCAGGGAAGGCAGGAGGAACTCTTTTCCGAGTGACTTCTGTGGTTCTGGGCTTGCTGGAACGTTTGGCGCTGCAGGCTTTGGACGGACATATTGGCAGAATATTCACGCAATCTCGCATTTCGCGATCACCTACTTGATATAGGATAGGAAAGGAGAGACGATGGAGAGAACCATACTTGTGGCGGGAGGCGGCATAAGCGGGATCGGCGCCGCCGGGATGCTTTTAGACACGGGCGCTTCCGTGATCTTATATGACGGAAATGAAGATCTGGATCAGGAGGCACTGCGGGCGAGGTTTCCGGGAAAAGAGATCCGGATCGTGGTGGGAGAGCTTCCGGACGAGGTGATCCGGCAGGTTTCGGCCTGCGTGATCAGCCCGGGGATCCCCCTGAAGGTCCCCTTTGTAAAACAGCTTAAGGCGGCCGGAGTCCCTGTCTGGAGCGAGATCGAGGCGGCTTTCCGCCATGGGAAGGGACGGCTGGCGGCCATCACCGGTACCAACGGGAAGACCACCACCACGGCCCTGACAGGCCAGATCTTCGGAAATTATTTTGAGAGCAGCTTCGTGGTGGGAAATATCGGGACGGCCTACACGAAAGAGGCCCTTCGGATGACGGAGGAGTCCGTCACGGCGGCAGAGGTGTCCAGCTTCCAGCTGGAGACCATCGACACCTTTCATCCCCAGGTCAGCGCCATTTTAAACCTGACGCCGGATCATCTGGACCGCCATGGATCCATGGAGGAATATATCCGGGTGAAGGAGCTGGTGACGAAGAACCAGACGGAGCAGGATACCTGTGTCCTGAATCACGAGGACGAGGTGCTCCGCGCCTTCGGCGAACGCCTTCCGGCCCGGGTGTTCTGGTTTGGCAGCAGGAGACGGATCCCGGGCGGGATCTATCTGGAGGGAGACTGGATCGTCAGCGAGCTTTCCGGAGAGAGGGAGCCGGTGGTAAAGACAGGGGAACTGCAGATCCTGGGCGTCCACAACTATGAGAATGCCATGGCGGCCGCGGCCGTCTCCTTCGCTATGGGCGTGCCCATGGAGGTGATCCGAAAGACCCTGCGTGAATTCAAGGCCGTGGAGCATCGGATCGAATTTGTGACGGAGCAGGGCGGGGTGGCCTACTATAACGACTCCAAGGGGACCAATCCGGATGCGGCTATCCAGGGGATCCGGGCCATGGACCGGCCCACGGTGCTGATCGCAGGAGGCTATGACAAGGGTTCGGATTACCGGGAATGGCTCCTTGCCTGTAAGGAAAGGGTGAGGGAGCTGATCCTTCTGGGGGCGACGGCAGAGAAGATCGCCCGGGAGGCGGAGGAGTTGGGATTTACGAAGATCCGCTTCGCCTCCTCCATGGAGGAGGCGGTGGGGCTTGCAAAGGACGCGGCAGAGCCGGGGGACGCCGTGCTCCTCTCTCCGGCCTGTGCCAGCTGGGGGATGTTCAAAAACTATGAGGAGCGCGGAAGGATCTTTAAGGGATCAGTGCTGCCGTGATCTTTGCGGGAAAACGGCAGGGCGTGACCGTCCCGCCTGTTTCCGGGGCGTGAGGGAGACGGCCGGAGAAGGAAAGCGGAAATCGGAGAGGGCAGAGCATGGCAGATCGGAAAAAAACACAGCGCCAGATGAAATATTTTGATTACAGCCTGTTAGCAGTGATCGTATTTTTGTGCTGTTTCGGCCTGATCATGGTCTACAGCTCCAGCTCCTACGCGGCGCAGTTAAAAAGCGGGGACTCTCTGCTCTATCTGAAAAAACAGGGGGGCGCCCTGCTCATCGGCTTTGTCGTCATGATCGTGGTCGCACGGATCGATTATCACAATTATGCGAAGGTGGCGGTCCTCGGCTATGTGCTGGCCCTGATCCTGATGGTCCTGGTCAATTTTACACCCCTCGGCATCGAGTACAACGGCAAAAAGCGGTGGTTTGGCTTCGGTGAGACCTCTCTTTTCCAGGCGGCAGAGCCGGTCAAGGTGGCGCTGATCCTTTCCATGGCGAGCATGGTGAACCGGTTTTCAAAGAAGATCGACCTGTGGAGGCTCCAGATCCTCCTGCTGGTGATCCAGGCGCCTCTGATCTTTTTGGTGACGGACAACAACTTGAGCAGCGGCATCATCCTTCTCGGGATCGTATTCTTGATGATTTTTGTGGCCAGCAGGAAGAAGCTGCGGTTTTTTCTGGCAGTGGCCCTGGTGGTGGGCGCGGCTGCCGCAGTCACGGTCTTTTCCGACCAGATCATAGAGCTCAAGCTTTTGAAGGAGTATCAGATGGAGCGGATCCTGGTCTGGAAGGATCCCACCCAATACGCCCTGGAGGGCGGGCATCAGGTGCTCCAGGGGCTTTATGCCATCGGCTCCGGGGGGCTTTTCGGCAAGGGACTCGGCGAAAGCATGCAGAAGCTGGGGTTTGTGCCGGAGGCCCAGAACGATATGGTCTTTTCCATCATCTGCGAGGAACTGGGGCTTTTCGGCGCTGTCTGCGTGATCCTTCTGTTCTTGTTCATGATCTGGAGGTTCGTGGTGATCGCCAACAATGCGCCGGATCTCTTCGGCGCCATGCTGGTGGTGGGGATCATGGCGCATATCGCCCTGCAGGTGATCCTGAATGTGGCTGTTGTGACAAATACCATTCCCAATACGGGGATCACGCTGCCCTTTATCAGCTATGGAGGGACCTCGGTGGTGTTCCTGATGGTGGAGATGGGGGCAGCCCTCAGTGTGTCCGCCCGCATCAAATTCGAACGGTAAGGAGGCGGGAAACATGGCCGGCGGGGAAAAAGGGAGAGAGACGCTGCATCTGGACCGGTATCGGGAGGAGAAAGCGGAAAGAAAGATAAAAAGACGCCGGAGGCGCCTGATCCGGTGGGGGATCCCGGCGCTTCTCCTTCTGTTCTTTTTTTTATTTTGCTTAAGCGCCAGGCTGACCGATGTGACCGTGGTGGGGAACAGCCGTTACACGGAGGAGGAGCTGATCTCCATGATCTTTCCAAGGGAGGGGGATTTCAACACCTTCTATGCCCTTTACCGGGAACGGTTCGGGGAGCCGGAGGATATCCCCTTTGTGGAGAAGTACCGGGTGAAGGTGACGGGGCTCCACTCGGCAGAGGTGACGGTCTATGAGAAAAGCGTGGCGGGCTGCATCGAATATATGGGCTCTTACCTGTATTTTGACCGGGAGGGAGTCATTGTGGAGAGCTCCAGGGAGCTTTCCGAGAAGGTGCCCCTGGTGACGGGGATCCGGTTCCAGCATATCGTCATGCATAAAAAGCTGGAGGTGGAGGATGAAGGGATTTTTTCGGAGATCCTGCACCTGTCCCAGCTTCTGGACCAGTACGGGCTGTACCCGGAACAGATGGCTTTTGACCGGGAGCGGAATGTGACCCTCACCATGGGGAAGATCCGGGCCGTACTGGGGGACGACCGCTATCTGGCAGAAAAGACGTCGGAGCTTTCCGATATGTATCCGGAACTTTCCGGCCGTTCGGGCACCGTATATCTCAACGAGTACCGGCCGGATGTGAAAAACCCTTCCTACCCCTTTGTGCCGGACGGAGAGGGCGTCCCATAAAAAATAGTAGTTTTTTGTGAAAGTAACGGTTGATTAATTTGAAAAAATGCCGTATGCTATATAACCTGACTTCCGAAGTTAGATGAAAAAACATGGTGCTAAGCCATCGGTCAAAACC
>CAMSZT010000023.1 GCA_947066815.1 uncultured Lachnotalea sp.
CAGGTTTTATAGGGCCTGTAGAGCTTTTTTTCATTATCAAACTGTCAAACTCCCGGCACCTACGAGTACTGCCAGGATCACCTCTATACCCATAAGCATGTGACGGCAGGGCAGAGGAAAGGGGGAGGCGAGTGATCCGGATGCAGGGAGAAAAAAGCTTGTTATACGATAAATGATATCGGTGTACAGACGGGTCATCTATAAAAGTACCATAGGGGAGGCGCTGTTTTGCGACCTCCCCCGTTTGTTGTTAAAATTTTTGAAGAAAAGGATAAAACCGGCACAAAAGTGGTTGACAAATAATATTATATGATATATAGTATTAATCAAGAAACAATATTATAAAAAACAAAGGGAGTTGGTCGCATGGTTTTTAATACAGGCGCCGCCCTGCTGGATGCCATTGTGCTGTCTGTTGTTTCCAGGGATCTGGAAGGGACCTACGGGTACAAGATCACCCAGGAGGTCCGGGAGGCCATTGACATTTCAGAGTCCACCCTTTACCCGGTACTCCGAAGGCTTCAGAAGGATGAATGCCTGGAGGTCTATGATATGGAATATGGGGGACGGAATCGAAGATATTATAAGGTAACATCCAAGGGGAATGCCCAGCTTGCTCTGTACCGGAGCGAATGGCGGCGGTATTCCGGGAAGATATCTGCGATTCTGAGGGAGGTGTGAATATGAACAGGGCAGAGTATATGAGGGAGCTTTCCTATCTTCTGCAGGATGTACCGGACGAGGAGAGGGAGGAAGCGCTCCAGTATTACGAGGACTATTTTGATGACGCCGGGCCGGACAAAGAAGAGCAGGTAGTCGCGGAGCTTGGAAGGCCGGAGAAGGTGGCGGCCATCATCCGGGAGGGAGCCAGGAACGGATACGAGAGCCTAGATGCGGAATATACGGAGAACGGATATCAGAATGAGCGCTACCGGGGGCCCCAGTATGAGATTGTTCCGCCGGAGCAGGTGAAACGGGAGCAGATCGGCGGAGGAACAGATCCGGAAAACGCCTTCGACGGATCCGGCCGGGAATGGAGTAAGGAAACCGGCGGGGGCGCCGGGGATCGTCCGGACCCGGAGGAGGACACCTGGGGGAACCGGGCCAGATCCGTATTCAATGAGCTGGGCCAGAGGCTTTCCGAGGGGGTAGAGGAAGGACGCCGCCGGATGGAGGAGAGCAGGGAGCGGCGCAGGCAGGAGGAAGAACGGCGCCGCGCCGCCCCGGGCCAGGAGGGGGCAGACCGCAGCGGAACCGGAGGAGGGGCTGACGGCAGCAGACAGTTTTATAGTGAAAAGGACGGCAGCAGGCAGCCCTGCGGCGAGGAAAATGACAGCGGCTCCTGCGGCGGGAACGGGGGCTACGGACAGAGCTATGAGAAGTCCGCCGGTGGATCTGGAACCTCGCCGAACCCTCCGGCAAGGCGCAGGAGGAATCCCCTTCTCTGGATTTTGGCAGCGTTTGGCCTCCTGCTCCTCTTTCCCTTTATCCTCGGAGCGGCGGCCCTGATGTTCGGATTATCCCTGGCGGTTATCTGCGGGGCCGGCGGGATCGCACTGGCGGTGATCATCATCGCGGCCGCCTTTGTGGTGACCGGGGTGATCCTGTTCGGGGTCGGGATCGGAAAGCTGTTTGTCTTTCCCCTGGCCGGGATGATGCTTATGGGGATCGGGCTGATCCTGTTCGGCCTTGGGATTTTGGCGGTCTGGCTGTCCGTCATGGTTTGCGGGAGGCTGATACCCGGAGTCGTGAGGCTGATCGGAAATGTTTTCGACTTTTTCGGCAGGAGAAGGAGAGGTGCGGCATGAAGCGTTTTACAAAAGTATGCCTGTGGATCTTCGGGGGCTGCCTGGTGTTTGGCCTTCTTCTGGCCTCTGTGAGCTGGGCCCTCGGATTCCGGGGCTGGCGCTCCTGGTGGCCGGGGAACGGACATCTGGAGGAAGTAAACGAAGAGGTGGAAGGCGACATCCGGGGGCTGGATCTCCATGTACAGGCGGGGAGTGTCCTGGTATCGGAGGGAGATTGCTTTTCCATCACGGAAAGGACAGAAGGAAAGCCGCTCTACAGCGTCGTGGAGGACGGGATCTGGAGGCTTTCGGCCAGAGAACAGGGGTATGCGGACGGCGCAGCCCTCGGAGGCCTTTATGTGGACAATGAAGGGATCTATTGGAAAGCAGGCCTTGGCGAGGTCCACATCACCATTCCCAGGGGAGTGGTCCTGGATGAGATATCCATTGAGGTGGAGGGCGGTGAGGTGGAGATCGACCGTTTTTCCTGTAAAAACATGGAGATCGAGATACAGGCCGGTTCTGTCAATTTCCGCGGAGATGTGGAGGAACGGATCTCGGTAGAATGCCAGGCCGGAGCCGTGAGCGGGCTTTTGGCCGGCCGGCCGGAGGACTTCAATGTGGATGTAGAGTGCAGTGTCGGCAGCGTGACCGTGGGCGGATCCACCTGGGCAGGGCTGTTTATGGATCAGGAAGCGGGAAGCGGGAACAGATCAAAGGAGATGGAGCTTTCCTGCGAGGCAGGAAGCATCGATCTGGATTTTTTTGAGGAGGAATAGACTATGGAACCAAGACGTTTGTACCGTTCCGTGAAGGACAGAATGCTTTTGGGAGTATGTGGAGGGCTCGGAGAATATTTTAACATCGATCCGACGATCATCCGCGTGGTGTGGGCCGTGTTCGGCTGTACCGGAGCTGGGATCGTGGCCTATATCGCGGCGGGGATCATCATGCCTCAGAACCCCGGTATGTAGCGGGAAAAGTTTCCGGTACACGGGGCCGGCATGAATATTTTTTCGGAAAAACGGCGATGCTCTAAGTAACCCTGCGTGAGGGGAGAAAGGAGCATCGTTTGTTATGGCAAAGAAAAAGGATAAGCCCATTGACCTTGAGAATTTAACGCCGGAGGAGAGATTAAAGCTGGAGATCGCCGAGGAGATCGGCGTGTACGAAAAGGTGATCAAAAACGGCTGGCGCTCCCTTTCCGCCAAGGAATCCGGTCGGATCGGAGGGATGATGACCAGGAAAAAACGGGAGCTTCTGGCCGGTACCGGCAAATAAGATCTCTGTTTTATAAAAGGAAAATAAACTCTTAAGCTTTTCTAAATTTACCGGAAATCGCTGGAATGTCAGGGAAAAATATGATAACATGTCCGTGGAGGCAACGAGCCGTGCAGAAATGGTTTTCTGCAGGGCAGGACGCTTGCGGCCGGATGTGCAGAAGATCATTTCTATAGGGCGACTGCCCGCGAGCGAGAGGGCGGAGCCCTGGAGCGCGGCACGGCGTATAAACGTACAGAAGTGGATTCTGCAGGGCAGGACGCTTGCGGCCGGGCGTGGCTCAAAGTCAAAAGAAAAGGAGAGGGCCATGAACATATTATTTTTCCTGACTCCTAAAAGTGAGGTGGAGTTTGTCTATGAGGACTACACCCTCAGGCAGACCATAGAAAAGATGGAGGCTCATCGATATTCCGAGGTCCCGGTTATTAACCGGGATGGAAAATATGTGGGGACCATTACAGAAGGGGACCTGCTCTGGTATATCAAAGCAAACAGTGATCTGAACCTGCAGGAGGCGGAACATGTGAAGCTGGCGGGAATCCGCCGCAAGCGGCAGACTGCGGCGGTATCCGTCAGCGCAAAGGTGGAGGATCTGATGGAAAAGGTCTTAAACCAGAATTTCGTCCCGGTGGTGGATGACAATGAGATATTTATCGGGATCGTGAAGCGTAAGGACATCCTCCATTACTGCTATCAGCATATGTCGTGATCCTCTGATTTCGGGTCACGATGCGTTGACTTTTTGTCCGGAAAATGATAAGATGATACCGCATTATGGCGATGCGGATATGGCGGAATTGGCAGACGCGCCAGATTTAGGTTCTGGTGGGAGACCGTGCAGGTTCGAGTCCTGTTATCCGCAGAGAAAGAGGCTGAAACCTTTGGAGTTGTCTGGGTTTTGGTCTCTTTTGCGTGCAGGGGGAAATCAAAGAAAAGAATCGTTTGTGTTATTGGTGGAAATCGAATATACTAAAAGAAAGGGAGGCGGTAGGGTTATGGCCGGGAGGATTGGGATCGATCATCAGGATTTTGAAAAACTACGTATTATGGGATGATTTTTCTACTCACAAAGGAAGAGGGGTTTTATGTACATTGCAGATCTGCACATCCATTCTCACTACTCTAGGGCGACCAGCAGGGACTGTACGCCGGAATATCTGGACCTGTGGGCGAGACGCAAAGGGATCGCTGTCGTCGGGAGCGGTGATTTTACGCATCCGGCCTGGCGGCGGGAGCTCGAAGAAAAGCTCCTGCCTGCCGGAAACGGCTTTTATGTATTAAAGAAGGAATATCGGATCCGGGACGACGCGGCGACAGACTGCATACAGCCGCGGTTTGTTATCACCGGGGAGATCAGCTCTATTTATAAGAAAAACAGCCGGGTACGAAAGGTGCACAGCCTGATCCTGCTGCCCGGACTTGAGGAGGCGGAACGGATCTCCCGCCGGCTGGAGGTCATCGGAAATATCCATTCCGACGGCAGGCCCATATTGGGGCTGGACTGCCATGACCTGCTGGAAATCCTTCTGGAGCTGTGCCCGGAGGCGGTCTATGTCCCGGCGCATATCTGGACTCCCCATTTCTCCCTGTTCGGGGCTTTTTCCGGCTTTGATACCGTGGAAGAATGCTTTGGCGACCTGTCGCCCTACATCCATGCCATGGAGACCGGGCTCTCCTCCGACCCGCCCATGAACTGGAGGATCTCGGCCCTGGACCGTTACCAGCTGATCTCCAACTCAGACGCCCATTCACCGGCAAAGCTGGGCAGGGAGGCGAATCTCTTTGACACGGAGATGACCTATGAGGCGATGCGGAAGGCCATCCAGACCGGGGAGGGCCTGGCCGGTACCATTGAGTTTTTTCCGGAGGAGGGGAAATACCACTACGACGGCCATCGGAAATGCGGTCTCTGCCTGTCGCCCTCCGAGACGGTAAAGTACGGCGGGATCTGTCCGGTCTGCGGGCGGAAGCTGACGATCGGGGTATCCCACCGCATCGAGCAGCTTGCCGACCGCCCGGAGGGATATCAGCGGCCTGAGGCGGCAGGATTTGAAAGCCTGGTCCCGCTGCCGGAGGTGATCGGCGCCTCCATGGGGGTTTCGCCGTCCAGTGTCAAGGTCGGGAAGCTGTATCAGAGCATGATCCAAAAGCTGGGGCCGGAGTTTTCTATCCTGCGGGAGCTGCCGCTGGAGGAGATCGGCAGCGTATCCGGGACGCGGATCGCGGAGGGGATCGGAAGGCTGCGGAGAGGAGAGGTCCTGTGGCGGCCGGGTTTCGACGGGGAGTACGGGAACTTCCGGCTGTTTACCCGCAGCGAGATCGAGCAGCCGGACGGGCAGATGAGTCTCTTTGGAGAGGAAGGGAAGTGGTCGGAGGAAGCGGCGGAGACGGATCTCCGGCAGAATCCGCAGGGCGCAGGAATCCTTCGGACGGCAGAGGCGTCTGCACAGGAGGCGCGGGAAGCGGAGGCAGACAGGAAGCCTCAGGAGACTTCCGGGAAGGAGCCGGGGAAGACCGCAGGGCAGGGGCCTGTGTGGAATGAAAAGCAGCAGCAGGCGATCGGATCCACCGAACGTGTAACAGAGGTAAAAGCCGGTCCCGGTACCGGAAAGACGGGAACGCTGGCGGCGCACATTCTCCATCTGCTGGAGACGAGGCGGGTGAACCCGTCCCTCATCACGGCGGTGACCTTCACCAACCAGGCGGCCGGGGAGCTGCGGGAGCGGATCCGCAGACAGCTTGGGAAGGGGACGGCGGGGAAGCTGCAGATCGGCAGCTTCCATTCGATCGCGTGGAAGCTTCTTAGAGAAAGAGGCATGGACTTTTGTCTGGCGGGGGAGGCGGAGACCAGAGAGCTTGCAGGCAGGATCCGGGAGGAATACGGACTGAAGCAGTCGATAGCCCGTCTCCTCACACAGATCTCCAACGAGAAGACGGGAATGGGCGGGCCGGGACCCGGCCTGGAAAAGGAGATACTGGAGGCTTACCAGGAGAGCCTGAGGGAGTGGGGAACTCTGGATTTTGACGATATCCTGCTGGAAGCCCTGCGGGCCGCGGAGGAAGAGAATGCCGAAAAGGGGGAACACGCCGGCGCGGGAGTGTTCTCCTATCTCTTAGTGGACGAGTTTCAGGATATAAGCCCACTGCAGTACCGGCTCATCCGGGCCTGGAACGAAGGGGGGCGGGAGCTGTTTGTCATCGGAGACCGGGATCAGGCCATCTATGGGTTCCGGGGAGCTGACGCCGGATGCTTCGAGAGGCTTGCGGAGGATTTCCCGCAGGTGTGCCAGATCGTCCTGGAGGAAAATTACCGTTCCACGCCCCAGATCCTGGAGGCCGCCTCGGGGCTGATCTCCAAAAATCCCGGCGGGAAGAGAAGACTGAAACCAAACTGGCCGAAGGGGGTTCCGGTCCGGATCGTGGAGACGGACAGCGAGAGGGCGGAGGCCATTTTCGTGGCAAAGGAGGTGGGCCGCCTTGCCGGAGGGATCGGGATGCTGGAGGCCCAGGAATTGTTTCCCGAAAAAGAGGGAAGGAGCTGGGGGTTTGAGGACATTGCCGTACTGTACCGGACCCACCGTCAGGCCGCGCTTTTGGAAGAATGCCTGAAAAAGGAAGGGATTCCCTGTGTGACGGTGGGAAGAGAGGAATTTCTGGAGGAGGAGACCGTGCGGGGGACGATCTGCTTTTTCAAGGCCCTGCTGGAGCCGGGGGACCGGCTGGCTGCCCGGACGGCCCAGGCGCTTTTGTGGGATCCGGAGAAAAGCATGGGAACCGGAAGCTATGAGGAGCTGGCGGAAAAGTACGGGACGCAGATAAAGCGGAAAAAGCCGCAGAAGCTCCTGGAGGACTGGAGGAAGGAGCTCGGACTGGAGCAGGATCAGGCGCTGGAGAAGCTGTATCAGACCTCTGTTTTTTACCAGAAGCTTCCGGAATTTATAGAGGCGCTGGAGACGGGCGCGGAGAGCGACTTGAAGCGCTGCGAGAGGAAGCGGTATCAGGCGGGCGCCGTCACTTTGATGACGCTCCATGGCTCAAAGGGCCTGGAATTCCCGGTGGTACTGATCTGCGGGGCCAGGAAGGGGATGATCCCTTTTGCCGGGGGAAAGGCCTCGGTAGAAGAAGAGGAGGAACGCCGCCTGTTCTATGTGGGCCTCACCAGGGCCAGGGAGGCGCTGATCATCACTTCCTCCGGGGAGCCTTCTCCCTTTTTGGAGGAGATCCCTCCGGAGCCGGTCAGCAGAGAAAAGGTACATACGGACAAAAACAAGGAGTACGGCAGGCAGTTAAGCCTGTTTGAACTGCTTTGATCTTGGCATGGGAGCTGTTAAGGAGCGAATCGTGAGAATTTTATCAGAGGTCTTGCACAGCAGGCAAAAATAGAGTACAATTCAAAGTTGGAAGAGAACAGATCCTGTCATAGAATAGATGCAAAAAGGAGAACGACAATGAGTAAAAAACCTACAGTGCTGATGATCCTCGACGGTTATGGACTCAATGAGAGGCACGACGGAAATGCCGTCTATGAGGCGAAGACTCCGGTCATGGATAAGCTGATGGCGGAATGCCCCTTTGTGAAGGGGAATGCCAGCGGTATGGCCGTAGGGCTTCCGGAAGGGCAGATGGGGAATTCCGAGGTGGGCCATCTCAATATGGGTGCGGGGCGCATCGTGTACCAGGAGCTGACCCGGATCACCAAGGAGATCCAGGATGGGGAGTTCTTTCAAAATGCGGCATTTAAGGAGGCCGTGGCAAACTGTAAAAAGAATGATTCCTCTCTCCACCTATACGGGCTGGTGTCCGACGGCGGCGTCCACAGCCACAACACCCATATCTACGGCCTGTTGGAGCTGGCAAAGAGGGAGGGGCTTTCCAAGGTTTATGTCCACTGCTTTTTAGACGGCCGTGACACCCCTCCCACATCCGGGAAAGGATATGTAGCCGAGCTGGTGGAGAAGATGAAGGAGATCGGCGTGGGGAAGGTGGCTTCCGTGAGCGGGCGCTACTACGCCATGGACCGGGACAACCGCTGGGACCGGGTGGAGCTTTCTTACCGGGCGCTCACGAGGGGCGAGGGAAAGACGGCGGCCGATCCGGTGGAGCTGATCCAGGCGTCCTACGACGGGGGCGTCAACGATGAGTTCGTGGTGCCCACGGTGGTGATGGAAAACGGCGCTCCCGTGGCGACCATAAAGGACGGCGACTCCATTATCTTCTATAACTTCCGCCCCGACCGGGCCAGGGAGCTGACCCGGGTGTTCTGCGCCGACGAGTTCGACGGCTTTGACCGGGGAGAGAGGGTGAAGACCACCTATGTGTGCTTCACGGAGTACGACGTGACCATTCCCAACAAGCTGGTGTCCTTCCACAAGGTGGAGATCACCAACACCTTCGGAGAGTTCCTGGCGGCCCACGGCATGACCCAGGCCAGGATCGCCGAGACGGAGAAATATGCCCACGTGACCTTCTTCTTCAACGGCGGCGTGGAGGAGCCCAATGTAGGTGAGGACCGGATCCTGGTCAAATCCCCCAAGGTGGCGACCTACGACTTAAAGCCGGAGATGAGCGCCTACGAGGTCTGCGATAAGCTGGTGGAGGCCGTTAAGTCCGGGAAATACGATGTGATCATCATTAATTTCGCCAATCCCGACATGGTGGGACACACCGGCGTGGAGAACGCGGCCATCCAGGCGGTGGAAGCGGTGGACGTCTGCGTGGGAAGAGCCGTGGAGGCAGTGAAGGAGACAGGCGGCCAGATGTTCCTCTGCGCGGATCACGGAAATGCGGAACAGCTCATCGACTATGTCCACGGCGGAAGCTTCACGGCCCACACCACCAATCCGGTGCCCTTCATCCTGATCAACTATGACAGGGATTATACTTTGAGGGAGGGCGGCTGCCTGGCGGATATCGCTCCGACCCTGATCGAGATGATGGGGATGGAGCAGCCGAAGGAGATGAGCGGGAAGTCGCTGCTTGTGAGAAAATAGGAAAACGCTGATCAAAGCGTTTCCTTAGATACGAAAAGAAAAAGGATCCTGCACCGGCAGGGCCCTTTTTCTTTTCGTTGTACGATTTACAGGGAAAAGACGGACACTTCCTTCACCAGTTCCTCCACCAGCGCACCCACCGGCGGCTTGGTGCCGAGAGTGGTGCAGGCCCCTGCCGAGGCGGCGATAGAGAGCTTCGCGCAGTCCACGAAAGGAATATCGCTGTCCAGACCATGGGCCAGGGCGGCCACCATGGCGTCTCCGGCCCCCACGGTTGAGTGGGCCTGGACCTGGATCCCGTTTACCTTAAAGCATTTGGCGTCATGGGGGATGAAAAGGGCTCCCTTCTGCCCGCAGGAAATGGCGACGGTGTGGATCCCGCGGTGCAGAAGCTCACGGCCAAGATCCGTAAGGGTCGCTTCGGAAACTTCGCCCTCCAGGCCGAAATAATCTGCGATCTCATAGGCGTTGGGCTTCACCAGATAAGGTTTTGCCTTGACGGCTTCGGCAAACAGCTCGCCGGAAGCATCCACAAAAACGGTAGCCTGGCGTTTTTTCAGTTTCCGGGTAAAATAACCGTAGATCTCTTTGTCCATGGTGGCGGGCACGCTGCCGGAAAATACGAAGATGGAAGAGGGGCCGGCAAAGGCATCCAGAGTCCTGGCCAGCTTCTCGATATCACCCGAGGTGACGGTGGGGCCCGGCTCGTTGAATTCGGTCACGAAGCCGTCCTTTGTCACGTCCACTACCTTGACGTTGGTGCGGGTCTCCCCCTCGATATGTACGAACTGATGGCGGATCTCCAGCTGGTTTAACGCATGTTCGATCATCCTCCCGGCGCTTCCCCCCAGAAAGCCGGTCGCGATGGTCTCGCCGCCCAGGGCCTGGACGGTCTTGGAAACATTGATACCCTTTCCCCCGGCGTCCTGAATGACTTTTGTGACCCGGTGGACGGCGCCGCCTGTAAAATTTTCCACGTCCAGGGTCTTGTCTATGGCCGGATTCATTGTGACTGTAATGATCATACCTACCTCCAAAGCTTGTCCGAAAACTCTTTGTTTTTATTTTAACATATTTCACAAAAATGGGGAAGCATAAGTTGTGATTTTATGCAAAATTAAGAAAATGCCGATGTGGAGATTTTCGAAAAAAAAGCTCTGGACGAACCCGCCATTTTGTGAGAAAATAAGACAGAGTATGGTACTGAATCTTTATATTCTGAAAGGAGTCTTAACATGATTTATTCACATGAAGTAGAGAAGATGTGTACAGTAGCCCAGGGCGTGGCCCATGGCGCCGCTCCGATCCCGGAGGAGGCCAAATGGGTGCAGGCGAAGGAGGTTGCCGACATTTCCGGCCTGACCCACGGCATCGGTTGGTGCGCTCCTCAGCAGGGCGCCTGCAAGCTGACCCTGAACGTCAAGGAGGGGATCATCCAGGAGGCTCTGGTGGAGACCATCGGATGTTCCGGCATGACCCATTCCGCGGCCATGGCTTCCGAGATCCTGCCCGGCAGGACGGTCCTGGAAGCGCTGAACACAGACCTGGTATGTGATGCCATCAATACGGCCATGAGAGAGTTGTTCCTTCAGATTGTATACGGCAGAAGCCAGAGCGCATTTTCCGAGGACGGACTTCCGATCGGCGCCGGCCTTGAGGATCTGGGCAAGGGTCTTCGTTCTCAGGTGGGTACCATGTACGGCACCTTGAAGAAGGGTCCCCGTTACCTGGAGATGGCAGAGGGCTATGTGACCGGGATCGCTCTGGACGAGGACGACCAGATCATCGGCTATCAGTTCGTGAGCCTTGGAAAGATGACCGATTTTATCAAGAAGGGCGACGATCCCAACACCGCGTGGGAGAAGGCAAAGGGACAGTACGGCCGTGTTGCCGACGCTGCGAAGATCATCGATCCCAGACAGGAATAGACGATAACCGGCAGTGGATCTAAACGATACATAAATTGAATTAAATTTAGGAGGAATCGGATAAAATGGCTTTATTTGAATCATATGAGAGAAGAGAGAAACAGATTCTTGCTGTTTTGAAGGAGTATGGGATTGGTTCCATCGAGGAGGCCGGCGAGATCACAAAGGCGGCCGGCCTGGACGTTTACAAGATGGTGGAGGGCATCCAGCCCATCTGTTTTGAAAATGCGAAGTGGGCTTACACCGTGGGCGCCGCCATCGCCATCAAGAAGGGCTGTAAGAGGGCGGCGGACGCCGCCGCGGCCATCGGCGAGGGCCTTCAGGCCTTCTGCATCCCCGGTTCCGTTGCCGATACCCGCAAGGTAGGCCTCGGACACGGCAACCTGGGCAAGATGCTCTTAGAGGAGGAGACCGAGTGCTTCTGCTTCCTGGCCGGCCATGAGTCCTTTGCGGCGGCGGAGGGCGCCATCGGCATCGCCGAGAAGGCCAACAAGGTCCGCCAGAAGCCGCTCCGCGTTATCCTGAACGGCCTCGGCAAGGATGCCGCCCAGATCATCTCCAGGATCAACGGCTTTACCTACGTGGAGACCGAGTACGATCCCTACACCAACGAGGTGAAGGAAGTCTTCCGCAAATCCTACTCCGAGGGACTCCGTGCGAAGGTCAACTGCTACGGCGCCAACAGCGTGCCCGAGGGCGTGGCCATCATGTGGAAGGAGGCTGTAGACGTCTCCATCACCGGCAACTCCACCAACCCCACCAGATTCCAGCACCCCGTGGCGGGAACCTACAAGAAGGAGCGGAATGAAGCCGGCAAGAAGTACTTCTCCGTGGCTTCCGGCGGCGGCACCGGACGCACCCTGCATCCCGACAACATGGCGGCGGGCCCTGCTTCCTATGGCATGACCGATACCCTGGGCCGCATGCACTCGGATGCCCAGTTCGCAGGCTCCTCCTCCGTGCCCGCCCACGTGGAGATGATGGGCCTCATCGGCGCCGGCAACAACCCCATGGTCGGCATGACCGTGGCCGTGGCCGTTTCCATCGAGGAAGCGGCGAAGGCCGGGAAGTTCTAAGGATATCTTGTCTGTATAAGAACCCGCAGCCCCTGAAAAGCAAGCAGTTTCAGGGGCTGCGGTTTTTTGGGAAGAAACCGGTAAAGGGGGCAGCAGGCCAGATATCAGGTACGGGAAACAGGAAGGCGGAATTCGAAGGTACAGCCGCCTCCCGGTGTGTCGAAAAAGGTGAGGATCCCGTGGTGTTTCTCTATGATCTCCTTTGCGATGCTGAGGCCAAGGCCGAAATGGTTTCGGTCGGTGCGGGAGGCGTCGCCGCAGAAAAAGCGCTCAAATACCCGTTCCCTCTGCCCTGCCGGGATCCCGGGACCGTGGTCGATGACAGAACAGGCAAACATGTCTCCTTTCCGGGATTTTAGCACGGAGGCTTTCAGCGTGACCGGGGAGCCGGCCGGGGAATGGTCCAGGGCGTTGTCCAGGAGGATCCGCAGGACCTGTCCGATGCGCTCTCCGTCGCAGAACACTTTGGGACAGCAGTCCTCTCCGGTGTCCAGATGGAGATTGATCTCCTTTTTCCGGCAGGCGGGCAGGAAGGCCTCCCAGGTTTCAATGAGGAGCGTGTCCATGTCTGTCTCTTTCTGTTCGATCCGAAAGCTGCCTGCATCCGTCGCCGCCAGAGTGAGCAGGGAGCCGATAAGGGTTGTCATATGCCCGCACTCTTCCAAGATAACAGCCCGCTCCCGTCCGCAGGTTTCCTCTCCGTTTTCGTCCGCAGGCTTCATGGCTTCCGCGTTGGCCTGGATCACCGCAAGAGGCGTTTTTAATTCGTGGGAGGCGGCGGCAATGAATTCCTTCTGGCTTTTCATGGCCGCTTCCACCGGGAGCAGGGTCCTCTGGATCAGAAAGCGGCTCATACCGTACATGACGGCAAAGGCAAGGAGCCAGAGGAGGGGATAGAGGCGGCATTCCTCCCGCAGGATGTCTAGAAGGGCGGCGCAGGGATAAATGAGGATCAAGACATAATCTCCGGAGCCGGAACCGTCCAGACGAAGCTCGATGCCGTAATAGATTTCGGAATGGTTTCCGGTGAGCCGGTGGGTAGTTCGGTTGAAAACGTCCCCCGCCCGGTGGGCCGGGGTGACCGCCTCCGTCCCTGTGACTTTGGAGCCGGAGAGGAGCTGTTCCTTCAGGACGGCGAGGGGTGTCGGGAAACACTCCGGCCCCGCCTGTTCGTTTTGACCGTCCGACAGGAAAAGCCAGGTGCGGGATTCCAGGGCCTGGGAGCAGAGGTCCTCCCAGGCCGGGCTCTCCTCCTGCAGAAGCTCTTCGGAGAAGCCGTCCGCCAGACGGATGGCCAGGGAGAGCTCGGTCTCCCTCCATTTTTTGACTGCGTTTCCCGCAAAAATAAGAAAAAGGACCGTAAAGGCCAGCATGGTGAAAAAGAGAAACAGGCGGGTCAGCGTCCGGCGCAGCTTGACGGTCATGGCGTTTCCTCCAGCCGGTAACCGGCGCCGTAGACGGTGCGGATCTTGGCGGCGCAGCCGAGGCTTTTCAACCGTTTCCGCAGGAAATGGATGTAGTTATCTACGTTTCCAGCCTCGACCTCGGAGGAGCCGCCCCAGACCTTCCAGAGCAGCTCCTCCCTGCTGTGGGTCCGCTCAGGGTCCTTCATGAGGACCTGCATGAGCTCCGATTCCTTTCCGGTGAGGGAGACGGCGTGGGTCTTCCAGGTCAGCCGGCGCCGCTCCACATCCAGCGTCAGCCCGAAGGCGGAGATCCAGGAAGCGGCGGCCATCTCTGCCGGCCGGCGGACCAGGGCCCGGATCCTGGCGGACAGCTCCTTCATATGGAAGGGCTTGACCAGATAATCATCCGCCCCGCAGTCCAGCCCGTCGATCTTGTCCTCCAGCTCCGAAAGCCCGGTGATCATGAGCACCGGGGTCCAGATCCGTTTCTGTCTTATGGCCTTCAAGACCGTCAGGCCGTCGATGACGGGGAGCATCCGGTCCAGCAGGATCACATCATAAGAAAACTCCCCATGCAGGGCAAAGAGGAGCGCCTGCTCCCCGTCCGGACAGCAGTCCGCCAGATGCCCCTCCTTTTTCAGATGGCCTGCGATGGCCTCCGCCAGGTTCTTGTCATCCTCCACCAGTAAAATCCGCATCATGTATACACCTCCCGCTTTGTCTTGGGTTTCCGCTTTTTCAGGTCCGCAGGATACAACACGGAAGGAAATCAGTTCTTTTCCCCCGGACACCGGTCTCGTTTCCTGTGGAACCAGGAAAAAGCAGTCTTTTCTTATCAGCAGATGCCCGGCGCCGTCCGACAACACCTCAATTATAGAAAAGACTGCTTTTTCCGTGTTGCCTTTTCTCTATGATAGCAGGAAATTCTCTAAAAATCCTTTAAAAATCCCCGCCATTTCTCTTAAATTTTCCAGGACTTTTCAACTTCTTTTCCCGTATAATCCCGTCAGAGATCAAAATTCCATGATCTCGGAAAGGAGAGAAGATCGATGAGACGCAGATTACTTTTGGCAGTCCTTGTCACGGCGGTTCTTGGAATGTGTTGGGGCTGCGGCGAGGGAGCGGGAGAAAAGGGAACGAAAGGGGAAACGGGAGGCCCTGACCTTTCGGGGACCGGCGGTGGGACCGCAGCGACCCTCGGTGGGGGGAAGGACATTTCAGGAAACCCGGCGGACTCTTCCGGAAACCCGGTGGATGCCGATCTGCTTTTGGAGCGGGCGGACCTGGTCGGGTCGGTAGCAGAATTTTCCGGGGACGGGTGCAGCCTCATTCCCGTCCATTCGGAGGAGGCCGGGGACGGTGGCGGGCTCGCCTGGTCGGCGGCGGAAGGCTACGAGGAGGATACGGAAAAGATAAAGGTGTCTTACGGGCCGGATTGTACCTTCCAGATCGCAGAGGTTGACATCCTGACGGCGGGGGCCTCCTATCGGGCCGCTTCCGTAGAGGATGTGAAGAAGCAGACGGAGCTGGTCCTCTACGGGACTTACGAGAAGGACGGGAGCCTGACGGCGGAGAGGGTATACATTTACCGGAGAACGGAGGGATGAGATGAGCTTTTGGCAGAGAGGCTTCCGCTATCTCTGGCGGAAGAAGGGAAAGAGCCTCACGCTCTTTGGCATTTTCGTGGTCGTGAGCACGCTGCTTTTGGTGTCTTTTGTCATTCTGCAGACGGCTAAGGAGGCCGGACAGAGAATGCGGGAAAAGACCGGCTCCAAGATCCTGATACAGACGAAGGACGGGAGGGGCGGCATTTCGGAGGAAACGCTTTTGCGGATCGGGACACTCCCGGAGGTCTCCAGGATGAACCGGACCAGGGACCATTTGGCCTGTCCCTCCGGGTTCGCTCCCCTGACGAAGGCAGCGTCGGAGGAGCCGGAAAACCGGATGGTCACCCTGCGGGCCATGGACGATACGGAGGAGGACGGACTGTTTGCGGAAGAGAAATACCGGCTCCTGGAGGGGGTTCCCATTGACCGGGACACCCGGCACGGGCTTCTGGTGGACTCCCTTCTGGCGGAGGCCAACGGGCTGTCGGTGGGGGACGAACTGAGCTTTGAGACGGAGGAGGGGAAAAGGGCCTCCGGCCGGATCGTGGGCATTTTCTTCTCCGGCATGGAGCGCAGACAGGATGATTCCGTGTTTTCCGCCTACCGGATCGAGAATCAGGTCTTCACGGACCAGGAGCTTTTTGAGGAATTGTTCGGCGGACAGGAATACGCTTCCGTCTCTGTCTACGGCCGGTCTCCGGAGCGGCTGGAGGAATTGCACGGGGAGCTTGAAGGAATCGTGGGGGAGGAAGTGGAGCTTTCCACCTCCGACACCCTCTACGAACGGCTGAAAGCCCCTCTGCAGCAGGTAATCTCCGTGACGACGCTGCTCCTCGCCCTCACCGTTGTGACGGCGGCCGTGGTGGTGTCCCTGCTTCTTAGCATGTGGATGCGGACCAGGCAGAAGGAGTTTGCCGTGTTTTTGAGCCTCGGAAGCCCCAAAAGGGACATCCTGTTCCAGACCTTCACGGAGGCAGCCCTGCTGTTCCTCCTGTCGGTCCTCCTAGCCGCCTGCCTTGCGAGGATTTTGGCGGGAAGGGCTTTTCCGGTCCTGTTTGCCTCCGGAGAGCTGGGAGCGCTGGCGGCGGCCAAAGTGGAGGGGAGGCACCTGGCCGCCCTGCTCCTCTTCGGGGGAGCACTGGTCTTAGGCTCGGCGGGGATCGCCGCCCTACCCTCCCTCAAAAACAATCCGAGGGACATTTTATCGAGAATGGAGGAATGAATGTTGAACAGTGTGCAGAGAGCGTGGCGGTCCGTCGTCCGGAAGCCTGTCAAAAGCCTGCTGTTATTTCTGACGGCGGCGGTGATCAGCCTGTTTCTCCTGTCCGGCATGGCGGCAGGGCAGGCGAACGTGCTGAGCCAGGATACGGCGAGGCAGGCCGTGGGAGCGGGCTTCCGGCTGGACAACAATGAGAAAAACCGCTCCAGGCGGTATTCAGAAATCTCCGAGCGGATCGGAGCCGACACGGAAGGGTCTCTGGAGGGAGTCCACCAGAAGAAGATGGAGACGGCCTACGGGACCCAGTGGATCGGGTGGGCGGACAATTCCTTTGAGACCTTGAAGCTTCCGGATATCGAGGCTTTGGCGGCGGTGGAGGGAATCTCCGACTACAATATCACCACCTGCGTGACGACGGTCCGGCCCGTCGGCTTTAAGCGGATCGAGGATCCGGACCTGGACCAGCATCAGGACCTTGGCTGCGTGACCCTCCTCGGAAACCGGAAGATGGAGTTTGATTCCAACGTGCTTTCCGGCAACGTGACCCTGAAGGAAGGGCGCATGACAGGACCGGAGGACAGGGACGTCTGCGTGATCTCCGAGGAGCTGGCAGCGGAAAACGGCCTTGCCCTGGGAGATGAGTTGAGCTTCGGCGACCGCCACGATGAGTCCGGCTCTGCCGTCCAAAGGGCCGAGATCATCGGGATCTATCGGACGAAGCAGCCCATGGCGGCCTATATGAGCGGGGATACCTTCCGTTCGGAAAACGTGATCTTCACGGATCTCAGGTTCCCGGAGAAGGCGGAGGGGGCCGAGGGGGATCCCTGCTTTGAACATGCGTACTTTCAGGTGGCGGACGTGGACCGGTACGAGGAGGTCAGGGCGGCCATGGAGCAGGTGGAGATCGACTGGGAGCGGTACGATTTTATCGACCGGAACGGGGATCTCTCCACCATGTCCTCCAACTTTAACGACCTGGAGAAGATCAGCGGGCTGTTCGTGGCCGTCACCCTTCTCGCCGGCTTCCTGATCCTGTCTCTGATCTTCCTGTTCTGGATCCGGAACCGGTCCAGGGAGAGCGGGATCCTTCTGTCTCTGGGCGTGGGGAAGGGGAGCATTCTGGGACAGCTTTTCCTGGAAGCGGTCCTGATCTCCTCCCTGGCGTTCCTCCTCTCCCTGCCGGCGGCCCCCGGCGTCTCGAAGCTTGCGGCGGATTATCTGGTGGCCGGACAGCAAAAGCAGGCTGAGTTACAGAAGGCTGCGGATGCGGACAAGGTGGCGGATGGAGGCAGAACGGAATCGGAACAGACGGTGACGGGCGTAAAGATCGCCATCACCGGAGAGATGGCGGGGATCTGCGGGGCCGGGATCCTTTTGCTTACGGGCGGTTCCGTCGGAGTTGCCGGGCTCTTCCTTCTCAGGAAAAAGCCGGCCCGGATCCTCAGTGAGCTTTCATGAGCGGAGACGAAAAAAACCAAGGAGGTTGGACATGATTTTAGAGGCAAGAGACGTATCTTATCGTTATAAATCCCAGAAGGACAGACCGGTTTTGGAGCACATGGACGCCGCATTTTCCTGCGGGAAGCTTTACGCCGTCCTGGGCCCCAGCGGCTCCGGGAAGACCACCTTCCTCTCCTTGCTTGCGGGGCTGGACGTCCCGACGGAGGGGGAAATCCTCTATGACGGAGAGCCGGTCATGGCGAAGGGGCTTAGGGAACACCGGAAGCGGCATATTTCCCTGGTGTTCCAAAGCTACAACCTGATCGATTACCTGACCGTGACGGAGAACGTGCGGCTGGGCGGAAAGAAGGAGCCGGGAAAGCTCTTGGAGGGGATCGGGATCGGCCCGGAATTCTGGAAGCGGAACGTGCTGCAGCTCTCCGGCGGCCAGCAGCAGCGGGTGGCCATCGCCAGGGCCCTGGCCAGCGAGGCGAAGGTGCTCCTGGCGGACGAACCCACCGGGAACCTGGACGAGGCGACGGCCTTCGAGGTGACGGCCATCTTAAAACAGATCGCCCACGAGGAGGGAAAATGCGTCATCGTAGTGACCCACAGTAGGGAGCTGGCCGGGGAGGCCGACGAGATCATCCGGATCGGGCCGGCACCGCTCTCCTGAGGGAGAGTCGGAGCGGTTCTTCGGGTTTCCGTATTTTTCATGGTCGTGGGAAATACGGAAACTCCAGGGCTCTGCCGTGTTCTCCCCAATTAGCGGCACAGCCTTGTTATAATTTTTGTATCTCTTTTATTATTGCTTTTTCAGCACTTTACAAATTTTTTTGTTTTATGCAATAAAAAACATACAATCTACGCCATTTGTTGTATAGTATAAGCGTCAACAAAACTCTACAAAAATGGGAGATTGTATGTCACGCTTATTTTACAACAGAAATCGTACTTTGGAAAGACTTTTTTGGTTTTTTTGGCATCAAAGTGACGCACACTTTCCTTGCGGAAAGCGCCGAAGTCTGGTATAATGACAACGGCGCTTTTTTTGCTTTGACAAAAAAGATTTCGTACAGGCGGTTGCGAAACCGCAATTGCCTGGATTTAAAAAGCCTTACAGACGAAAAGGAGCGGTTACATGAAAGAAGTTTTGTTTGAGATTGGTCCCTTTACCATCTACGGGTATGGGTTTATGGTTGCCCTGGGAGTGCTGGCGGCATTTTTGGTGGGCATGTACCGGGAGAAGAAGTATGCGGTCGGCGACGACCAGATCTTTTCGCTGGGGATCTGGTGCCTGGTGTGCGGCTGGGGGGCGGCGAAGGTTCTGTTCATCATCACGGAGCTTCCCACCCTGTTTGAAGATCCGAAGTATTTTTTAGAGACGCTGGCGAGCGGCTTCGTGGTCTACGGCGGTCTGATCGGAGGGGTCCTCACCGGCTATGTGTTCTGCCGGGTGAAAAAGCTTTCCTTTCTCAAGTATTTTGATCTGGTCATGCCGTCTGTTGCCCTGGCACAGGCCATCGGCCGGTTCGGCTGTCTCATGGCCGGCTGCTGTTACGGAAAGGTGACACAGAGCGCCTTCCACATCGTATTTCCGGCGGCCTGCAATTACGCGCCGGGGGGCGTCCCGCTGATCCCGACCCAGCTAATTTCCGCGGCGGCGGATTTTCTGAACTTTTTCGCGCTCCTGTTTTTCGCAAAGCGGGCGAAGAGCGACGGCCAGGTGGGAGGCTTGTACCTGATCCTTTACAGCATCGGCCGTTTTATCATTGAATGCTTCCGGGACGATCCCAGGGGAAGCGTCGGCCCTCTGTCCACCTCCCAGTTTATCGCCATCTTTGTGCTTGCGGCCGGAATCGCCATTTTTGTATTCTGCGGAAAGAAATATCCGAAGGAGGCAAAGGCGGAGGAGGAGATAGAAGAGACGGGCACGGAAAAGGCAGAAGAAGCGCAGAAGACGGAAGTGGAAGAAAAAGATATGGACTGATGACGGAGCTTCCTTGAGAAAAGAACAGGGAGAACCGGGATCATAAAGGGAGAGCAGTAAGAAAAGGAGAACGGGCGATGAAAAAAACATGTGCGGTGATCCTGGCGGCGGCGGTGGCGTTTGCGTCCATGGCCGGCTGTGGGAAGAAAGCGGAGGAGACAGAAACGGCGGCAAAAGAAGCGGGAACGGAGGTTCTGGAGGAGACGACGAGACTGGCGGAGACCGCAGAAGAGGCGGAGACCACGCAGGCGCAGACGGACGGGGAGACAGAAGAGGCCGGCAGTTCGGCGGAGGTTGTGAAGATTCGCCTGGGCGGCCTGAAGGGGCCCACCTCCATGGGGATGGTGAAGCTTTTGGATGATGCCGAACAGGGAAAGGCGAAGAGCCAGATCGAGTTTACCATGGCAATCTCCGGGGATGAGCTGGCGCCGAAACTCCTCAAGGGGGAGCTTGACGTGGCGGCGGTGCCGGCCAATCTGGCCAGCGTCCTCTATCATAACTCGGAGGGGGCGGTGCAGTTCGCGGCCGTCAATACCCTGGGCGTTCTCTACATTGCGGAGACGGGCGGGGAAGAGGTGCAGAGTGTTGCCGACTTAAAGGGCCAGACCATTTACGCCACGGGCAAGGGCACTACGCCGGAATATGCGCTCCGCTATCTGCTTTCGGAGAATGGCGTGGACCCGGACGGGGACGTGACCATCGAGTGGATGAGCGAGCCGACGGAGACGGTGGCAAAAATGGCTCAGGCAGACCATGCCGTCGCCATGCTTCCCCAGCCCTTTGTAACGGTGGCCGGGGGCCAGCTTGAGAATTTCCGCGTTGCCCTGGACCTGACGGAGGAATGGGACAAGCTGGAGAACGGAAGCCGTCTGATCACGGCGGGGCTGGTGGTCCGCAGAGAATTTGCCGAGAACCATCCGGAAGAACTTCGGACCTTCCTGGAGGAATATGAGGCTTCCACCGCTTATCTGAACGAGAACCTGTCGGAGGGCGCGGCCCTGGTGGAGAAGTATGACATCGTGAAGGCGGCCGTGGCGGAGAAGGCCATCCCCGGCTGTAATGTGACTTACCTGGCCGGGGAGGAGATGAAGGCGGCCGTGGAGGGATACCTCAAGGTGCTTTTCGACGCCAATCCCAAGGCGGTGGGCGGGAGCCTGCCGGATGACGGCTTTTATCTGGTACTCCCGTGAGAGGACGAAAACGAGAACGGCTGCTTTCCATAGCAGCCGCTCTTGCCCTGTGGCAGATCCTTTCCATGGCCGTGGGCCAGAAACTGATCCTGGTCTCCCCCCTTGCCGCCGCCGCCAGGCTGGGGGAGCTTATTTTGGAGCGGGATTTCTGGCAGACCGTGGGCGCAAGTTTCCTGCGGATCGAGGCCGGCTTTTTCCTGGGATTCTTTTTGGGCGCGGCCCTCGCCGTTCTCGCGGCCTGGATCCCTTTTCTGGAGAGCATGCTGTGGCCCTTTATGACGGCGGTGAAGTCGGTGCCGGTGGCATCCTTTATCATCTTGAGCCTGATCTGGCTGGAGCGGTCGGGTCTTTCGGTGTTCATCTCGTTTCTGATGGTGCTTCCCATCTTTTATTTTAACGTGCTGGCGGGGATGCACGCGTCGGACGAAAAACTTCTGGAGATGGCGGAGGTATTTCGGATCCCCAGGTTCAAGAAGCTCTGCTATCTCTATCTTCCCCAGATCCGGCCCTTCCTGTTTTCGGCCTGTGCAGCCGCTCTCGGCATCTCCTGGAAGGCGGGGGTGGCGGCGGAGGTGATCGGGATCCCGGACGGCTCCATCGGGGAACGGCTGTATGAGGCCAAGGTCTACCTGGATACGGCGGAGCTTTTTGCCTGGACAGCCGTGGTGGTGGTGGTGAGTGTTTTGTTTGAGAAGGCTTTTCTGGGGTTTTTGAGGCGGGCTTTTGAGCGATTGGAGAGATTTTGAAGATTACGGTGGAGCATTTGTGGAAACGCTATGGAGAGGAAGCCGTGTTCCGGGATTTTTCGGCGGAGATCCCCCTGGGGGAGATCACGGTCCTCATGGGAAAGTCCGGATGCGGAAAAACGACCCTCACGCGGATTCTCCTGGGCCTGGAGACGGCCGACGGGGGGGCAGTGTCCGGAGTGCCGGCAAAGAAGAGCGCCGTGTTCCAGGAGGACCGGCTGTTCGAGCCCTTTAATGCCGTGTCCAACGTGAGGGCCGTTCTCGGAAAGGGAAGCTCTGCGGAAGAGGTCCGCCAGCATCTGGAGGCGGTGGGGCTTTTCGGAGAGGTCCTTGGAAAGCCGGTGTCGGCCCTCTCCGGCGGAATGCGCAGAAGGTGTGCCATTGTCCGGGCCATGATGGCGGACAGTGAATTCGTGGTGCTGGACGAGCCCTTCGAGGGGCTTGACGCAGATACAAAACAAAAGACCATGGCCTATGTCCGGGAAAAGAGGCAGGGAAGGACCCTGCTCTTAGTGACCCATAACCGGGAGGAAGGAGAAGCCATGGGAGGGAGATTTATGATTTTAGGCAATTGCGAAACTGCAAAACATGGAAGGAATTCTGACGATTGCATCCAGGAAAAGCCCTCTGCGCCGTGGAAATAATTGCCTGTTGATCTTGTTTTGGAAGAAAGGAGAAGGAGATGGACGAGAGGATCAAGAAGCTGGCCTACAACCTGGTCAATGATTCCTGCCGGGTACAGCCGGGGGAAAAGGTGTATGTACACTATACGGGGATGGACACGGAGGACCTGGCAAGGTGTGTGGTCAGGGAGGTCTATAAGGCGGGAGGCCTGCCCTTCCCCCATTTCACGGACACGAGGATGCAGAGGGAGATGCTCCTCTCCTGCACGGACGAGCAGTTAAAGCTGATGGCCGAGGTGGACGGTCTGGAGATGTCGAAGATGGACTGCTATCTGGGGATCCGGGGCGGGGACAACATCAACGAGCTGGCCGACGTGCCCCAGGAGCAGACCAGGCGTTACAGCGCCCTCTACACGACTCCGGTCCACCACGAGATCCGGGTGCCGAAGACGAAGTGGGTGGTCTTACGTTACCCGTCGCCGTCCATGGCCCAGAGTGCGGGTACCAGCCTGGAAGCCTTTGAGGATTTTTATTTCGACGTGTGCTGTCTGGACTACAGGAAGATGGGGGAGGCCATGGAGCCCCTGATCGCTCTGATGGAGCAGACGAAGGAGGTGCGGATCACGGGGCCCGGCACGGATCTTTCTTTCTCCATCGAAGGGATCCCGGTGATCCCCTGCGCCGGCGCCATGAACATTCCCGACGGCGAGGTGTACACGGCGCCGGTGAGGGATTCCGTGAACGGTGTCCTTTCCTATAATACTCCGTCGGTCTTCCAGGGCTTCACCTACGAAAACATCCGCCTGACCTTCGAGAAGGGAAAGATCGTGAAGGCCGAGGCCAACGACACGGAGAAGATCGATCAGGTATTCGACATCGACGAGGGGGCCCGCTACATCGGCGAGTTTGCCATCGGTGTCAACCCTTACGTGACGAAGCCCATGAAGGACACGCTTTTTGACGAGAAGATCAAGGGCTCCTTTCACTTCACGCCGGGCAACTGCTACGAGGAGGCCCCCAACGGGAACAGCTCCGCCATCCACTGGGACCTGGTCTGCATCCAGACGCCGGAATACGGCGGCGGGGAAATGTATTTCGACGGGAGGCTTGTGAGGAAGGACGGGCGGTTCGTATTGCCGGAACTGTTCTGCCTGAATCCGGAAAATCTTAAGTAACTGCGCGGCCGACAGTGCGCCTTCCCGTTCCGGCATCATGGCATTTCGCCGGATATTTCCGGCTGGAAGTGGGATAATTGTAGATTATGAATAAAAGCGGCGGGACGACTTAAAAAAGGAAAAAAATAGCTTGATATTTTTTAACAAATTATGTAAAATAAATAGCGAGTCAATGATAGTACCACTTATAAATACTTCAATCATTTAGGAGGAATTCAAAATGGCAGTAAAAGTAGCGATCAATGGTTTTGGACGTATCGGTCGTCTGGCATTCAGACAGATGTTTGGCGCCCCCGGATATGACGTTGTGGCGATCAACGATTTAACCAGCCCTAAGATGCTGGCTCATCTGCTCAAGTATGACTCTTCTCAGGGTAAATATGCGCTGGCTGACACTGTTTCCTACAAAGAGGGCGAAGGCGAGACGGAAGGTGCCATCATCGTAGACGGCAAAGAGATCACCATCTACAAGAAGGCAAACGCGGCCGAGCTTCCCTGGGGCAAGCTGGGTGTTGACGTAGTCCTGGAGTGCACCGGCTTCTACACCTCCAAGGAGAAGGCTTCTGCACATGTTACCGCAGGTGCAAAGAAAGTCGTCATCTCCGCGCCCGCTGGAAATGATCTTCCTACTATCGTATACAATGTTAACCACAAGACTCTGAAGAAAGAGGATACCGTGATCTCCGCGGCTTCCTGCACCACCAACTGCCTGGCTCCCATGGCGAAGGCCCTCAACGACCTGGCCCCCGTGGAATCCGGCATTATGTGCACGATCCATGCTTACACCGGCGATCAGATGATCCTCGACGGACCTCAGAGAAAGGGTGATCTGAGAAGAAGCCGTGCTGCGGCCATCAACATCGTTCCCAACTCCACCGGTGCCGCCAAGGCCATCGGTCTGGTCATCCCCGAGCTGAACGGCAAGCTGATCGGCGCCGCTCAGCGCGTACCTACGCCCACCGGTTCCACGACTCTGCTCTTCGCAGTGGTGGACAAGGCTGTGACCAAGGAAGAGATCAACGCCGCCATGAAGGCTGCCGCTACCGAGTCCTTTGGCTACACCGAGGATGAGATCGTGTCCAGCGACGTTGTGGGCATGACCTACGGCTCCCTGTTTGATGCGACTCAGACCATGGTTTCCCCTCTGGCCGACGGCAAGACCCAGGTTGAGGTTGTTTCCTGGTATGACAATGAGAATTCTTATGTGAGCCAGATGGTAAGGACCATCAAGTACTTCGCTGAGCTGGCATAAGCGTTATCGGACAGACAGCAGTATCAGAGAGAACTTTCGGCGGGTCCGGTTCTTAAATAGGACCGGATCCGCCGTTTACGTTTATGAAGGAGAACGACATGCTTAACAAAAAATCAGTTGACGATATCAATGTGAAGGGGAAGAAAGTCCTGGTGCGCTGTGACTTCAACGTTCCCCTGAAAGACGGGAGGATCACCGACGAGAACCGTCTGGTGGCGGCGCTCCCCACCATTAAGAAGCTGATCGCAGACGGCGGGAAGGTCATCCTCTGCTCCCACCTTGGAAAGCCCAAGGGAGAGCCCAAGCCGGAGCTTTCCCTGGCTCCCGTGGCGGCAAGGCTTTCCGAGCTTCTCGGACAGGATGTGAAGTTTGCGGCGGATCCGGAGGTGGTCGGCCCCAACGCAAAGGCGGCAGTGGAGGCCATGAAGGACGGCGAGGTGGTCCTTCTGGAGAACACCCGCTACCGTGCGGAAGAGACCAAGAACGGCGAAGCCTTCAGCAAGGAGCTGGCTTCCCTGTGCGAGGTGTTTGTGAACGACGCCTTCGGCACGGCCCACAGGGCCCACTGCTCCAACGTGGGCGTGACCCAGTACGTGGATACGGCGGCTGTCGGCTATCTGATGCAGAAGGAGATCGATTTCCTGGGCAATGCGGTGAACAATCCCACCAGGCCCTTCGTCGCCATTTTAGGCGGAGCCAAGGTCGCGGACAAGCTGAACGTGATCGCGAACCTCCTGGAGAAGTGCGACACCCTGATCATCGGCGGCGGCATGGCCTACACCTTCCTGAAAGCCAAGGGCTACGAGGTCGGCACCTCCCTGGTGGACGACGAGAAGGTCGGCTACTGCAAGGAGATGATGGAGAAGGCCGAGAAGCTGGGCAAGAAGCTGCTCCTGCCCGTGGACACCACCGTTGCGGCGGCGTTCCCGAGTCCCATTGACGCCGAGATCGAGGTTTCCGTGGTTGCGGCGGACGCCATTCCCGCCGACAAGATGGGCCTGGATATCGGAACGAAGACGGCAGAGCTTTACGCAGAGGCTGTGAAGAGTGCGAAGACGGTTGTCTGGAACGGCCCCATGGGCGTGTTCGAGAATCCGATTCTTGCCAAGGGCACCATTGCCGTGGCGAAATCCCTGGCGGAGACCGATGCGACCACCATCATCGGCGGCGGCGATTCGGCGGCGGCCGTGAACCAGCTCGGCTTTGGCGACAAGATGTCCCATATTTCCACCGGCGGCGGCGCTTCCCTGGAATTCCTGGAAGGAAAGGACCTGCCCGGCGTCGTAGCAGCAAATGATAAGTGAGCCCTTAGCGACTGGCAAGCGTAAGTGCAGACAGAGCTTAGAGCGAACTTAGCTCTCCGACGGAGGGAGGAGAGGATACCATATAAAGAAAGGATAAGACAATGGCAAGAAAGAAAATCATTGCCGGAAACTGGAAGATGAACATGACTCCCAGCGAAGCGGTAAAACTGATCGAAACCCTGAAACCCCTGGTAAAGACCGACGATGCGGACGTGGTGTTCTGCGTTCCCGCCATCGACATCATCCCCGCCCTGGAAGCGGCGAAGGGAACCAACATCGAGATCGGCGCAGAGAACATGTATTTTGAGGAGAAGGGCGCTTACACCGGCGAGATCGCTCCCGCCATGCTGACGGACGTGGGCGTGAAGTACGTGATCATCGGCCATTCCGAGAGAAGAGAGTATTTCGCGGAGACTGACGAGACCGTCAATAAGAAAGTGCTGAAGGCCTTCGAGCACGGCATCACTCCCATCGTGTGCTGCGGCGAGACCCTGACCCAGAGAGAGCAGGGCGTGACCATGGACTTCATCCGCCAGCAGGTGAAGATCGCATTCCTGGGCGTGACGGCGGAGCAGGCTAAGACGGCCGTCATCGCTTACGAGCCCATCTGGGCCATCGGGACCGGCAAGACGGCCACCACCGAGCAGGCGCAGGAGGTTTGCGGCGGCATCCGCAAGTGCATCGCCGAGATTTATGACGAGGCGACGGCGGAAGCCATCCGCATCCAGTACGGCGGAAGCGTAAACGCCAAGACGGCCCCGGAGCTGTTCGTACAGCCCGATATCGACGGCGGCCTGGTGGGCGGCGCAGCCCTTAAGCCCGACTTCGGCCAGATCGTAAACTGGAAGTAATTTCTTGAAGACTCTGTGAAAACAGGGCGGACCGGATATCCTCTTCCTCTCTTTTGACTTACTTTACGCTAAGGAACCGCGGTGAAGTGAGCGGGAGAGGGAAGAGGATATTTTTATATTCAGGAGAAAGACATGAACCTTAAACCGATCAAGCGGAACATAGAGACCTATCCCGAGACAGTGGTAAACTACATGAAAGATTCTGTACTTTATGATAGTAGTTCTTCGTCTCAGGCCAGAGTGATCTTTATCGATAAAGACAAGGGCTATTTCCTGAAAGAGGCCGCGGAAGGAACGTTGAGGACCGAAGCGTTGATGACCGCATATATGCATTCTTTGGGATTATCGGAGGAAGTGCTGTATTATGGTCCTCTCCACGGAAAGGACTATCTTTTGAGCAGAAAAATCCAGGGAGAGGATTGTACCCATCCGGATCATCTGGCAGAACCCAAAAGACTGTGCGATACTACGGCCACGCTGCTGCGGGAACTGCATGAGACGGACGGGAAAGGCTGCCCGGTGCAGAACAGGGTCCTGACATATACGGAAGCGGTAGCACATGGATTTGATATGAAGAGTTATGAGCCTGACCTGTTTGAAGGGATTTGGGAATTTGAGTCTTTTTCAGATGCCAAACGCGCGGCGAAGGAGGGGATGGCACTGTTAAAAAAGGAAGTCCTCCTCCATGGGGATTATTGCCTGCCCAACGTCATTCTGGATCACTGGAAGTTTTCGGGTTATATCGACCTTGGCTGCGGCGGGATCGGGGACCGGCACATCGACCTGGTCTGGGGGATCTGGACGCTCAAATTTAATCTTGGAACCGCAGAGTACACGGACCGTTTCATGGATGCCTATGGGAGAGACCGGATTGAGCCGGAAAAGCTGCGGATGGTTGCGGCCATGGAGATGATCGGCGGGGAGTGAGGGCCTAAATGAATGCTTCGGTGGAGCTAAAGAAAGATGGTTTATTATGAACGGCAGGAAAGAGAAGATACTTCGCTGCGGAAAGCAAATCAGTAAAAATATCAGTCATATTAATAAAATATTGTGAATTATTTGTCTTCATTTATAAAAATTAAATGAAGACAATTTTTTATTGGGGAATCCTGTTAAACATTTAACTAAATTCCGTTGTTTTTGTTTTTTTGTGCATACTTGCAAAAATTTCATTGTATAGAATAACTAAAAATGCTATAATGGTATTACTTGGATATACGGAATGCACAAAAACGAAAAGGAGGAAAAACGAATGCTGGAACAGTCTTATTTTCGTAAGACGGACGAGATCATTGAGCATTATGGGCGCAAGGCCAGCTCATTGATTCCGATCATGCAGGACATCCAGGCGGAGTACCGCTATCTTCCCGGGGAGCTTTTGACCTACGTGGCGAAAGAGATTGGGATCACCGAGGCAAAAGCGTACAGTGTGGCAACCTTCTATGAGAATTTTTCCTTTGAGGCAAAGGGAAAATACGTCATCAAGGTCTGCGACGGCACTGCCTGTCATGTTCGGAAGTCCACACCGGTGCTGGAAGCGCTCTGGAAGGAGCTGGGACTCAGCAAGAAGAAGCACACGACGGACGACATGCTGTTTACGGTGGAGACCGTGTCCTGTCTCGGGGCCTGCGGACTGGCGCCGACCATGATGGTGAACGAAGAGGTTTATCCGTCCATGACACCCGAAAAGGCACTTGCAGTAATTGAAGAATTGAGAGGTAGAGGCTGATGATCAAAAATAAAGATGATTTATCGCAGGTACGCGAAGCGGCCAAAAATCAGATGGATGCCTATGACTGCAGGATACTTGTCTGTTCCGGAACCGGATGTATTGCCACGGGTTCGGCAAAGATTTATGAAGAGTTCAAAGAACTGACCAAGAACACGCCTGGAGTCGTTTTGGATTTTGCGCCCCACGATGAGGGAGAGCACAGCCATGTGGGAGTGAAGAAGACCGGATGTCAGGGCTTCTGCGAGCTGGGACCGCTGGTTCGGATCCAGAAGGGCGGCGAGGTCATCCAGTATGTGAAGGTCCAGAGAGAGGACTGCAAGGAGATTTTCGAGCAGACCATTCTCGGAGGGGAAGTGGTGGAGCGGCTGCTCTACACCAAAAAGGATGTCCATTACCGCCATCCGGAGGACATTCCCTTCATGGCAAAGCAGACCAGGATCGTCCTGGAAAACTGCGGCCGGGTGGATGCGGAATCCCTGGACGAGTACATTGCGGCGGGCGGTTTTAGGGCCTTGGAAAAATCCATGTTTGAGATGACCAGAGACCAGGTGATCGACGAAGTAGACCGGTCTGGCCTTAGGGGCCGGGGCGGCGGCGGATTCCCCTGCGGAAGAAAATGGAAACAGGTGGCAAGGCAGAAGGAGACCACCAGATACGTGGTCTGTAACGGCGACGAGGGCGATCCCGGCGCTTTCATGGACGGCTCCGTCATGGAGGGCGATCCCTTCAAGCTGATCGAGGGCATGATGATCGCCGCCTATGCGGTGCAGTCCAGTGACGGCTATATTTACGTCCGTGCGGAGTATCCCATGTCCGTGGCCAGGCTGCGCCATGCCATCGGCCAGATGGAAGAGCGGGGTCTGCTGGGCGATAACATTCTGGGAACGGATTTCTCCTTCCGCTTACATATCAACCGGGGCGCCGGCGCATTTGTCTGCGGCGAGGGCTCCGCACTGACGGCCTCCATCGAGGGCAACCGGGGCATGCCCAGGGTGAAGCCTCCGAGAACCGTGGAAAAGGGACTCTGGGAGAAGCCCACCGTATTAAATAATGTAGAAACCTATGCCAACGTGCCCAAGATCATTCTTCAGGGCGCAGACTGGTATCGGACCATCGGCACAGAGGGAAGCCCGGGAACGAAGACCTTCTCCCTGACCGGTTCCATTGAAAACACCGGTCTCATCGAGGTTCCCATGGGAAGCACCCTCCGGGAGATCATCTTCGACATCGGCGGCGGACTGAAGAACGGTGCCGAGTTCAAGGCCGTTCAGATCGGCGGCCCTTCCGGCGGATGTCTGACGGAAAAGCACTTGGATGAGCCCCTGGATTTTGATTCCGTGAAGAAATTCAACGCCATCGTCGGTTCCGGCGGCATGGTGGTCATGGACACCAACACCTGCATGGTCGAGGTGGCCCGCTTCTTCATGAGCTTTACCCAGAGGGAGTCCTGCGGAAAATGCGTTCCCTGCAGGGAGGGTACCAAGCGCATGCTGGAGATTTTGGAGAAGATCGTGGCCGGCAAGGGAGAGATGGAGGATTTGGACCGCCTGGAAGAGCTGGCAAACATGATCCGCAGCATGGCTCTCTGCGGCCTCGGCAAGAGTGCGCCCCTTCCGGTCATCAGCACCTTGAATACCTTCCGGGACGAGTACGTGGAGCACATCCGGGACAAGAAGTGCCGTGCGAAGGTCTGTCAGGCGATGCGCCGCTTCGTGATCAATCCGGAATACTGCAAGGGCTGCGGAAAGTGTGCGAAGAACTGCCCGGCAGGAGCCATTACCGGTGTCCGCAAGGAATGCTATCACATCAATCCGGAGCTTTGTATCAAATGTTCCGCATGTAAAGATAACTGTGCGTTTGATGCCATTTATATTGAGGAATAGGGGGGACAGATATGGGTACAATCACAATCGATGGCAGAAAAGTAGAATTTACCGATGAAAAAAATGTCCTTTCCATTATCCGGAAGGCAGGCATCGACATTCCGACACTCTGTTATCACTCCGAGCTTTCCACCTTCGGCGCCTGCCGTCTGTGTACGGTGGAGGACGACAGGGGAAGGACCTTTGCGTCCTGTTCGGAGGAGCCCAGGGACGGGATGGTCATTTACACCAACACGGGGAAGCTGAAAAAATACAGGAAGATGATCATTGAGCTTCTTCTGGCGGCCCATTGCAGGGATTGCACCACCTGCGTAAAGAACGACAACTGCAACCTTCTGGAGCTGGCACGCCGGTTTGGCGTGGGTGAAGTCCGGTTCCAGAATTACAGGGAGGAGCGTCCTCTGGATTTCAGTTCTCCTTCCATCGTCCGGGATCCCAACAAGTGCATCCTCTGCGGCAACTGCGTCCGGGTCTGTAGCGAGCTGCAGGGTGTCGGCGCCCTGGGCTTTGCCCACCGTGGCTCCGAAGCCATGGTCATGCCGGCCTTTGACCGGGAGATCGCAACCACGGACTGCGTCAACTGCGGTCAGTGCCGGGTGTTCTGTCCCACCGGTGCCATCAGCATCCGGGACAATCAGGAAGAGGTATGGGCGGCGCTGGCAGATCCCACGGTGCGGGTAGTGGCCCAGGTGGCGCCCGCCGTTCGGGTGGCAGTGGGAGATGCCTTCGGCCTTACAAAAGGCAAGAGCGTCATGGGCAAGATCGTCAACGTCCTTCACCGGATGGGCTTTGACGAGGTCTACGACACCACCTTCAGTGCGGACCTCACCATCATGGAAGAGTCGGCGGAGTTTTTGGATCGGGTGAAAAACGGCGGAACGCTGCCGCTTCTCACATCCTGCTGTCCGGCGTGGGTGAAGTTCGTGGGCGAGCAGTTCCCCGACTTCAAGGATAATGTCTCCACCTGCCGTTCCCCTCAGGGAATGCTGTCGGCGGTGGTGAAGGAATATTTCAGAGATCCGGAAAAGGCAGAGGGAAAGAAGACGGTCATGGTCTCCTTCATGCCCTGTACGGCAAAGAAGATGGAAGCGAAGCGGGCCAACAGCTACACGGAAGGCGAGATCGACACGGATTACGTGATCACGACCACGGAGCTCATCAAGATGATCCGCACCACCGGTATCGACTTTGCGGCTCTTGAGTCGGAGGCCTCCGACATTCCCTTCGGATTCGGCTCCGGCGGCGGCGTGATCTTCGGCGTGACCGGCGGCGTGACCGAGGCCGTGATCAGACGTCTGGCCCCCGACCACAGCAAAGAGACCATGGACAGCATCGCCGAGTGCGGCGTCCGCCAGGAGGGCTTTATCAAGGAGTTCTCCATCCCTTATGACGGGATGGATGTGAAGATCTGCGTCGTCAGCGGCCTGGCCAACGCCAGGACCGTCATGGAGCAGGTGAAGAGCGGCGAGAAGGAATATCACCTGATCGAAGTCATGGCCTGCCGCCGCGGCTGCGTCATGGGCGGCGGACAGCCCAGGTTGGCGGGTCTCAAGGACAAGGGCGCCAGGGCGGAAGGCATCTATAAGGCGGACAATGTCTCCGTGGTGAAGAAGTGCGACGAGAACCCGATGATCGTCTCTCTCTACGAGGGATTCTTGAAGGGCAAAGAGCATAAGCTGCTCCACAATGAGACCTTCTGTTCTTCATAAAAATCAGGCAGGCCCCCAAGACGAAAGGTTTTGGGGGCCTGCTCCCTGTATATTATCAGGGGAACGATGACTTGATCGGCGTTTCCTTAGATGCTGATAATGTCTGCCTTCAGAAGACTGACGGCCAGTTCCGGATTGTCCTGTCGGATGGCTTCCAAAATGGAGCCATGGAAGGCCGGCACCTCGTGGAACTGCCTGGAATGATATTCCGCCCATCGAGTCTGTGCATAGGCCCTGGTCTGGAGAGTCATAGCGGACCGGAGAAGCTGGTAGGCATATTGGTTGCCATATAACTCGAAGAAAGCTAAATGGAACCGAATGTTGTCGTTCCAGTGGGTGATGGCATCCGTCTTTTCCTTCCCCTCCAAATCTTTTTGGTTGGCGGCTTCCAGGTCCTTCATGGCTTCCGGGGTGAACATCCCCCAGTTTTCCCTCATGAAACCACACTCCAGAATGCAGCGGTAGGATTTGGTGTTTGCCACGTCCTCCTCGGTGAGAGGCGTGATCTTGTAACCGTAGTAAGGGATACTGTAAAGAATCTTTTCTCCGCACAGCTCCACCAACGCCTCACGGATGGGAGCGCGGCTGACATTGAATTTCTCCATCAGCCCTTTTTCATTGAACACGTGGTCCGGGGGATAAATGCCGAGCAAAATGTCGTTGTAGATAGAGCCGTAAATCTGGTCTTTTAAGCTGGTATTGTTTGCATTCATTGCCGTCTCCCTGTGTAAAGCCGATCGAAGGTGTCTCAAAGCCAAAATCAAATTCCAGTATAACCGAAGGGGACGGGTTTGTCAATGAAACATTGCCTTATTTACTAAAGGAAAACCGGGATTTCCTATGGTTTTTCAGTGATTTTAGCCTGATTATTTTAAGAAGTGACTTGATTTCGCCGGGTGACTTTGTTATAATATGCCCATGTGATATGATTAGCAGATTGAACAAATGCAATTGAAAAAATGTGAGAGACTCTGGGAGATTTGGCAAAAACTGTATGGAATCATGTTTCGTTCTTTGCATTGGATGGGAGAATGGTGCCGACCAAAGGTGTGTTGGTTCCGGCACTATTTTTTTTATATTGCGGTACTGTGCCAGTTTAAAGCCTTAAAGACGCATGATACCCTTTATTCCTTTATCATCAGGAAAATGTGATTCAAGGAGGAAGCCTATGAAACTGAAGTATGTGGGGAAAAGAATCTTGATCATCATACCGACCTTTATCGGTATCACGATCCTGGCCTATTTTCTGTCTAGTATGTCGCCGGGCGATCCCATCGATATGATCGTGGGCCCTTCGCAGCTGAGTGCCGAGGATATTGCGAGGCTGAGGCACAGCTACGGTCTGGACCAGCCGGTCATCATCCAGTATTTCCACTGGTTTGCCAGGATGCTGCAGGGGAATTTCGGAATCTCTTACCGGACGGCCGAGCCGGTGCTTGGCATGATCTTATCCAGGATAGGCCCGACCCTTCTGATCACGATCACTTCGGTGGTGGTATCCGTACTTTTGGCGATCCCGATGGGGGTGGGAGCGGCTGTGAAGCCCTATTCCCTCTGGGATTATATTTCTTCCGGCATTTCGTTTCTGGCGGCGGCGGCGCCTAACTTCTTCGTGGGTCTTTTGCTGGTCTATATTTTTGGAGTAAGCCTAAAGATCCTGCCGGTCAGCGGCATGTACACGACGGCCAGTTCCAAATCCTTCGGAGACCTGGTACGCCATATGATCCTGCCGGTAGCGGTCCTCGCTTTCCAGCAGATCGGCAACCTGATCCGTCAGGTCCGGGGCAGTATGCTGGAGGTTCTCCAGGAGGATTACATAAGGACCGCGAGGGAGAAGGGACTGAAGGAAGGCCGCATCGTGATCCGTCACGGCCTCAGGAACGCCCTGATCCCGGTGGTGACCACCATCGGTATGAATCTGCCCTTTATCGTGGGCGGCGCCGTGGTGACGGAGCAGATCTTCGGATGGCCGGGGATCGGCACACTGATGGTGCAGTCCATCCATGCCAGAGATTACCCCTGTATCATGGGAATCACCGTATTTATAGCAATCGTCGTTCTGATCGGAAATCTGATCACAGACCTGGTCTATGGTCTGCTGGATCCGAGAATCAGCTATAAATAAGACAGGAGGAGATACAGATGGGTAATAAGAATGAAAAGAAAAACAAGAAAAGTTCCTATATGCACGATGTCCTGGAACGGTTTTTATCCCATAAGCTGGCCGTTGTCGGACTGGGGCTGATCATTTTGCTGATCATACTGGTCATTGTGCTCCCGCCGCTTCTGGAGCTGGATCCGTACACTTCCCATGCGCAGGGCGGGTTTAACCAGAAACCCAGTGCGGCGCACTGGCTGGGGACGGACCGGACGGGGCGGGATATCTTTGCGCGTCTGGTATACGGCGGCCGGATCTCCCTGGTCGTGGGTATTTTATCGACGATCGTATCGATGGTGATCGGGATCCCGCTGGGGCTTCTGGCCGGTTACTACAGGGGATGGGTGGAGACGATCATCATGCGGCTGGCCGACATTTTCATGTCCTTCCCGTCTATGATGCTGATCCTGGTGCTGGTGGCTGTCATGGGGCCTTCCGTGATCTCCATCACCGTGGTGCTTGGTATCCTGGGCTGGACCCAGTTTGCGAGGCTGATCCACAGCCGGGTGCTTTCGGTCCGTGAAAAAGAGTATGTGGAGTCGGCGAAGGCTATCGGGACGAAAAACTGGAAGATCATCACCAAGTACATTCTTCCAAACTCCTTTGCTCCCTGCCTGATCACCATGACCTTCCGTACCGCCTCCTCCATTCTGATGGAGGCATCCTTAAGCTTCCTGGGTATGGGCGTACAGCCGCCCACGGCATCCTGGGGCAACCTAATGTACGATGCCCAGTCCATCGTGGTGCTGTCCAAGCAGCCCTGGACATGGATCCCGCCGGGACTTTGTCTGGTCATCACCGTCCTCAGCATTAACTTCTTCGGCGATGGTCTCCGCGACGCACTGGATCCGAAGATGAAGATATAGGAGGAGAGAGCCATGCAGGAACAGAAGCCGTTATTGGAAGTTAAGAATTTAAGGACTCATTTTTATACAAGAAAAGGCGTTGTGCCGGCGGTCGACGGCGTGGATTTCCAGGTCGCGCCGGGCGAGATCCTGGGGATCGTGGGTGAGTCCGGCTGTGGAAAGAGCGTGACCTCCCTCTCGATCCTGAACCTCCTGATCGATTATGCAAAGATCGAGGAGGGCAGCGAGATCAATTTTGAGGGCCGCAACCTGGTGGGGCTTCCGAAGAAGGAGATGTGCAAGATCCGCGGCAAGGATATCGCCATGATCTTTCAGGATCCCATGACTTCCTTAAACCCGGTCATGACCATCGAGAAGCAGCTGATGGAGACGGTGCGGGCCCACAGGAACGTATCCAAAGAGGAAGCCAGGAAGCTGGCGCTTGACATGATGATCAAGGTAGGGATCCCTTCTCCGGAGAAGCGTCTGAAGGAATATCCCCATCAGCTTTCCGGCGGCATGAAGCAGAGAGTGATGATCGCCATGGCGCTCATGTGCAATCCGAAGCTTCTGATCGCCGACGAGCCGACGACGGCCCTGGACGTGACGATCCAGGCGCAGATCCTCAAGCTGATGAGAGAATTAAAGGATGAGACCGGCTCCGCGATCATGCTGATCACCCATGACATGGGAGTCGTGGCCTCCATGGCCGACGCGATCATGATCATGTATGCCGGCCGGGTGGTGGAATACGGCCAGGCGAAGGAAGTATTCCGAAATCCGAAGCATCCCTATACCATAGGGCTTTTGAAGTCCATTCCGAGACTGGATGAAAAGGTTGATGCGCTGTTTACTATCGAGGGAACGGTCCCGAACCAGTATAATATGCCGGCAGGCTGTAAATTCTGGCCCCGCTGTCCCCATGCCACGGAGCAGTGTAAGACAGAAGAACCGACGCTCCGCCAATACGGAGACTGTCAGGTGAGATGTTGGAATTACGGCAAAGAGGACAGAAAGGAGGAGAACGAAGCATGAGCGAAACTCCCTTAGTTGAAGTGAAAGATCTGAAAAAGCATTTCGTTGCCTCCAAAAGCATCATGAAGAGCAAGACGACCTATGTCAGCGCCGTGAATGGCGTGAGCCTGAAGATACGAAAGGGGGAGACCCTGGGCCTGGTGGGAGAGTCCGGCTGCGGAAAGTCGACTCTCGGGAGGACCATCCTCCGCCTGACGCCGGCCACTGCCGGGGAGATCCTCTTTGACGGCCAGGATATCGGCAAGCTGAAAAACGAGCAGATGCGCCAGATGAGAAAAAAGATGCAGATGATCTTCCAGGATCCCTATTCCTGCTTAAATCCCAGGATGAACATCCTGGAGCTGGTGCGGGCGCCCCTCGATGTGTTTAAGGTGGGGACATCTGCCGAACGGCTGGATAAGGTGAAGGAGATGCTGGAGATTGTGGGAATGGGCGAGCAGCACATGATGCGCTATCCCCATGAGTTTTCCGGCGGCCAGAGGCAGCGTGTCGGGATTGCCAGGGCCCTGATTTCCAATCCGGAATTTGTGGTCTGCGACGAGCCGGTATCGGCTCTGGACGTATCGGTCCGCGCGTCCGTCCTCAACCTGATGAACAAGCTTCAGGAGCGGTTCGGACTCACGTATCTGTTTATTTCCCACGATCTTTCCGTGGTAAAGCATATCAGCGACCGAGTGGCTGTGATGTACCTTGGCGGTATCGTTGAGATCACCTCCAAGGATGAACTCTATAAAAATCCCCTTCACCCTTATACGAAGGCTCTGCTCTCGGCGATCCCGCTTCCCGATCCGGAGAAGAAGGCGGCGCCGCAGATCCTGGAGGGGGATCTTCCGAGCCCGTACAACCCTCCGGCCGGATGCAGATTCCATACGAGGTGCGCCAATTGTACGGCGAAATGTAAGGAGGAGGCGCCCGTCCTCAAGGATATGGGCGGCGGACATCAGGTGGCATGCCATCTGTACGATTAGGTATTTACCGGATCCATCGGTTGATACAAATAAATATTACAGGGAGGAACAACATGAGAAAAAGAACACGTTTTCTTGCAGCTCTGCTTGCAGGTGTGATGGTTCTCGGCATGGCGGCCTGTGGCGGCGGCGGAGATGACGACAAGTCTTCCGGCGATACGCAGGCAGCGGCAGGTGAGACCAAAGGGCAGGCAGCAGAAGCAAACACGGACAACGCAGGAGGCTCCGAGTCTTCCGGAGCAGAAAAGATCGCTACCATCGCGATCACCAACGCATGGGCAAGCTGGTGCCCGTACTTCGATTCCGGCAACTATACGGACATCGTATCCGACCAGCTCTATGACCGTCTCTGGATCACCCATAAGGACGGTACCGTATCCCCTCGTCTGGCTGAGAGCTACGAGGTCTCCGACGACCATACCTACATGACGATTCATCTGAACAAGGAAGCGAAGTTCAGCGACGGAGAGCCGGTGACGGCCGACGACGTAATCTACAGCGCCAGACTGGACTGCAACCCTGCGTTCAACTCCGTAAAGAGAGACCAGATGAAGTTTGTCAAAGGCACCAACGAAGGCGGCGCCTGGGAGAAAGAGGAAGATCTGGGATGGGAGAAGATCGACGACTATACGGTGAAATTAAGCTTCAAGGAAGCCATGAGCGAGCTCAATTTCCTGAACATGATGAACCGTTATTTCTACGTGATCCCCGAGCATGTTTACAGCAAGTACTCTCCCGAGGAGTTAAATGAAGCGACTCCCTGGAAGGATAATATGGTCGGTTCCGGCCCCTTCATCTATGATACCTCCATCGACGGCGAGCGCATCGAGATGGTGAAGAACGAAAATTACTTCCTGGGCACTCCCGATATCGATCGTCTCGTGATCCGTGTCGTGGAAGGAAGCCAGCTTCTGTCCGTGCTGATGGCGGGTGAGGTGGATTTGATCGCAGGCGGCGGTATCGCAGCCATGCCTCTGTCCGACTGGCCGGCGGCGCAGGAGGAGGCAAACCTGGAGACGGTTGCCGTCACCAACTACGCTTATCAGGCAATGATCATCAACTGCACCAGCGAGAAGATCCCCAATGCGGAGTGCAGATTTGCCCTGAACATGGCAGTGAACCGTCAGGCGATCGTAGATAATCTCCTGGGCGGCGAGGGTTCTGTCGTCTACGCTCCTTTCAGCAACGAGCATCCCTTCGTGGATGAGTCCAAGCTGAACATGCCGGTCTATGATCCGGAAGCGGCAAAGAAGATGCTGGAGGACAACGGCTTTGACTTCAACAATACCCTGGAGCTGATCGTGCCTACCGGCAACGAGATCCGGATCCAGTCGACCGTTCTGATCCAGCAGGATCTGGAGGCGATCGGCGTGAAGACCAACATCACCCAGTACGATTTCGCCACCCTGATGCAGATGATGCGTGACGGTGAGTATGATCTTGGTATGTGCGGTTCTGCAGGCGGCATTGATCCGACCGAGCCTCTCGGATGGCTGGGCCTTGGCACGAACCAGAACTTCCCCTGCATCATGGACTACTCCTATACCGAGCTGTTTGCGGCTACCAACTCCGTGCTTGACCAGGATAAGAGAGTGGAGGCGTTCGTAGAGGTATGGCAGCATCTGCTGGATGATTCTCCGGTCTGCTACCTGTATTCTGAGAACCACAGGGTCGCTTACAATAAGGATCGTCTCTCCGGCGTCAATTTTGACGAGGCGGAGCAGCTGAACTGGTGCACGTGGACCTGGACGGTCAATGAATAATACTTTTTGAGGATTTCGACAGGCGGCTCTTGCGGGCCGCCTGTCGTTATGGTAGTATGAATGAGTCAGCAGCAAGATCAATTACAGAAAAGGGGGTAACAAGTTTTGAGTAATTTATATGCAGAGCATCTGCAGGGGATGGTGCGGATCCCGACGCTTTCCAACGCGGATGTCTCCAAGATGGATTTTGGTCAGTTTGAGAAATTCCACAAGTATCTGGAGGAGATCTTTCCGGCCATCCATTCCACCATGGAAAAGAAGGTGATCGGAAAGGCAGGACTGCTTTTTAAATGGAAGGGAAAGGATTCCGGCAAGCTTCCCGTGCTCCTGATGGGGCATCAGGATGTGGTCCCGGAGGGGGACCATGCCAAATGGAAGTATCCGCCCTACGCGGGCGAGATCGCCGAGGGCTGTGTCTGGGGCCGCGGAAGCACCGACTGCAAATGCGTGATCCTGGCGGAGATGGAGACGGTGGAGGCGCTCATCAAGGAGGGCTTCCAGCCGGATTATGATCTTTATCTGGCCTATGGATATAACGAGGAGGTGCAGGCTCCTGTCAAGAGCGCAAAGGAGATCGTGGCGTATCTGAAAGAACAGGGTGTCCGCCTGGGCTGCGTGTTTGACGAGGGGAGCGGCATCAGCGACGGCAAGAAGATGGGTTATGACGGCTACGTCTGCCAGATGGAGCTGGGAGAAAAAGCCTATCACGATTATGAGATCTACCAGGATAACCCCGGAGGACATTCCATGGAGCCCGGGCCGGGAACAGCTCTGGGTGCGGTTTCCAAGGCTGTGGTGGCCCTGGAGGCCAATCCCTTCCCCTATCGCCTGACCGATGTGGTGGAGAATCAGTTAAAGGCCATGTCCCGGTGCATGACGGGAGAGAAGGCGGCAGTTTACGCGGATCCGAGGGGACGCTTTGAGGAGCTCTGTGCTTACGCAAAGGAGGACAAGAAGCTGGATTCTCTGCTCCATACTACCTGCGCGGTCACCATGGCTTCGGGGAGTGCCCAGTCCAATATCCTGCCTGAGCATGCCAGTATGATCATGAACTGCCGTGTGCTCCAGGGAGACACGGAGGAATCCCTTCTGGCCCATTTCCGCAGTGTGATCCCGGAGGATGTCGAGGTGCGCAAGGTCCTGGGCGACGATCCGGAGCCGGCTACCTCCGTGGAGGGACGCGCCTATAAGCTGGTGGAAGAGATCGCAAAAGCCAACTACGGGGAGAATACGCTGGTGATCCCCGGCCTTCTGGCCGGCGGCACCGATTCCCGGTTCTTCCCGGTGATCTGCGACAGCGTGTTCCGTCATACCGGATTTTTCCGGGACGAGCGCTGGGGCGACGCCCACCAGGTCAACGAGCGGATCCCCTGCGACGCGCTGGAGTCGGCCATGAAGTTTTACCGGGAGCTCCTGCTCCGCTGGTAAGACGCCCCTGCGGGGCTAAAAATTTTCGATTTCCCGCAAATTTGCCAGAAATTGCCCTTGTCAGATCAGGGCTTCTGGTATATAATAGCTAGTAGAAAAAACGCTTTGTACTTCTACCTGGAATGTTCGATAATTCCTGTATGTTTTGAACCTACAGATTGTAATACGGGATTCCTATATCAATAAGTGGATGTCGGGCCTCCATAGAGTGGATGGCAGAAATTTATTTGCGGTTGCCCAACCTGGCGAGGGCTAGGAATCAAAAGTGCAGGAACCGGCATTTCGGGGGAATACGAAAGATAAGGACAGCATATTATATTAATAATATGCTGTCTTTTTTATGCGCACGCCCGTGCAGAGGAAGTATGTCGCAGATGCGACGCATGGGCGGCGCGCGAGTAGGGGAAGATAAATCTTCTCTACTCGATTGTGCAAGCCCGCACAGAGAAATAAGCCGCAGGAGCGGCGTGCGGGCTGCGCGGCGAGCAGGGGAAAAGAACCGCTCCCCTACTCGATTTTGCAGGGAAAAACCGCTTCCCTGTTTGAGCGTGGTAAAAGGAGGGATCCGATGAACGGCGAATACAGAACAAGAATCTTTCAGGCAGTCTTTGTCCTTATGCTCCTTGGGATGGGCCTCGGGATCTGGGTCTTTCTCGAGGAGAGGGCAGGGGAGGCCGGCGTTTCCAGGGCTCTGGCCGCCAGGCAGACGTCTCTGGCCTTAAGCAGCCGGGAGGAGATCGGCGCTGCCGCTTCCGGCCGGTTTTCTCCGGAGGATCAGGGAAACTGGTATGTACCCTATGCGGAATATCTCTATCAGAGGGAGGTGTGGGATGTGGAATCGCTTCCGGCAGACCGGGAGACCATGGGGGCCTCCCTCACCTATCAGGATCTGTCGTCCATGGCGGAGGGGCTTGGCATGACGGGAGAACTTGAGGGCCTGACGGAGGGGCGGCGGGAGACGGACGCCGTGACAGAGGAGGACTGGAAAACTTTTTTCGGGGCGCTCCTGGCGAGATACGATACGGAAGGGCAGACGGCAGAGCAGGAACTCCTTCTGATCGGCACGCCCAATCAGCTCTCTGAGGCGGGGGCCTGGGAGGTCTATACAGATCACGGTGTCTTTTCCTTTGAAGGCCTCTCCCTGGACAAGCTGGTGGACAGGAGAGTGAAGGCCAGGACCAGGGGCGGGGATCTGCTGATGGTGCTGGAGACCGTATCCGATGAGGTTACATATGAAAATGTCTGGGTGGAGAGTTACGGGGAAGGAAACCTAAAGACCTACCTTTACGGTGTCTGGAGGGATTTTTCCATCGGGGTGGAGGGGGAAGCCTGCGGCCAGAACCTGGCAGACCTCACCGTCAGGGACGGGAAGGTAGCGGTCGTCTCCCTGAAAAAAGAACGGATCCACGGGAAACTCCTGGCCTTGGGGGAACAGGAGGCAGAGATCGAGGGCTACGGAAGGGTTCCCCTGTCAGAGCAGTTTCAGGTGATCAGGCGGCAGGGCGGGTTCCAGGTACTTCCGAAGGAGACCCTGACCGTGGGATATGAGCAGGCGGAGTATGTGGTGGGCGGCGGAAAGATCTGCGCGGCCCTGATGGGAGAGCACGTGGAGGCGGTGAACATCCGGGTGCTCCTGACGGATGCTGCCGCCGGGAACCTGGTACATGGGAGGGCGGCCTTCACTTCAGATAAAGGCTTTACCCTGTTTTACGGAAAAGAAGGGGAGGAGCGCCATGAGGCGGGGGAGGCCGTGGAGCTTCTTCCGGGAGACGAAAGGCTTTCCGAAGGGCGGGTCCGGATCGTGCCGGACGAGGGCGGGAAGATAGGCTTTACCTCTTTTTCCAGGAAACAGGGAGCGCCCTGGTACGAGGGAACGGCGGAGGTGGCCGCTGCGGGAGAGGGTCTGGTGATCATCAATGAGGTGGATGTGGAGACTTACCTTGCCTATGTGGTACCCAGCGAGATGCCAGAAAGCTATGGTCTGGAGGCATTAAAAGCCCAGGCTGTCTGCGCCAGGAGCTATGCGTACCGCCAGATCACAGGGAATGCTTACAGCGAGTATGGGGCCCATGTGGACGACACGACGAATTTTCAGGTCTACAACAATACGGAGACGGATGAGCTGACCAGACAGGCGGTGAAGGAGACAGAGGGACAGGTGTTAAGCTTCGGGGGCCAGCTGGTGACGGCCTATTATTATGCCACTTCGTCGGGCTATGGAAACGATATGTCCGTGTGGGGCGGGCATGAGGGGGAGGCCCCTTATCTGAGATGCCTCTACATGTCGCCGGGGGAAGCGCCGGATCTGTCGTCCGAGACAGCTTTCCGGGAATATCTGGGAAAGGCGGATTCCGGAAACCTGGAATACGGCATGCCCTGGTATCGGTGGGAGACCACGGTGACCCTGGAGCGGCTGACGGAACGGATGGACAGTTTTCTCTCCGGTTATGCGAAAACCCACAGCGAGCTGGTGCGTTTTCAGGCGGCGGACGGAAGCTTTCAGGCGGCTTCCGGCCAGACCACCGTCGGGGCGGTCCGTTCCGTCACCGTACAGGCCAGAGCCTCAAGCGGCATGGCGGAGCTCCTTTTGGTGGAGGGGACGGAAGGGACGGTACAGATCGTCCGTTCCGGCCCGATCCGGGCGTTCCTGGGGGATGTGGATTATATTTATACGAAACAGGACGGAACAACCTCCGACGGGAGGGCCATCCTGCCCAGTGCCAGCTTCTGGCTGGAGGAACTGAAGGACGGGGAGAACCTGACCGGCTATCTCCTCCACGGCGGCGGCTATGGACATGGTGTCGGCATGAGCCAGACCGGGGCCAGCGCCCTGGCGGGGCAGGGAAAGAGCTACACGGAGATCCTGCAGTATTTTTATCCGGGGACAGAGATCGGAAGCCAGGAGATCCTGCTATAAAGGAGTGAGAGGATCAAAAAACAGGCAGGGGTGGCTTCCCCTGCCTGTCGGAATATCTGTTTGTTATTTCAGGGCCGTCGCCAGATCCAGGAAGGCCGGCAGGCCGTTCACCAGCTTCACGGGGGAAGCGCCCTGGATCAGAGGGAGGGCGTACTTCACATAGCCGTCCCCGATATTGGTGCCGTGATCCGTGATCCACTCTCCGGGGAAAGGTTTCTCCTTGTTGCAGACCTCGTTCACGTCTGTGAGCTGATAGGTGATCTTGTATTCGTCGCCGGGCTCACGGATGAAGGCCACCATCATGCCGCTCTTTCCCTCCAGGGCAGCCTTTGCGGCCACGGAACCGGCCATGGCGGCCTCCTCGATATCCGTCGCGGAAGCGAGGGAAGCGCCGCATCTCTGGATGATGCCGAACTCCAGGGAACGGACTTTGACGCCGAGCTTTTCGCCGATGACCTCGGACAGATACTTGCCGCTGCCGGTCAGCTTCTTGTGGCCGAAGCTGTCCACGGCGCCGTCGCCGCCGCCGGCGTATTCACAGATGAACTTGCCGTCCTTGTCCGCGATCCCCTCGGAAATGCAGACCACCACACTGCTTGTCTTCTCCAGGCATTTCTTGACATCAGCCAGGCACTGCTCCAGATCAAAGGCGATCTCAGGCAGGTAGATCAGATGAGGGGCGTCTCCCTCGAACTTCCTTGCCAGGACGGAAGCGGCGGTCAGCCAGCCGGCGTGACGGCCCATGATCTCCACGACCGTTACGCTGGGGGCGGCATAAACACCGGCATCCAGGGCACACTCACGGACGGTGGTAGCCACATATTTGGCGGCGCTGCCGTAGCCGGGTGTATGGTCGGTGACGATCAGATCGTTGTCGATGGTCTTGGGGACGCCCATGAAGATGATGTCGGTGCCGATCTTCTCGCCGTAGCGGGACAGCTTGGAGACCGTGTCCATGGAATCATTTCCGCCGATGTAGAAGAAGTAGCCGATGTTCATCTCCTCAAATTTTTTGAGAAGCGACGGATATACCGGATCGTTCAGATCTTCCGGCAGCTTGAACCGGCAGGACTTTAAATAAGAAGCGGGCGTGGTCTGCAGGATCTCCAGTTCCTCCTTTGTGAGATCGGAGAGAACGGTGGTCTTCCCGTCTAGGAAGCCCTCGATCCCGTTTACCATCCCGTAGATTTTGTCAATCTTCTCAGAACCCAGGAAACCGGTCACAACACCGTAAAGGCTGGAGTTGATGACGGAGGTAGGGCCGCCGGACTGGCCGACAATGACATTTTTCTTGCTCATGTGAAATTCTCCTTTACCTGAATGTCAAAATGCATGATCTATATATTCTATAAGATTTTATACCAAAAACCATGTTTTGGCAAGGGGTTTCTTCTGTTGACACAGGGAGCAAATATGCCTATAATGAAAAGATGAGAGTTCGGCGGGCCGGGCTTTATGGAGTGTCCGGCAGGCCGGATCCTCATGTCAGGAGGATAATACATTATGGATAAGATCAAAATGCAGAATCCCATCGTGGAGATGGACGGAGACGAGATGACCCGCGTTTTGTGGAAGATGATCAAGGAAGAACTTGTGCTTCCCTTTGTGGAGCTGAACACGGAATATTACGATCTGGGCCTTAGGCACCGGGACGAGTCGGAGGATCATGTGACGGAGGCGGCGGCGAGGGCTGTGAAACGGCACAAGGTGGCAGTCAAATGCGCCACCATCACGCCAAATGCGGACCGGGTGAAGGAATATGGATTGAGGGGCATGTGGAAGAGCCCCAACGGGACCATCCGGGCGATCCTGGACGGTACGGTATTCCGGGCTCCGATCATCGTGAAGGGGATCGAGCCTTATGTGAAGACCTGGAAAAAGCCCATCACCATCGCGAGGCATGCCTACGGCGACGTCTACAAGGCGGCGGAGATGAAGATCCCCGGTCCCGGGAGATGCGAACTGGTCTACACTGACGAGAGTGGGAAGGAGACCAGGGAGCTGGTCCACGAATTTAAGGGGGCGGGCGTCCTTCAGGGTATGCACAATCTGACCCGGTCCATCGAGAGCTTCGCCCGCTGCTGTTTCAACTATGCGCTGGATACAAAGCAGGATCTGTGGTTCGCCGCCAAGGACACCATTTCCAAGAAATATGACCACACCTTTAAGGATATTTTCCAGGGGATCTACGAGGCGGAGTATGAGGCACGGTTTAAGGAGGCCGGGATCACCTATTTTTATACGCTGATCGACGACGCGGTGGCCAGAGTCATCAAATCCGAGGGCGGCTACATCTGGGCCTGCAAAAACTACGATGGGGACGTGATGAGCGATATGGTGGCCACGGCTTTCGGCTCTCTGGCCATGATGACCTCCGTGCTAGTCTCCCCCGACGGCAATTATGAGTACGAGGCGGCCCACGGCACCGTACAGCGCCATTATTACAAATATTTAAAGGGGGAGGAGACCTCCACCAACTCGGTGGCGACGATCTTCGCCTGGAGCGGCGCCCTCCGGAAGCGGGGAGAGCTGGACGGGAATGCGGCTCTCATGGAGTTTGCCGATAAATTGGAAGCAGCCACCCTCGCCGTCATCGAGGAGGGCACCATGACCAAGGATCTGGCCATGATGACCACCATCCCCAACCCCCGCGTGGCAGAGAGCGGCGAATTCATCCGGGCCATCCGCGGGAAACTAGAGACGACTTAAAATTTAACCGGATAGCATCCGCTGCGCCGATATTTTTGCCCTTTGCCGCGGAAGCCTAAGTCAACCGAAACCCGTTTCCGGAATATGATAACATAGGTAATTGCGAGACTCAAAAATCTGTCGGATATTCCGGCAATATTTCCGGGAAAAGCCCTCTGCGCCGTGGAGGCAGGACCAGAGAAGGCAGGAGGAATTCTTTTCCGAGTGACTTCTGTGGTTCTGGGCTTGCCGGAACGGTTGGCGCTGCAGGCTCCCGCCGGACATATTGCCAGAATATTCCGCAATTTCATATCCCGCAATTGCCTGATATGATATCATCAGGAGGGGCGGTATCGGATCTGTCCCCTGTGGAGAGAAAGCAGAAACGGGAGGCGGAAGGTGAACAGGGTACGGCAGTTGATCGGCATGGAGGAACGCAGCGTATGGAAGTATACCGGACACGGCGTCGGGGTTGCGGTCCTGGATACGGGGATCTATCCCCATCCGGATTTCGGGCGGCGCCTTATGGGGTTCAAGGATATCCTGAACGGAAGAAGAGCCCCCTATGATGACAATTCTCACGGGACCCATGTCATGGGGGTTTTGGGCGGGAGCGGAGAATCCTCCGACGGGCTTTATGCCGGGGTGGCGCCGGAGTGCCGCCTCGTCGGCATCAAGGTGCTGGACAGCCGGGGGAACGGCTCCGTGTCCAATCTGCTCAAGGGACTGAAATGGCTGCGGGAGCACAAGGAAGAATACGGGATCCGGATCGTGAATATCTCCGTGGGCTCCGTCCCCAGGCGGGAGACGGGCGAGGAATCGGCCCTGGTCCGGGGGGTGGAGGAGGCCTGGGCGGAGGGGCTGGTGGTGGTGGTCGCCGCGGGAAACGAGGGCCCGTCGGCCCATTCGGTGACGACACCCGGCATCAGCCGCAAGGTGATCACCGTCGGCTCTTCCGACGACCATTACGCGGTGGAGGTCTGCGGCTCCTCCATGATCCACTATTCCGGGAGAGGGCCCACGGTCGGCTGCGTCTGCAAGCCGGACATCGTGGCGCCAGGAGCGTCGGTGGTCTCCTGCAACGCCATGAGCCGCCGGGACAAACGGGCCTACGGGGTCAAGAGCGGCACCTCCATGGCCACGCCGGTGGTCTCCGGCGCCCTGGCCCTGCTTCTGGAAAAGGAGCCGGACATGACGCCCAAGGAGGTCAAGCTGCGCCTGATGAAGCGTGCGGTGGACCTGGGGCTCCCCAGGAACCAGCAGGGCTGGGGCATGCTCCATGTGGGGCGGCTGCTGGAGTCCTGAGAGGAAAACAGAATCGATTCTACCGGTGCGGTTGATTTTGTATGTCTCTGTCAGCGAAAACGGCTGTACCCTGAGGGAGACAGAATATAATATTCTAACCGTGCAGGTAAAATCGATTCAGGTTCGACATTATAGAAAGAGGAAAATATGAAGAGAAGAAAACAGATCATGATATGGCTGGCCGCGGCGGTGCTGGCGGCGGGAATGTTTTCCGGCTGTGGGAAAAAGGCAGAAGAGACAGAGCCGGAACAGGAGCACAGTGAGGCGGCGGCAGAGACTCAGGTTACGGCAGAAGAGCTGCTGACGCGGGCAAAGGATGCCTTTGGGGCGGCTTCTTCCGTGAAGGGCGATCTGTCCATGGAAATGGTCATGGATTACAAAGCGCAGGGAGTGGAAGCCACCCTGGAGTGCCGGATGGAGCAGAAGGTCGAGCAGACGCGGGAGCCGGAGGCGGTCCATATGGCCGGCACCATAGATATCAATCTGGCGGGGATCACCGTGGATACGGAGACCTATACCGTGAAGGAGGACGGCAGGTATGTGACCTACACCGGCTCCGGCGGTCAGTGGATGAAGGAGGCCGCGGAGAAAACGGACGGCCAGGGCAACGTGACGGAGACCCTGGAGCTGCTCCTCAAAGATCCGGATGCCCTGACCCTGGAGCAGGTGGACGGGGAGGGGGGAGACCCTCTGTACCGGGTAAGCGGCGCCATTACCGGGGAAAACCTGTCCGGCATCATGTCCACGGTCGGAACGCTTCTGGAGGAGAATACGGATGTGTATGACGGCCTGGAGGCGAAGGCGGAGCTCCTCATAGACGGAGCCTCCGGGGCGATCCGGGAACTCTCCATGGATTTTACCGACAGCTACAACACCCTGATGCAGGCCAACAAGGAGGCCCAGGGCTTTGACGAGGTGGCCATCACGGCCTTTTCCATCACCATATCCGGCTACGAGTTTGACACGGTGGCCGAGATCAACGTGCCGGACAACGTGAGGCAGAGCGCTGTGGACATGGATGCCCCGGAGACTCAGCCGGACAGCGGGACCCCGGAGGAAACGAAAGATCCGGAGGAGCCGGAGAGCAAGGACTACACGATCCATCAGAACGAGAAGGGCGAGTATGTCCTGGGGACAAACTGGGACGACAACACGGCGGGCATCTCCTGCCCGGAGGGCTTCGTCTACGACGAGGACTCCGACAAGACCTGGCTCCGCTTCAACCGGCGGGAGCACGACGACGTCCACGACCTGACCCTTACCTACACCCTCTACACCATGGACGACAACTACGGTGAGGCGGACCTGGCCCAGTCCCAGGAATCCTCCTATGCCTACATGCTGACCTCCGGCGACTATGCAGAGGTTTCCTTCGACGGCGTTCAGACCGTGACCGCGGCCGGCCGCACCGTCTCCTACACGAAGCTTTCCTATATTTATATGGGCACCTACTACACCGAGGAATACAATTCCTGGACCGTGCTGCCCGACGGCCGCATGATCCAGTGTACCGTGAAGGAGGAGAGCCGCGAGGAGCCCTGTAGCTTGATCGATCCGGCAGGTATCTTTGACACGGTGTTTGCGGCGCTTTCCGAGTGAGAAAGAAAACCTTTATAGCTGTGCGCCGTTCCCTGCCCCTTTGGCGAATTGCCAAAGGGGCAGGGAGAAAGGGCAGGAGGAGAAACAAAATCTTTTCCCATGCTTATGTTATCAGCCCAATGGAGCGATATATATAATATGGGACCTTTGATGATACGGTATGTCCCTTCAAAAGTCTATGTTTTATCCAGACCAGCGAAAGCCGGAGGTAGTCCATGAGAAAGTACCTGAAAAAAATGCTTGACAATCTCTTTCAGGCGTTGGATCAGACCCATGAGGAGATTCGAAAAGAGATTGAAAACAGAAATATTTCCGGTGCACTAGATCTGCTTGAGCAGTCCCAACAGGGAGCCATTCAGGCAGGAACGGTCATTGAGAATGAGGAGGGCGAAGGTTTTTCGACGGTCGCTTTGGTTGAACAATACTGCGAGATGGTCTATCAGATTTACGACGATCTCCGTCAGAACCGGCAGGTGAGTCCCAATAAGGCTTGTAAGAATCTGCGGAAGCAGCTAATCCGGATCCAAAACAGTGCAAATGCAGACATCCCGGTTCGGACAGAGGCGGTGTTCCTGCCCTATAAAGCGTCCATGTGGGATTCACTAGAGAGTGTGTGGAAGGCGGCAGATGCCGATCCGGACTGTGATGCTTATGTGATTCCTATCCCGTATTATGATAAGAATCCGGATGGCAGTGTGCGGGAGATGCATTATGAGGGAGATGAGTACCCGGATTATGTGCCTGTGATGGACTATCGGGCCTATGATCTTGAAAAGCGGCATCCGGATATGGTTTTTATCCACAATCCTTACGATAATAATAATTATGTGACCAGCGTGCTGCCGTGTTTTTACGCAGAGAAATTAAAGCAGTGTACGGATTTATTAGTATATATACCTTATTTTATATTAGGAGAGATATCACCAGATAATGATGCTGCTATCGAGGGAATGAAGCACTTTTGCACCACGCCGGGGGTTTTTCATGCAAACAAGGTGATCGTGCAGTCGGAGGACATGCGTCAGGTCTACATAAAAGTTTTGACGGAAATTACCGGTGAAAGGACCAGGACTTACTGGGAAGAAAAGATTTTGGGGCTTGGTTCTCCGAAGGTGGACAAGGTCATGAGTATCAGTCAGGATGAGGTGAAGATTTCGGAAAAGTGGAGACGAATCATCGAGAAGCCGGACGGGAGTCGGAAGAAGATTGTTTTCTATAATACTGGCGTTTCGGCCCTTTTGCAGCATGAAGAAAAGCTTCTTATAAAAATACGGGATGTATTTCAGGTTTTTAAAGAAAATCAAGACGCGGTGGCGCTCCTGTGGCGGCCCCATCCCCTGATCAAAGCGACGATCGAATCCATGCGGCCGAAGCTCTGGCAGGAATACGAAAAGATTGTGGAAGAATACCGGGCTGAGGGTTGGGGAATCTATGATGATACGCCGGATATGGATCGGGCGGTGGCGCTGGCAGATGCCTATTATGGGGATTGGAGTTCCATCGTGCAGTTGTTCCAAAAGGTGGGAAAGTCGGTGATGGTGCAGGATATGGATATAATGTGGAATGAATAATATATTTGGTGGTTTGGATAGCAAGACATTATGTGATATATGTAAGATATAAGTATAATATAGTGGCATACTTCTGTATTTAGTATTAAATGGAGAATATAGTTGATGGGGCGCTTGATGAAGGAACCGTTAATTTCAATTGGATTATTAACATATAATCATGAAAAATATATAGCTTCCGCTTTGGAAGGGTTGATTGCCCAGGAATATAAACGGATAGAATTGATCGTTTTGGATGACGCT
>CAMSZT010000024.1 GCA_947066815.1 uncultured Lachnotalea sp.
CAGCTGGATAGAGCACTTGGCTACGGACCAAGGTGTCGGGGGTTCGAATCCTCTCTGCCGCGTGAAAGGTCCTGCGATGCAGGACCTTTTTTCGTTGTGAAAAAGCTTAGGGCCTGCAGAAAAATAATTGACGCAAGCTGCATCAGCTATTTTCCTACAGCTCCTTAATAATACTGGAACAGATGGAGAAGCTCGTCCTGGCTGTGCAGCCCCAGCTTCTTTAAGATACTGCTTTTCTGGTTGGCGATGGTCTTGCTGGAGGAGCGGAGGGTGATCGCGGCCCCCAGCATCAGCTCCAGGACGGTCTGCTCTGCGGACGAAAGGTCCGACAGGATCAGAGAGCGGATCAGGGCGAGCTGGGGAGTCGGCCCGGAAGCCATCCTCCTCAGGGCGTCGGGCAGGATCTCAAACTGGCTTTTAAAAAGATACCCGGAGGCAAAAGTCTGTTTGCAGGCATCCACGACAATGGAAGCGTCCTCATAGCCGCTTAAGATCACCAGCCTGGCGTCGGTCTCCAGGCGGACGCGGCGGCCGGCTGAAATGCCGTCCGAGGGGGAGGAGGACAGGTTCAGGTCCATGAGCACAAGATCCGGCTTTAAGTCCGGGAGCTTCCGGAAGGCGTCCTCCTCGTTTGACGCATGCCCTACCACGACAATGTCCTTTTCCCGGTTTAAGGTGGTATGGATCAGGAACGCAAAATCCGAGTCGTCCTCCACCGTAAAGATCCGCAGTTTTTTTGTTTTCCGAAAATCAAGCTTCATCGTATCTCAATGCTCCTGTTTCTGTAAAATGTCTGTCGCCTGCTTTTTTTGCCTTGATATCCGTCTTCCACATATTTCCATGGGAAATCCAGAGAAAAAATGCTTCCCGCGCCGGGGGCAGACTCTACGGTGATGTGTCCGCCGTGTTTTTTTACGACTCTCTGGCAGAAATAAAGTCCCAGCCCCATGTGTCCGTCCGAGGAAGGTTTGGTGGTGAAATAGGGCTCAAAGAGTTTGGGGAGAGCGTCCGGCAGGATCCCTTTTCCCGTATCGGAAAAGGAAATCCTAAGCTGATTGCGTCCGGAGGACGGGGCGGCCTTTATGGACAGAGTTCCGGAGCCGTCCATGGCATCGGCGGCATTGTTCATCAGATTGCCGAACACCTCCAGCATAGCCTCCCGGTCACAGAGGAGAAACAGGTCCCGGTTGCAGAAGGTCTTCAGGGAGATCCCCGGATGGAGGCGGGAAAACCCGTCGGAGCAGGCGGCAAAAAGCATCCGGACGGAGCATCGCTCTTTTTTCAGGTGAAGCTCCTGGGAATAATACTGCATTTTTTCAATGCAGCTTTTCAGGTGTTCCGTGGAGCGGAGGATGATGTGGGCGTATTCGCCGTTTTCCTGCGGGGAGGAGGAGGATTCCAGATTTTTGGCGCACCAGTCGATCTTGGCCAGCTCGTTTTTACATAGATGGCGGATACAACTGGCGCTCTGGCTCATCATCTGTCCGTCCTTGTCCCACTCGAATACTTCGTGGCGGAACCTGGTCCCCATGATGCCGCCGCGGAAGGCGCGGCAGAGAAAATAGATCAGCAGGAATAAAAGGATCAGGAAATTTCCCTGCCAGGCCTTGAAGAGGCGGCGCAGGTTCAGGGAATGGACCAGAAGGGCGCTTGTGATCCAGTACCAGATGGGCAGCAGCACCAGAAACGCCACCGTCTTTTTCTGACGATAATAAGGCTCCTGCCGTTCCCGGTAGAGGGTGTGGAGGAGCAGCCAGGTCAGGCACAGGGCATAGGCCAGATTATAGGCGGTGACCGCGGGGAAAAAGGCGTGGTCGTAAAGCTGGAAGTATCTGGTCCGGGGGTAAGAGTACAGAAAGCCCATCAGGATACCGGGGAGGAAGATGCCGAATTTTGTCCAGAAGAAAAGCCTGGGGAAAGTTTCGTCCACCCGGCCGAAATACATGCCGAGCATCAGGGCGGCCGGCATAGAGAAATAATAGAAAAAGGCCGTGAGCGAGGAGTAGACGGAAAAAGCCAGGGATTCCGTAAACAGAGCCGGAAAGGCCCGGATCAGTTCGGGACAGAGGGTAAAATAGAGATATTCCTTCAGAACACCGATGCTGAAGATCATACCGCTGATAAAGCACCAGCGGTTTATCATGTTCCGGGGATTTCCGAGGAGGATGATGAAAAAGAGCATCCAGACGACCAGCGTAAAAAGAAGCAGAAACTCACCTGGGAGACCGCCCTGCGGTTCAATGGGCATTTAAGACCAACCTCCTTTTCAGCAGGATAAAGCGCCGAAGCATGATCGAACTTCAGGAAAAACGCTTACTCCAGGATGACGGTGAAGGGACCGTCATTTAAGAGCTCCACGTCCATATGGGCGCCGAACAAGCCGTGTTCCACGACGGGGATCTCCTCCCGGCATTTCTCCATGAAATATTCATAGAGGGCTTCGGCGGCCTCCGGCTTCGCCGCCGCGCTAAAGCCCGGCCGGTTGCCGTGGCGGCAGTCCGCGTAGAGGGTGAACTGGGAGACGATCAGAAGGGAGCCTCCCACGTCCTTTAAGGACAGGTTGATCTTTCCGTTCTCGTCGGAGAAGATCCGAAGGTTTACCAGCTTTTTTGCGATCCGGTCGGCCTCTGCCCTGGTATCATCCCCGCCGACGCCGAGGAGTACCAGGAACCCGCGGCCGATCTTGCCGGTCACATGGCCGTCTACGGTTACGGAAGCGTGTGTCACACGCTGGATCACTGCTTTCATAATGTTATATCCTCCGATCAGAGTCGTCTGTCTGCCGGGAAGATCCGGCCCCATCCGGCCGGCCGCCGGCCGTTCCCGCCTACCTCCGTCTGGACAGACCGTAGATGATGAGCAGGAGGAAGGCCCAGAACCCGATGCCCCGGAAAGAAAACAGAAGGGAAAAGGCGGTCCGGAAGGTAAAGAACAGGATCATGCAGATCAGAAAGAGGATCAGGAACAGGACCCCGAAGACTACCCATTTGTTGATATGGTAAGCGCCCCGTCCGGCTTCCCCGGTGTCCCCGTCCTCATAGACATCCGCGTAACCGGAGGCCCTTCGCCGTCCCGCCCGGGAAGAGTCCTCGGCGTCGATGATGGTCCTGGCCAGAAGCCTGGGGTCGCCCAGCTCCTCCAGCACGTCCCGCTCCAAACGCCCTTTCTGCATTTCTCCATAAATATAATCGGCATAATAATTCAGGTTTTCCGTCACCACATGGGGAGGAACCTGGCCGTTCAAAGCCTTCTTCAGTGTATCTGAAAATTCTCGCTGAGTCATAAAGATCCTTTCCGCTTGTCCATCTGCCCTGTTTTTATGAAAAAATCTCTATAAAAGGAAAGAGAAAACCATAGGGGAATCATAGTTTTCTCTTTGAAGGGAGTATAAATAATTAATAAGGGGTTAAATCCGGAAAAGAATCTGCAAGCAAATCCCTTTCCGTTATTTATTATAATAAGAAGCATTTTAAATGTCAAGATTTTTCTTTCAGAAAATGAATAAAAGAGCGGGATTTGAAGGATACTAACGAGGCAAGATCAATTTATGACAGGAGGGACAAGATCATGGCAAATACCAAAAACTATTCAGGATCCCAGGAAAACTATTCTCAGAATAGCTCTCAGAACGGAACTTCTCAGAACAGCCAGAGAAATTCCCAGAAGAACAGCACGGGAAACAGCTCTAAGAATGATTCTCAGAACTGCCACAACGGCAGCTCCCAGGATAATTCTCAGAACAGCCAGAAGAACAGCTCCAGGAACAGCAACAATTTCTAAGGAAACGCTTTGATCGGCGTTTTCCTGACAGGAGCCGGGCGCTTTTTGCGCCCGTACATACAGTGAACAGTCACCAAAAGAGCGGGAAGCGAATATCTTACCATAGGACGGAAAAATCATGGAACAGGTGAGACAGATTATGGAAGATTTGGAAACTATCGCTTTTCGGGAGCTTGGAAAATATAAAAACGACGGGACGTGCATCATCATAGATCTGCGGAGTAGAGAGCTGTACCAGAAGGGACATGTGGAGGGCGCTTGGAACATCCCCTATGAGTATCTCATGGAGGAGGCGTGGGAGATGCTCCCAAAAAACAGGCTCCTCCTCCTCTACTGCGAGCGGGGCGGCGCCGCCATGATGGCGGGCAGAGAACTTATGAAAAAGGGATTCCGCATAAAGGCCGCCGTCGGCGGATTTGAACATTAGGGCGGGACCGGCAGGATACGGAAACCCGGGCGGAGGCGGTCCGGGCGTTTATCTGGTTGACAGAGGGGGCGGAAAGCTTTAAAATGGTACTGTGACTGGCCTCAGGGCCCTTTTATAGCCGGCGGCAAACTGTTTTGTCGTTCCCTATAACGGAAAGAGGAGTACCGGATGAAGACATTTGAGCTGATCGCCCCCTGCCATTTCGGACTGGAGTCCGTATTGAAAAAAGAAATTTTGGATCTTGGATACGAGATCAGTCTGGTGGAGGACGGCCGTGTGACTTTTCTCGGCGACGCCGAGGCGGTCTGCCGGGCCAACGTGGGCCTTCGGACGGCGGAGAGGGTCCTTCTCAGAGTCGGGAGCTTTCCGGCATACAGCTTTGAGGAACTGTTCGACAGGACGAAGGAGCTTCCCTGGGAGGAGTATCTCCCCGCCTCGGCCCGTTTCTGGGTGACCAAGGCGACTTCTGTCAAGAGCAGGCTGTTCAGTCCTTCGGATATCCAGTCGCTGGTGAAGAAGGCGGTCGTGGAACGGTTAAAGACGGTTTATCACAGAAACTGGTTCGAGGAGGACGGGGCGTCCTACCCGATCCGGGCTTTTTTGATGAAAGATATGGTGACTCTCGCGCTGGATACCAGCGGGGATTCCCTGCATAAGCGGGGATACCGGAAGTTTACGAGCAGGGCGCCGATCACGGAGACTCTGGCGGCGGCGCTGATCCTCCTTACGCCCTGGCGGCGGGACAGGATCCTGGTGGATCCCTTTTGCGGGAGCGGGACCTTCCCCATCGAGGCGGCTCTGATGGCGGCGAACATCGCGCCGGGCATGAACCGCTCCTTTGCGGCGGAGGCGTGGGAAGATCTGATCCCGAAGAGGGAGTGGTACGATGCCCTCGACGAGGCGTCGGAGGCGGTGGATCTTTCGGTGGAGACCGATATCCAGGGTTATGACGCGGACGGGGAGATCATCCGGGCGGCCAGGGAAAATGCAAAGCTTGCCGGTGTGGAGAAGCTCATCCATTTTCAGCGGCGGGACGCGGCGGACTTAAGCCACCCGAAGAAATACGGATTTTTGATCACAAACCCTCCTTACGGGGAACGGCTGGAGGAGAAGGAGCACCTTCCCGCCCTGTACCGGACCCTGGGAGAGAGGTTTAAAGAGTTGGACTGCTGGTCAGAGTACGTGATCACGGCCTATGAGGATGCGGAGACGTACATCGGCCGGAAAGCAGATCGGAACAGAAAGATCTATAACGGAATGATGAAGACCTATTTTTACCAGTTTCTGGGGCCGAAGCCGCCGAAGCGGATCCGGCCGGAGGGAAAACAGGTCTGATGGACATTCGTGTTTTCAGTAAATTGGAGAAGGTAAGTGAAATTAAAATATAAATGGATATGCGGGCTGCTCACGGCCGGCCTTTTGTCCTCGACCATGACGGCATGCAGCTATCCCTGGTCTTTTTTGGGTACGGAAAAAAGGGAGGGACAGCCGGGATTCGGGACGGTTTCTCCCCAGACGGAGGAGAGCAGGTACGGCGCCGGGGCAAATGCCAGGGGATCGGCAGGAGGGACGGAGAAGGAGAGCGGGGCGGGCCCGGGCGGCGGGCCGGAGAAGGAAGGCAGTGAGACGGAGACCGGCGGGAGGGATGACGGCGGCGAAGAGGAGGATCCGGAGGCTGCGGTTCCCCTTCCGGAACGGTTCGATTACCGGGAATGCGGCCGTCTGCCCATGGTGGGAAGCCAGGGGGACCTCGGAACCTGCTGGGCCTTTGCTGCCATGCTGGCCCTGGAATCCTCCCTTCTGCCGGAGGAGTCCTGGGATTTCAGCGAGGATCACATTTCTCTAAAAAACAGCTTTGGCATGGATCAGGACATGGGCGGCGATTACACCATGGCCATGGCCTATCTGCTGGCCTGGCAGGGCCCGGTCCGGGAGGAGGACGACCCTTACGGGGACGGCGTGTCCCCGAACGGGCTGCCGGCCGTGAAGCATGTGCAGGAGATCCAGATCCCGAAGGAAAAGGATTATGACGCCGTCAAGCGGGCCGTCTATCTCCACGGAGGCGTCCAGACCTCCCTCTATATGGGCATGGAGGACGAGGATAGCCGGTCGGAATTTTACAGAGAGGACACCTGTGCCTACTATTACAATGGGGCGGAGGCGTCCAACCACGATATCGTGATCGTCGGCTGGGACGACCGTTATCCGAAGGAGAATTTTACCTATTCGCCGGGAAAGGACGGGGCGTTCCTTTGTGTGAACAGCTGGGGAGCGGGGTTTGGAGACTGCGGTCTGTTTTACGTGTCCTATGAGGATGTCAATGTGGGGACCCACAACCTGGTCTATACGGGGGTGGAGGGGCCGGACAATTATGACGCCGTCTACCAGTCGGATCTGTGCGGCTGGCTGGGACAGCTCGGCTACGGGGATGAGAGCGCCTATTTTGCCAATGTGTACCGGGCAGAGGAGGAAGAGACGCTGGAGGCCGTGGGTTTTTACGCCACGGACGAGAATACGGAGTACGAGGTCTACGTGGCAGAGGAGGCCGGAGAGGGGGGGATGCTTACCCTCGGGGCGCCTCTTTGCAGCGGGCGGTTCTCCAAAACCGGTTTCTATACGGTGGATCTTCCCGCGCCGGTGGCACTCCGGGCGGGAGAGCGGTTTGCGGCGGCGGTCTTTATACGGACGCCGGGCTCCATCCATCCGGTGGCCATCGAATACCAGAACCAGGGGGACGGCGAGACGGCGCCAAAAGTGGACCTGAGTGACGGCGAGGGTTATATCAGCACCGACGGCCGCTTGTGGACCAGGGTGGAGACGGAACAGGACAGCAACGTCTGCCTGAAAGCCTATACCTGCAGGAGATAAAGACGGATTTCATGAAGGACTGGGGCTGTGCCGGAAAACGGCACATGCCGGGAGAGGGACCGGGGACGGATCCGAAAGAAGACGGGGGTTTGGGATGAACGGAAGGATATTGTTTGCAACGTCGAATGAGGGAAAAATGAGGGAGGTCCGCATGATCCTGGCAGATCTGGGTATGGAGATCCAGTCTCTTAAGGAGGCGGGCATTTCGGCCGAGATCGTGGAGGACGGGAAGACCTTTGAGGAGAATGCCAGGATCAAGGCATTGGCCATTCAGAGGCTTTGCCGGGAGGAAATCCCTGTGGGGAAGAGCGCATCGGAAACAGTCTCCGGGAAAACGATCGTCCTGGCGGACGATTCCGGGCTGGAGGTGGATTTCCTTGACGGGGCCCCGGGGATCTATTCGGCCCGCTACATGGGGGAGGAGACCTCCTACGAGGTGAAGAACCAGGCGATCATCGACAGGCTCTCGGAGGCGGAGGGAGAGGAGAGGAGCGCCAGGTTTGTCTGCGTGATCGCGGCGGCCCTCCCGGACGGGGCGGTGCTCACGTCCAGGGGGACCATTGAGGGGCAGATCGGATACGAGGCGGCCGGGGACGGCGGCTTCGGTTATGACCCGATCTTTTATCTGCCGGAACGGGGGCTCACGACGGCCCAGCTTTCTGCCGGGGAGAAAAATGAGATCAGCCACAGGGGAAAGGCCCTGCGGGCCATGAAGGAACTGCTTAAGAAAAAATTGGGGGACGAATGATGAGGATCCTGGTGGTAAGCGATACCCACAGGCAGAACGGGAATCTGTGCAAGGTGCTGGCAAAGGTCGGCCGGATCGATCTTTTGATACATCTGGGGGACGTGGAGGGCAGCGAGGATTACGTCCGCGAGATCGCCGGCTGTCCGGTGGAGATGGTCGCCGGAAACAACGATTTTTTTTCCGGTCTTCCGAGAGAGCGGGAGCTGGAGCTGGGGGCGTACCGGGCGCTCCTCACCCACGGGCATTATTACAACGTGTCCTTTACCCTGGAGCGGCTCAGGGAGGAGGCCAGGGAGCGGGGGATGCAGATCGCCATGTTCGGCCACACCCACCGCCCTGTCGTCGACCGGAGCGGCCCGGTGGACCTGATCAATCCGGGAAGCCTTTCCTACCCCCGCCAGGATGGGAGGCGGCCTTCCTATATCCTCATGGAGCTCGACCGGGACGGGCTCGTCCACTATACGATCAATTATCTCTAGTGCCGATCGTCTATCGTCATATGTTTGAAGGGGATGGCATGAAGCTTCGGAGCGGTATACAGGATTCTTATGCAGACATCAGAATGCGAAAGTGCTGTTTTTGGAGGCGGCAGTCGGATCTAATACGCCGACAATCGTAAAATACAGCTTTTGGCGCATGACTCATGAATGAAAAGATGCAGTTTATGTCTGCCTGAACGATGGAGAGGCATATGCGCCTGATGAAATAAAAAAGAAATCTATTTGTATCAATGGAGGCATCGGAGAAATTTTGTATCAGCTTAAAAGCGTCTGATGCATGACTGGGATTATCTGCCGAGTGCTTAAAATACAACGGAAAAATATTTTGTGATGCTTTTTCGGCTTTTATTGAAAAATCCTTCCGTCCGTGATACATTATAAGGAAGAGAAAGATTGCGAGGAAAGATCGATGAAAGTGTTAACGAAGGGAACTGTGAGGCGGAGCAGCGTCGGAAAGGAAAGAAAGACGCTGCTGCTCTGCGGCCAGGATGTCTACGTGCTGGGGATGATGATCGCGCTGATCTCCTTTCTGGGCTTTCTGGTGGAGAACCTATGGCTGGCTCTCACGAAGGGGTATATCAACAACCGGAATATGAACGCCCCCTTCCTCGTGGGCTACGGGATGCTGGTGGTGGCCATGTATTTCCTGTTCGGGACGCCGGATGAGATGAACCTGCCGAAGCGGATGAGAAAAAGAGCGACCACCAGATACAGACGCTACGCCCTGTATTTCCTGGGAGCCATGCTGTTTGTCTGCATCGGGGAGATCGTCCTGGGCGTGGTGGTGGAGGGGATGTGCGGCATCGAATACTGGAATTACTCGGGAATCCCGTTACATATCACCAAATATACCTCCATCCCCACCAGCGCGGCCTTCGCCTCCATGATCACCCTGTTCATGGGGAGGTTCTTCCAGCCAATCCTGCGTTTCTTGTCCAGGCTGGATTACCGCATCCTGCGGGTGGTGAGCGTGACCCTCTGTGTGATCATGCTGTGGGATTTCCTGCTCAGCTTCGGGGTCATGATCCGTAAAAAAGACTTTTACCGGAAATGGAAGATCCTCCTGCGGTAGGCCCGCGGCTGCGGGCTCTGCCGGAGGAGAGAGGGGAGATCGCCGGAATTAAGGAAACGCTTTGATCGGCGTTTCCCTAAAAGTTGAGATGGGAGAGATACGCGTCCTGGAAGCCGGGAAGGGTGGCCAGTTCCAGGAACCTTGTATCTCTGGCGAGCCTTTCGGCAGCCTCCAGGGCGCCGCAGGCGAGGGCAGCCAGCTTGGCGCCCTCCCCTGCGGCGTTTCCGATCCCCTGGATCCGGTCCAGAAGGACGGGAGGGATCAGACCAATGCGGCAGGCGCTTTTGGGGGAGAGATAATTTCCGAAGGCCCCGGCCAGGAGGACCGACCGGATGTCGGAGGGGGAAACGCCCATGGCTTCGCAGAGGGACTCGATCCCTGCGGCGATGGCGGACTTGGCAAGCTGCACTTCCCGGACATCCTTCTGGGTCAGGAAGACGCCGTCCGGGTCGTCTGTCAAAAGAAAGGCGGTGATCCCGTCTTTTTTTGTGAACCGGTGTCCGTAGAGGGCTGCCGTGTGCTCCGGCCATTTGGAGGACGGGTTCATGCGGCCCCGGGGGGAGAGGATCTTAAGCTCCAGAAGGCAGCAGATCAGGTCGATGAGGCCGGAGCCGCAGATGCCGGCCGGAGGGAGACCTCCGATGGTGGTGATATGCAGCTCTCCGTTTTCCAGGAAAGCGCGGTCGACGGCTCCGGCGGCCCCCCGCATGCCGCAGCGGATCCTGGCACCCTCGAAGGCGGGGCCGGCAGATGTGGAACAGGTGTAGCGGACGTCGCCCTTGGCGAGGACCAGCTCGCCGTTGGTACCAATGTCCAGGATCAGAGTCAGCTCCCGCAGGGCGGACTCTTCCAGAGAGAGGAGCACACCCACCGTATCCCCGCCCACGAAGCCGGCAACGGAAGGGAAGACGGCGGCCTGGGCCTCCGGATGGATCGGAAGCCCGAGAGAGGCGGCGGGAAGGAGCTGCAGTTCGTCCACCGTGGCCGTGTAGGGGGCGCAGAGCAGGGATTCCGGGGAAACGCCCAGATACAGATGCTGCATACAGGTATTTCCGACAATGGCGGCAAAACAGATATCCTCCGAGGCGATCCCGGCTTTTTCGCAGTTTTCCTCTGTCAGGGAACGGAGTGCGGCGCGGATCCGGGCGGTCAGCTTTCCGTCCCCGTGGGAAACATCGTATTCGCTGCGGCTGATCACGTCGCCGCCGTAGGCGGTCTGGGGATTCAACACACTGCTGACACTTACCTGACGCCCCGTCTTTCCGTTCAGCAGATAGGAGACCACGGTGGTGGTGCCGATGTCGAAGGCCAGCACATAAACCGGGGCGTCCTCCCGCCGGATGGAGAGCAGCCGATCCCCGCAGAGCACAAAATTTCCGCGGCGGCCGAACTCCTCCAGCCTGCGGTGGAGGGAGGCGGCCACGGAGAGGGGGATCTCCGTCTGTGTTCCGAGCGCCTGCCGGACACACTGGCATTCCGACAGGGCTTCGCCTATGGGGCAGGCCGGGATCCGGGCGTTTACGGTCCGGATCAGGGGTTCCCGGAACCGTTTTTTCATGCCGTCTAAAAAGACGGTTTCCGGGTCTGTCCCGCTGTCCCTGCCGGTTTCCAGGATCCTGCTCCCCTCGGAGGCGCCCGGAAGGCGGATGGTCAGATCCTCTGTGACCGGAAACGAGCAGGCGGGATGGATGCCGGGAAGTTTGCCGTTTAGTACGGAAACCTTGCATTTTCCGCATTTTCCGTGACCGCCGCAGGGGGCGTCAATGGGAAAGGAGGCGGCACGGACGGCGTCGATCAGCAGCGTCCCTTTCGCAACCGTTATGGTAATCTGGTGTCCGTAAAATGAAATGACAGGCATGGGAGAACCTCCTGGTTTAAAGAGAATTTTTTTGTACATAGCCGGAGACGCCGCGAAGTTCCCCGTAAGGGGCGGCCAGGTAGTGCTTGCTGTAGCCGATCCGGTCTCCGGCCTGGGTGATGTAGATCCGCTTGAGTAGCAGGAGCGGAGCATCCTTTTCGCAGTCCAAAAGCGGCAGAAGCTCCTCCGGGGCCGTGACGGCCTGAACTTTAAGCTCCGTATAATAGCTGAAAGAGGTGGTCTTGGCGTTGGCGGCTTCCGGAAAGACGGCAAAATCGATCTCGTCCTCGATGGAGGGAAGCCCTTTGGAGTAGGGGACGTATTTGATCTCCAGGCCAAACTGCCTCTCCTTCAGGTAATTGGCCCGGTAGAAGGCGATGACCAATTTATCTCCGGCAAGCTCCAGGGCCTTTCGGACCTCCTCGGAGGGCCGAAGGATCCGGATATCCTTAAAATGGACCTCCCCGTCCAGGATATTCTGGGGAAAGGTCAGTGTGAATTCATTGTGCTGCGGTTTTTGGACAAAATAGCCGCGGCGGGGGAGGGAATAGACCAGGCCCTCCTGTTCTAGCTGTTTCAGGCCCTTCCGCACGGTCTCACGGGAGGTGCAGTACCTGGCGCACAGTTCGTTTTCCGAGGGAAGGATATGGCCGGGGGCCAGAAAACCGTCTACGATCTGATCCCGAAGCTCAGAAAAGATCGTGACGTAGACGGGGATATTGTTTGAGCTGGATTTCATGAGCGCCTCCGGCTGATATATTCGTTGCAGAGATTTAGAGTGTCAATGGAATCGGAGGCGACGGCATCGGCGTCCATCCGGGAGAGGATGGAAGGGTCGACACAGCCTCCGCCCAGAAGGATGAAGACCCGGTCCCGGAGTCCGGCGGCCCGGATCGCCTCGATGGTCTCCTTCATCGACTCTCTGGCAAAATGCATCATGCCGCTCATGAGGACCAGCGCCGGCGAATATGAAAAGATCGCTTCGACAAAAGCCCGGGGCTTCACATTGCTCCCAAGATCGATGACGTCAAAGCCGTCGGCGGAGAGCAGTCCGGCGACGATATCTTTCCCGATATTGTGGATGTCTTTTTCTACGACACCGATGAGGATGGGACCCTTATGGGCCGTTTCCGGGGTCCGGCGGCTGTCTGTCAGAAGGCTCAGGGACAGATGGCAGAGCATGCCGGAATAGATCAGGTCGGCGATGAAATACTCCCCCTTTTCGAACAGATTCTTTACGTGTTCAAGTCCCTGGCTTAAACAGCAGTGGATCTCTCTGGAAGCGCATCCTTTTTTGATCAGGGTATCCGTGAAAAAACGGACCCTGCCGTCATCCAGACGGGTAATGGCGTCAATGAGGCCGTCTCTGGCCGTTTCTGTATCTGGCATATCCGAAATCCTTTCGTGTTAATATGTGACCGCAAGGTCTGCGCCGGTGACCGTCTCTCCCGGCCGGACGACGAGGAATCGCGCCGGATCCCAGGGCCCCGTGAGCAGTGCACGGAAGTAGTCCGGGGAAACGGGCAGAACCTTGAGATCCAGGGAAAAGGCGTCGGCGATCTGTTTTGCCCCGGGGAGAGTTCCATCAAGGTCATAGCAGCCGGTATCCAGGAGGGCGATCCGGCGGTAATGGGCGAAGAGGACCTGGAAGATTTGCCTGGTCTTCGCCTCCCCGTATTTTTCCAGGGAGCGCCGGTATTCCCTCCAGATATTGGTCTCTCCCTTAAGCCACCCCTCCGTCAGAAAATAAGAATCGTTCCAGAGAAGCTTTTTCCTGCAGCTTCCGAAGAGAAACGAAACGCAGTCGTCCACCCGGGGGAAGACAAGCTCTGCCTTCCCGGCCGTAAGGCCGCAGACAGCATTGCCGCAGAAGCCGGTGGCAAACAGGATCCGGCCATAGTCAGGAGAGGCATCGATCCGCTCCTGGAGGGTCTGGTTCAGTTTCTTTTTTACGTTATGCAGGCCGGCCTCGATCCAGGAAATGTCATACCGGAGGGAACACGCCTCCATGGCCGCGAGAAGCTCGTTTTCCGTCGTTCGGCATCCGATCACCAGTGTATCCAATCCGGTCCCCTCCTGAACATTTGATCAAATGGTTTATAACTCTGGTACCATCATATCGGGATTCCGGGAAGAAGTCAAGAAAAGGATACCTTAAGATATGATTCTGGTTGACAAGCACAGGCATCTTGTCTATACTAGATTGTGTGAGCAAAAGTACAATCTGCGGAGACAGTTCCGCGGAAAAAATGGATGGGAGGATGAGGGAAAAGTGATTATCATTGGTGAGAAGATCAACGGTGCGATCCCTTCTGTGAAGCAGGCCATTGCCGAGAGAGACGCGGACCTGATCAGGCAGAGAGCCGTCATGCAGGCGGAAGCGGGAGCCCACTTTATCGACTGTGCGGCCAGCACGGCGCCGGAGCTTGAGTACGACGCGATGGTGTGGCTGATCGGGCTGATCCAGGATGCGGCCGACACGCCGATCTGCATCGACAGCCCCAACGCGAAACTTCTGGCCAGGCTGATCGAGGAAGGGCACCTGAAACGGCCGGGTATGGTCAATTCCGTCAATGAGGAAGGCGACAAGTGTGAGACGATCTTTCCGCTGATTGCCGGCACGGAATGGAACGTGGTGGGACTTACCTGCGACAGGGAGGGGATCCCTTCCCAGGTGGAGAAGAAACTGGATATCGCGAAGCGGATCATTGACAAGGCGGTGAAATACGGGGTGGCCTTAGATCATCTGCACATCGACCCCTGTGTCATGGCTCTTTCCACGATGCCGTCGGCCATGAAGGATTTTGAAGCATGCATCGAGGGGATCCACGCCTACGCGCCGGAGGTGAAGGTGACGGGGGCGATCTCCAATGTGAGTTTTGAGATGCCTGCCAGGAAATATATCAATTCCAACTGTATGGCCTATGCGATCCGGGCGGGGCTCAATTCCGCCATCATGGATCCCTGCAACGTGGATATCATGAGCACGATCTATGCCTGCGAGGCACTCTGCATGCTGGATAAGGGCGGCAGGAAATATAACCGCGCTTACCGGAAGGGCCTGATCGGCGCCAAAAAAAAATAAGTAATTGCGGATATCCTGTCGATATGTCCGTCCAAAGCCTGCAGCGCCAACCGTTCCGGCAAGCCCAGAACCGCAGAAGCCACTCGGGATCCGTCCCTCCTGCCTTCCCTGGTCTTACATCCACGGCGCAGAGGGCTTTTCCCGGAAATATTGTCAGAATATCCGACAAGTTTTTGAGATTCTCACAATCTCACATTGCGCAATTATCTAAAAATGATCAAGGAGGAAGAAACATGATTGATTTTGGAGCATTGACAGAAGCCGTAGGCGATCTGGACGAGGACGTGATGGTCGAGATCCTGGAAAAGGTGATGGATGAGGGGGGCAGCGAGGCTCAGGCGGCCCTTGACGCCTGCCAGAAGGGCATGGACACGGTGGGCTCTCTGTTTGAAGAGGGAGAGTATTTTGTGGGCGACCTGATCTATGCGGGCGAGCTGATGACGAAGGCCGTGGAGATCTTAAAGGACGGCCTGGTGAGCGGCGACGGTTCCGGCGAGACAAAAACGAGGATGATCCTCTGTACCGTCAAGGATGACCTTCACGACATCGGCAAGAATATCGTGCGCTCCATGCTGGAGGCGGCGGGGTTTGACGTGCTGGATCTGGGGATCGACGTTCCGGCGGAGAAGATCATCGAGACGGCAAAGGCGGAGGACATCCACATCATCGGCCTTTCGGGCGTGCTGACCCTGGCCATTGATTCCATGAAAAATACCATTGACGCCATGAAGGATGCGGGGATCCGCGATCAGGTGAAGGTCGTGATCGGAGGCGCGCCGGTTAATGCGGACGTGTGCGTGCAGACGGGGGCAGACGCATGGGCCAGCAGCCCGCAGACTACCATCGACCATTGCAAGTCCTGGGCGGCAGCGATGGCATAGGAATTGGGGAGGACCATAATGGATAAAGAATTAAAAACAGCAAAAACGATCAGTGCCTTTACCAAATGGGCAGTCGTTGCGATCATCAGCTGCGGTGCGCAGGTGGTATACCTGACCTATCTGGCGAGATATTCTTTTTACGACCAGGTGATCGAGGGGCTTAAGATCAGCAACAGCCAGCTGGGCGTCCTGTACGGCCTGTACGGCACGACGGCCACCATCGCATATTTCCCCGGAGGCGTCCTGGCGGACAAGGTCCGCGTCAAATACCTGGCGACATTGGGTTTTGCCATGAGCGCCATCCTGACTTTCTGGTACTCGACGGCGCCTAGCTACGGACAGCTTAAGATCATCTTCCTGCTGTTCGGCCTGTGTACTACCTTTATCTTCTGGGGCATCCGTTATAAGGCCATCCGCCTTGTCAGCACCGAAGAGAATTATTCTACCAACATCGGCATTTCCTACGGTGTGGTGGGCGTCGTGGGTCTGGTGGTGAGCTTTGTCTCTATCGCCGTGTTCGAAGCCTTTGCCGATCCGACGAAGGGCTTCCAGATCGTTCTGATGTTCTATGCGGGCATCAATGCGGTATTTGCCGTCCTCTCGTTCCTTCTGATCCCCAAGTTTGCGGATGAGTTTGAGAGCGAGCGGAAGAAATTCAATTTCGACGAGGTGATCCAGGCCCTCAAGCATCCCGGCGTGTGGCTGACGACCCTGTGCATGTTCTTTGTATATACCGTATATACCTCCCTGGCTTACACGGTTTCCTTCCTGACGGCCATCGGAGCCACCGCGGCGATCGCATCTGTGGTGGGAACGATCCGTACATACGGGACCAGCCTGTTCTCGTCCCCGATCATCGGCGGCGTGGCGCAGAAAAAGACGCCTTCCCTGACCATCATTGCCTGCGGCGTGATCACGGCTGTCTCTCTGGCGGTGATGGCCTTTGTGCCGAAGACGGCAGGGTTCATCATCCCCTCGGTGGTGCTGATCATCGTGCTGTCCTTCTTCTTAAACGGCGCATACGGGGTGACATCCTCCATGTTGACGGAGACCCGCGTACCGGTCGCCATTTTCGGCTCCGCCTCCGGCATCCTGTCCGTGATCGGCTTTGTCCCGGATATGTTCGTGTCCCCCATCGCCGGAAAATGGCTGGATACCTATGATACGGCCGGCGCTTACACGAGGATCTTCGGCGTCCTGGCGGTGAGTGCGGTCCTGGCGGTGTTATGTGCTTACCTGGTGCGGGTCTACAAAAAGAAGGCCCTGCAGAACGAACCAGCAGAATAAAAAATAATGGGTGAAAGAGGAAAAAACATGGAATTAGAAAAACTTTTCTTTGACCAGAGTGATGCGGAATTTATTCACGAGCAGTCCTTGAAGGTGCTGGCTGAGACCGGCTGTATCTTTGATGAGGACAAGGCTCTGGAGATCTTTAAAAAGAACGGTGCAAAGGTAGACGGAAGGACCGTTTATTTTACAAAAGAGCTGGTGGACAAGGCACTTGCCACGGTGGTGGATTCCTTTGAGCTTTACCGGCCCGACGGCACCCTCTATGCCATGGGGAAGGGCAGCAAGTGCATGTGCACGGCAGGAAGCCCGCCCTACATCCTGGAGGACGGAAAATTCCGTTTTTCCACCATGGCGGATTATGTCCGCATCTGCAAGCTGGTCCAGGGCAGCGACTGCCTGGACATGACTCATCTGAATCTGTGCGACACCTACGACGTGGACCGCAACGTGCGGGTCTACCACATGATGGCGGCCCTCTTAAAATACACGACCCTGCCCATCTCCATCACGGCCCTGATGACTGCGAAGGAGGACACGGGCATGGTGGCCGGCCGGCTGATCGATATGGTGTCGAAATTTGTGGGGAAGGAGAATGAGCATGTGCTCATCGGCTGCGTCAGTCCCATTTCCCCGCTGGCCTATATTAAGGAAGCTTTGGATGCACTGTACGTCTACTGTGAGCGGAACCAGCCCATCCAGCTTGCGGCCTGCTCGCTGCCGGCGCTGACCAGCCAGGCTTCCATGCTGGGGACCATCATCCAGAACAACGCGGAGCTTCTGGCGGCTATCGTGCTGATCCAGCTGATCAAGCCCGGCCTGCCTGTTTTCTACGGAAATACCTCCACCTCCACGAACCTGAGGAAGGTGTCCATGTCCCTGGGCTCCAGCGAGACGGCCCTGATCTCACTGGCGACGGCGAAGATGGCGAAATTCTACCATATGCCGTTCAGGACTTCCGGCGCGCTCAACGATGCCATCGACATTGACTTCCAGGCGGGCGTGGAATCTGCCCTGAACCTGGTGTGCGGCGCTCTGAGCGATGTGGATCTGATCTATTTTGCGGCCGGCATGCTGAGCGGTTTCAATGTGACATCCCTGGAGAAATACGTGGTGGATGAGCAGCTGATCAAGATGGTGAAGCGTCTCTATGCAGGCGTGGCCATTGATAAGAACAAGGATTACACGGCGGAGATCAAGAAGGTCGGACCCAAGGGGACCTTCCTGTACGGAAGGACGCCCAAGGAGTACCGGAAAGAGCATTTTGTGCCGGATATCTTTGTCAAGCAGGATTATAAAGCGTGGGAGTCCGAAGGCAGCGTGAGCATCAAGGATAAGGCGTCCCAGGTGGTGAAGGAGCGTCTGGAAAGCTACAAGGCGCCGGATGTCTCTGCGGAGCAGATGAAGATCCTGGAGCCGTACCTCTAGATCTTATAGGATGTTTGCGTTAAGGGGTGAGGGCAGTCCTTCAGGACTGCGTTCACCCTTTGTGAAATATAAAAGCAAAGGTCGGGATGAAAAATGATTGAATACAGGAACGTGACAAAGGATTACGGCGAAAAAAAGATCCTGCGGGACGTGAGCTTTTCCGTGGGAAAGGGAGAGTTTCTGGTGATCATCGGTCCCTCCGGGTGCGGGAAAACGACGACGGTCAAGATGCTGAACCGTCTGATCGACCCTTCTGGTGGAGAGATCCTGATCGACGGAGTAAATAACCGGGAAATGGATCTGGTAAGGCTCCGGACATCCATCGGGTATGTGATCCAGCAGATCGGTCTGTTTCCCAATATGACTGTGGCGGAAAACATTTCCGTGGTCCCGAAGATCATGGGCTGGGAGAAGGAAAAAACTCTGGCCCGCGTAAAAGAGCTTCTGGCCATGGTGAACATGCCTTATGAGGAGTATGGAAAAAAATATCCGAAGCATCTTTCCGGCGGACAGCAGCAGAGGGTGGGGGTGCTCAGGGCCCTTGCGGTGAACCCTCCGGTCATGATCATGGACGAGCCATTCGGAGCGCTGGATCCCATCACCAGGGGGATCCTCCAGGCGGAGGTGAAAAAGATCCAGAAGGAGTTCAAGATCACGGTTCTTTTTATCACCCACGATATGCATGAGGCCATGAAGCTGGCGGACCTGATCATTTTTATGAGCGGCGGGAGCATTCTTCAGCAGGGAACGCCGGACGAATTTTTGCTCCGTCCGGCAAGCGAGGAGATCTCCAGGTTCATGTCCCTTCAGGATGTGGGCCTGTCTGACGGCGGAGGTGATTAAAGATGCAGGAATTCATGGATAAATATGCACAGAAGCTTCTGGCCGCCATCGGCCAGCATATCTTTTATGTGGTGGTATCCGTGGGGATCGCGGTGGTCGTGGGGCTTTTTCTGGCGGCGGCGCTCTCCCGGTTCCGGAAAGCGGCCAGGGTGGTCCTGCCTCTGATCAGCGTCTTTCAGACGGTGCCGGGCATCGTCTTTATCGGGCTTCTCATGCTGCGGCTGGGGATGACCGTGCTCACCGTGGTGCTGGCCCTCAGTATCTACGCCGTGTTCCCGATCCTTAAGAATGCCTATCAGGGCTTTGTGGAGATCGACAGAAGCTACATAGAGGTGGCCCGCGGCTGCGGGATGGACAAAAAACAGACCTTTTTCCGGGTGGAGGTGCCGATGGCACTGCCGGCGATCTTTTCCGGCATCCGGATGTCCGTGATCTATACGGTGAGCTGGGCGATCCTGGCGGCCATGATCGGGCAGGGAGGGCTCGGGGAGTTTATCTACCGGGGGATCGATGCAAACGTCAAAGAATATATCGTCATAGGTTCCGTTCCCATTGCCGTCCTTGCGGTGGCATTCCGCCTGCTTGTGGACTGGCTGGAGAAAAAGGTGGTCCCGGAGGGACTCAGGAGGGAGGAAGCATGACACTGGAAATGATTCTGGAGCATTTGTATCTGGTGGCGGCCTCCTGCTTTTTTGTGGTCCTTCTCGGGGTGCCTGTGGGGATCCTCACCTACTATTACCCACGGGCGGGGAAGGTGCTCTTGACGGTGGTGGACCTGATCCAGACGATCCCGGTCCTGGCGGTCATGGGGATCCTTATGACGGTCTTTGGCGCCAATTCGCTGACGGCCGTCGTCGCCATGGTCCTGTACCTGCTCCTGCCCATTGTGCGCAACACCAATACGGGCCTAAAGAGTGTCCCCGCGGTGCTCCTTGAGACGGCGGACGCCATGGGCATGAACAGGAGGCAGCGCCTTCGGAGCGTGGAATTTCCGCTGGCCTTCCCCTTTATCCTGACCGGAGTACGGATCGCTGTGGTGACGGCGGTGGGCGTGGCCGTGTTCGGGACCTTTGTGGGGGGCGGCGGCCTGGGAAGCATCCTCTACCGGGGGATCCGCATCCAGGATTTTGACCTGATCATGAAAGGGACGCTGACGCTGATGGCGATGTCGGTGCTTTTTGACTATCTGCTCGGGCTGATCGAAAAAAGACAGGGAGGTTTTTATGGGAAGACAGAAGAGTAGCGCGGCAGTTTTTCTGGTGTGTTTGTTTATGATCCCGGGGCTCTTTGGCTGCGGAGGGAAAAAGAAGGATACGGTGACGGTGATCGACGGAGATTTCGCCGAGATGCGCCTGTTTACCCAGGTGGCGAAGATCATGATCGAGGAGAAGACGGACCTTGCCGTCAAGGTGCAGGATTCCATGGCCAGCAGCCTGGCCTTTGAGCAGGTGAGGGACGGGAAGATGGATATCTACATGTCCTATGACGGCTCCCTTTTGACAGCCTACCTGGGGCGGGATCCTTCCGAGGTGCCGGAGGGAACCTCCCTCTATGACTATGCCGATGAGCTGGGGAGAAAAGAAGCGGGTGTGATGCTCAGCCCGAAGCTGGGCGGCCAGAACACCTATGTGGTGGCGGTGCGGAAGGCGACGGCAGAGCAGTACGGTCTTTCCAGGGTGAGCGACCTGATCCCCTGTGCGGGGGAACTCCGTTTTGCGGCGGAGCATGAATTTTTTGACGAGGGCTCCAAGCATTTTGATTCCTTCGTGTCCTTTTACGGGCTCACTTTCAAAGAAAGCAGCACCATCGACCGGGGGCTCAAATACGCGGGGATGGATTCGGAAAATATGGATGCCACCATTGTGTATTCCACCGACGGCCTCAACAAGAAATTCGGGCTGGTGACCCTTAAGGACGACAAAAGTTTCTTCCCGGAGTACAATGGGGCTTATCTTCTGCGGGCAGATCTCTATGAGGACTATCCGGAGCTTGAGGAGGTCTTCGCCTCCCTGGCCGGCGTGTTTACCGACGAGGTATGTACGGAGCTCAATTACCAGATCGATGTGGAGAACCGGGATCCCCACGAGGTGGCGGAGGAGTTCCTGAAAGAGGCGGGACTGATCTGAAGTGGCGTTCACTGTAAAATCCGCGATGCGGCGGCCGGTGTGCGTGCTGGGAATATTGGGATTGCTGCGACAGATTGACTGACGGGGCGCCATGGTTTTGGCGTCCCGTTTTCCTATCCACGAAAACGTGGGGAAGCCACGGAGGAATTGTGCGAAAAAGCGGCTGTCTTTTTGGCGGGTTCCGTGATACCATTATGACATAAAACGGAGGGGTATCCATACGCTTGGTCAGGAGGGGATGGTTATGAGGCTGAATGTGGATATTCTTGTGCAGCACCTGGAAAAGAAATACCGGCTGCACGCATATGGGAGCCGCAGGAGGGAGCTGGAGCTTCGCCGGCCGGAGTTTTATATGGAGGGGACGGTGTTCTGCCAGAACCATTGCTATCTGGCGATGGCGGACCGCCTCCCGCCAAATCCTGCGGCGAAGGAAGGAAGCGTGGTGATCGTGCTGGGCGGAAAGCCTCCGGCGGTCTATCTGGCCGGGGAGACCATGTGCGTGATCGTGCTGGAGACCTTGAATCAGAATGAGGTCTTTAATTATCTGCAGGAGGTGAATAACCGGTTTGACGAGTGGGAGATGGGATTGTTCCGGATCCTGGGACAGAATGGCTCCGTGCAGGACATGCTGGACGTCAGTTTTCCGATCCTGGAAAATCCTGTCATGGTGACGGATTTTGACTATCATTTTATCGCGTTCAGCGATGAGATCATGAAAATGGATGAGCTGAAATTTTACCGGGCGGACATCAGTGTGGGAGGCTATTCCCCGGAAAAGCTGGCGACGGTGATCAACGGGGATGATAAAAACAGGAGCCTTAAGGAACCTTTTCTGGACCTGGACGAGGAAAAGGGGATCCCGTATTTTTGTGAGAATCTGTTTGCGAAGGGCAGCTATGTGGGAAATATGAAGGTTTCTTTTCTGCTCCGCCAATACCACGAAGGAGATTTCATGGTCTGCCATTATCTGGCCAAGCTGATCGAGCAGGCGTTTACAAGAAACGTGAGCCTGCAGAAGACCTACATTGAGCCGGTGCAGTCTCTGCTCCGGGAGCTTTTGGACGGGCATTCCATTGAGGAGAGCAAGAAGCTGCCCCTGCTTACGGAAATGAGCAGCAATACTTACATCTGTGCGAAGATCGCCGTCTCGAAGAACACGTCTGCCAAGATTCCCGTCATCTATATTTTGGATTATCTGAAAAAAATTTTTCCGGGCTGCATCGCCTTTGAATACGGACAGCGGATCGCCGCCTTTATCCCGTTTATGGATCCGGACGGACCGGAGGCGGTCAGGCAGCGGCTTATGGAAATGATGGAAAACATGCACCTGAGCGGAGGGATCAGCTGCCCGTTCCATGACCTGACAAAGGCGAGGATCTTCTGGAGGCAGGCGGGGATTGCGGTCACCATGGGGGAGGGAAGCCGTTCCGAAGAGATCTGCCACGATTTTCAGAAGTATAAGCTGACCTATATGTGTGAGTGCAGCACCGGGGAGTTTTCGCTGAGCCATCTGATGTCCCCGGGCATGAAGCAGCTTTTGGAGCACGACGGGACGTCCCAGATCAGCTATGTGGAGACGCTCCGCTGTTATCTGGACCACAACATGAACCTGACCAGGACGGCGGCGAAGATGTTTGTCCACCGGACGACGCTCATCGAGCGGATCCGGAGGATCGAGGCCCTCCTGCACATGGATCTGGAGGATCCGGAGGAGAGGCTGTATCTTCTTTTGATCTTGAAGCGTCTGGAGATGAAGGATCTGGAAAGAGGAAGGCAGACCAGATGAGGAAGCGGGGAAAGCCGGCCGGGGGAGGCCGGCTTTTTTGACGGAAAAATCAAAACAATACCGCAGAATTTGCGGATTATCAGAAAAGACAGAAAATGATATAAATTTACCAATAGATAAAACTCTGGGAAAGGAGACGGTTTATGGAACTGAAAATGAAGAACAAAAACCTGTTTTTGATCGCCGTGCTCCTTTTGGGGACTGGAACGCAGTTTTTTAATTATGGCTGCAATACCGCCATGACGCCCCTGTTAAAAGAGATCAACGGCTATCATCTGTATTCTCTGGCGGCGGCCCTGGGAAGTACGGGGACCATGGTCGCTCTTCCTGCGGTGGGGGCCTTGGGGGGAAAGGCCGGGCGGAGGAACATCATCGTGATCGGCGCCGCCATCATGCTGGCCTGCATGGTGGGGACTTATTTCACCTATGATCCGTACCTGTTCATGGTGCTGCGGTTTTTGAGCTCCCTTGGCTCCGGCCTTGTCATGTCCGCCCCGTTTTCCATCATCGGGACCGTGTGGGACAGGCAGCAGGCCATGAAATACTACGGGTTCATTTCCACCTTCAACGCAGTCGGCGCCCTGTGCGGCCCTCTGGCGGCGGGAGCCCTGGTGGATGCGGGAATGGGGAGGCTCCCCTTTTTCCTGTGGGTGCCCTTCTACGTGTTTGCCGTTGCCGTGATCTGCATGGCTTACCCGAACGTGAAACAGGAGACTGGCTCCAAGTTCGACGTGCTGGGACTTTTCTATCTGGCGTGCACGGTGGTGCCTCTGATCCTCTGGCTGGGCCTTTCCGGCGACGGCAAGCCCCTGGCCTGGGCAGGGCCGGGTCTGATCCTCCCGGTGGTGGTGATCGTGTTTGCGGTGCTTCTCACGAAGCACTCGGCGAAGCTCGCCCATCCGACGGTGCCCCTTCGGATGTTTAAACAGAAGCGGTTCCGCACGGCGTTTTTTATCAACATGCTGGTGGTCTGTTTTTCCACCGTCACTTCCGGCTACGTGCTGAACTATATTTTGTACAGCATGAACCGCTCGACGACGGTCGGCTCCACCTCCACGATGCCGATGAATATCGTGCTGGTGATCTGCGGTTTGTTCATGGGAAGTATCCTGAGAAAAAATTTTGTGAAGAATGTCCGCACGATGATGCTGATCGGAACTCTTGCACTTTTGGCAGGTTTAAGCTGCTACAGCCTTCTGCAGCCGGATTCCCCGATGCTCTTGGTCTGGATCGGTTCTGCTGTCGGCGGGCTTGGAAATTCCATGAATCAGACCTGTATGACGCCGTTTTTCCAGTACGGGCTTCCCAAGGAGGACTTTGCGGCGGCGCAGGGCATGTACCAGTTTTCCTCCACGGGCATGGCGTCCATCTTTGTTCCCTTCGTGGGCGTGTTTGTCAATATGACCGGGAGCATCAAGCCGGTATTTTACATAGCGACGATCCTTGCGGCGGTGAACGTGGTCCTCGTCTTCTGCTTCGTGAAGATCACGAAGGAAGAGGAGGCGCAGGTGGAGGGACGCTCCGCATAGGTTCGGAAAGGCTGGACGGCGGCTGCAGTTTCGCAATTACCTATTAATAAAGAAGGAGGAATTCATTATGAGCAGGAAAATTGACGAACGGATCCCCAACACTGTGGGAAAGGGGACGTACCCGGATTACCCGGCGGTGGCGACGCCCTGGGGAAAGCTGATCTCCTATCAGGAGGCGGCGAGGCATTCCCAGAGGAACATTGCCGTCTACTCGGCGGCGCTCATGCAGGTATACCGGATCCTGATCCCGACTTATGAGGAGCGGGCGGAATTGATCTGCCGGTTCTCTTATGACAGGATGTATGCAACCTTTTCCAGCCCCATCGGAAAGATGGTAGGCATTGACAACAACAACGTCCATCCCTTTATGGCGGGAAGCTTTCCCGGCTCCCTGAACGGGGACTCCGGCGACGAGGCCCTCTACATGCCGGGGCGGGTCAACGATTTCGGCACCTACCGCTGTGAGAAGGAGCTGGACGCCTGCCCTTGGGACATCATCGGGACGGAGCTCTGCCGTGCGACGACCACTTCCCTGATGGGCGTCAGCGACGGGGAGGCGGTCCACAAGAAGGCCGGGCCGAGGCTGGATTTCCACATGGTGGAGGCGAGGGGCGCCGGCGACATGCACTGCCGGATCGTGGCGGAAAACAGGGAAAAGTATCCCATGCCGGAGCACAAGATGTGGGAGAGCATGGGCCCCATTGCCACCTCGGACATGATCAAATACACGCCCGAGGAGGATATGGTGACGGATCCTCAGTATTTCCGGGAGGAGAGTGGTTATAAATTCTGCAACGGCACCTGTGCGGAATATGATGCGGCGAGCTGGTACCGCCCCAATGGGAGCGCCGGCGGAGCGGGATATTTCTGGCCCCTCTTTGACATGCTGGTGAAGAAGGGCAGGATCAATGAGGAGGACCTTGACCGGGCCGTGCACTGCGTGATGGAGGCGGCCGGGAAGGCCCAGTTTGGCGGCTGGTATGCCGTCGAGGGCGTGAGAAGCTGGCTCGGCGTTCCGGCGGAAATGAAGGACGGCCGGGTGATGGGCGGATTTTTGGAGGTTTACCTGGCCTGTCAGGGCGTGCCGGTGGAGGTGGAAGCCTTCAATAAGGATGAGGTAATCCTGCGGATCGACCGGGCGGCTCTCGACCAGCGGATGCCAAAGCAGTCGCCGGCTTACGTGGCCTACTGGTATGGCATGACCAAGACGCTGGTCAGTGCGGAGTACGCCCTGTGGGAAGAGCCGGAGGGGGATGCCGAGAAGGTGCTCCGGGTCAAGATCGCCAAAAAGATTGATAAATTCTGCTGATGGGAGGAGTGACGGGAATGTATAACAAAAATGTGTATAAATATGACGAGATGAAGCGGAAGGAGCACATGGCCGTCCGGGAGAGCGTGGGCTGGTATTACTGGACCCATCAGCTTCTGGAGGTTAGCGGGGCCGATGCGGCGGCATTTTTGGACCGGCTCTATGCCTGCCCCGTCGGGAATCTGAGGGTGGGGAGGGAGCGGTACACCACCATGCTCAATGAAGAGGCGGAGATCATCGACGACGTCGTGATTTTCCGGATAGAAGAGGAAAAATTCTGGGTCTCCACCCTGTTTTTGAAAAAGCTGGTCAGGTGGATGGACGCCCACAGGGAAGGGTTCGAGGTATCCTATGAGGACGTGACGCCGAAGTTTGACATGTATGCGGTCCAAGGGCCGAGATCGAAGGATCTGGTCAACAGGCTTGTTGAGACGCCGGTGGACGATCTGAAATTCTTCTCTTTTGCGGAAAACAAAGTAGACGGCGTGCCCGTGGTCGTGAACCGGGCGGGATTTTCCGGTGAAAAGCTGGGATATGAGATCTACATCGCTCCGGAGAAAGGAGAAATGCTGGAAGAAAAGCTTGGGAAGGAGGCGGAGGCCCTTGGCGGAGCGCAGGTCACGGATTTCCAGGTCATGGCCTGGACGCTTCCCACGGAAAAGGGCTTCTATTACATGAGGGACCTGATGCATACCAACCCGCTGGAGGTGGGCCTGGATAAGGGGATCGGCTGGGAGAAGGAGTTTATCGGCAAAGAAGCGCTCTTAAAGATCAAAGAAAAGGGGATCCGGAATATCATGGTCGGCTTTACCATGGAGGAGGCGGACGTCCGCATCAACGGCAAGGACCTGGGCGGTCCCGGAACGCCGGTCCTGAAAGACGGTGAGGAGGTCGGCCGGGTCTCTAAATGCAATTACAGCTATGTGCTGGACAAGGTGATCGGCTACATCTACGCAAAGGCCGGGACGGTGTCCGAGGGGGACGTGGTGACGATCCGGGGAGCGGAGGCCAACATCTGCGGGACAGTGTTCGTGCCGTAATGGAAACCGGAACACCTGGATAGAGCAAGATATGCCGTAGGGGGCTGCCGTTTTGGCGGCCTCCTCCGAAGTGCAGGGGATCGTGGGGGGCGAAATGCGACAGACTGAGATTTCCGCTTGATTGAACCGCCATTGTTTGCTATGATAAAAACGGTTAAGGAAGCAGCGGGAGACCGGGAAGGCGAGGAAAGATGTCCGGGTTCGGATATTCGCCGATCTGGTCTGTGTTATATTGGGGGGAATGATCGGTGAAAAGGACAGGATTTGACAACGAAAAGTACCTGCGGATGCAGTCGGCCCACATCAGTGAGCGGATCTCTCAGTTCGGCGGGAAGCTGTATCTGGAGTTTGGCGGGAAGCTGTTTGACGACTATCACGCATCCCGGGTGCTGCCGGGTTTTGAGCCGGACAGCAAGCTGAAAATGCTTTTGCAGATCAAAGAGCGGGTGGAGATCGTGGTGGCGCTCTCGGCCGCCGACATCGAGGCCAACAAGGTCCGGGGGGATCTGGGGATCACCTATGATTCCGACGTGCTGCGGCTGATCGACGAGTTTCGGGGCATCGGCCTCTATGTGGGCAGCGTGGTCCTGACCAGGTATCAGGGACAGCCGGCGGCCGCAGCGTTCCAGAAGCGGCTGGAAACATTGGGCGTGAAGGTCTACCGCCATTATCCCATCGAGGGGTATCCCTCCAATCTGGCGAAGATCGTCAGCGATGAGGGCTACGGGAAGAACGAATTCATCGAGACGACCAGGGAACTGGTTGTGGTGACGGCGCCGGGCCCCGGCAGCGGCAAGATGGCCACCTGCCTGTCTCAGCTCTACCATGAGCATAAGAGGGGGATCCGGGCGGGCTATGCCAAATTTGAGACCTTCCCCATCTGGAACCTGCCTTTAAAGCATCCGGTGAACCTGGCCTACGAGGCGGCCACGGCGGACCTGGACGACGTCAACATGATCGACCCGTTCCACCTGGAGGCCTACGGGGAGACCACGGTCAATTATAACCGGGACGTGGAGATCTTCCCGGTGCTCTCCGCCATGCTGGAGAAGATCATGGAGACCTGCCCCTACAAGTCCCCGACGGACATGGGCGTCAACATGGCGGGCAACTGTATTTTTGACGACGAGGCGGTGAAGGAGGCCTCCCGCCAGGAGATCATCCGCCGCTATTACACGGCCCTCTGCGGCCGGAGGAAGGGGCTGACCTCAGACAACGTGGTCTACAAGCTGGAGCTTCTCATGAAGCAGGCGGGGGTGACGGCGGAAGAGCGGGCCGTGGTACGGCCGGCGCTCCTTAAGGAGGAGACGACGGGAGAGCCGGCCGCGGCCATGGAGCTTCCCGACGGGACCATCCTCACCGGCCGGACCTCGGAGCTGATGGGCCCCTCCTCGGCCCTTCTCCTGAACGCCCTCAAGACCCTGGGCGGCATCGAGGACGGCGTCCATCTGATCTCCCCCACCATCATCGAGCCGATCCAGAAATTGAAAGTCGGTTCCCTGGGCAATAAAAATCCCAGGCTCCACACCGACGAGGTGCTGATCGCCCTCTCCATCTGCGCCGCCACGGACCCGGAGGCAAAGCGGGCCATGGACCAGCTTCCGAAGCTCCAGGGCTGCGAGGCCCACTCCACGGTGATCCTCTCCCATGTGGACGAGCAGATGTTTCGGCGCCTCGGCGTCAACATTACCTACGAACCAAAATATCAGAGCTCCAGACTGTACCATGTATAAAAATATATATGGAGTGGATTGGAAAGCCCCGGGCTGTACGGTGCATGGCGGTACGGCCCGGGGCTTTTGCATTACGGCGCATCCGGCAAAACGTGCCAGCGAAGCGTTTTTCCGGATCGGAGGGAAGCTGTTACGGTTTGTATGTCAGCGCCGCTCCGATGAATCCCTGGAACAGAGGGTGGGGCTTGTTGGGCCTGGATTTAAACTCCGGGTGAGCCTGGGTCGCCAGGAACCAGGGGTGGGAGGGAAGCTCGATCATCTCCACGATCCGGCCGTCGGGGGAGAGGCCGGAGAGGAGAAGGCCCTGCTCCGTCATGGCCTTTCGGAAATCGTTGTTGACCTCGTAACGGTGGCGGTGCCGTTCACTGATCTCCTCCGTCCCATAGAGGGCGTAGGCCTTGGAGGACTTGTCCAGGACGCAGGGGTAGGCTCCCAGCCGCAGGGTGCCGCCGATGTCCTCGACGCCGTCCTGGTCGGGCATGAGGTGGATGACGGGATGGGCCGTCAGGGGCTCCAGCTCGATGCTGTGGGCGTCCGCATAGCCGATCACGTTGCGGGCGAATTCCACGATGGCGAGCTGCATGCCGAGGCACAGTCCCAGGAACGGGACACCATGTTCCCTGGCGTATTTGATGGCGCAGATTTTTCCCTCGATGCCCCGGCTTCCGAAGCCGCCGGGGATCAGGATCCCGGATACGTCCTCCAGGATTTCCGACACGTTTCCCTCGTTCACTGTCTCGGAATCGACCCATTTGATGTTCACATCCGCCCGGTGGGCGACTCCTCCGTGGCGCAGGGCCTCTACCACGCTGATGTAGGCGTCGTGGAGCTGGATATACTTGCCCACGAGGGCGACGGTTACCTTTTGTTTTGGATGCTTCCAGGCGTCGATCATGGCCGTCCAGTCATGAAGATCCGGCTCCGGGCAGTCAAGCTGCAGGCATTTGCAGGCGACCTGGGCCAGATGCTCCTGTTCCATGGCGAGGGGCGCCTCGTATAAAATATCGACGTCCAGATTCTGGAGGACATGGCTTGCGGGAACGTTGCAGAAGAGGGCGATCTTGGCACGGATCTGGCTGTCTAAGGGATATTCGGAGCGGCAGACGATGATGTCGGGCTGGATGCCGATACCCTGCAGCTCTTTGACGCTGGCCTGGGTGGGCTTGGTCTTTAATTCGCCGGAAACCTTGAGATAGGGAATGAGAGTGACGTGGATCAGGATGGCGTTTTCGTGGCCGACGTCGTGCTGGAACTGGCGGATGGCCTCTAAAAAGGGCTGACTTTCGATGTCGCCGACGGTGCCGCCCACCTCGATGATGGCAATCTCCGTGTTTTTGGTGGAGTAGTTGCGGTGGAACCGGTTCTTGATCTCGTTGGTGATGTGGGGGATGACCTGCACGGTGCCCCCGCCGAAGTCGCCCCGCCGTTCCTTGTGGAGGACGGACCAGTAGATTTTTCCTGTGGTGACATTGGAATTCTTGGTGAGGCTTTCGTCGATGAACCGCTCGTAATGTCCCAAATCCAGGTCTGTTTCCGCCCCGTCGTCGGTGACGAAGACCTCCCCGTGCTGGATGGGGTTCATGGTGCCGGGATCGATGTTGATGTAGGGGTCAAATTTCTGCATGGTGACATGGTAGCCTCTGGCCTTCAACAGGCGTCCCAGGGAAGCGGCCGTGATGCCCTTTCCCAGGCCGGAGACCACGCCGCCGGTGACGAATACGTATTTTACTGCCATGGTTGTCCTCCTTATGATGAAAAAACTATTTTGCCAAACAACTTATACAGTATACAACCTGGGAAAAAAGATTACCAGAGTTTTTTATCCAATAATTTATAAATACTTCATATTTGTGAAAAATAATTCACGGAGGACGTATTGATTTCTTTGGGAAATGCTTTATAATAGTAACGACGGCGGCGCAGGAATCGGTTTTTTGCCTGCTTGAGCCCTGCGCCGGATACACGACTAATAAGGAGAAAAATTTTATGGACAATCCGAATCAGAACCGGAACCAGAAGGGGAACGGCAATGGGAACGGAGGAAAGCCCGGCAGGAACAATCAGATGATCCTGCTTTTAGTGGTGGCGGCGGTCGTCACCCTTCTTTGTGTTTCCATGATGAGCAGCTTTCTCTCCGACGGGACCAGGACTGAAGTGCCATACAGTGAATTTGTACAGATGGTCAAGGACGGAAAGGTGAAGGAAGTGGTCATCAAGCAGGATGAGATCACCTTCACCCCGGCCTCCGGCGTCGTCATCGAGGACGAAAACGAGTCCCCTTTTTACTATCTTCAGACAGAGTCTTTTTATACGGTGCCTGTGGAGGATCCGGATCTGACGGCACTCCTTCTGGAGCATGACGTGGAGGTAAAGGGGAAGAAGCCGAGCACCAATTCCACTCTGCTTGATTTTCTTCTGATCTATATCCTGCCGGTGGTGCTGGTCTGGGTATTTATCATGTTTATCATGCAGCGGGCCGGCGGAGGCGGCATGATGGGCGTGGGGAAGAGCAATGCCAAGAAATACGACGTCCAGAGGGAAACCGGAGTCTCGTTTAAAGATGTGGCGGGGGAGGACGAGGCCAAGGAATCCCTCCAGGAGATCGTGGACTTCCTCCACAATCCGGGACGGTATTCCACGATCGGCGCCAAGCTTCCCAAGGGGGCGCTCCTGGTGGGGCCTCCCGGCACAGGAAAGACCCTTCTGGCCAAGGCAGTGGCGGGGGAGGCCAAGGTGCCCTTCTTCTCCCTGTCCGGCTCCGACTTTGTGGAGATGTTCGTGGGCGTAGGCGCCTCCCGTGTCCGGGATCTGTTCAAGAAGGCCCAGGAGAGCGCGCCCTGCATCGTCTTCATCGACGAGATCGACGCCATCGGCAAGAGCCGGGATTCCCGCTACGGCGGCGGTAACGACGAGCGGGAGCAGACCCTCAACCAGCTCCTCTCCGAAATGGACGGCTTTGATTCCAACAAGGGCGTCTTTATCCTGGCGGCCACCAACCGGCCGGAGATCCTGGATAAGGCCCTGCTGCGCCCCGGCCGCCTGGATCGTCGGATCATCGTGGATAAGCCGGATCTCAAGGGCCGGGTGAATATTTTGAAGGTCCACTCCAAGGATGTCCTCATGGACGACTCGGTGGATCTGGAGGCCATTGCCCTGGCCACCTCGGGCGCCGTCGGCTCCGACCTGGCGAACATGATCAACGAGGCGGCCATCAACGCGGTGAAGCACAAGCGCAAGGTGGTGAGCCAGTCGGATCTTTTTGAGGCGGTGGAGGTGGTCCTGGTGGGCAAGGAGAAGAAGGACCGGATCATGAGCGAGAAGGAGCGGCGGATCGTGTCCTACCACGAGGTGGGCCATGCGCTGGTCAGCGCCCTCCAGAAGGATTCCGAGCCGGTCCAGAAGATCACCATCGTCCCCCGCACCATGGGAGCCCTGGGCTACGTGATGAACGTACCGGAGGAGGAAAAATACCTCAATACGGAGGCGGAGCTCAAGGCGATCCTGGCCCAGTGCCTGGGCGGGAGGGCAGCCGAGGAGCTGGTGTTTGACACGGTGACCACAGGCGCCTCCAACGACATCGAGCGGGCCACCTCCATGGCCAGGGCCATGGTGACCCAGTACGGCATGTCGGAGAAATTCGGCCTTATGGGGTTGGAGTCCATAGAGAGTAAATACTTAGATGGCCGTGCAGTGTTAAACTGCTCCGATGTGACGGCGGCCGAGATCGACAACGAAGTGAAGCGAATTCTGGAGGAGGCACACAAGGAGGCCGTCCGCCTGCTCTCAGATAACAGGGAGGTTTTGGATAAGATCGCCGACTTCTTAATTGAGCGTGAGACTATCACCGGGGCCGAGTTCATGAAGATCTTCCGGGAGATCAAGGGCATCCCGGAGCCGGAAGCAGATGCGAAAGAGGGCAAGGAAGAGACGCAGCATTCCGCTGTTCCGGGAGCTTCTGCGCCGGAGGCCGCAGCGGGCACAGAAGCCTCCCTGCCGGCAGCGGACTCCGGGAACGCTTCCGCACAGGACGGCCCTGCCTCCGGGGAGGCTGCCCCGCAGACTCCTTCCCCCGAGGAGACCGAGTAACCGGGCTCTGTCCCTCGCCCGTCAGGCTGTCATCCGCCTGCTCAGAAAGTTGATTTCAGGCGGAAGACAGAAGTCAACTCTCGCGAACCACTGCGAATCCCCAGAAGGAGGTATCCCCCATTGTTTGACATTGAGGAAGAACTGAAAAAGCTCCCCGGAAAGCCCGGCGTCTACCTGATGCACGACGAGAAGGACGAGATCATTTACGTGGGAAAGGCCATAAGCCTTAAGAACCGGGTACGCCAGTATTTCCAGAGCAGCAGGGGAAAAACGGCAAAGATCCATAAAATGGTATCAAGGATCGCCCGCTTTGAATATATTGTAACGGATTCGGAGATGGAGGCCCTGGTTTTGGAGTGCAACCTGATCAAGGAGCACCGGCCCCGTTACAACACCATGTTGAAAGACGACAAGAGTTATCCTTACATCAAGGTGACGGTGGGGGAGGCGTTTCCGAGGGTGCTTCTTTCGAGGGACATGAAGCGGGACAGATCCCGCTATTTCGGGCCCTACACCAGCGTGGGGGCGGTGAAGGACAGTCTCGGCCTGATCCACAGGCTCTATAAGCTCAGGACTTGCCGCAGGCGGCTCCCGGAGGACATCGGGAAGGAGCGCCCCTGCCTCAATTACCACATCAAGCAGTGCAGCGCCCCCTGCCAGGGATATGTGAGCGAGGCCCAGTACCGGGAGGCCATCGACCAGGTGCTGGACTTTCTGGGAGGGCATTACGACACGATCCTAAAAAAGTTGGAGCGGGAGATGAAGGAGGCGGCAGAGATCCTGGATTTTGAGACGGCGGCTGCCACAAGGGAGCTTTTATTCAGTGTGCAGAAGATTGCCCAGACCCAGAAGATCACCGACAGCGGCCTGGAGGACCGGGATATTATTGCCTATGCGGCGGACGGGCCGGACGCGGTGGTGCAGATCTTCTTTATGCGGGAGGGAAAGCTTATCGGCCGGGACAACTTCCACCTGGTCATCGGGGAGGGGGACGGTCCGGCGAGGCTGATGACAAATTTTGTCAAACAGTTTTATGCGGGAACGCCCTTCATTCCCAGGTCGCTGATGCTCCAGCACGACGTGGAGGAGGGCGAACGGGAACTTTTGGAGCGGTGGCTCTCCGAGAAGCGGGGACAGAAGGTTTCGATTCATGTGCCGAAGAAGGGGGAAAAAGCCAGGCTCATGGAGATGGCGGAAAAAAATGCCAGCATAATATTAAAGCAGGATAGGGAAAAAATAAAGAAGGAGGAACAGCGGACTGTCGGCGCCGTGCGGGAGTTGGAGGAGATCCTTGGTCTTTCCGGCCTTGTGCGGATGGAGGCCTTCGATATCTCCAACATCAGCGGTTTTCAGTCGGTGGGCTCCATGGTGGTCTACGAAAACGGCCGCCCCAAACGGACCGATTACCGGAAGTTTCGGATCCAGACCGTGGAGGGCCCCAACGATTATGCGTCCATGGAGGAAGTCCTTACGAGAAGGTTCCTCCACGGCAAGGAAGAAAAGGAGGGGCTCCGTCAGACCGGCGGCTTTGACCGGTTCCCCGACATTCTTATGATGGACGGCGGAAAGGGGCAGGTCTCCGTGGCCAAGCAGGTTCTCGAAAAGCTGGGTCTTGCCATTCCCGTCTGCGGCATGGTCAAGGACGACGCCCATAGGACCAGAGCCCTCTATTTTGAGGGGCGGGAGCTGTCCTTGGACCGGAGAGGCGAGGGCTTTAAGCTTCTCACCAGGATTCAGGACGAGGCCCACCGGTTCGCCATCGAGTACCACAGGAGTCTTCGGGGAAAGGACCAGGTCCACTCCGTCTTAGAGGATATCAAAGGAATCGGGCCGGCCAGGAGGAAAGCGCTCATGCGCACCTTCGGGACCATGGAGAAGCTCCGGGCGGCTGACCTGGAGGAGCTCTCCAAGGTTCCCCAGATGAATGAGCGGGCCGCCGAGTCGGTCTACGAGTTTCTGCACAAGAACGGTTCCTGAGTTTCCGCATTTCGGAATGTCCTTGCGCTTCCCCCTCTCCTGTGTTAGTATACAATAGAGAAAGCGGCCGGACGGCCGTACAAAGCTCCGGAGACGAAGGATCCGGAGCATCAGGAAGGTGCATTTGGGGAGAGGGAGGAATCGTATGAACAGCACACCGGTGGTAAAACTGAAAAAATTTATTGATACTCTGGGACTTGAAAACCTGACGCCCGAGATCGATATCTCACAGATCAAGATCGTCCATCCGGATATCAACAGGCCGGCGCTGCAGCTGGCCGGATTTTTCGATCATTTCAGCCATGAGAGAGTCCAGATCATCGGAAATGTGGAGTACGCCTATACCTGCAGCATGTGCAGGGACGCAAAGTTAAACACATACGGTGAGATCTTCCGGCATAAGATTCCCTGTCTGGCTTATGCGAGAAATTTAAAGCCGGACGACGATATCCGCAAATTGGCGGTCGAGTACGGCATTCCTCTTCTCTCCACATCGAAAATGACGTCGGATCTGATGGCGGAGACCATCCGCTGGCTGAAGGTGCAGCTTGCCCCCTGTATCAGCATTCACGGCGTTCTGGTGGACGTGTTCGGCGAGGGCGTGCTGATCATGGGCGAGAGCGGGATCGGAAAGAGCGAGGCGGCCCTGGAGCTGATCAAGAGAGGGCACCGCCTGGTGACCGACGACGTGGTGGAGATCAGCAAGGTCAGCGACGTGACTTTGGTGGGAACGGCGCCGGACATCACGAGGCACATGATCGAGCTTCGGGGGATCGGGATTTTGGACGTGAAGGCCCTGTTCGGCGCAGAGAGTGTAAAGAACACCCAGAGCATCGACCTGGTCATCAATCTGGAGGACTGGGACCGGGACAAAGAGTACGACAGGCTTGGCATGGACGAACAGTATGCGGAGTTTCTGGGGATCAAGGTGGTCTGTCACAACATCCCCATCCGCCCGGGCCGGAATCTGGCCGTTATCGTGGAATCTGCCGCAGTCAATTACCGGCAGAAGAAAATGGGTTATAACGCGGCGCAGGAGCTTTACAACCGGGTCCAGAGGAACCTGATGCGCAGCCAGACGGAAGATGACGAATGAGGACATGACGATCAAAACAGGACGGATAAGGATTGGAGAACACCAATGACGGCAGGAGAAAACGGGGAAAATAGAGAGTCAAAGGCGGGAATGTGATGGATCTGTTTACTGACAGGCTGAAGGAATTATCAGGTGATGTCTGTTTTGATGAACCAATGAGGAAGCATACGACCTTTCAGGCGGGCGGCCCGGCAAAAGTGTTCGTGACGCCGCAGACGGCTTCGGAGCTGGCGTCGGTGATCCGTCTGTGCAGAGAGTTTGAAAAGCCTTATTTTATACTGGGGAACGGCAGCAACCTGTTGGTCAGCGACGAGGGATATGAAGGTGTGGTGATCCATGTGGGCCGGGCCTTCGAGGATGTCCGGGTGGAGGGCAGCCGGATCCTTGCCGGGGCCGGAGCGACCCTTTCGAAAACGGCGGCAGCGGCCCGGGACGCATCCCTTTCCGGCCTGGAATTTGCTTCCGGGATACCGGGGACCGTGGGAGGCGCGCTGGTCATGAACGCCGGAGCATACGGCGGAGAGATGGCGCAGGTGGTGCGGGGAGTCCGGGTGCTCACGAAGGACGGAGAAGAAAAGCGCCTGGAGGCCTCCGAGCTGGAGATGGGTTACCGGAAAAGCTGCATCCTCCCAAGGGGTTACATTGTGACAGAGGCGGAGTTCCTTCTGTCCCGCGGGGACAAGGAAGAGATCCGCTCCAGGATGGAGGAGCTGGCGGCAAGGAGGAAGGAGAAGCAGCCTCTGGAGTATGCCAGCGCAGGCAGTACCTTTAAAAGGCCGGAAGGGTATTTTGCGGGCAAGCTGATCATGGATGCAGGACTCCGCGGGTTCTCGGTGGGGAACGCCTGCGTGTCGGAGAAACACTGCGGCTTTGTGGTCAACAGAGGCGGCGCCTCGGCATCGGACATCTTGGAGGTGTGCCGGCAGGTGAGGGAGCGGGTCTTTCGGAAATTCGGCGTGCCCCTGGAACTGGAGATGCGGCTTTTGGGGAAGTTTGAGCCGCCTTTCGGGGCGTGATGCCGGGAAAATACAGACAGAAAACAGGAAAATGGGAATGTCCGTGGTTGACAATCCCGGTTTATGATGATATAACAGGAAGGGATTTAAGGTGGGCTCATGTCGTTTTCGTCAGAGGTGAAGGCAGAGCTTTCCCGTCAGGTAAGCAGTGCCAGGCACTGCCAGATCGCGGAGGCGGCGGCCATATTCCGTATGTGCGGCCAGGTGCCGGAGGATGGGGAAAGGCTGCTTCTCCGGATCGAAAATCCAAATGTGGCAAAGAAGTTCGGAGTGCTTTTGAAGCGTGCCTTTGAGATCGACCTTCAGGCGGGAAACACGGGGCCTGCGCTCTGTGTCATAGAAGGAGAGGAGGCTCTGCGGTTTCTGCAGACCGTGAAGCTTCTGGACGCAGACGGCCGGCCGGAGGAGAGGAAGGATTTTGTAAACAGCATGGTGGTCCAGAACGCCTGCTGCAAGCGGGCATTTATCCGGGGCGCGTTTTTGGCCGGAGGTTCCATCAGCAACCCGCAGAAATCCTACCACTTTGAGATTGTCTGTGACAGCGCCGAAAAGGCGGAGCAGTTAAGGGCGCTGATACGCGCTTTTGATATCGAAGCGAAGGTGGTGCTCCGCAAGCGCTATCACGTGCTTTATATCAAAGAGGGAGATCAGATTGTGGATATGCTGGGGGTCATGGAGGCCCATCTGGCTCTGATGGAGCTGGAGAATGTCCGCATCCTGAGGGAAATGAGAGGCTGTGTCAACCGGAAAGTGAACTGTGAGACGGCCAATATCAATAAAACGGTATCCGCTGCCGTAGAGCAGATGAATGATATATTATATATCCGCGACAGGATCGGTTTTGACAGGCTCCCGGAGGGGCTGGAGGAGATTGCCGCCGCCAGGCTGGAGTATCCGGAAGCGACCTTGAAGGAGCTGGGTGACTCCCTGGTCCCGCCGGTGGGGAAATCCGGCGTCAACCACCGTCTGCGGAAACTGAAGGAATTGGCAAGGTCGTTGAGGGATGGCGACGAGGAGGAGAGTCTATGATCACAAAAAAAATTGCCGTTGGGATCTCGGAGGGGCTGGAGGCCCGTCCGGTGGCGATGCTGGTGCAGATGGCCAGCCAGTACGAGAGCAGCATTTACATCGAGGACGAGTCCAGGAAGGTAAATGCGAAGAGCATCATGGGAATGATGGCTCTCGGTCTCGGGAGCGGGGCCAGCGTACAGCTCACGGTGAGCGGCGAGGACGAGGAGAAAGCCGCGGCGGCCATTGAGAAATATCTGGTGAGCGAGTCATAGGAGGAATGGGATACCCCGCAGGAAACTGCGGGGTATTCGTAGAAATGGAGGGTTTTTATGGCATTCACCCATCTGCACGTACATACGGAATACAGCCTCTTGGACGGCTCCGGCAAGATCAGGGAGCTGGTGGCTCAGGCGAAGGCGCTGGGGATGGACAGTCTGGCCATCACGGACCACGGTGTCATGTACGGCGTCATCGATTTTTACAAGGCGGCGAAGGAGGCGGGGATCCGCCCCATCATCGGCTGCGAGGTCTACGTGACCAGCGGCTCCCGGTTTGAAAAAGAAGGAAACAATTCCGAGGACCGGTATTATCACCTGGTGCTCCTGGCGGAGAACAACACCGGCTATGCCAACCTGATGAAGATCGTGTCCAAAGGCTTCATCGACGGTTTTTATTATAAGCCGCGGGTGGACTACGAGGTACTCCGGGAATACCACGAGGGGATCATCGCTCTCTCCGCCTGCCTGGCGGGGGAGATCCCCAAATATCTGGTCCGGGGTATGTACGAGGAGGCCTGCCGGACGGCCAGGGGATATGAGGAGATCTTTGGAAAAGGAAATTTCTTCCTGGAGCTGCAGGATCACGGGATCCCGGAGCAGAGGCTGGTGGACACCCAGCTGGTGCGGATGTCGGGGGAGCTGGGGATCCCCCTGGCGGTCACCAACGACATCCATTACACCTTTGCGGAGGATGCCGAGCCCCACGACATCCTGCTCTGCATCCAGACCGGAAAAAAAGTCAGTGACGAGAACCGGATGCGCTACGAGGGCGGCCAGTATTACTGCAAGTCCGAGGAGGAGATGCGGAAGCTCTTCCCCTACGCGGAGGAGGCCGTTGAGAATACCCACAAGATCGCCGAGCGCTGCAATGTGGAGATCGAATTCGGGGTGACGAAGCTTCCGCGGTTTGACGTGCCGGAGGGAAAGACAGCCTGGGAATACCTGAACGAGCTCTGTCTGGACGGGCTTGGGAAGCGGTACCCGGAAGACGACGGGACTTTAAAAAAACGGCTGGACTATGAGCTGGGCGTCATAAAAGATATGGGCTATGTGGACTATTTCCTAATCGTCTGGGATTTCATCAAATATGCCAGGGATCATGAGATCATGGTGGGACCGGGGAGGGGCTCCGCCGCCGGAAGCATCGTGGCCTATACCCTGGGGATCACCAACATCGATCCCATCCGCTACAGCCTGCTTTTCGAGCGGTTTTTAAATCCGGAGCGGGTGTCCATGCCGGATATCGACGTGGATTTCTGTTTTGAGCGGCGTCAGGAGGTCATCGACTATGTGGGGGAGAAGTACGGGAAGGACCGGGTGGTCCAGATCGTCACTTTCGGAACCCTGGCGGCCCGGGGCGTGATCCGGGACGTAGGGCGGGTACTGGACCTGCCCTATGCCCTCTGTGACCAGATCGCGAAGATGGTGCCCAGGGAACCGGGGATCACTCTTGATGATGCCTTAAAGACTCCGGACCTGGCGGCAGCGTATAAAAACGACAGCCAGGTGAAGTACCTGATCGACATGTCAAAAAGGCTGGAAGGGCTTCCCAGGCACGCCTCCATGCATGCGGCCGGGGTGGTCATCAGCCAGAAGCCGGTGGAGGAGTACGTGCCCCTCTCCAGGGCGGCTGACGGTTCGGTCACGACCCAGTTTACCATGACGACCCTGGAGGAACTGGGACTTTTAAAAATGGACTTTCTGGGCCTTCGGACCCTGACGGTGATCCAGAACGCGGTGAAGCTCATTGAGAAGGGCAAAGGCGTCTCCATCGACATCGACCACATTGACTTTGACGACAGGGCCGTCTACGATTCCCTCTGCACGGGACGGTGCGACGGGGTGTTCCAGCTGGAAAGCTCCGGTATGAAGAGCTTTATGAAAGATCTGCAGCCCCACAATCTGGAGGATGTGATCGCCGGGATCTCCCTCTACCGCCCCGGCCCCATGGATTTCATTCCTCAGTACATCCGGGGCAAGAGCCGGCCGGAGGAGATCACCTACCACTGTCCCCAGCTGGAACCGATCCTGGAGCCCACCTACGGCTGTATCGTCTATCAGGAGCAGGTCATGCAGATCGTGCGGGATCTGGGAGGCTACACCCTGGGGCGGAGCGACCTGGTGCGGCGGGCCATGTCCAAGAAAAAGGCGGCCGTCATGGAGAAGGAGCGGCAGAATTTCGTCTACGGCAATGAGGCCGAGGGGGTGACAGGATGTATCGCCAACGGGATCCCGGAGGCGACTGCCCAGCAGATCTTTGACGAGATGACGGATTTTGCCAGGTACGCCTTCAACAAGTCCCATGCGGCGGCCTACGCGGTGGTGGCCTATGAGACGGCTTATCTGAAACACTATTACCCGGTGGAATACATGGCGGCCCTGATGACCTCCGTCATCGACAATTCCGCCAAGGTTTCCGAGTATATCCTGGTGAGCCGCTCCATGGGGATCCCCCTGCTTCCGCCCGACATCAACGAGGGGATGGCCGATTTTTCCGTGTCCGGCGGCGGAATCCGCTACGGCCTCTCTGCCATCAAGAGCATCGGGAGGAACGTGATCGAGGAGATCGTCCGGGACCGGGAGGCGAACGGGCCCTACGCGAGCCTCAAGGATTTCATCTACCGTCTTACGGGCAAGGAGATCAACAGACGGAGCCTGGAGAATTTCATCAAGTCCGGCGCCCTGGATGGCCTTCCCGGCACCAGGAAGCAGAAGATGCTGGCCGCCCCGGAGCTTTTAGAGCGGAAGAACCGGGAGAAGAAGACCGGGATCGCCGGGCAGATGAGCCTTTTTGATCTTATGGGCGAGGAGGAGAAAAAGGCCCATGAATCGGTGTTTCAGGATGTAGGAGAATATGGAAAGGAAGAGCTTCTGGCCTATGAGAAGGAGGTGCTGGGCATTTACGTGAGCGGCCATCCCCTGGAGCAGTACGAGGAAAAATGGAGGCAGAACATCACGGCGGTGACATCGGATTTCAATGTGGACGACGAGAGCGGCGAGGCGAACGTTGCCGACGGACGGATCGTCACCATAGGGGGGATGATCACGGCCAAGACGGTGAAGACCACGAAACAGAACCAGCTCATGGCCTTCCTCACGGTGGAGGATATGGTGGGGACCGTGGAGGTCCTGGTGTTCCCCAGGGATTACGAGGCCAGCCGGGCCATCCTGGTGGAGGACAGCAAGATCTTCGTGCGGGGCCGGGTATCCTTAGGGGACGAGGCAAAAGGAAAGCTGATCTGCGAGAAGGTGGTCCCTTTTGACGGCCTTCCAAAGACTCTCTGGCTCCAGTTTGCGGACAAGGCCTCCTATTTTGCAGGGGAGAGGGAACTTCTCAGGCTCCTTGCGGACAGCGACGGAAACGACCGGGTTGGGATCTTCCTGCAGAAGGAGCGGGCGAAAAAGTTCCTGGGGATCTCCTGCAGCGTTTCGGCGTCCGATCCGGTATTTTTGGAGAAACTTGCCTCAAAATATGGGAAAGAGAATGTAAAAGTTGTAGAAAAGCCTATTGAAAACAGGGAAAGAATCCAATATAATTAAAGATAATTCGATTTTACAGGAAAACGGATGACAGTTGGAGGAGAAAACTATGGCTAAGACAGTGGGCACCATCGGCGTTCTGACCAGCGGCGGGGATGCGCCGGGCATGAACGCGGCGATCCGTGCAGTGGTCCGGACCGCGATCGCCAGGGGGATAAAGGTAAAGGGGATCCAGAGGGGTTATGCGGGCCTTCTGAATGAAGAGATCGTGGACATGAACGGCAGGAGCGTTTCGGATATCATCCAGCGGGGAGGGACCATCCTCTATACGGCCCGCTGTGAGGAGTTCCGCACGGAGGAGGGCCAGGCCCTGGGCGCCGAGATCTGCAGGAAACATGGGATCGAGGGCCTGGTGGTCATCGGCGGCGACGGCTCCTACCGGGGGGCCGGGAAGCTGGCGGAGCTTGGCATCAACACGGTGGGGCTGCCGGGGACCATCGACCTGGACATCGCCTGCACGGATTATACCATTGGCTTTGACACGGCGGTGAACACGGCTATGGAGGCCATCGACAAGATCCGGGACACCTCCACTTCCCATGAGCGGTGCAGCATCATCGAGGTCATGGGACGCAACGCCGGCTATATCGCCCTTTGGTGCGGCATTGCCAACGGCGCGGAGGATATCCTCCTTCCGGAGCGGTATGACAACAACGAACAGACCATCATCAACCATATCATCGAGCACCGGAAGCGGGGGAAGAAGCACCACATCGTCATCAACGCCGAGGGGATCGGACATTCCACCAGTATGGCCAAGCGGATTGAGGCGGCCACGGGCATCGAGACCAGGGCTTCCATCCTCGGATATATGCAGCGGGGCGGCATGCCTACCTGCAAGGACCGGGTCTACGCCTCCATCATGGGGGCCAAGGCGGTGGGGCTTCTGGCGGAAGGAAAGACCAACCGGGTGGTCGGCTGGAAGGACGGCGCCTTTGTGGATTTTGATATGCAGGAGGCTCTCGCGATGCATAAGGATATCGACGAGGAGGAGTATGCGATCAGCAGGATGCTGGCCCAGTAGCAGGATATCGGCAGGACAGGTATACCAAAGGTGACAGTGTATGGCAGATATGACGGAATGGAAGGAAAAGGAACAGCAGCACAGGGGAGATGGCGTGCAGGGTACTTCTCTGCAGCTTGACGACGGCGTTTTGCAGCCGGTGGAGGAGGTTCTGCCGGCCGGGAAGGACGGAGGTGTGTCCAAGCGGATCATTGCAGGCGGGGATACCATGCTGACTTCCACGACTCCGGAGGAGCTTTTTGACATTCTGATCGAAACCATAAGGAAGTATCATCCGTCGGACGATCTGACTATGGTGAGGCGGGCTTATGAGATCGCGAATGCGGCCCATGAGGGGCAGCTTCGGAAATCCGGTGAGCCCTACATCGTCCATCCGTTAAGCGTGTCCATCATCCTGGGCCAGCTGGAGCTTGACAAGGAATCCATCATCGCGGGGATCCTCCACGACGTGGTGGAGGACACGGTCATGACCATGGAGGAGATGACGAAGGTCTTCGGCAGCGAAGTGGCCCTCCTGGTGGACGGTGTCACCAAGCTGACCCAGCTGTCTTGGTCGGCCGACAAGGTGGAGATCCAGGCGGAGAACCTGAGGAAGATGTTTTTGGCCATGGCCAAGGATATCCGGGTGATCCTGATCAAGCTGGCGGACCGGCTCCACAATATGCGGACCCTCAAATATATGAAGCCGGAGAAGCAGAAGGAGAAGGCCAGGGAGACTCTGGAGATCTACGCGCCCCTGGCGGACCGGCTGGGCATCTCCAAGATCAAGATTGAACTGGACGACCTGTCTTTAAAATACCTGGAACCGGAGGTCTACCGGGATCTGCAGGAGAAGATCTCTCTGCGCCGTCTCAGCAGGGAGGAGTTTGTGCAGAACATCATGGACGAGGTGGAGGACCACATGCATGCCGCGGGGATCGAGGCCAGCGTGGACGGGCGGGTCAAGCACTTTTTCAGCATTTATAAAAAGATGGTCAACCAGCACAAGACGCTGGATCAGATCTATGATATTTTTGCGGTGCGGATCATCGTGGACACGGTCAAGGACTGCTATGCGGCCCTGGGCGTCATCCATGAGATGTATAAGCCGATCCCGGGCCGCTTCAAGGATTACATCGCCATGCCCAAGGCTAACATGTACCAATCCCTGCACACGACTCTGATCAGCAGTACGGGGCAGCCCTTTGAGATCCAGATCCGCACCTACACCATGCACCGGACGGCGGAGTTCGGCATTGCGGCCCACTGGAAATACAAGGAGGGGCAGGACGGCCGCAGCATCGCCCAGAAGGAGGAGGAGAAGCTGAGCTGGCTCCGGCAGATCCTGGAGTGGCAGAAGGACATGTCCGACAACAAGGAGTTCCTGTCCTCCTTAAAGACGGACCTGGATGTGTTCTCCGAGAACGTATACTGCTTTACGCCGGGGGGAGATGTGAAAAACCTGCCCAGCGGTTCCACGACAGTGGATTTTGCCTACAGTATCCACAGCGCCGTCGGAAACAAGATGGTGGGGGCCAGGGTCAACGACAAGCTTGTGCCCATCGATTACGTGATCCAAAACGGCGACCGGGTGGAGATCATCACTTCCCAGAACTCCAAGGGGCCGAGCAGGGACTGGCTGAAGTCGGTGAAGAGCGCCCAGGCCAAGAACAAGATCAATCAGTGGTTCAAGACCCAGAACAAGGAAGAGAATATCATCCGGGGACGGGAGATGATCGACCGGTACTGTAAGACCAAGGGGATCAATTTCAGTGACATCGGGAAGCCGGAGTATGAGGCGAAGGTGATCTCCAAATACGGTTTTCTGGAATGGAACGCGGTGCTGGCTGCTATCGGCCACGGCGGATTAAAGGAAGGCCAGGTGGTCAACAAGCTTTTGGAGATCTACCGGAAGAACAATCCGACGGCGGTTCTGACGGACGAGAAGGTGCTTAAGGATGCATCCTCGAGAGAGAAGCCTCTCCGGGAAAAGGGCGGGAGCGGGATCGTGGTGAAGGGTGTCCATGACTTGGCGGTGCGGTTTTCCCGTTGCTGCAGTCCGGTTCCGGGAGACGAGATCGTCGGCTTTGTGACCAGGGGACGGGGGATCTCCATCCACCGGACAGACTGCATCAACATCATCAATCTCCCGGAGGAAGAGCGGGTGAGGCTCATGGACGCGGAATGGCAGCTCCCGGAGGGTGAGGAGCACAGGGAGACTTATTCCACGGAGATCAAGATCTATGCCCAGAACCGGATCGGCATGTGCGTGGACATCTCCAGGATCTTCACGGAGCGGCAGATCGACATCACTTCCATGGTGGTGCGCACCAGCAAGCAGGGCCTCGCCACGGTGACCATGGGGTTTGACATCCACGGCGTGGAGGAGCTGACCAGCCTGGTGGAGAAGCTGAGGCAGATCGACAATGTGCTGGATATTGAAAGAACGGTGGGATGATGGAAAGAGATCGGATCAAGATCGAAGGGGCAGTGCTGGGGATGCTCGGCACCAACTGCTATTTTATCGAAAATGCGGATACGGACGAGGTGGTCATCGTGGACCCGGCGGATGATGCGGGGGCTATCCGGGACTGGTGCATGGACAACCGGAAGAAGCCGGCGGCAATCCTTCTGACCCACGGGCATTACGACCATATCCTGGCGGCGGAAGAGCTGCGGAAAGCTTTTTCTGTCAAGATCTACGCAGCGGAGGCAGAAAAAGCACTGCTGGAGGATGCCTCCATGAACCTGTCGGCGGCCTGGAGCCGTCCGGTAACTCTGAAGGCCGATGAATTCCTGAGGGACGGGGATGTTCTCTCCCTGGCGGGAACGGAGATCGAAGTCATTGCCACGCCGGGACACACGGCGGGCGGGGTCTGCTATCATATCAGAGAGGCGGGGGCGCTTTTAAGCGGTGACACCCTCTTTGCCGGTTCCTACGGGCGGACGGATTTTCCCACCTCCTCCATGTCGGACCTGGCCCATTCTGTCCGGGAACGGCTTCTCACCCTGCCGGAGGGCACTCTGGTCTATCCGGGCCACGGGGAGGGGACGAGTATCGGGTATGAGAAACAGTATAATCCGTTGAGCAGATAACGATGGACTTCCTGTGAGAACAGGGAGTTTTTTCTTTTTATGCGCACGCCGACGCAGAGGAAATGAACCGCTTTTTTATTTGACATTTCCATGATGTCGTGTTATCTTATACTTAGTATTACATAGCATATAGAAATGAAAAGATGGGAGGAGGATATGCAGGAGAAATATGAACGGCAGATGAAAAAGGGCGTGCTGGATATGCTGGTCCTGCGGTTTCTTGAGGAAGAGAAGAAATACGGCTACCAGCTGATCATGGAGCTTCGGGAGGAGAGCGGCGGGATCTTCTGCCTGAAGGAAGGGACTCTCTATCCGATCCTGTACCGGCTGGAGGACGAGGGCCTGGTGGAGAGCCGGTGGTCGGAGGCAGGGCGGGGCCAGATCCCGAGGAAATATTATCTGATGACCGAAAAGGGGCGAAGGACCATGGGCGAGATGTACGAGAGGTGGAGCCAGATAGCGGCCGGCGTGGAAAAACTGATGGGACAGAAACAGATCCGGAGGATTTCGGAGGAGGAACCGGATGGAACGGCCGTTTCGCCGTGGTCGGAAAGGGGGAAAGCAGATGAATGCGGAGAGCTATGTGAATGAGATCGTCAAAAAAGTGGAATGTAAAGGCAAAAAAAAGGAAGAGATCCGAAATCAGCTCCTCTCGGATATCGCCGCCAGGAGGGAACAGGGGGAGGCGCTGGAGGAGATCATGGAGAGCATGGGTCCCGCCGGGGAGATTGCGGAAGCTTTCTGCCAGGAGCTTCCGGAGGAGGAGAGAAGGGCATATAGAAACGCGCGCCGGAGAAAACGGGCGGCTGTCGCGGTTGGGGGGATCTTCCTTGTCTTGTTTCTCGCGGCTGTTTATTTCTGGTGGGTGCTGCCCAAAAGGGCCGATTCCAAGACGTCTTTTTCCAGGGAGGAGATCACGGAAAAGACTGCCGAAGTGGTGGAACTTTTAAATGCCGATGACTTTGAGACACTTAAGGAACTGGCGCTGGAGGAGCTGCACGGGGCCCTGACCAGGGAAAATATAGACAAGGCGAGGGCCTTTATCTCCGACGACTGGGGAGAGATGCGCTCTCTCGGCACGGTCTATGCCCAGGAGATGGAGCAGAAGGGGAAGCATTTTACGGTCACCCAGGTGGATGCCGTCTACGAGAAGGTCAATGTCATGTACACCATCACCTTCGACGAGGAGGGCCGGCTGACCGGAGTTTATATGAGGTAAAGGAGGATGTTCAGATGCTTGGATTTGTGATCTGGATGCTTGCGGGCACAGGCTTTGTTGTCTTTGGGATTTATGCGGCTTTTTCCAGGCGGACCATGCCCTTCGGGTTCTGGGCCAATGCGAAGGTGTTCGAGGTGACGGACGTGAAAGGGTACAACCGGGCGGTCGGGATCCTGTGGTGCGTGTTCGGCGTATGTTTTGCCCTGCTGGGACTTCCTCTTTTGCCGGGACAGAATTCGGCCTGGGTGCTCTTCTCGGTCCTGGGTGCCATGGCGGAGGCGATCGCGGCGATGGCGGTTTATACGGTGGGGATCGAGGGGAAATACCGAAAAAGATGAAGCATGCTTTACATTTCGGCGGATTTCTTGTAAAATACAAGCGAAATCTATCACGTATACAAAAATAGGTGATTGCGAAACTCGAAAGCTTGTCGAATATTCCTGCAATTTTATGTTTCGCAATCGCCTATATACGAAAAAAATGCAAGGAGGAAACAGCCGTGCAGGATCTTTTGATCGTTGTGGATATGCAGAATGATTTTATCACCGGTGCGCTGGGGACGGCGGAGGCGGTGAGGATCGTGCCGAGGGCGGCAGAGCTCGTCCGGGAGTTTGAGGGGCGGGTGCTTTTTACCAGGGACACCCACGGGGAAGACTATCTGGAGACGCAGGAGGGGAGAAAGCTCCCGGTGCCCCACTGCATCAAAGGGACCGACGGGTGGCAGATCTGTCCGGAGCTGGCGCCTTTCTGCGGGGGCGTGCCCATCGACAAGAGGACCTTCGGCTCTTCGGACCTGGGAAGGATCTTGACGGAGCTTGACAGGGAATGTCCCGTGAAGTCCATCACTTTCATCGGGCTCTGCACGGATATCTGTGTGATCTCCAACGCGCTCCTGGCGAAGGCGTTCCTGCCGGAGGCGGAGATCATCGTGGATGCGTCTGCCTGCGCAGGAGTGACGCCTGAGAGCCACAGGACGGCCCTTGCGGCCATGAAGATGTGCCAGATCCGGGTGACCGGGGAAGAATGACGGAATGACCGGGAGTCCGGCGGCAGGAGCCGCGGCCTGGGGAGAAAGGGATTGGAATGATCTACCTGAAATTAAGTGAGGAAAATTTTGAATATGACGTGCGGGGGCTCCTGACCTCCTTTTATCCGGGGGCGGAGATCGTTCTGGGGGAGAAGGAGGAGCTTCTGCCGGGAGACAGGTGCCTGAGGGTGGATCACGGGAACGGGGAGATCCGGGTACGGCTTCTGACCGGGACGGGGGAGAAGGAGGCTTTTGCCCCTGCGGATACTTCGGACAGGAAGACGGCGAAATCCGTCCTGAAGCGTCTGGTCTACGGACTTCTCTCGGAGGACACGGGGAAGAAGCTTCCCTGGGGGACGCTGACGGGCATCCGCCCCACGAAGATCCCCATGGCCATGCTGGAGGAGGGCGCTTCGGAGGAGGCGATCACTTCCTATATGGAAGAGACATACCTGACCGGCCGGGAGAAGATCGGCCTCAGCATCGAGATCGCAAAGAGGGAGCGGGAGGTGCTCCGGAACATCGACTATGAGGAAGGCTACAGTCTCTATATCGGGATCCCCTTCTGCCCGACCACCTGCCTGTACTGTTCCTTTACGTCCTATCCGATCTCCAGATGGGCTCCCCGGATGGAAGAATATCTGGCGGCTTTGTTCCGGGAAATCGATGATGTGAAGCGGGCCTTTGACCACAAAAAGCTGAACGCCGTCTATATCGGAGGCGGCACGCCCACGACCCTTGCGCCGGACCAGCTGGACCGCCTGCTCACGAAGGTGGAGGAGAGCTTTGATTTTTCTCATTTACAGGAATGGACGGTGGAGGCGGGGCGGCCCGACAGCGTGACGGAGGAGAAGCTGAGGGTTTTGAAGGCGCATCCGGTTTCCCGGATCTCCATCAATCCTCAGACCATGAAGGCGGAGACCCTGAGGCTCATCGGCAGGAAGCACTCGCCGGAGCAGATCGAGGAGGCCTATGGGATGGCGAGGGCGGCGGGGCTTGACAACATCAACATGGACCTGATCCTGGGGCTTCCGGAGGAGACCATCGAGGACGTCCGCTTTACCATGGAAAAGCTCTACGCCATGGCGCCGGACAGCATCACGGTCCACTCCCTGGCGGTGAAGCGGGCCGCCAGGCTCAATACCATGAAGGAACTGTACGCCCATCTGAAATTTGAGAACACCGGGGAGATGATGGATCTGACGGCGGACTACTGCCGCAGGCTGGGGCTTGATCCCTATTATCTCTACCGGCAGAAAAACATGGCGGGGAATTTTGAGAACGTGGGCTACGCAAAGGCCGGCAAAGAAGGGATCTACAATATCCTGATCATGGAGGAGAAACAGACCATAGTCGCTCTCGGAGCCGGAAGCATCAGCAAGAGGGTGTACCCGGACGGTCGGATCGAGCGGAGCGAGAATGTGAAAGACGTTTCCCAATATATCGCAAGAATCGGGGAAATGATAGAAAGAAAACGTGTATTATTAGAAGATTAACAATTCAAAATTCGGAGTAAATTAGAGATTATAAAAACCGAGTGCCATGTTCCGGTAGATGATGAATTGAGAAAGGATGTGAGCGCTTTGTGTAATCTTTCACAGGGAATTAGGGATAACACTTTAGTAGATGTTATAATGACCATGTATGGGAATAATTTTTCGCTTGAACAGATAGCCGTTGCGACAAAAAAAAGCGTAGAGGAAGTTAGTGCTATCATCAAAAAGCGGGAGCCTGTAATGGCATAACCACAGCAACTTAATAACACAAGCAGTAAAGCAGTGAATTTGTTTTTGTTAGAGAAAACAATTCGCTGCTTTTTCTGTTTTCAGGGAGAAAGACAGTCAATCCGATTGTCTTTTTTTCGTGCAAAGAAAGGAAAAACGAATATGGCAGATGCAAAAACAGTAGGGAAAGGAAGAAACAGAGCCGGAAGCGCACAGGAGGAAGCGCAGGACACTTCTGGACATGATGTCCAGAAGTCGGAGCCGGCATTTGAGGATTTGGAGGATGAGGACGAGATCATTGACCTTGGAGATGAAAAAGACCAGGTGCTTGC
>CAMSZT010000025.1 GCA_947066815.1 uncultured Lachnotalea sp.
TGCTTCGTTCTCCGGGGGAAAGCAGAGGCCATTCACGGGAAATATGGACTTCCCGCTCTTCTTTGCGCAAATGCATTCCAGAGTGTTTCACTATAACGTCTCTGTGCAATATTTCCTGAATATATGGAGACAGTTCCTCTAAAATTTTTTTCGCCCGACTCTGAAGGTGCCTGATTCCAGCTCTCATCATCCCGGAGACATCATCAAACAACGGTAATATCTAAGCGTTTAAATATCTTAAAAAATCTTGAGAAATTTCATTTTTAGTTTCTTCGTTACTACCATGTACATTTGATTGCTCCGGCCCAGATGGCGGATGAGGAAATTATGAAGTTCCAGTCCAGTCTTCGGGAGGTCATATTGTTTATCAAGTATTCAAAGGACAGGGAAAACTTAAGCCGGATATTGAAAACCAATGAAAAACGTTTTCGGGAAGTGGAGTGAAGGGCGGTAGACGTAATTGATGCGATCACACATACTGGTTTAAAATATGATGAAAGAGAGGCGATAGTCGATATGTGCCAGGCGATACAAGAAATGCGGAAGGAAGAACGAAAAATTGGAGAATTAAATAAGGCAAAAGAAGATGCCATAAGTTTTTACAAATTGGGTGTAGAGGTTGAAAAGATTGCTCAAGGGGTAGGATACGCTGTGGAAGCTGTAAAGGAGTGGCTGAGAATTGAATCATAAAAGGGTATGTTCCTGCTGCTTGCATTGTACAAATTCCAACGGATAGGGATGCTTATAAAGATAGGATAATCACAAGGGAGCAAAAAATAACGATAGCCTTACTGAAAGAAGGGCTATCGCTATTTTTTTGCAATATGGAACGGCGAAAATTAAGACTTATGCCGTTTAGGGAAACGCTGATTCAGTCAGTGTTTCCTTAGAACACGATCACTTCTTTGATCTCATCCTGGGCGTTGTCCACGGCGTTGCGGAAGGCCTCGTCGGATTCGTCGAAGGAGAAGCGGTGGGTCACGATCTGCTTCACGTCGATGGCGCCGCTTGCGATGGCGCCTATGGCGGCCGGGTACAGGTTCCGGTAGCGGAACACGGACTTGATGGTGGCTTCCTTCATCATGATCTGGTTGAAGTTGTAGTTGGCCATGCTCTCGGCGGCCATACCGACCAGGCAGATAGTGCCGCCGGGCTTCACGAAATAGGGAGTCTGCTGGATGGTGGGGATGGCGCCTGCGGTCTCAAAGACGATGTCTGCGCCCAAAGGCCCGAAGATGTCGGCCACCCGTTCCTGCACGTTTTCCTCTTTGGCGTTGATGACCTCCGACGCCCCCATCTTTTTCGCCATCTGGAGGCGCTTCTCAAACAGGTCCACCACGACGATCTTCGCTGCGCCCCTGGCCTTGGCGGAGAGCAGGGTGACCAGGCCGATACAGCCGCTTCCGAGGATCAGGACGCTGTTCCCCAGGGTCACGCCCGCCTGGGAGGCGGCGTGCATGCCGACGGCGAGGGGTTCCACCAGGGCGCCCTCCTCGGTGCTGACGTTGTCGGGAAGCTTGAAGCACATGTCTGCAGGATGCACCACGTATTCCTGCAGGGCGCCGGCCACCGGCGGGGCGGCAAAGAACTGGACGTCGGGACAGAGATTGTATTTCCCGGTCTTACAGAATTCACATTTCCCGCAGGTGTAGCCGGGCTCCAGGGCGACCCGGTCCCCGGGAACCAGGGAAGTGACTTTCGCGCCGGTCTTGACGACGGTTCCGGCCACCTCGTGGCCGAGGATGAAGTCCTTGGGGGCGTCGGTGTCCCCCACCTTTCCCTCCCGGTAAAAATGCACGTCGGAGCCGCAGACTCCGCAGTATTCCATTTTCACCAGGACCTGGTCTTCGGCCGGTTCCGGCACGGGGCGGTCGTCACGGATGACGATGTTTCTTTTTTCTTTTAAGTATGCAGCTTTCATGTGGTTTCCTCCTTCTATTTATAAAATTATTTTGTAAATATATTTTATCTAATATGTTTCTATATTAGGCCAAGAGGGAGGAAAAGTCAATTATTTTTCACAAATTTTTTTGGTTTTAGGATGTTTTATGGGGAAAATCTCGGGAAGGGCTTGCAAGAAAAGCATAAAGGGTCGTGATCCTGAGGCATAAAAAAACGGGAGTGAAGAGGTTCTTTCGCTCCTGTTTTTTCTATGATCTAGATGTTCTTGATAAATTCCTCAATATAAGAAATGGCGGCTCCCAGAGCCGCGGCCTCAAATTCACAGGCGCAGGGCTGCACGTAAAGGCCGTCGGTGACGAAGGTGCAGCGCTCCCGGACCAGCTCCCGGATCCGACCGAGGTAGCGCTTTAAATAAGCGCCCATGTACCCACCCAGCACCACCGGGCAGTCCAGGCTCAGGTTCACGTTGTTGATCAAAATCGCGAGATCTTCGAGATACCGGTCCACCAGGGCTTCGAACTCCCGGTTTCCGCTGTCCAGTTCCCGGAAGAAGGTCTCCAGGTTGTTGTCCGTGTGGCCGGAGAGGACCAGGGCCGAGCAGTAGGCTTCCGCACAGCCGTCTTTTCCGCAGGAGCAGTGCCTGCCGTCCGGCACGATGGTCATGTGGCCGAATTCCCCGCTCCGGTTGGTCATGCCCGCATAGGGGGCGCCGTTTATGAGGATCGCTCCGCCCACGGTGTTGCTTAGGAGCAGGTAGACGATGGTCTGGTTCTCGTAATCGTTCCGCCAGAATTCCGCCACGCCCGCACAGCTTGCGTCGTTTAAGATCCGGCAGGGGAAGGAAAAGAATTCCTGCATGATCTGGCAGAAATGGTTGGGCACGGGGAGGGTGTCCGCCTCCACGATGGTCTTGTGGTCAAAGGCGATGATGCCGGGAATGGAGATCCCCATGCCGAGGATTTGTTCCGGCCGGATCCGGTTTTTGCGGATAAAGGTCTCGATGTCGTCCCGCAGGGCCAGGTAGCTGGCTTCGTCGGAGGAAATGGTGAAGCCTTTGCGCAGGTGGTCGATGATGTCGCCGTTCAAGTCGGCCAGGACCAGGGAGATGTGGTGGGGCGTGATGTCAAGTCCCACGGCCACCCGGAAGCCCGGCACGATGGAGATGGCCCTGGCCTTCCTGCCCACCTGGGATTCAAAGGTGCCGTTTTCCGTGATCAGCCCTTCCTCCTTCAAAGCGTTTAGATTCTGGGTCGTGGTCGGCAGACTGAGTCCCAGTTCGGCGGCGATCTCCTGTTTGGAGACCCGTTTCCTGGCGGCGATAAACCGGAAGACCCGGTTTTTGTTGTATTGTTTTACGGATTGTCTGCGTTCCTGCACCATAGCTTCTTTCTCCAGCATTTCTAAATAGTTCTTTCGTTTATCATATAACAGATTTTCACATTGCGCAATTCTTTTGTTAATTCCGTCACAGATCGGGAAGGCCCTGCCCTCTTTAGAACACTTTCTTATAAATGGAAAGATATTTTGTAAAATAAATTTATAAAAAATATTGACATTATTCAAAAATACGATATAATAAAAAACAACCATTGTCAAAACGACAAAACGAGAAAGAAAAAAGAAGGATAATCATCTATTTTGCACAAAACAAAAAGGGAAGGGAGGAACTATCTTGGAAAATACGGTAAGGATGGAGCTCAGGCACGTGTCCAAATCATTTCCGGGAGTGAAAGCCTTGGATGACGTGAGCTTTCAGCTCAAGAAGGGGAGCGTCCATGTTCTGTGCGGGGAGAACGGCGCAGGGAAATCGACCCTGATGAAGGTCCTGTACGGCCTGTATCATCCGGACGAGGGGGAGATCATCATCGACGGCGAGAAGGTGCAGATCCATTCGCCCATGGACGCCAGGAAGCATAAGATCTCCATGGTGTTTCAGGAATTGTCCTTCGTGCCGGACATGACCCTAGAGGAGAATCTGTTCTTGGGACGCTGGCACAAGAAGAACCCGGTGAAGATGGACTGGAAGCGGATCCGGAAGGAGACGGAGGAGCTTCTTGCGAGGGAGGGGCTGGATTACAAGCCGGACACGCTGCTGCGGGACATGAGCGTCTCCAACATCCAGATGCTGGAAATCCTCAAGGCGGTGTCCTTCAATGCGGAGATCCTGATCATGGACGAACCGACCTCGTCCATTTCCAACCAGGAGGTGGAATTTTTGATCAAGAAGATCAACGAGCTCAGGGACAGGGGGATGAGCATCATCTACATATCCCACAAGATGGACGAGATCTTCCGGATCGCCGACGAGATCACCGTGCTCAGGGACGGTAAGACCATCAGGACCCTGGCGAAGGACGAGACCAACATGGAGGAGATCATTGAGCTGATGGTGGGCCGGAAGCTGGAGAACCAGTACCCGAAGCAGGAGATCCCCATCGGGGAGGAGCTCCTCCGGGTGGAGCATCTGACCCGGAATAAGCTGTTCGAGGACGTGAGCTTCCACGTGAGGGCGGGCGAGATCGTCGGCTTCGCCGGGCTGGTGGGAGCCGGCCGGACCGAGGTCATGAGCGCATTGTTTGGCATGGAGCGCTACGATTCCGGGGAGATTTTCCTGGACGGAAAGCCCATACAGGTGAAGAACATCCGCAGGGCCATCGACCAGGGGATCACCATGGTGACGGAGGACCGGAGGAAGTTCGGGATCGTTCCGGTGAGGAGCGTCCTGGAGAATGCGTCCCTTGCCACTCTGAAAAAGTTCTTTTACAAGTTCCGCAGCCACAGGAAGATGGAGCATGACCAGGTGAGCGAGGTGTTCGCAAAGGTGAGGGTGAAGACGCCTTCCCTGGAGACGCCGATCATGAACCTGTCCGGCGGCAACCAGCAGAAGGTGATCCTGGCCAAATGGATGCTGTGCGATTCCGGTCGGGTGATCATCATGGACGAGCCGACCAGGGGCATCGACGTGGGGGCGAAAAAGGAGATCTATGAGCTGATGAACGTGCTTGCGGAGAGCGGAAAGGGGATCGTCATGGTGTCCTCGGAGCTTCCGGAGCTGATCGGCATGTGTGACCGGATCTATGTGATGAAGGAAGGAAAGATTTCCGGCTGTCTCACGGAACGGGAACTTTTCACCCAGAGAGAGATCATGAGCTATGCGGTTTCATAAAAAGGGAGGGATTTGTCGTGGAAAAGAAAAATTCGTTTAATCTTTCAAAAATCATATCCAAGTACAGTCTTGTGATCATTCTGGTGGTCATGATCGTGGTCTGCAGCTTTGCCAACGAGAATTTCCTCCAGTTCAAGAACCTGATGAACGTGGCCAAGCAGCAGTCGGTCAACATCCTGCTGGCCCTGGGCGCCATGCTGCTCATCTCGGCGGGCGGCCTGGACCTGGCGGCCGGTTCCAACCTGGCCCTCGCCAGCGTGGTGGCCCTCTATGCCTACAAGGCGGTGCCCAGCGTGTTTCTCACCTTCCTGGTGGCCATCGCCGTTGCGGTGGTCTGCAACCTGATCAGCGGCTTCATGGTGACGAAGTTCCGCACGCCGCCCTTTATCGCCACCCTGGCCATGCAGCTCATGGCGAGGGGCGTGGCCCTCTATATCACCCAGGGGCAGAACCAGTCGGGCCTCGGGGAAAACCTGCAGGTGATCGGCCAGGGGAGCACCCTGGGGATCCCCAACAGCATCTACATCATGGTCGTGATCGTCCTGGCAGTCATTTACCTGACCAAGGAGACGAAGCTGGGGCGTTCCGTGTTCGCCGTGGGCGGCAACGAGGAGGCGGCCAACGCTTCCGGCATCAATGTCAATGCGGTGAAGATGAAGGTGTACGCCATCAACGGCCTTCTGACCGGCATTGCGGCCACCATCTGGCTGTCCAGGGTCAACAGTGCCATGCCCAACGGCGGCGTCAGCTATGAGTTTGATGCCATGATCGCCACCATCGTGGGCGGCACCAGCTTCTCCGGCGGCGTCGGCTCGGCGGTGGGCACGGTGATCGGCGCCTTCATCGTGGGCTTTTTGAACAACATCATGAACCTGATGGGCATCGATTCCTATCTGCAGCAGGTGGTCCGGGGCGTCATCATCGGCGGCGCCGTGATCTGGGATATTTATTTCAAAAACAGAAAAAGCTCCAGATAACGAAACAGGAAAGGAGGACGGCAGGAGCATCTGGAGACCATCATAAAAGCAACCATAACAATCAAGGAGGATACTATGAAAAAAAGTGTAAGAACCATCATCAGCGCAGTATTATGTTCCACGTTGATCCTTTCTCTGGCGGCATGCGGCGGAGAGAAGAAGGAGGAGACGAAGGGTGCGGACGCCGGTGCGGAGACCACGGCGGCGGCAGAGAGTAAGGCGGAAGAGGGGACCGAGGCGGCGGCCGGGACGGAAGCGGCCAGCGGCGAGAAATTCAAGGTTCTCTATGTGAGCCGGAACCAGGCAGACACCTTTGCGGCACGCCTGTCCGGAGATTTTGTGAAATACTGGGAAGCGAATTACCAGGATCAGTTTGAGTTCGACGTTCAGGACGCACAGGCTGACCCGGACAAGGAAAACCAGCTCATCGAGCAGGGGATCACGGCAGGCTACGACGGAATTATCGTTCAGCCCAACGACAGCGATGCCCAGACTCCTTACGTGAAGCAGGCGGCGGACGCCGGCGTGAAGGTCATCACCACCAATGCGGGCATCCGTGACATCGAGGGCGCTTCCTGGATTGATGCCGATCCCTATGAGCAGGGCAGGGTTATTGCGGAGCTGGCCGTCAAGCAGGCGCCGGAGAACGCAAAGGTTGCGATCATGTCCTGTAATCCCGGCAACCTCCACACCGAGAGCAGACTGCAGGCTTACAAAGACATTTTCGTGGCTCAGAGGACCGACTGTGAGATCGTGGCGGAGAAGATCTGCACCCAGAGCGACCAGGCGACCTTCATGCAGACCATGGAGGACTGGGTACAGGCTTACGGCAAGATCGACGTGGTCCTGACCATCGGCGACGATTTGGCAAAGGCCTGCTACGAGGTAGTCAAGGACGATCCTACCTTTGCAGACACCCAGTACTATGCGGTGGACGCCAATCCCGATGCCCTCCTTCGGATCAAGGCCGGGAACCAGGATGCGACCGTCATGCAGGACACCCAGGAGCTGGCTCAGAAGAATCTGGACGCCATGTATGACCTGATGACCGGAAAGCAGGAGAAGGTGGAGGAGACCATCGAGACCATCCTGATCACTCCGGAGAACGTGGACGAGTATATCGAGAAATACATCGAGATCGGGATCATCACCCAGGAAGAGTATGACGCCGTGAAATAAGCGATAGGCGAAGAAACAAAATAAAGAGACAAAAGTACTGGCTCCCGGACGGAATGTCCGGGGGCTGATGCGAATGTTGAAGATTGAAGGATTGATTTCGGTGCTTGGCTGATGCGTGACCTGTTTTGGCCTTGGATATGCCATCGGCAGCAAAGATAATGATAAGACACAGAAATAGCCGCCCTCCCGGCCAAAGGATGCGGCTATCGCTGTAACTGACTGATCGGGCTAACCGTCTATCGGTAGCTCCTGTTGGGCATCTGTTAGCGCAGATGTCCTTCTTTTTGTTCAAGATACCACAACATCCAGAGTGCCGCAAGTGTTCTTTAGTGATCACCCGATCTGTTCTCCTTTTTTGCGTTATGACACAACTTTGTTACATCTGAACGGTATAATAGTAAGGATGGAGGGCAAGCCGGGCGCAGAACAGCCCGCTTAAAAATATGAAAAAAATATTGATCGTCGAGGACGAGGAAGCCATTGCAAATTTAATAAAGATCAATTTGGGGGCGGAGGGATATCGGTGTGTCTGCGCATATGACGGGAGGGCGGGGGCGGACCGGATCGAGAGAGAAGAGTTTGACCTGATCCTTCTGGACATCATGCTTCCGGAGATTGACGGATACGAGCTGTTGGAGTACGTCAGGCCCCTGGAGACTCCGGTGATCTTCCTGACGGCAAAGGGGGAGCTTGAGGATCGGATCTATGGACTGAAACGGGGGGCGGACGACTATATCGTAAAGCCGTTTCAGATCGGGGAGCTGCTTGCCCGCGTGGAGGCGCTGCTCAGGCGGTATGGGAAGATCAACAAGAAGCTGTCCTTTGGAGATGTCGAAATTGACCTGGTATCCCGGATCGTCACCAAGTCGGGGATTCCGGTGGAGCTGACCTTTAAGGAATTCGCCCTGTTGGTGGAGCTGATCCAGAACAAGGGAGTCGCCCTGTACCGTGAGCGGCTGTATGAGAAGATATGGGGGGAGCCCTTCATGGGGGATACCCGCACCCTGGATTCCCACATCCAAAGACTGCGGAGAAAGCTAAACTGGGAGAGTCAGATCAAGACCATATTCCGTGTGGGCTACCGTCTGGAGGATCGTCCATGAAATTATTCCACAAAATATTTTTTTGTTTTGTGCTGCTCTTCGGGATCGCGTTTCAGGCCGCCGGTTGTCTGCTGATCGATCATGCCTATGGGAATGCCGTGGAGCAGGAAAAAAAATATGCGTTTCAGGAATTCCAGCAAAACAAGTATCTCTTGCAGTCGATCCTGTATCTGGAGCCGGCTCTGTTGGCGGGGGAGGATTTCCGCAACCTGGCGGGAAGCTTTACGGTTCCGGCCGCCCTGTACCTTGCGGACGGAACGCTTATTTTTTCCAATATGGACACGGAGCCGGAACTGCCCGGATCTGGCGGGGGGAACGAAGACGGGGCGTATTTCCGGATCTCGCAGGAGAATGAAAAATGCGGGATTTTCGTATATGGACGTGTCAGACAGGGGGATACGGACGTCTGGCTGGCCACCGAGACGGATATCAGCGCCGCAGTGGATGCCCAGAAGAGAATGATCGTCTATTTCCAGAAGATCTATCTTGCCATTCTGTGTGTCAGTTTTCCGATGATCTTTCTGCTGACGAAGATCCTGACCGGCTCCATTCAAAAGGTGGGAAGAGCGGCCAGGAGGATAGCGGCGGGAAATTACTCGGAGAGGATCCGCACGGCGGGGAAGGACGAGATCGGCGAGCTGGCGGCTGATTTTAACCGGATGGCGGGGCAGGTGGAAGAAAAGATTGCGGCCTTATCTGACGTGGCAAGGCAGAAGGAAGACTTCGCCGCCAATTTTGCCCATGAGCTGAAGACTCCCCTGACCTCCGTGATCGGCTATGCGGACATGCTGTGCCGGAGGGAGCTTCCGCAGGATGAGGTGAGGAGCGCCGCCGGGTATATTTTGAGGGAGGGTATGAGGCTGGAGACGCTCTCTCTCAAACTGATGGATCTGTTCGTGCTGGACCGGCAGGATTTTGTCCTGGAAAGAATGTCCGTGAAGGAGATGTTTGAAGACCTGGAGCAGGGGATCGGGCCGGTCTGTAAAAAACACGGCGCCGGACTGCACATGGATATCGGGGAGGGGAGCATAGCGGCAGAGTATGACCTGTTCAAGACGATGATCCTGAACCTGGCGGACAATGCGGTGAAAGCGGACAGCAGGGATCTCTGGATCAGCGGGAAAAAAGAGGGGGACTCCTATCGGATACGGATCGTGGACAATGGAAAGGGGATCCCGCCGGAAGAGCTTGGACGGATCACGGAGGCTTTCTACATGGTTGACAAGTCAAGGGCGAGAAAGCAGCATGGGGCCGGCCTGGGGCTGACGCTGGTGTCAAAGATCGTCGAGATCCATGGAGCCGGGATGAAGATAGACAGTGACGGAGAAACGGGAACCAGGATCTGCCTGGACTTCGGACTGGAGGGAGAGACGGAATGATAAGAAAATACAAATATACGGTTCTCTCCCTGATCTTCGCGGCCGGATTCATTTTGGGAAGTATGGAGGTTATGAACCAGATCCTGAGGATCCGGGAGGCACGGCTTTTGACGGAGAGCGGCAGGGTGGAGGTGGAAGAGCCGGTCCTGGGCTGGGAAGACTGGGGAAAGGATCGCGGGCAGGACGTGGATGGAGACGCGGACGGCGGGAGGCCTGTCCTCACTGCCGAGCAAATGGAAAAGGCGGCGGAGAGCTGGGAGAACCGCACCGGGGTCATCCTGCATGATCCGGTGGCAGGGCAGATTTCCATGGAGGAGGCGATCAAAACCGGAGAGAGATGGCTGGATGAGATGGAAACGGGCAAGGAGGCGGAGGAGGCGTCTTTTTCCATCAGTGCGGAGCTGGGCGTGGGCAGGCAGAGGGAAACGGGCAGCGGGCGGCTGGGGGCGTGTTTCAGTTTCTGGACGGTGACCTACTCCGGCCGGTCCATGAATGCGGTCTTATATTTAAACGCAGTCACGGGAAAGGTGTGGGGCGCGCAGATCGTACGGTATGAAGGGCAGCCGGAAAATGACCATGAGGACGGACTGCGGCTTTTTGTAAAACTGGCCGGATTACAGGCGGCGGACGAGGATCCTGTCGTGACGGATGCGAGAGGGACCCGGACGGAGCTGGCCATAAAGGGAAGCCGGTTATATGCGCAGGAGCATTCCTACAGCATGTCGGACGGATTTGAAAACAGCTATGCTTATACTGCCTATCAGTTATTCGTCAGGCAGGAATAAAAATTACAACAATGACGCAATGATGACACAACAATGACACAATGATATCGAAAGAAAGTCGCAGCACTCAGATAGAATGAAACCATCCTGTCTGGGTGTTTTTATCGTATGGGAAACTTCGTTTCCTGTACGACAAGACCCTTCAGGGGCCGTGCGCATAAACTCGGCAGGAAAATATCATGTGGAGGGAATGAAATGGATTCAGGGATGGAATTGCAGGTGGAGCATGTGTGCAAGTCCTACCGGAAAAAGGAGGCGCTGAGGGATGTGAGCTTTAGGCTGGAGCGGGGGGTGTACGGGCTGCTGGGCGAAAACGGCGCGGGAAAAAGCACGCTCATGCGGATTCTCACCACGGTGGATCTTCCCACCGGCGGCAGTGTCCTTTACGGTGGGAAAAACATCATTCAGATGGATGAGGATTATCGTGACCGGATCGGATATATGCCGCAGGATTACAGCGTGTATCCCGGCTTTACGGCAAGGGATTTTCTGGATTACATGGGTGTGCTGAAGGGAATCCCCAGGGATGAATTGAAGGTCAGGATACCGGAAGCGCTGGAATTTGTCAGCCTGTCCGACGTGGCAGACAAGAAGGTCAGGACCTTTTCCGGGGGAATGAAAAGGCGGATCGGCATTGCGCAGGCGATCCTCAACGATCCCGAGATCCTGATCCTGGACGAGCCGACGGCAGGGCTGGATCCAAAAGAGCGGATCCGGTTTTCCAATCTTCTGGGCAGCATGGCGAAGGAGAAGATCGTCCTGTTTTCCACACACATCGTGTCGGACATCGAGGCCATTGCGGATCGGCTGATCTTCATCCGGAACGGGGAGATCGCCGAGACCGGCAGGATTGACGATCTGCTGGGGAAAGTGGCGGGGAAAGTGTGGGAGGCGGCCGTCACGCAGGATGGGGTGGATGCCGTAAGCGCAGAGCGGGCGGTCATTCACGTCAAACAGACGGGAAAGGATGTCCAGATCCGTTTCGTGGGGGAGCCGATCCCGGACATTGACTGTAGGCCCGTCACGCCTGCGCTGGAGGACTACTATATCTATGTCAACGAAAACACAAAAAGGAGTGGAAGGATATGAGAAGGAATCGGTTAACTCTCATGGCGGCAGGAATGCTCGTCCTGGCATTTCCGGCAGGATGCGGTTCAAAGGGCAGTGCGGCAGATCAAGGGACAGGCGGGGCGGTTTCTGAAATTGCAGACGACGGCGGACGGGATGCCGTCAGCGGGTATGATGCGGAAGAGCCGGAAGGCCGGAATGATACAGGACTGGAGCAGCCGGGGGAGAACAAAGAGGGCCGGCCGCAGACTGCGGATGATCTCGAGGAGGAACTGGCCGCATACCGGGAGGAGAGGAAAAACGGGGAGACGGCCCGCGGAGATTATGTCTATGTTCAGCTTCCAAATGAAGAAAACTATCAGTACGGAGTCGGTGCCGACAAGAGGGGCACAAGACTTGACGCCAGGGAACTCAATGAGGCATACAAAGCGGCGATCGATTATGTCGAGGGGACGCTCGGCCTGGATAGCGACGTATGGGAATGTGCGGACCCAAGGATGAATGCCGTTTATGAGGATGAGGATAAAGGAGTTGCAGACGGATATGATGCGGACGATCTATTCCTCTGTGAATATGAGGAGGACGGAATCTGGCGGTATCTGATCCTTGTCAGGGAGAAAAAGGGCGCCGACTGGAGGGTGCTGTATCACGGCGACACCTATAAGACGGATTAAGGCGATGGAGGCGGCAGAATGAAAAGACAGATATGGATGGAATACCGGAAGCTGTGGAACAGGATTTCCGCCGTGGCGGTCGTTTTCATGTGCGTCACGGCAGTGCTCCACGTTCTCGTGTATCTGAACCTGCAGTACCGGTCGATAGACAAAAATGGGGAGATCGTATCGGGCCTTGCGTCTTACCGGGCGCTGAGGGAGGCGTCAAAGGATCTGGGAGGCGTTATGGACGGGGAGTATCTCCGGAAGCTGAAAGTCAGTTACGACAACAGCTTTGAAAAGGAATACCTGGCCGAGCACAGGGGCTTTCTGGGGACGGCCGGCATGACGAAGTATGATGTCCCCAATTACTGTGTCAATTACGCTTATTTTGGGCCATATATGACAAACGGAAATGACAAAGTGGGACTGGACTATGAGTTCCTGGAATCGGAGGAGAGCTTCTATCGGGCCTATAAAGAAGCGGTCAAGGAGAGTCTGGCGGAGGAGGGCCTGTATTCGGAGGGACAGCTCTTGGTCCTGAATGAAAAGGCGGACAACATGAGAACGCCTTTTACCACCGGATATGCCCAGGGGCTTTTTAATCTCATGACGTGGTTCAGATGGGATTACAGCCTGGTGTTTTTCGTGCTGGTATTTGCCTTGGCGGGCCTGTTTTCAAAAGACGGCGCCGGAGGTGTCACGGAGCTTACGCTCTCCTCCAAATATGGAAGGAGGAGGAATCTGAACGCACGGTGGATCGCGGGGAATCTGTTTTCGGCTGGCGTGTATCTGATCTACCTTGCCGTCCAGATTCTGGTAAACGGAGCCATCGGCACCTTGGCCGGATGGAATCTGTCGGCGCAGATGCTATGGTGTGACTGCCTGTACGATATGACGCTGGGAGGGGGGCTTTCCATCCTGTTCTTTGGCGGCCTTCTGGGTGTGCTTGTCATCGGGAATCTCGTCATGCTGTTTTCGATCAAACTCAAAAATGCAAAGGCTGCCGCCGCCCTTTCCGTCATAGCGGTGTTATTGATCAGGCGGACGGGAAGCATGGAGGGACTGTATGGCACCATAGAACTGCTCAGCCCGATGCATTTCGGGCAAAGCGGCCTGATCCGGATGTATCGGTTTGTCGGGAACGTGGCGGTGCCTTATTTTGCAGCGGTTTTTGTGGTGGCCACACTGTATGTGGCGGTCCTTTATGCCGGCGTGAGGCGGTCCTACAAAAAATATCATGTCAATTGATGGAGATGATGGAATGAGGATCACATTGTTGGAGTGTAAGCGGATGACGGGCAGGACGGTCCTTTTGGGATTCCTGGCATTTGTCCTCGCCGCATCCTTTTATGACTGCCACAGAAATCTGACCAGGTATTCTGTGGAACTGGGGATGAGATGGAAGGAACATCTGTCGGAGGCACGAAAAGCCTCCCGGGGACTTTACCTTGACGGGAAGTGCCTGAAAGATCTGCGGGAGGATGCGGGCCGGTACGGCTGTCTGAACCGGGAAAACATCATGGAACTGGTGAGGGGCAACTGCGAAGGAAAAACCCTGGAGGAATTGTCGGATGGGGAGCTGGAGCGGTTTTTCCGGATCCGGGCGCAAACCATCCGTGAGGATCTTTCGCAGGATGCGGGGAAGGGCTACACGGATGAGGAGATAGCGGATTTCATGGATCGGGCGGAATCGTTGTCCGCCCTGTCCATGGGATATGCGGAAGGGTGGAAGGCGCTTGGGGAGACCATGGGGCGATTTGTCTTTCTGCTTGCCATCGTCATAGCGGCCCTGGTGTTGCCGCTGTTCGGGCGTGACCCGGTGGTGCGCATGGAGGAGCTGGTGCGCTCCGTAAGATACGGAAAGCGGCGGCTGGATCTGGCGAGGGTCCGGGCGGCTTATCTGACGGCGACCGTTCTCTATGTGTGCGGCATGGCAGTCTATGTCGTGATTGTCATGGGGCCCTTTGGCTTTGAGGGGGCGGATCAGCCGATCCAGAGTAATATAAGGACATTTTTCTCCCTCTGCGACATGACTTATCTGCAGCAGTTTTTGCGGAATCTGTTCATGGGCTACGTGGCACTGGCATTCCTGGTCAGTCTGGCGCTGTTTGTCACCATCCTTTTAAAAGACATTTTGGCCGGAGGGGCGGTCATAGCAATGTTTATGGTCATGCTCGTGATCTGTAACCAGATAGACCTTTATCCGGTCAGCCACTGGTTCACGAATTTCATGCCGGTGAGAATGACGGATTTTCGTCATTTTTATACCGGGAACGAACTCTACCGGATCGGCGGCCGCAGCATTTCCTGCATGGACTGGAGTATCCTTGTGTCCCTGCCTTTGTCCGCGGGGCTTCTGGCGGCAGGGATGGCTTTGCTGAGGTTTGACAGAAAATAGGACGGGAATCCCCCGGACACCGTCCGGGGGATTCCCTATATATGATAAAACATGAAAAGAAAGGAGCCCGTTTTATTTCGCGAGCTTCATCATCAGCTCGTTGGAGCGGGTCACGAACTTGCTCATGCGCTCCGGCGACAGGGTGCCGTGGGCCAGGAGGGCCAGGTCGTAGAGCTGTTCGCAGAAGGCGGGTGTGTCCTCGCCGTCGGCGTGGTCCAGCACGTAGGTCACCAGCGGATGGTTGGCGTTTAACACCAGGGTCTCGGAGCCGCCAAAGAGGCCTGCGCCGTCCCCTCCCATGCTGTACATCTTCATCATCTCCTGCATGCGGCGGCTGTCCTCGGAGAGGGTGGCCACGGAGGCGATGGCGGGATTCTTGAGCTTCTCCACCTTGACCTCCAGCTTGTCGTTGTCCAGGGCCTTGCGGAAGGTCTCCGTCAGCTTGTCCGTCATCTCGGTCATGGACTCCGCATCCTCCTCCGGAGTCTCTTCCTTGAAGGCCTTGTCCAGGTCGGAGTCGATGCCCAGGAAGCGGACGCCCTCGTTCTTCTGCTCCACGTGGCTGATGAAGGGGGAGTCGATGTTGTGGGTCAGGATGACCGCATCGATGCCGGCTTCCTTGAACATGTTGATATACTGGCTCTGGGCCGTCTCGTCGCTGACGTAGAATACGGTGTTCTCGTGGCTTTCCTTGTTTTCCTCCAGGCACTCCGCCAGGGTCAGGTACTTGCCCTCCAGGTTCTTGAAGAGGATGCAGTCCTTGATCTTCTCCTCGAATTTTTCGTCCCGGATGTAGCCGAACTTGATGAAGGGACTTAAGTCATCCCAGTATTTCTCGTAGTTTTCTTTCTCCACCTTGTACATGCCGGTCAGCTTGTCCGCCACCTTCTTGGTGATGTAGTCGGAGATCTTCTTCACGAAGCCGTCGTTCTGCAGGGCGCTCCTGGAGACATTTAAGGGCAGGTCGGGGCAGTCGATGACGCCCTTTAAGAGCATCAAAAACTCCGGGATCACTTCCTTGATGTTGTCCGCCACGAACACCTGGTTGTTGTAGAGCTTGATGGTGCCTTCGATGCTCTCGTACTGGGAGGCGATCTTCGGGAAATACAGGATGCCTTTTAAATTGAAGGGATAGTCCATGTTCAGATGGATCCAGAACAGGGGCTCCTTGTAGTCGTTGAACACGGTGCGGTAAAACTTCTTATACTCCTCGTCGGTGCACTCGTTGGGATGCTTGGTCCAGAGGGGATGGATGTCGTTTAAGGGGACGGGGCGCTTGTTGATCTTGGCCCGCTCCTTTCTGGGAGAAACCTCGACAACTTCCTTCTCGCCGTTCTCGTTCTCTCGTTCCTCCGTCTTGGCTTCCTCCACGATGCGCTCCACCACCACGTCCTTGTCGGTCACCTCGTCCAGGTCGACGGTTTCAAACTCCTGGGGAGCGTTCGCTTTCTCCAGATAAATGTTCACCGGCATGAAGGAGCAGTATTTGTTCAGAACTTCCCTGGCCTTGTACTCGTTGGAGAATTCCACGCTGTCCTCGTTGAGATACAGGGTGATGGTGGTGCCGAAGCCCCCCTTGTCGCCCTCCGCCATGGAAAACTCCTGGCCGCCCTCCGACTCCCAGTGGACGGCGGGAGCGTCCGCCTTGTAGGACTTGGTGTCGATGGTCACCCGGTCGGCCACCATGAACGCCGAGTAGAAGCCCAGCCCGAAATGGCCGATGATCTGATCCTCGTTGGTCTTGTCTTTGTATTTCTCCAGGAAATCCTTTGCGCCGGAGAACGCAATCTGGTTGATGTATTCGTCCAGTTCCTCAAAGGTCATGCCCAGGCCGTTGTCCGTGAAGGAGATGGTTTTCTCCTCCGGGTCGACCGTCACGGTGATCTTGAACTCGGTGTCCTCGGGGGTCTCGAATTCTCCCATCATGTCCAGCTTTTTTAATTTGGTGATGGCGTCGCAGCCGTTGGAGATGAGCTCCCGGTAAAAAATGTCGTGGTCGCTGTACAGCCACTTTTTGATGATCGGAAATATGTTTTCACTGTTGATGGATAAATTGCCCTGTTTCTCTGCCATATCAGTCACGCCTTTCTTTGTTCTCTGTTCTTTTTTATTCTGTGTCCGGAAAAGGGGGGGCTTCCGCCCGACTTCGGACGTTTCATAGACTACATTGTAATACCTGGATTTGTAAAAGTCAAGAGAAAATTAGCACTCAATCGAAATGAGTGCTAACAATGTGCGGGCGTGAAAGAAAAGCGAAGGATTTTACGTCTCTTCCCAGATGATTTCCCGGGATTTGAAGAAGCGCTTCACCATGTCGTCCCAGGCCCGCTCCAGGGTTTTGTCCATGACGAAGGAGGTGAAGGAAACTCCGGTGGTACAGGTGAGCGCACCCTGGTCGTAGCGGACGTTTAAGAAGAGGCCGCCCACCTGCTCGGCGGAGAAGGAAAGCCCTCCGTCCGCAAGCAGTTTTTCCGTGTTGGCCCTGGAGAGGACGAAGACGATCTTAAACTGCTCCGGCAGCCGGCTGCCCTTAATGATCTGAAAGCAGAGAGGTTTTAAGAGGGACCAGCGGGCCAGGTCGTGCTGTTCCATGGATTCCCATTCGGCGTCGGTGAAATAGTCCTTGTGGAGGTTTCCGTCGATGGAGACGGAGGTGCCGGTGGTGAAGGATGCCCGGACCACGAGGAACGGATCGAAGGTATTCTGTAAAAAGAGCTTGGACGTGAAATCCTTCCGCTCGGGAATGTTTAATGCGATCATGGGAACCTCCCTGGTTACGTTCATAGGTTATAGTTAGTATAGAAGAAAAAGAACAAAAAGAAAAGAGAATCTTTTCTTAAACTTTTCCTATTTTTGTCTGGTCGGTTGACAACGGCTCCGGCCAATCTTATAATAAACAGGACAACTGCCGCACGGCGGGTCATGGAATGCGGAAACGATACGTACGGGGGCAGCCCCGAAGGGACAGGGACCGGGTCGGCGGTCCAGGGAGATAGATATGAAAAGATACATGATGAAAAAAAGGGTCGTGAACTTTCTTTCTGTTCTTATAATAAGTGCAATGGCAATGGCGGGGCTTGGCATGGATGTGCAGGCCACGGGAGGGACCGGGGACGCTACCCTCGCCTCCCTGGAGGTGTCGCCGGGTACCCTGTCGCCGGAGTTTTCCTCCGGCTGCCATGAGTACCGCGTGGAGGTGGGGGAGGACTGTGACAAGCTTCTGGTGAACGCACAAACCACCGACAGCGGCGCAAAGGCCGTGATCGCGGGGAATTCCGGCCTGAAGGCAGGCGCCAACTCGGTGATCGTCAATGTGACGGCGGCAGACGGAGTGACGACGGCCCGATATACGATCCAGGTGATGCGGGGGACCGCCCAGGAGGGAGTGGATGCCGGGACGCAGGCCGGCCAGGACCCCGCGTCCGAAAACCGGCCCGAAGACGGGATCGCAAGCACGCCGTTTATCATGGGGAATCTGCCCAGGTCTACAGAGGGGCAGACGGAAAGCGCCGACGGGGAGACGGCCGGAGACGGGAACGGAGAGACTGAGAGCAGAGAAGATCTGGAGGATGGCCAGGTGCCCGGGAGCGGAGAACTTCCGGAGGAAGCCGGGGACTTTGGGGAAGCCCCGGACGGGGCAGGACAGCCGCAGGGAGGTACGGTCACTTCGGCAGGGAGGATCTATACCTTATCGGTACCGGACGAAGCGGTCATTCCGACCGGTTTTACGGCTGTGGAGCTCACGGTCGGCGGCCAGCCGGTCCCGGCGTGGCAGTTCCCTTCCAATTATGAGGTTACGGGACTGTATCTTATCTATGGGACGAACCAGGAGGGAAAGACCTCTTTTTATCTATATGACGAGACAGAAGGGACTGTGGTCACTGCTGCCGAGGGACTGCTGGTGATCGGGCAGGAAGGAGACATCTCCAGAAATCAGCTCCGGAGTGCGCAGGAGACTTATCAGAAATCCCTGAAGAGCAGGATGATGATCATCATCTGCCTTTCCGTGGCATGCGTGTTCCTGCTGATCGCCCTGACGGCGTCCCTGACGAGAAGGAAACGCGGCGATGGGGGGGATCCCTCCTACAGAAGAAGCCTCGGGGAAAATGAGGACCGCGGGGAAGCGGGGGCTTACGACGGCTTCCCGGGGGACGACGACGATCATGACGGCTTTTTCGAGGACGATGAAGATTACGGAGATCATGGCGATCTTTTCGAGGACGATGACGACGATCAAGGCGGTTTTTTCGAGGATGATGACGAAGACTATGACGGCCTTTTCGGGGATGATGATTATGACGACTTGGCCGGAGCGGACGAGGAGCTGACCGGCAGGGAGGGAGACGGCGGCAGCCTTTCCGGGGACGGGGAGGAAAGCCATAAGAAGCCTGGCGGGAAGGAGGATCCCGTGTTCCCGGCGGCAGCGGACATGTCTGTCGAAGAGAAAGAGGAACCCGGGAGGTCAGGAGCAGAGCCGGTAAAGCCGGATCCGAAGAGGGAAGAGGCAGGGCCGGCGGGGCCGGAGGCTGTCAGAGAAGAAGTACAGAAAAAAAAACTCCTGACAGAGGCTGAGGAGGAAGAGCCGGAATGGGATACGGCCCCGCTGCCGGCCCTGGAGGACACCGGCAGACTGGAACCCCTTCCGGTGCAGGAGGCCCACGAAGAGGTTCCAGAGGCGGAAGATGAGGAGAGTCTGGATTTCGGTTTTGAGGACATTGACCTGGGGACGGCCGGCCTTTTCAGTGACGGGGGCGGCGGGCAGGAGAAGGATGTCCGGGAGCCGGAGGCGGTCCGACCGGGAAATCCGGACGCGGAGAGTCTGGAGCCGCGGAGACCGGAGATGAAAGAAAGGGCGGCAGAGATGACGGCTCCGGCAGAACCCGAACCGGCGATGCCGGAAGCCGGAGGGATGGAGCAGGAAAGACCGGCCGTGGAAGGGCCGGCGGAGTCCGGACCGGAGATATCGGGAGCAGGAGCTCCGGCTGAGGAAGCCGGGCCGAAGGAAACGGATCTCTGGGGGGACGAGCCTGAGGAAGCCGGTTTTGAGGAGATTATGCTGGAGGATGTGGGACCGGAGGAGATCCGTCCGATCACATCCTGGGAGGAGGACGCGCCGGAGGAGCTCCCTCCGGGAGAGGCCGGACCGGCCCCCGCGAAGACTGAGAGGGAAGAGGACGAGGAGGATCTGTTCCCGCTGCCTGAGGAGGACGAGGCGGACCTGTTCCCCTTGCCTGAGGAGGACGATGAGGATCTGGATGCGGAATTTGACCTTCTGGATGCCCTGCTTTCCGATTCGGTCCGGAGCGGCAGGCCGGACGGCGCAAACAGCATCGTAAACCGGGCGGCGGAGAAGGCCGGCCGGGAGGCGCCGGGGAAACGGCAGGAGAAGCGGCCGGTCAATCCGGTGCGCGATATGCCGGCGAAGCCCAGGAAAAAGTAAGCGCTTTGAACAAAGCATTTGACAAACGGACCATTGCAGGGTATACTGTTTAAGTATGACTTTGTTATAGAGTTTCCGCACAGCCGGGGAGTTAGCGGTGTCCTGAACCTGCAATCCGCTATAGCAGGGGTGATATCCTGCCGAGGATCACAAGCTGCGAAGCTGCCCTCTGTAAGCGGCGTTGAAGTCTGGGTCTTACGCAACAGGGCCCTGTGAACCGTGTCAGGCCAGGAATGGAGCAGCACTAAGCAGGATACCTTGTGTGCCGTGAGGCTGCCTGGGCCGAGCCGGCTGCAGAGGTAACGTTTGCGGCGCGTTTTTCGACGCAGGATGTGCGGATTTATAAGTATGAAAGCAAGCTTTCATATCTATCTTTATGGCAGGTGCAAGACCCGCCATGCAGAGGAAATAATGAAAAGTAGAAAAGCCTATAGATACAGGAGTTATGTGTATTTATAGGCTTTCATATCATGAAAAAGAGGAAACGCGCGGCGGAAAGGAGTCCGGTATGTATTGCTGTAATTGCGGGAAAAAGCTGGAGGACGAGGATCGGTTCTGCGACCAGTGCGGAACACCGGTGTATGAAGAGGGGAACGGAGAAGGGGGACACCGGGAGGAGGCTCCGGAACCGCCGGAAGCCGCTGCCGGTCGGGAGGGGGCTGCCGGAACCGGAGATCCCGGCACTTCAGGGCCGGAGGCCGCCGGGGAAGAGAAGGCAGGGGAAATAACGGTCCCGGAGAGGGAGCCCGATCCGGAGCCGGAAGAAGAGGAAAAGACGGTCGTGCTGGAGAAGGTACAGGACTCCGCGTCGGCCGACGGGGCGGAAGGGGAGCCTCCCTGTCCGGAACCGGGCGCGGCCCTCTCCGACCTGGAAAAAAAGATCATGAAAAACATGGAGGATGAGCTGATCCTCACCATGCCGGAGACGGTGGGGCCGGACCGGCCGTCCTACGGGACCGGACAGTGGCCGTCTGCCGGACCGGCCTATGGGAATGTACAGGACGGACCACAGGGCAAACGGCCGTACGGCCCCTATCCGGCGCCGGGGGGGCAGGAGGCGGGTTCCGGGGAACAGCCGGTCCGGAGACAGGGAGAGGGCGGGAAGCCGCCGCAGAAAAAGAAGAAGACGTTGATCATTGCCCTGTCCTGTGTGGTGGCGGTGCTTGCTGTGACAGTCGGTATCCTGGTGTTCCTCCTGCTCAGTCCGGAAAATAAGCTGAAGCAGTGCGTGGAGGACAGAGACTGGTCTGCCGCTGCCGGCCTTTATGAGGACCGTTTCCGGGGGGAGGAAAAGAAGGAAGAAAAGGCCGGTGAGATCCTTCGGGAGGCCGTGGATGCCCTGAGGGAAGAATTCGCTGCCGGGACCATGGATTATCCCACGGTGAAGCGCCACCTGAAGGGGATCGAGGATTTCTGGGACGACTCTTACGTGGAGGATGCACTGGACTTTGTCCGGGAGCTTAATGATTCCAGGGAAGCCTTCGAGGAGGCGGAACAGTGTATGGGGCGGGAGGAGTATGAGGACGCCATCCGGCTGTACGGGGAAGTCGCGGATTTTGATCCGGCCTATGGGTCTGCCCGGGAAAAGATGGAGACTGCGAAGGACAGATACAAGGAAAAACTTCTTGGGGAGGCGCAGGCTTATACGGAGATCGGAGATTATGATTCCGCCATCGGCCTGGTGGAAGAAGGCCTGGAGGTCCTGGCAGGCGATGCAGAGCTGAAAAGCCGTCTGGATGAGCTGCAGGGAGAGCAGGTGCAGTACAGGGTCGATGCGGTCCTGAAAGAGGCGGCCGGCTATGCCGGCCAGGGCAGTTATTACGACGCACTGGAGGAAGTACGGGAAGGGCTTCTGGAAAATGCCGGAAACGGGAAGCTGGAGGCCGCCTTAAAGGAGTACAGCGAAAAGTATAAACAGGATATCCTGAAAAAGGCAGAGGAGGCCGCCGGGACCGACGAGAATTACGAGGCGGCGATCCTGGTTTTTGACAGCGCGTTAAATACCCTGGACGGTGATTACGCCCAGATCGAGCAGGCGATCCGGGAAAAGCGGGAGGAATACGTACAGCTCCAGCTGGAGAAGAGCCAGAGGGAGAACGAGGAATCCGCCATCGTGGGCACCTGGCACGGCGTGTCGGTGGCCGGCGGGGATCTGGAGATCCCCATGGATCAGTTCCTGAGTGTCAGCGGGATGCCGGGCGCGGCGGTGCTGATCGACTGCCAGCCCTCGGGCAGCTTCCATATCGATATGTTCGGACAGGTGGGAGACGGGACCTGGCAGCGGGACGGGGCCGGGAACGGTGTCTACCATCTGGATATCGAGGGGAGCGTCCAGGCGGTCCAGATCGATACCTCCGGCAGGCTCCACATGGATTTTGACGGTGTAGCGGTCATATTTGAAAAGACAGGAGAGGCCTGAGAGAGGGCCGGAAGGAGAGATTATGGCAAAGGAAAAGAAACTGGTGGAATCCATCACCTCCATGAATGAGGATTTTGCCCAGTGGTATACGGATGTAGTAAAAAAGGCGGAGCTGGTGGAATATTCCAACGTTAAGGGCTGTATGATCATCCGGCCCGACGGCTACGCGATCTGGGAGAATATCCAGAAGGAGCTGGACCGGCGCTTTAAGGAGACCGGTGTGGAGAACGTATATATGCCCATGTTCATTCCCGAGAGCCTGCTCCAGAAGGAGAAGGATCACGTGGAGGGCTTTGCGCCGGAGGTGGCCTGGGTGACTCAGGGCGGCCTGGAGACCCTTCAGGAGAGGCTCTGCGTGCGGCCCACCTCCGAGACCCTGTTCTGTGATTTTTATGCCAGGATCATCCAGTCCCACAGGGATCTTCCTAAGCTCTATAACCAGTGGTGCTCTGTGGTGCGCTGGGAGAAGACCACCCGTCCCTTCCTCCGCTCTGCCGAATTTCTGTGGCAGGAGGGCCATACGGCCCATGCCACCGCCGAGGAGGCCGAGGAGCGGACCATCCAGATGCTGAACATCTATGCGGATTTCTGCGAGGAGATCCTGGCCATTCCCGTGGTGAAGGGAAAGAAGACGGACAAAGAGAAATTTGCGGGGGCCCACTCCACTTACACCATCGAGGCGCTGATGCATGACGGGAAGGCGCTCCAGTCCGGCACCAGCCACAATTTCGGCGACGGCTTCGCCAGGGCCTTCGACATCCAGTACTCCGACAAGGAGAATCAGCTGCAGTATGTCCACCAGACCTCCTGGGGACTGTCCACCAGGATCATCGGCGCCCTGATCATGGTGCACGGTGACGACAGCGGCCTGAAGCTCCCGCCCAGGATCGCGCCGGTCCAGGCCATGGTCATCCCCATCTCCCAGCGGAAGGAGGGAGTCATGGAGAAGGCCGCGGAGCTCTGCGAGACGCTGAAGGCGGCGGGGATCCGTGCAAAGCTGGACGGCTCCGACAAGAGCCCCGGCTGGAAATTCAGCGAGCAGGAGATGCGGGGGATCCCGATCCGCGTGGAGATCGGCCCCAAGGACATGGAGCAGGGTCAGGCCGTGATCGTGCGCCGGGATACCAGGGAAAAGGTGGTCGTCTCCTTAGATGAGCTGGGGGAGAAGGCCCTCGAGATCCTGGAGGCCATCCAGAATGATATGCTTGCCAGGGCGAAGGAGCATCTGGAGACCCACACCTACGAGGCAGGGACCTACGACGAATTCAAGGAGATCGTGGCCGAGAAGCCCGGCTTCGTGAAGATGATGTGGTGCGGCGACGAGGCCTGCGAGCTTAAGATCAAGGAGGACACCACGGCCACCTCCCGCTGCATGCCTTTCCGGCAGGAATCCCTGGGCGACGTCTGTCCCGTCTGCGGGAAGCCGGCCAAGAAGCTGGTCTACTGGGGTAAGGCCTATTAAAATTTTCAGTTTGCGATTGACAAACGCCCCCTGAGGCGTTATGATAAATCCATCAACGAGAAGTTCCGGGGACTGACGGATAATTGTGGAGTACCACAGTGGAACCGGAACCATAAAAAGCCGACCGTCTGGGCAGTATTTCATTTTGTGGATACTGCCCTTTTTTATTTGTGCGAAAGACTTGTGCAGAGGAAAAGGGCAGCCAATATATCTTTAAGGAGGGTAACATTATGGGATTCAAGACAGACATCGAGATCGCGCAGGAGTGCACCATGTCCCCGATCACGGAGATCGCCGCGAAAGCCGGCATCGACGAGAAGTATCTGGAGCAGTATGGAAAGTACAAGGCGAAGATCGACTACAACCTGTTGAAGGAGTCTGACAGGGAGAACGGCAAGCTGATACTGGTGACGGCCATCAATCCGACCCCTGCGGGCGAGGGCAAGACCACGACCACGGTGGGACTGGCCGATGGCCTCCAGAAGCTGGGCAAGAACGTGATGGTCGCGCTCCGTGAGCCTTCCCTCGGCCCGGTCTTCGGCGTGAAGGGCGGAGCTGCCGGCGGCGGCTATGCCCAGGTGGTCCCCATGGAGGACATCAATCTCCACTTCACCGGCGACTTCCATGCGATCGGAGCAGCCAACAACCTGCTGGCGGCCATGATCGACAACCACATCTTCCAGGGCAACGCCCTGAACATCGACCCCAGGAAGATCACCTGGAGACGGTGCGTGGACATGAATGACAGGCAGCTGAGAAACGTGGTGGACGGCCTCGGCGGAAAGACCAATGGCACGCCCAGGGAGGACGGCTACGACATCACGGTTGCCTCCGAGATCATGGCAGTGCTGTGTCTGGCCAGCGACATCAATGACTTAAAGGCAAGGCTCGGCCGCATCATCGTCGGCTACACCTACGGCAAGGCTGCCGAGCAGAAGCCCGTGACGGCCCATGACCTCCACGCGGAAGGCGCCATGGCCGCGCTTCTTAAGGACGCCCTGAAGCCCAACCTGGTACAGACCTTAGAGCACGTGCCCGCCATCGTGCACGGCGGCCCCTTCGCCAACATCGCCCACGGCTGCAACTCCGTGACGGCCACCAAGATGGCCATGAAGCTGGCGGATTACGCCATCACCGAGGCAGGCTTCGGCGCGGACCTTGGCGCGGAGAAATTCCTGGATATCAAGTGCCGGATGGCAGGGCTTACCCCCAATGCGGTGGTCGTTGTGGCGACCGTGAGGGCCTTAAAGCATCACGGCGGCGTTGCCAAGGCGGATCTCAACAACGAGAACCTGGAAGCTTTGGAGAAGGGCCTGCCCAACCTGTTAAAGCACGTGGACAACATCAAGAACGTCTACAAGCTGCCCTGCGTGGTCGCCATCAATGCATTCCCGACAGACACCAAGGCAGAGCTTGACCTGGTGGAGGCGAAGTGCAGGGAGCTGGGCGTCAACGTGGCTCTGTCCGAGGTATGGGCAAAGGGCGGCGAAGGCGGCGTGAAGCTGGCTGAGGAGGTTGTCCGCCTGGTGGAAGAGCCGGGCGAATTCCGGTTCTCCTACGAGCTGGACGGTTCCATCGAGGATAAGTTAAACCAGATCGTGCAGAAGATCTACGGCGGCAGGAGAGTGGTGCTGACGGCCAATGCCCAGAAGCAGGCGAAGCAGCTGGAGGACATGGGCTACGGCAACTGCCCGATCTGCATGGCGAAGACCCAGTACAGCCTGAGCGACGACCAGACCAAGCTCGGCGCCCCGAAAGACTTCGAGGTGACGGTGCGGAACCTGAAGATCTCCGCAGGCGCAGGCTTCATCGTGGCCCTGACCGGGGAGATCATGACCATGCCCGGACTTCCCAAGGTGCCCGCGGCCGAGAAGATCGACGTGGACGAGAGCGGAAAGATCACCGGACTGTTCTAAAAGCCGGGGATCTCCTGATCCCTGCGAAAAAGTTTTCGTCTGTGCGGTTGAAAGTTTCGGTATTTGATGTGGTGCCGAGGGATTTAAACCCGGTGATCGCCTACCAGGGGGAACCGGCCGGCTGCGCAATCTACGCGGGCCTGCAGTCCGGCGTGGAGCTTGGGGATACGGTCGCGGTGGTGGGCGTTGGCTTTGCCGGCCAGATCATCGCGCAGGCGGTAAAGAAGATGGGCGCCTGGAAGGTGATCGTCGCCGATATCGTGGACTGCAAGCTGGAGCTGGCAAAGAGCCTGGGGGCCGATGTGGCGGTCAATCCGAGGAAAGAGGATTTTGTGGAGCGGATCCTGCAGGAGACAAACGGCGTGGGCGTGGATGTGGCCATTGAGGTGGGCGGCACCACAGAGACGGTCCAGATGTGCACCGATATACTGAAGCATGGCGGGATCCTCGGCATGTACAGCTGGATCATGGATCCTCTGGAGCATCTGTACATCGACCGCTGGCATGACGACGGGTTTGATATCCGGACCCTGGCGCTCATGCACCGGATCCGTCATGACCGCATCTGGTATATCAAACAGGCGTCTTCCCTGATGGAGCGGGGGATCATCCAGGTGGAACCGCTGATCACCCATTACTTCCCTCTGGAGGAAGCGCAGAAGGCCTTTGAAGTGGCCGGAGACGACGATACGGTGTGTAAAGTGGCGTTTAAATTTGACTGATGTACAGGAGGGAGCCGGTGACCGACCAGTGTCACCGGCTCCTTTAACCTTTACAGCGAAAACATCATTGGAAAAATAAAAGAAAACGTGCCAACGATTACCCGGCACACACAGTTCAAAAATTTTTATTGCTCTTTTTTAGAAATCCGATATAATGAAAGTGGTATGTTTGGGATTGTTCTCGGTAGCCTGCGCTTCAATGCCGGAGGCATCAAGAGCATAGATTGTAAAGCCAACGGGAAATCCTGCTGACAGAGGACAAATTCATGAGGAAATTATACAGATTCCCCAAAATAATTTTATGTTTTATTACTGTCCTGTCGGTAGTTTTCTGCGCCTGCACAAACAGAAACAGTGAGGATGGAAAAGCTGTTTGCTCAGAACACGACAGCGCTGCGTCTGCCTCATCTGAAGAACGTATCGAGGAGAAAGCGGAAAATGTGCAGGCACAGTGGGACGATCCGGATGAGCGGTATGAATCAATATGTTCAGAAGAAACGGAGTCCGTGTTTCCAGAGACAATGAAAGATCTTACAGACTGGTATGGTGACTATCAATTTGTCGGATATGTCCGACCGCATCGGAATTATACGCCGTGTCCTGATCACGGGCAGTTAGAATATCGGATCAGTTTGCAAAAAGAAGAAATCGTCTCGCTGACGCCTGGATTGGTATATCGATATTCAGGTGTTGACCGGAAGTATCAGTCGGAAATCTTTGCGGATTACCAATATGAGCACCTGATCCAGGATTCGCGGCCTGTATTGACTGCATCGGTTCTGAACGAGGAGATCCTGGAGGAAATGAACAGGAGATGGGGGAAGGAATCTGACGAGGATGGGGATTTTGTGAATTTTGCGGATTGGTCTATGGGAGATGAGAAGTATTTTGCAGATATAGATTTTAAACTTTCGGATCATATAGGCTGCCCTCTTTTAACTTTTCGTTATCCGGAACATCCGTCGACTGTTAAAGATCAGGAGTTTTGGGTTTATGCAGGGAATGGCATTATCTATTCCTTAACAGACGTAATGGTTTCTGAATGGCGGAGGCTTCGGTAAGGGGGGCCAGGGAAAAAATAATGAGATTTCCGGCGTGCGAAGACACAAGCTGTAGCGCCGGATGTTTTTGTGAAGATCATAACGGGAGACTGATTGGAAAGGAATCCTGTAAAAGGAGGCCCTTTTATGCGAATGGAGATACCGGCCCACGTGGCCTTTATCATCGATACACTGGAGAAAGCAGGATTTGAGGCATACGCCGTGGGGGGCTGTGTGCGGGATACCATACTGGGGAGAGAGCCGGGGGACTGGGACGTCACCACGTCGGCCAGGCCGGGGCAGGTGAAGCGGCTGTTCCGGCGGACGGCGGACACGGGGATCAAACACGGGACGGTCACGGTGCTCCTTGGCGGGGACGGTTACGAGGTGACCACCTACCGGATAGACGGGGAGTATGAGGATGCCAGGCATCCGAAGGAGGTGGCCTTCACGGCCAGCCTGACGGAGGATCTCAAGCGGAGGGATTTTACCATCAACGCCATGGCCTACAGCCCGAAAGCGGGCATCATCGATGAATTTGAGGGCATGGAGGATCTGAAAAGGGGTATCATCCGCGCGGTGGGAAATGCGAAGGAGCGGTTCACGGAGGATGCCCTGCGGATGCTCCGCGCGGTCCGTTTTTCCGCCCAGCTGGGCTTTGCGGTCGAGGGGGAGACGGCTGCCGCCGTCCGGGAAATGGCGGGGAGGCTCTCCCTGATCAGCAAGGAACGGATCCAGGCGGAGCTCGACAAGCTCCTCCTCTCCGGTCATCCGGAATACATCAGACGGGCGTATGAGCTGGGGATCACGGCAGTCATCCTGCCGGAGTTTGACCGAATCATGGAGGCGCCCCAGCGGAACCGCTACCATGATCTGTCCGTGGGGGAGCACACCCTTAAGACTCTGCAGCATGTGAGGGCGGATCATCTGCTCCGGTGGACCATGCTGCTCCATGATTTCGGGAAGCCGAAGGCCAGCCTCACGGATCCGGACGGGACCATCCATTTTCACGGCCACGCCAAGATCAGCGCAGAGCTCGCGAAAGGGATTCTCAAGGGGCTTAAATTTGACAACGCCACCCTGGAGGCGGTGACAAAGCTGGTGTATTACCATGATTTTCCCTTTCCTGTCTCGAAGGCGGGGGTGAGGAAGGCCTTAAACTGTCTGGGTGAGGAGCTGTTTCCCCTGCTCCTTGAGGTCTGCGAGGCGGACAGCCGGGGGAAAAACCGGTATGCCCAGGAGACCTATCTGCCGAAGCTCCTCGCGATCCGGGAGCATTACCGGGAGGTCAGAGAGGCGGGAGACTGCGTTTCCCTGAAAGACCTGGCCATAAACGGCCGGGACCTGATCGCGGCCGGGATGAAGCCGGGAAAGGAGCTGGGGGATGCCCTGGAGCGCTGCCTGGAGGAGGTTTTGGGGGATCCGGAGAAAAATACGAGGGAATATCTGCTGGAGTCTGCCCTCCGGCAGATTGAGGGTTCCTGATATCCGGCGGGGGCCGTTGACAAAGGATTTCCGGCAGCCGCCTGCGGCAAAATAGAACGACAGGATATAAAAAGTACAGTTGATTATTTTTATAACCGGCTGTACTTTTTTGCGTTCACGAAGAGGAAACTCTCTTTTTTATGAAAGTTTCACAAAAATAATAAATATAGTTTGTTTAAAAGACAAAAAGAAAAAATCTTAAAATGTGTTCAATTCACACAATAAAACCCCGAAATTAAAAATATAAAAAAGCATATTGACAAATAATGCGCCTTTGGTATATAATAACGGAAAATAATAAAAAACCTTTATTTATAAATTGGAGAGGAGAAGGGTAAATGGAAGAACGCTTATTTAATACTATTTATGGCAGAAACCTGGTGGGCGAATTAAAAAACATTGTTCAGAGACCTTACCTGGTGGTGACCATGGAGGATCTCTGGGAGAAATTCCGGGGGGAATTCGATGAGGACGCCCACGTGCACTTCGTGAAGACCCTGGAGTACGACGAGATCATGAGGGAGCTTGAGGAGCTGGGAGAGTTCGAAGCAGTCATCGGCCTCGGCGGGGGACAGGCTGTGGATTACGCGAAAATGGCGGCCTGGAAGACCCACCGTCCTCTGTACCAGGTACCGACCTCCATCGCGACCAACGCGGTATTCGGCCACCGGGCCGGGATCCGCTTCGACAGCTCGGTGCGGTATGTGGGATATGTGGAGCCGGTGGCTGTCTACATCGATTTTGACGTGATCCAGAAGGGGCCGAAGGCCCTGAACCGGAGCGGGGTGTGCGATGTGCTCTGCTACCATAACGCAGTCTATGACTGGAAATATGCCTGGGACCGGGGAAAGTGCGAGAGTCAGTGGCCCTATGACGAGAGTCTGGCGGCGAGATCCATGGAGGTGTATGACCGGATTGTGGAGGCCATGGACGATATCTATGAGCTCAACGAGAAGGGCATTCGGGTACTGACGGAGGGACTCCGCTGGGGCGGGGGCGCCTTCCACAACGCCGGGTGGAACCCCAGGCACATCGAGGGGACGGACCATTTCCTTTTCTACACACTGGAATATATGACAAAGAAAAAATTCATCCACGGCCAGCCGGTCTGCCTGGGGATCTTTACCGGCTCCCTGATGCAGGACAATGACGCGGAGGGGATGCTGAGGCTGATCCACCGGGCCGGCGTGGATATCCGGCCGGAGGCCATGGGGATCACCTGGGAGGATGTCTTTGCGGCATTAAAATACGAAAAGGAGTTCCTGGAGAAGGACGGAAAATGGTTCACGGTCGCCAATGATTTTGTGGTGACGGATGAGTTCTGCGAGAGAGTAAAGGCCATGATCCTGGAGGTGTACGGGGAATGGCCCGAAAAATAAAAAAAGGAGGAACGATCAATGAAGAAGGGATTGGCATGGATCCTGGCGGCGGTGATGCTCTTTAGTCTGGCGGCCTGCGGCGGAAAGAAGGAAGAGGATGAGAAGGCGGCGGGTACGGAGGCGCAGGCGGGAGAGGAAACCGCGGAAACGAAGACTGCGGAAAAGAAAGAAGAAGGTTCAGGGGCGAAGGAGGGGAAGATCCGGGTCGGGTTTTCCCAGATGGACAACAACGGGGCCTGGCGGGTGGTTGAGACAGAGGATATGAAGGCGGTGGCCGGGGAACGGGGCTATGAGCTGGTGTACACCGACGCCCAGAGCCAGACCTCCAAGCAGCTTTCCGACATCGAGGACCTGATCGCCCAGGAGGTGGATTATCTGGTCATCGCGCCGAAGGAGACGACAGGGCTGGAGCGTGGGCTGGAGGAGGCGAAGGAGGCCGGGATCCCGGTGATTCTGATCGACCGCTGCCACGACGGGAAAGCCGGGGAGGATTATGTGACCTATATTGCCTCCGACTTTGTCTACCAGGGCTATGAATGCGGACAGGCGCTGGCGAAGGCCCTGGACGGAAACGGGAAGGTTGTGGTGATCGAGGGACAGCCCGGCGGCTCCGACGCCATCGAGCGCCAGGAGGGCTTTGACAAGGCCATGGAGGAGTATCCGGATATCGAGGTGATCGCTTCCCAGCCGGGAGAATATTCCAGGAGCAAGGCCCAGAGTGTCATGGAAAGCTTTCTGCAGACCTATGGCGACGAGATCGACGCGGTGTTTTCCCATGACGATGAGATGGCCCAGGGAGCCATCACAGCCATCGAGGCCAATAACCTGAAGGCAGGAGAGGACATCAAGATCGCAGGGATCGACGGCCAGAAATCGGCCATCCAGGCGATCATCGACGGGAAGATGACGGCGGTGGTGACCTGCTCGCCCCGGTTCGGGACCATCGTATTTGATACGATCGAGCGGCTCATCGCCGGGGAGACGCTGGAGACCTACATCCAGCTGGAGGATTATGTGATCGACAGCTCCAACGCGGAGGCAGAGCTGGAGAACGGATTCTGAGGAGCCAGAGAAACGGGAAGGCGCTCCTGGTGCCAGGGGCGTCTTCCTTTTTGGAGAGAAGGGGAGGGTCGGTATTGACCGGACAACGTTTATTGGAGATCCGGGGACTGAGCAAGCGGTTTCCGGGGGTACTGGCTTTGGACCAGGTGGACTTCACGGTGGAAAAGGGGGAGGTCCACGCATTGATGGGAGAGAACGGCGCGGGAAAATCAACGCTGATCAAGATCCTCACAGGAATTTACGAAAAAGATGAGGGCACGATGGTCTTTGACGGGAGAGAAGTGGATTTTCGAAACACCGCACAGGCCCAGGAGGCCGGGATCAGCACCATTTACCAGGAGCTGAACCTGATCCCGGAGCTCAGCGTCGCGGAGAATCTCTTCCTGGGGCGCCAGCCGGTGACAAGGGGCCGGATCGCCTGGAAAAAGATCTATGAACAGGCGGAGGAGTTCCTCTCGGGTCTTGGGATCCAGGTGGATGTAAAAAAACGTCTCGGGGGCTGCAGCACGGCCGTCCAGCAGATGGTGGCGGTCGCCAGGGCGGTGTCTCTGGAGGCCAGGCTCCTCATCATGGACGAGCCTACATCCTCCCTAGGCGATAAAGAAGTGAAGATCCTGTTCGGCCTGATGGATAAGATCCGGGCCCAGGGGATCGGGATGATCTTCGTGTCCCACCGCCTGGACGAGATCTTTGAGATCTGTGACCGGGTGACCATCCTGCGGGACGGCAGGCTGGTAGAAACCCTTCCGGCGGCGGATCTGACCAAATACGACCTGATCACAAAGATGATCGGGAGAGACGCGGGCGAGGTGATGAACCGGAAGGCGGCCCGCAGAGAGATCTCCGGGGAAGCCCTGTTTGAGGCAAGGGAAGTGACCAGGGGAGTCCGGGTCCGCGGAATCGACCTGAGCGTCCGGAAGGGCGAGGTGGTCGGGCTGGCCGGGCTTTTGGGGGCCGGCCGTACGGAGTTCGTCCGTACTGTCTTTGCCGCGGATAAAATGGAGGCCGGCCGGATCTATATGGAAGGGAAGCAGGTCTCCTTCCGCTCTCCCAGAGCGGCGGTGAAGAGGGGGCTCGGCTTTCTGTCGGAGGACCGGAAGGCGGAGGGGATCATCCCCCATTTATCCGTCCGGGAAAATATGTCCCTGGCCATCCTTCCCCAGGTTTCCAGGGCAGCCTGGATCAGGAAGCGGATGGAGCGGGAGAAGGTGGAGTTTTATTCCGGCAAGCTGCGGGTGAAAACGCCGGACCAGGAGCAGAGTATCTGCAACCTGTCGGGAGGGAATCAGCAGAAGGTCATCCTGGCCAGATGGATGGCGACAAAGCCGAAGCTTTTGATCCTGGACGAGCCGACGAGAGGGATCGACGTGGGGGCCAAGGCGGAGATCGAGGTTCTGATCCGGGAGATGGCAGAGGAGGGGATCGGTGTCCTGCTCATCTCCTCCGAGCTGGAGGAGCTGGTCAGGAACTGCGACCGCATCGCTGTGATCCGAGACGGCCGGAAGATCGTGGAGCTTGAGGGGGAGGAGATCTCCGAGGAGGCAGTCCTCCATTCCCTGTCGGCCGCGTCGGAGAACGGGAAGGAGGTGGACCGGTGATGAAAGAAAAGCGGACCGTCCTGCAGTTTGTGAGCCGGTACGGCGCAGCCTGTTTCCTCGGGGCGCTGCTCCTTGGAAACGCGGTCTTTACAAAAAATTTTATCAGCATAAACATTGTGTGGAATCTGGTGACCCAGGGCTTTGTCACCCTTGTGGCCGCACTTGGGATGATGCTCGCGATCTCCAGCGGGGGAATCGACCTCTCCGTGGGATCCGTGATGCCGGTGGCGGCGATGATCACCGCGGGGAATCTGGAAAAGGGGATCGGATATGCGGTCCTCGCCGGGCTTTTGGCGGCCCTTCTGCTGGGCTGCTTCAACGGTGTGATCATCGGGGTCTTTAAGGTCCAGCCCTTTATCGTCACCCTGTCCATGTATATGATGGCGAGGGGGCTGGCGCAGCTTACCAACAACTCCATGGTGCTCAATTTTACCAACGAGGCATTTACCCGCCTGAGCCGTTACCGGATCGGGAACCAGGTGCCTGTCCAGCTTCTGATCATCCCGGTCTTCATCGGGCTCCTGTTTGTGATCGTAAAGAAGAGCACCGTCGGACGGTATATCCAGGCAGCCGGGGACAACAGAGAGGGCGCCCGCCTGTCCGGGGTCCCGATCATCGGGACGACCATTTTTGTCTATGGGATGTGCTCCCTGTTGGCCGGCGCGGCCGGGATCTTTGAGATCGCCCGGGTGGGGGCCTCCGATCCCAATACCCTGGGACTCCATGTGGAGCTGGACGCCATCGCGGCGGTGGTGCTGGGAGGAACGCCGATGTCGGGCGGAAAGATCAATCTTTCCGGGACCGTCTTCGCGGCCTTTGTCATGCAGCTGATCGTGATGACAGCCAACATGAACAATATCTCTGCCCAGTACGCGTATATCGTAAAAGCCGCCTTGATCCTGGCGGCCGTGATCGCGCAGCGCCGGGAAAGTCTGAGACGATAGGAGGAGGCTGTCATGAAAAAAGAAAACAATCTGCCGAAGCAGGTGATCGACCTTCTTTGCAGGAACAGTGCGGCGGTGGTCCTTGTGGTCCTGCTCCTGTTCGGGATCCTCCGCTTTGATACCTTCCTGACGGCGGGGAATATCCGGAATATCCTGCGCCAGTCCAGCATGCTGGGGACCATGGCGGTCGGTATGACCTTTGTGATCCTGACGGGAGGGACGGATCTGTCTGTGGGCTCCGTGTTTGCGCTGTCCGGGGCGGCGGCCGCCATGCTGAGCTCCAAAAATATTTATCTGGGGGTCCTGCTTGCCCTCCTCCTCTCGGCGCTCGCGGGGGCCGTCAACGGGATCTTTATCGCCAAATGCAACGTCCCGCCCTTTGTCGCGACCCTCTGTATGATGATGGCCCTCCGGGGGGCCGTACACATCATGACCAACGAGCGGCCCCTGCAGCTAGACCGGGAGTCGGCGGGGTGGTTTTACGATATGTCGGGGGCGGAGGTGTCTGGGATCCCGGTCCTGGTGCTGATCTTTGCGGCGGTGGTCGTGCTGGCCTGCCTGCTCCTCAAGTATTCCAGGCTGGGGAGGAACATCTACGCGGTCGGAGGAAATGCGGAGGCAGCGAGGATGATGGGCTTAAACGCGGCGGGGACCCAGATCCTCACCTATACCATGAGCGGCTTCTTATCCGGGCTTTCCGGGCTCATGATGTGCTCCAGGACCGGGGCAGCCTATCCCTTGGCCGGAAACGGATGGGAGATGAACGCCATCGCGGCGGTGGTGCTGGGCGGGACGGCCATGTCGGGGGGCGTCGGGACTGCGGCCGGCACGGTGGTCGGCACCCTGATCATGGGCTGCATCGGGAACATGATCAACCTGGAGGGGACCCTCGGTTCCTCCTGGCAGTATGTGATCAACGGCCTTGCGCTCCTCCTTGCAGTGCTTTTGATGCAGTTCCAGGCACTGCGCCAGAACTATGGGACGGCGGCCGCGGAGTGAGGCGGCTTCAGGGGGATAAAAAAGAGAAATGGAATTGCGAGATCATAAAATATGGGAAAGATTCTGACGACTGCTTCCAGGAAAAGCCCTCTGCGCCATGGAGATGAGACCATGGAAAACCGGAGGGCCCATGCCCTCCGGTTTTCTGCGCTTATGGGCTCATTGGAATGTTTGGCGCTGCAGGCTTTGGATGGACGCAGTCGTCAGAATCTGCTCTGCAATTTCATGTCTCGCAATTACCTGAGAGAGATACAAAATAGAAAGGAGAATGATCCATGATAAGATATGACGAGGTATTTTCATTGAAGGAACACATTGTGCTGATCACGGGTTCCACGAGGGGGATCGGCAGAGGACTGGCGGATTCCATCGCGGCGGCCGGGGCGGATGTGGCTGTCGTGGGGACCAGGGAAGAGACGGCGAAAGCCGTGGCAGAGGAGATCCGGGAGCAGTTCGGCGTGAGGACGGCGGGAATCGGCTGCGACGTGAGGGATTCTTCTCAGGTAAGGGCCATGTTTGACCGGTGCGAGGAGCTTCTGGGGACGCCGGACCGGCTGCTCAACGACGCCGGGATCACGCTGTTAAAGCCGGCCCTGGAGGTGGAGGATGAGGAGTTCAAAAATGTGATCGATGTGAACTTGAACGGGGCCTTTTACTGCTGCCGGGAATTTGCGAAAAGACTGATCCGGCAGGGGAAGAAGGGCGCCATCGTCAACCTGGTCTCCAATTCCCACCTGATCGTGACGAGGCCCCAGAAGGAGGCGGCCTATAACGCGTCCAAGGCCGGGCTCCTGATGTTGACCAAGACCCTGGCGATCGAGTGGATGGAGTACGGGATCCGGGTCAATTCCGTGAGCCCCGGCTATATCTTCACGGATATGGTGAACAAGGAGGATCCGGAGTGGATCCGGCAGTGGGTGGAGAGCATCCCTCTGGGAAGGATGGGGACGCCGGACGAGCTGGCGGGGGCATTCCTGTATCTGTTCAGTGATTCCTCCGGCTTTACCACAGGCTGCGACATGGTGATCGACGGCGGTTATACCTGTGTATAGAGGGGGGAGGGAGGAGAGACATGAACGGAAAAGAGATCGTGGAGAAAAGCCGGAAGCGGATGCTTCCGATCTACGGGCCCTCCCCCCTGGCATTTGCGCGGGGGAAGGGGATGTACCTGTATGACACGGACGGAAAGGGATACCTGGATTTTTCAGCCCAGTTTTCCTCCTGCAGCCTGGGCCACTGCAATGAGGAGCTGAACGAGGCGGTCTCGGCCCAGCTGCGGAAGCTGGTCTCTGTCACGACCATGTTCCTGACGGAGGAGCAGACGAGGCTGGCGGACCGGCTCCTTCGGGCAGCACCAAAGGGGCTTTCGCGGGCGATCTTTGGCTGTACCGGCTCAGACGCCAATGAGCTGGCCCTCAAGCTGGCGAAATACGGGAAGGGCGGCGGGCGGATCATATCCTTCCGGAGAGGGTTCCACGGTTCCACGGCAGCCTCCGCGGCCGCCACGGGAAAGGCAGAGACCATCCAGGAGGATTCCGGCATCTCCGAGCTGCTGCCCAGGGGCTTTGTGCACAGCTCGCCGCCCTACTGCTACCGGTGCGATTTCGGGGGCAGCGAGGGAGCCTGCGGGAACTGGTGCCTGCGCTACCTGGAGCAGACCATCCTCCATGAGGGCGGAGACAAGGTGGCGGCCGTCATCCTGGAACCGATCTTCGCGGCAGGAGGAGTGATCGTGCCGCCGAAGGGATTTTTAAAGGGCGTGAGAGAACTCTGTGACAAATACGGCGCATTCCTGATCCTGGACGAGGTGGTGACCGGGATCGGGCAGACCGGGACCATGTTTGCCTGTGAAGAGGAGGGCGTGACGCCGGATATCCTGGTCACGGGGAAGGCACTGACGGGAGGGTATATCCCCGGCTCGGCAGTGCTCGTGACGGAGGAGATCGGGAGGGCTGCGGAGGGGCTTTTGCTCCACGGGCATACCCATTCCTGCTATCCCCTCATGTGCGCGGCTGCGGAGGCAAACCTTGCCATCATCGAGCGGGACGGCCTGGTAAAAAACGCCAAAGATACGGGGGCTTATCTCCATCGGAAGCTGGAAGGGCTCAGGGACCGGTACGCGTGTGTCGGCGACGTGCGGGGCAGAGGGCTCCTGCAGGGAATCGAGCTTGTCCGGGACCGGGAGACCAAAGAGGCGGACCATGACCTGGGAGAGCGGCTGTTTCAGCAGATGCTGAAAAACGGGCTGATCACGGAGCTTGAGAGCAGGAGGAATCTGGAGAACGCGGTGATCGTCCTGCACCCGCCGCTCATCACAGGGAGGGAGGATGTGGACAGGGCAGTTTCTATCATGGAGATATCCCTGGAGAAATGCCTTCGGGGAGAGTGAGATATCACGGCCGATACGGCAGAGACGAGGAACAAAATGGAAAAGAGAGAATGCCTTGGAATCGATATAGGAGGAACGAGCGCGAAATACGCGCTCATCGGAGAAGACGGACGGATGAGGGACCAGGGCCATTTCCCCACGGGCCGGCACATGGCAAAGGAAGCCTTTCTGGAGGAGCTGTTCCGGGTGACCGACAGGGCGGTGGACGAGCGGATCCGGGGCTTCGGCATCTGCAGCCTCGGCATTCTGGACAGGGACAGCGGCTGCATCGTCGGGGCCACGGAAAACCTTCCCTTCCTCACGGGGATGAACCTGGGAGAGCTCTTAAGACAGCGCTACGGGGAGATACCGGTCTACATCAACAATGATGTGAAGGCGGCCGCTCTCGGGGAGTGGTGGCTGGGGGCGGCGAAGGGCTGCCGGAATTTCTGCTGCATTACCTTCGGCACCGGACTGGGGGGCGCCTTTGTCCTGGATTCCAAACTGGTGGAGGGAGTCCATTTCCGGGCAGGGGAGATCGGGTACCTGGATTACCGGGGGAAGGACGATTATCTGGAAAAAAAGGTCTCCACGGGGCATCTGATGAAGAACGCGGCGGGGAGGCTCGGCATCCCGCGGATCGACGGCGTGGATTTTTTCCGGCGGGTAAGAGCCGGGGATGCCGTATGTGAGGCAGTACTGGAGGACTGGACAGAGCAGTCCGCCCGGTTCATCGCCAATATCTTTCTGATGATGGACCTGGAAAAGGTCATCATCGGAGGAGGGATCTCCAATGAGAAGGAGCTCCTGCTCCCGAAGCTTGAAAACAGGGTCAGGCAGATGGTGCCGGAACAGTTTGCGGATGAGGTGTCGATCGTCATGGCAGAGCGGTGCAATCACGCGGGCATGCTGGGGGCGGTCAGTGTATTTCTGGCAAAGGAGAGGATATGGTAGAGATCATTCGGGCGGAAAACTATGAGGAGCTTGGACGAATCGCCGGAGAGCAGATCCTCCGGCAGGTGGAAGAAAAAAGGGACAGTGTCCTGGGACTGGCGACGGGGGGCACCCCCAGGGGAATCTACCGGTACCTGGCAGAAAAAAAGCCGGATCTCTCCCGGGTCCGGACCGTCAATCTGGATGAATATCTGGGGCTTTCCGGGGGAGACCCCCGGTCCTATCATTATTATATGAAGGAATACGTCTGGGAGCCTCTGGAGATCGGCAGGGAGAACCGGCTGATCCCGGACGGGCTGTGTCCGGACGCGGAGGAGGAGTGCAGGAGATACGAGGAGCAGATCCGGGTCCTGGGCGGCATCGACCTGCAGCTTCTCGGGCTCGGGGAGAACGGGCACATCGGGTTCAATGAGCCGGGGCCGGCATTTGTGTGTGATACCCATAAGGTCTGTCTGTCCCCGGAGACGAGGGCGGCCAACAGCCGCTTTTTCGGCTCGCCGGAGGAGGTACCCCGCTATGCTCTGACCATGGGGATCCGGACGATCATGCGGGCAAGACGGATCCTCCTGGTGGTGAGCGGCGGGAAAAAGGCGAAAGCGCTGCAGGCCCTCATGGGAGGGGGGGTCACGCCGCAGATCCCGGTTACCATCCTCCTCCTCCATCCGCGGGTGACGGTGGCGGCGGACGCGGCGGCATTGGGCGGGAAGTTCTGATTTCATTGAATCCTTTGGAAAATTTTGCTATACTGAGGGATGAAGCTGGTCATAAAAAAGAAAACGGATCGTGGTGAGGAATGGTGAATGAGGGTCTGACTCTGCGGAATGTCAGAGAGGCAAACAGAAAAAATATCATATGTTCTATCCTGGACCGCGGGTATGACATGCGCCGGGACGAGCTCGCTTCGGAAAACGGCATCAGCATTATGACGGTGAAAAAGATCGTTTCCGAATTTTTGGCCTTCGGGATCGTGGAGGAACAGGAGGTGCCCTCCGGGGTCGGCCGCCGGCCGAAGGTCCTGCGGATGGCGGAGCAGTACGGGACGATTGCCTGTGTGAGCCTGACCTCCCGGGAATATTTTTCTTACCAGATCATGGATTTTAAGAGGAATATCCTGGAAAAAAGACAGCTGATCCTGAAAGAGCAGTACAGCTATCACGAAAATCTGCTGCAGCTGCAGGAGAGCCTCCGGCAGGACCTGGAAAGGACCGGGCTTACCTGCGTGGGGATCTGCCTTTCCGTGCCCAGCGCCTACTATGAGGAGCAGGATCTGGTCAATTACGACCTGATCCCGGAATTTAAGGACCTTCATCTGAAGCAGCTGTTCCGGGAAGCCTTCGGCCTGGAGAATGTATCGGTGGTCCACGACGTGTTTGCGGCGGCCCAGGCAGAGTATAACCGGCTGGAGGGGTTCAAAGGGAGCCTGTTTTATTTCTATGTGGGATACGGCGTCGGTGGGGCCTGCGTCAACGGCGGGAACTGGCAGAGCGGCCATGACCTGGTGGCGGGGGAGATCGGGCAGATGATCGTGGAGGCCGGCGGGGAGGAGAGGACCCTGGAATCAGTCATCTCCATCCCGGCCATCCTGGACGATATTTACGACCAGTGCGGGGAACGGATCAGCTTCTATGAGGCGCTCCTACGGTATAAGGACGGAGATGCCTGCGTGACAGAGCGGATCGGCCGGGCGACCGGGCAGATCGCAAAAGCCCTGTATGCGGTGTCATGGATCATCAATCCGGCATACATTGTCATCGGGGGAGTGTATCCGGAATTTGTAAAGATCCTGGTGGAGGCCTGCCGCCGCTACAATACAAGGATGACCAGACTGTCCATCCGCAATTCCGTACAGATCCGGGCAGCCGTGTCCTCCGACGGGGAGATGGACGGCTGTTACGATATCGTGATGGAGAGATGGATCGACTGGGTGGTACACAGCATTCCGGAGACAGAATAGGGGGGTTCGGTCATATCGGCATTTTGCACATGAAGGCCCGTTTACATCTGTGGAGGGGAGGGGCGTCTTTTGGTAATATGCACGAAAATGCATAAACCGCCTTGACAATTCCAGGAAGGGATGATATAACATTTTCCAACATCAGGTGACAGTTTAAAGACAGTTTTATTTTATTCTGAAGGGGTGTTGAAAATGAAAAAGAGACAGATCAAAGTATCAAGAGTTGAAGATGCAAAGACACTGGTATCCACAGCGAGCAGATGTAGCTTTGACGTTGATGTGTACTATAACAGGATGGTGGTAGACGCCAAATCCATCCTGGGCGTCATGAGCTTAGACTTAAGCCAGCCCTGGACCGTGCAGTACAGTGGGGTGGATACGACGCTGGAGGATGTGCTGGATCGGTTTGCAAGCTGCTGACCCGGACGGACTCAAAAGACGAAACAAAACGAGATTGAAAACAGGCTGCTGCCAAGACAGGCGGCAGCCTGTTTTTCCGTGGTCCGTCCGGCGGGAGGACGGGACAGAAAAGGGGAGACATCGTGGCAAAGCTTACAGAAAACAGGATCCGGATTTCCGTGAGGAATCTGGTGGAATTTCTCCTTCGGAGCGGCGATATCGACAGCCGCAGAAAGGGGAAGAAGGAGACGGAGGCCATGGCGGCCGGGGCCAGGATCCACCGGAAGATCCAGGGACGCATGGGGGCAGGGTATGAAGCGGAGGTTTCTCTGAAAGCCGACTACGAGGCGGAGGAGCTGGTGATCTCCCTGGAGGGCCGGGCCGACGGGATCTTTGTCCGGGATGGGGTCCCGACGGTGGACGAGATCAAGGGAGTCTACTGGGACATCGAAGCCCTCCCGGAGCCCCTTCCCGTCCACCGGGCCCAGGCTATGTGCTACGCTTGCATGGCGCTGGATACCGGGCGCTGGGATCCGGGATCGGGAGAGGGGGCGGAGCAGGAGCCTGGAGAAGAGGCGGAGACAGATAGAAAAACGGAAAGATCAGGGGCGGCTTCCGGGAAGCGGGGAGATCCTCCCCTCGTGGGGATCCAGCTCACCTACTGCCATCTGGAGAGCGAAGAGATCCGCCGCTTTGAGGAACGGCTCGCCCCGGAGGAGATCCGCTGCTTCGTGTCCCGCCTGCTGGAAGAATATGCGGCCTGGGGGATGTTTCTCTATCATCACAGGATGCGGAGGAATGCCTCCATCCGGGAACTCTCCTTCCCCTTCCCTTACCGGCCGGGGCAGAGGGGCCTTGCGGTGGCGGCCTACCGGGCCATGGAACAGAAGAAGACCCTGTTCATCCAGGCGCCCACCGGCATCGGGAAGACCATGTCCGTTCTGTTTCCCGCGGTCAAAGCCGTGGGGGAGGGCCTCGGGGACAAGATCTTTTACCTGACGGCGAAGACCATCACCAGGACGGCGGCCGAGGAGGCGCTGGAGATCCTGCGGGGAAAGGGCCTGTATGCGTCCTCCGTCACCCTGACGGCGAAGGAAAAGCTCTGTCCCATGGCGGAGGAGGGGAAGCGGCCGGAATGCAATCCGGAGGCCTGTCCCTATGCCAAAGGCCATTTTGACCGGGTCAATGAGGCGGTGTTCGATTATATCCACCGGGAGGAGGCGGCCGGCCGGGAGAGCATTCTCGCCTGGTGTGAGCGGTACCGGGTCTGTCCCCACGAGTTTTCTTTGGATCTGAGCGACTGGCTGGATGTGGTCATCTGCGATTACAATTATGTGTTCGATCCCAATGTGCAGCTGAAACGGTATTTTGCGGAGGGAAATGAGGGAGAGTATCTGTTTCTTGTGGACGAAGCCCACAATCTGGTGGAGCGGGCCAGGGAAATGTACAGCGCATCGCTCTATAAGGAGGACTTCCTGAGGGCCAGAGCCCTGGTGAAGCCCTACAGCCCGAAGCTTGCCAGGCGGCTTTCCTCCTGCAACAAGATGCTTCTGGAAATGAAGCGGGAGAGCGACGGGGCGCTGGTGCGGGATTCGGTGGATGCCTTTGCCCTGGCCCTCACAGGCGCTTACGGAGAGATGGAGAAATTCCTGGAGGAGTTTCGGGTGCTGGACCAGAACGAAGATTTCGGAAGCTTTTATCTGGCGGTCCGCCATTTCCTGAACATGTATGAGCGGCTGAGCAGTTCCTACTGTATTTACACGGAGCCGGTGAGCGGGCAGTCCTTTCTTCTGAGGCTCTACTGTGTGAGTCCGGCGGAGAATCTTTCCGCCTGTCTGAGCAAGGGAAACAGTACCGTGTTCTTCTCGGCCACCTTCCTTCCCATCCGTTATTATAAGGAGATTTTGTGCGGGAATGCGGAGGAAGACGCGGTCTGCGCGCCGTCGCCCTTTGACCCGGCAAAACGGCTCCTGGCCGCGGCGAAGGACGTGAGCAGCCGCTATAAACGGAGGAACAGCCGGGAATATGAGCGGGTCGTGGACTATATCCTGACGGCGGTCTCCGGAAAAAAGGGCAATTATCTGATCTACTTTCCTTCCTATTCTTATATGGAAGAGATCCGTCAGGCAGCCCTCGCGAGAGGGCTTTTGGACGGCCCGGAGATCCTCGTCCAGTCTGTCCGGATGACGGAGGCGGACCGGGAGGGGTTTCTGGCGGAATTTGAGAAGGAGCGGGAAAACTCCCTGGCGGCCTTCTGTGTCATGGGCGGTATTTTCTCCGAGGGGATCGATCTTGCGGGGGAACGGCTCATCGGCGTCCTGGTGGTGGGGACGGGCCTTCCGGGGATCTGCACAGAGCGGGAGATCTTAAAGGGGTGGTATGAAAAGCAGGGAAAAGACGGCTTTGCCTATGCTTACCGCTACCCCGGGATGAACAAGGTTTTGCAGGCGGCGGGCCGAGTGATCCGCACGGACACGGATGAGGGAGTCATTCTTTTGCTGGACGACCGGTTTCTTTCTGGTGAATATCGACGATTGTTTCCCAGGGAATGGGCGGACTTTCATGTGATAAATTACGAAAAACTCCCGCTCCTTTTGGAGGACTTCTGGTCGAATGGTAGAAAATAGAAAGACCTATTTACAAACGGAAAAAGGAGTGTTATGATGTAGCCAACATAAGGAAGTTATGTTAAAAACAGAAAGGAGATTTCAGTTATGAAAGTCAAGAATGTCAAAGATGTTGATAAGCTTTTCAAGGTGATCGACGAGTGCAGGGGCAGAGTTGAGCTGGTAACTGCCGAAGGCGACAGGCTGAACCTGAAATCCAAGCTGACGCAGTACGTTGCTCTGGCCAATGTATTTGCCGACAAGACCATCGGGGAGATGGAACTGATCGCCCATGAGCCGGAGGATGTACAGAAGCTTGTGATGTTCATGTACGACGGCGAAGCGTAAGAGCAGCAGCGGGAGCTGTGCCAATATCCCGCATTTAAAAAGTACCAGACGCCGCTTTCCGCAAGGAAGGGCGATGATCATATAGAGAAGAAATAAAAAGGCGCTCGAACGGAAGCTTGAGCGCCTTTTTTGGCAATTACGAAATATCCGGAAAATGCGTCGGCAACTGCCGGATCGTGAAAGAACCCGGAAAAACATGCCGTATCAAAGAACGGCCCCGAGTGGGCATAGGCGGCCTGACCGCTCGTCTGTGCAGATTGTTCAAAAAAAGAAAACTCCTCCAAAAACGAGGAGTTCCCGGGGCAAAAACCCCGGGATAATTATGAAAAATCTATATGCATTTTGACGAAAAACCGATTTAAAATGTAACTTTTTTGTATAAATAGGATAACAATCATTTATGAATAAAATATGAACAAATCATGAATAAATTGTAAATATTGCAGACGCTATAAATCGGAGGAGGAAGGTAACGCATGGAAGAGGCAAGAGGGGCAGTCATTGTGGTGGGGCACAGAAATCCGGATACGGATTCGATCTGCTCGGCCATCGCCTACGCAAGGCTTAGGCAGGCATTATCCGGAAGGGAGCACAGGCCCTGCCGGGCGGGGGCGGTCAACCCGGAGACCCAGTATATATTGGATAAGTTCCATATTCCGGCGCCGGATCTAATTAAAGACGTCAGGACCCAGGTGAAGGATATTGAGATCCGGAAGACGAAGGGGGTCCGCTCCAATATCTCCCTGAAAAAAGCCTGGTCGCTCATGAAGGAACTGGGGGTGGTGACTCTCCCTATTACGAAGGACAGCCGGCTGGAGGGGCTGATCACCATCGGCGACATCGCCAATTCCTACATGAATGTCTACGACAGCGCTGTTTTGTCGGCGGCCTGCACCCAGTTTGTCAATATCAAGGAGACCCTGGAGGGAGTCGTGGCGGTCGGCGACGAACAGGATTATTTCGACCGGGGGAAGGTGCTGGTGGCGGCAGCCAACCCGGACCTGATGGAGTCCTACATCGAGGAGCACGACCTGGTGATTCTGGGGAACCGCTACGAGTCCCAGCTCTGCGCCATCGAGATGAACGCGGGCTGCATCGTGGTCTGCGACGGCGCTCCCGTGTCCGTGACCATCAAGAAGCTGGCGGAGGACCACGGCTGTACGGTGATCTCCACGCCCTTTGACACCTTCACGGCCTCCAGGCTGATCAACCAGAGCATGCCCATCGGGTATTTCATGACGACGAAGCAGATCATCAGCTTCGATCTGGAGGATTACACGGACGACATCAAGGACATCATGGCCAGCAAGAGACACCGGGATTTCCCGATCCTGGACCGGGACGGCCGCTATCAGGGGATGATCTCCAGGCGGAACCTGCTGGGCATGAAGCGCAAGGAGGTGATCCTGGTGGACCACAATGAGAGATCCCAGGCAGTGTCCGGCATCGAGAGCGCCGAGATCCTGGAGATCATCGATCACCACCGGCTGGGGAGCCTGGAGACTGTCGGGCCCGTGTTCTTCCGCAATCAGCCCCTCGGCTGCACGGGGACCATCGTATACCAGATGTACGGCGAGGCCGGCGTGGAGATCGGGCCGGAGGTAGCCGGGCTTCTCTGCAGCGCCATCGTTTCGGACACCCTCCTTTACCGTTCGCCCACCTGTACCGAGGCGGACCGGGCGGCGGCGGAAGCTTTGGCGAAGCTGGCCGGTATCGACACGAAGCAGTTTGCCAGGGAGATGTTCGCCGCCGGGAGCAATCTGAAGAAAAAGTCGGAGAAAGAGATCTTCTACCAGGATTACAAGGTCTTCGACATTGACGGCGTTACGGTGGGGATCTCCCAGCTGAGCTCCATGGACGTGACGGAGTTTGTGGAGTTAAAAGGGCGGATGCTGCCTTACATCGAGAAGATGAAGAGTAAGCACAAGGTGGATATGCTGTTTTTTATGCTGACAAGCATCCTGGACGAGTCCACGGAGGTGCTCTGCGACGGGACGGGCGGGGTGCAGCTTCTGGAGCAGGCGTTCCCGGGATGCGCCGTTTCCGAGTTTTCGGTGGCGCTGCCCGGCGTGGTGTCCAGGAAGAAGCAGTTTGTGCCGGCGCTGGTGATGGTGATGCAGGGGTGAGTGAGTGGTGGAGTGACGGAGCCTCCGGCCGTTCTTTTCCGCAGGTTGTGGGGCCGGAAAACGGCCATGCATGCCTCCGCAGACACGTTCGGTTTGACTGATTTTGCTCCGCCGCTTATGGCAGGCAATTTCACCTCCATCAACCCGGGTCGGCTGAAATTGCCTGCGCTATGCTCGCAAAATCCGCCAAACCTCCTATCGTCTGCCTGAGGCATGCATGGCCGTTTCCCGCAACAGAGACTGTGAAAAGAACGGCCGGAGGCTCCTGTGAGCAGATGGAAGGGCGGGGTCGCCGCGTACTCGGCGGGCCGTGCCCGCCGGATGACACCGATGCCCGGCGCTCTGGGCGGGGCTGAGCCGCGTCGAGGAGGCCGCCCTCGGAGGAGGAGCAGAGAACATCTGAAAGCGAACGAGTGCATGATGGGGCTGCGGCTGTGGTTGTGGGAACATACTTATAGCAGACGACATAAATCTTTTCTTTATGGCGTCTGCTGCGCCGATTTTTGCTGCGCATAAGCGCAGAATCTACCTTACAAAAATCGTGCGCCTCCTCCGGAGGGTCTATAGTAAACGGCAAATATTTTTGTCGTTTACTATAGAAGGGAGTGAGCGGAACATCTCCAAAAGCAGACGATAGGAGGTTTGGTGGATTT